>CADCAG010000001.1 GCA_902799355.1 uncultured Bacteroidales bacterium
TTGCAACAGCAGGCAGGCAAGAAGGTGAGCTTCCAGAAACGTAACAGTACGACACTGCTATTGATTCGTGCCAAGTATCTGTTGGACGATGATACCTGCAGCACGACGTTCTACCTCGACCCCTCAACCATGGGTGTGGTAGCTTGCAAGCAGAACTGAATAATACGGAGCATGGGCTGTGCTCCGTATTATTTTTTCTATTTTTTTTGCTATCGCTGCAATGTTTTGATATTTCCTGTCGTATATATAGACAGAAGGACATAAAAAGATGATAACCGAAACCGACATAAACCTCCTGCAGGGACTGCGTGAGCAAAGTCCCCAAGCACAACAGCAGGCACTCGATCGCTATGGCCGCGATGTCTTTGCCCAAGTGGTAAGACTCGTTACCGTTGTCGAGAATGCTGAGGAGGTCTATCAGGACGTGTTCATCAAGGTCTTTAGGAACATCGGACAGTATGACGCAGAGAAGTCGTCGCTGAGAACCTGGATTTCGCGCATCGCCTACAACGAGTCTATCACGTTCCTGCGCCACAAGCGTCTGCCCATGGTCTACTATGAAGACCGTGAGGGTGAGGCAGAAAAGCTGTCGGACGCAGAGGTAGAGGCCACCTTCGGACAACCCAATCCGGAAACGGTACAACTCATCAGGGCCGCCCTGCAACACCTGCCACCCGACGAGAGAGCTATAGTGACCATGTTCTACTATGAAGAGATGAGTCTGAAAGATATTGCTTACGTGACAGAGTCCATACCTACAACGGTGGCCTCGAAGCTAAGCAGAACGAGAAAGAAACTATATAAAATCATCAAAATGTTACAGTCATGAATGAGGATCAGCTAAACACATTACGACAGCAGGACAAGAATCTGCGTGATGCCATCCGTCTCGACGAGATGGAGCGTCCTCAGATGCCTGCCGACCTCAATGCCCGACTGATGAAGCGGGTGGGCGAGGAGATCGCTAAACCCCAGCGTCGTCGCATGCTGTGGCCCTGGATAGCAGCAGCTTGTGTGGCAGGAGTCATCGCTGTCTATCTGACACCACCGAAAGATTTTGTTGGCGAAGTGAATGAGGCACCAGTCGTCGCTGCCAAGGTAGAACAGCCTGCCGCAGAACCCGCGCAGACCGTTGCTCCACAGCCGGAAGTGCAACCTGTACAAGCTCCCGTCAAGCGCATCGTTGCCAAGGTGCAGCCCAAGAAGAGCGAGACACCCAGCGTGATGCCACAACAGGAAGAACCTGCTACGACAGAACAGCTCTTGGCTCAAGAAACGAAACCTGTCGAGAAGAAAGTAGAGCAGAAGTCTGTGACGCTGACTGAGCGCGACATTCCCATCACTCGCCCAGAGAACTACAAATACACTCCAGAAGAGATTGCCCTCATGAAGAAACAGGCTAACGAAGCCTACATGAAATGGGTGGAACTGGAGTTAGAGATAGCAAAAAACAATTTAGAGCAAACAGCCCAAAATTAATACATTATGAAACGTTTATTCATCATGCTGCTTATTGCTTGCAGCGCCATTACAACCATCAGTGCTGACCCATTGGCAGCACCCCAAAAGAAGCCTGAGAGCGTCATCTTAACGCTGAACGCCATCATCCAGAAGTTTGGCCAGAACGAGGGACAGGTATACTCTGTCAATCGCAATCCCAACACAAATATCATCGAGTCGAGCACGAAGATAGTGCCTTTCCACTGTTCACTAAACCCCATACGCAACGACAACGTGTTGAATGCTGTGGCCATCAACTTCCCGAAAAACGAGCCCTTGGCCTATCAGTTCCTGCATATCCAGCCAGGCAGCAACGAGAATTTCTCGCTGAAGGTGATTACCAATAATGGGACAAGTCAGGGCACACAGCGTATTCGCACCAATAAAAACCAGAATATGTGGCTGATGTGCTGCAAGAACCCTGAGAACCCTCAGTTGCGCGATGCTTATGCCATCGTTTGGGAGGATGACGGTGTTGATGTCGATGGTACTGTCTATATGATTACCTCGCTGCGCCCTGACATGTACGAGAAGACGATGATTAGCGACAACAGCTTTTTCCGTATCGATGGTCGTGTAGGTGACGACTTGAAAGACTCCCTTTATGTGTTCTATGTTGCAGATAATGCTGAAGAACTGAATGCTATTGCCGACGACGCTTTTGTGAGTACAATGCCTGTGGTGAACAAGCGTTTCACTGTAGATATCGCTCTCGACAAACCCAAGGTAGGTCGCATCCGTACTGTCATGCCTGATGGCTCACTCTGCAAGCTGTGGACCAATATTGATATCGTGCCTGGCGAGACTTACCGCATCACTACGCATAATGGTTGGTATGAAGAGGATCGTGACTACGAGAACCGTGTGGGGCGCTACTCTGGCAAGAGCCTGCTGAACGACGTTCAAAGACGTGGTGTCGACGACCAGTCAGGAGAGGCTGTCGTAGCAGATGCAGTTCCCGTAGTAGGTGGAAATACTGATGCACGTCAGGACTGGAGAAATTCACTGGCACCACAGTATCAGAAACAACTTCAGCTGAAAAGTGAGGTCATTAGGATGGAAATCGAGAAAATCATGGCCAACTACCAGTTAATTGCAGATGAAATGGAAGACCTGCGCGATCCATACAAAATCAGCACCATCTTCGAGAAGAATCTGAAGCTGAACAAAGAGTTGGACAAGAAGTTCCAGGATATCATCAAATTCGCCAAGGAGTGTCATTGTCCTGCCAGTCAAATGCCAGAATTATATAAGGAGATTTTGAAATTCTATACCGAGCAGAATAAGGGTGTTAATGAGTTCTATAAGGAATTCGGCTATAGTCGCGAAACGAAGCCTGCCCGTAAGCTTCAGGAGTTCCTCACCAAGCAGACGGAGAAATACCTGAAAGACTTGGAGAAAAGCTTGACAGAATAGCATACGATAATGAGAGAGGTTGCTGCCTCTCTCATTCTTTTTGTTATATGCGCTCCACCTGCTTCACACCCCTCACGGTGCGAAGCTTTTTCATGAGTGCTTCCAGTCGGGTGTTGTCGTCAATCATGATGGTCAGGTTGCCACTGAACAGTCCGTCGTGCGAGTCGATGTTGATGCTACGCAGTATCAGCTTCTCGTCGCGCGAGATGATGTTTGTCAGGTTATTCACGATGCCAATGTCGTCGTTGCCAATGATGCGCAGTGTGATGGCATACTGCGAGGCACCCTTGCCGCTCCACTTGGCTTTGACAATGCGGTAGCCAAAGCGTTTCTTCAGCTCTGGGGCGTTGGGACAGTCCTCGCGGTGTATCTTGATGCCGCCATTGATGGTGACAAAGCCAAATACCTTGTCGCCATAGATGGGCTGACAGCAGCGTGCCAGCTGGTAGTCGATGCCTTTCAGGTTGCGGTCGATGACGAGCACGTCATCAGCCATCTGGTTGGTGGCTACCGAGTGCTTCGAGTTCTCCAGCACGAAGTTGGCAGCACTCTCAGCCACGTTATTGCCCGTAACGGGCTGGTCGCCCTGTTGCAGTTCTATGTATTT
The DNA here is from genome assembly GCA_902799355.1 of uncultured Bacteroidales bacterium. Classification (GTDB taxonomy): domain Bacteria; phylum Bacteroidota; class Bacteroidia; order Bacteroidales; family Bacteroidaceae; genus Prevotella. The sequence goes on from CADCAG010000001.1 coordinate 3,524, forward strand.
CTCGATGATCACGGCAGGGTCTAACTCGCCATTCGCCACCTGACGGTAGAAGTCGCTGACCTCCTTGAATCCTAACTTGCGGATGAGCAGCTGCATGATGCTGTCGTCCATCTCCAACTTACGGTTCTTGAACTTTCGTTCCAGCATCTCCTTGGCGAAGAGACCCTCCTTGACCTGCGTCTCCTTCAGTGCCAGACGAATCTTCGAGCGTGCTCGCGAGGTCTGGGCAATGTTCAGCCAGTCCTGCTTAGGCTTCTGGTTGGCGCTGGTCATAATCTCCACCTGGTCGCCGCTCTGCAGTGGCTGGCGGATGGTTACTACCTTGCCGTTGATGCGGGCACCCGTACACGCACTGCCCACCTTTGAGTGGATATGATAGGCGAAGTCGAGGACAGTGGCACCTTTGGCAAACTTAAACAGGTCGCCCTTGGGCGTGAACACAAACACCTCGTCTTCGTAGAGGTCCATCTTAAACTGGTCCATCGCCTCCATGCCGTCGCTGGTCTCCAGCATCGAGCGGATATTGGTAAGCCACTCATCCAGTCCCGACTCGCCCTTCACGCCTTTGTAGCGCCAGTGGGCAGCAACGCCTCGTTCGGCAATCTCGTCCATGCGCTCTGTGCGAATCTGTACCTCTACCCATTTCTGCTCTGGTCCCAGCACAGTGATGTGCAGCGACTCGTAGCCGTTGGACTTCGGCACGCTCAGCCAGTCGCGCAAGCGCTTGGGGTTGGGCTGGTACATGGAGGTGACGATGGCAAAAGCCTGCCAGCACTGCATCTTCTCCTTTTCAATAGGGGTGTCTATGATGATGCGGATGGCGAAGAGGTCGTAGACGCCCTCGAAGGGACACTTCTGCTTCTTCATCTTCTGCCAGATAGAGTGTATCGACTTGGTACGCCCCTTGATGTGGAACTTGATGCCAGCCTCTGTCAGTCGCTGACTGATAGGGCCGATAAAGCGCTCGATGTAAGCGTCGCGGCTCTTCTTCGTCTCGCTCAGCTTTCCCTTGATATGGTAATAGGCGTCGTGCTCCAGGTATTTCAGCGACAGGTCTTCCAACTCGCTCTTCAACTTATACAGTCCCAACTTGTGAGCCAAGGGCGCATAGAGATAGGCGGCCTCCTGCGACACCTCGTGCTTGGCACCATCGTTGTCTGTATCTTTTATCTGTCGCATCAGGTTCACACGGTCCGCAATCATAATCAGAATGACGCGCATGTCCTCGGCAAATGACAGCAGCAGGTTGCGGAAGTTCTCTGACTCAATGACAGGATTCTTCTGGTACAGCTCTTGGATGCGCTGCAAACCATGCAGGATGCGGGCTACCGACTCACCGAACTGATCCTTCACCTCGTCGATGGACATGAGACCTTCTTCTACACTGGGACGCAGCAATACAGCCAGCACACTGTCGCGCTTCAGACCAATCTCGTCAACGACCAGCTGAGCAGTCTGGAAAGAGAGTAGGATAGGGTTCAGTCCGAACACGTCACGTTGTAGCTGCTTGGTCTCCAGGGCCTGCAGCATGTCGTGGCGCATGCGTTCCTCGTCGCCTTCGTGCATCGTCGGCGCTACTTCTTCGCGTATCTTCTGGTAGAGTGCTAGTGTTTCTTCCTTTTCCTCTGTGGTAAATTCCAGTCTCTCTGTCATGTCTTGTGTCTTGATTTAAAAAAGAGAGCCGAAGCTCTCTTTATTATTTTTTTTATCGAGGAATGTCGAATGTTAGAACGTTACGCCGCGCCATTCAACCTTTCCTTCGCTTGCTGTTCCTAAACGTACTAAGGTGAACTTCTTAATCTGTTGTGGTACGTTAAAGGCGGTGATAGTAACTTTGACGGGTACACCGCTAAGCAGCTCCATATTCTTGTTAGGCGTGACTGAGCAGTCGTATGAGTTACCCTCTGTGTCTACTACTCGGACGTTGCTGAATTCCATATTCACATCATCGTCCTTCTCGTTTTGGATTGTAGCGGCAAATTGTAAATTTGCATCGACACGTGTGACGGTTTGCAGAACGCATGTTACATCGGTTACCGTACATGTTGCTTTTTCAGCAGATGCTTGGAATGGACCATTGGTGGCATTATCTAACATATTCTTGCCTACATTCTCGGCAACCTTACCCAACTGCTTAAAAAACTGAGCGTGAGATTCCTGAGGAATCATCAGGAACATGCCGAACAATAAAGTAATTAAAATCTTCTTCATAGTTTTTTCAAATTAGTGGATTAATTGCTTTAATTGCTGCAAAGATAGTGAAAAAATAATAAACTGCAAATTTTTCTGTCTTTTTTTTGCTATATCTGCTGTAAAAATATAAAAAAACTGTACCTTTGCAGAAACTATGGAACAAAGACATACCCGTGAGGAGAAAATGGAGGCCTTTGGACGTATGCTCGACGTGTTGGATGCACTGCGCGAGAAATGTCCATGGGACCGCAAGCAGACCAACGAGAGTCTGCGCCCCAACACGATAGAAGAAACCTACGAGCTCTGCGACGCACTGATGAAGGACGACGTGGAGGATATCTGTAAGGAGCTGGGTGACGTGTTGCTGCATATTGCCTTCTATGCCAGGATAGGTGAAGAGAAGTCGCAATTTGATATGGCAGACGTTTGTAACCATCTGGTAGATAAACTGATATTCCGTCATCCACATGTGTATCATCCTTCGCAGATTGGTGCCAAGAATCCTCGTCCGTTACCCTATGGCGAGAACGAAGAGGAGCGCGAGTTTGCGAAGGTGAACAACGTGGAACAGGTGCTCGACAACTGGGAGCAAATCAAGCAGAAAGAGAAGGGTGGCAACAAGACTGTGCTGGCTGGTGTGCCTGCCTCGCTGCCCTCACTCATCAAGGCCTATCGCATCCAGGATAAGGCGCGTCATGTGGGCTTCGACTGGGAAGACCGCGAGGACGTGTGGGACAAGGTTCGCGAAGAGCTGAGCGAGTTGGAGGCTGAACTTCAGCGCGACGACAAACAGCATTCTGAAGAGGAGTTAGGCGACTTCCTGTTCTCAGTCATCAATGCCGCCCGCCTTTATAAACTGAATCCCGATAATGCTCTGGAGCATACCAACCAGAAGTTCATCCGTCGCTTCAACTACATCGAGCAGCATAGCATCAAGGCTGGTCGTCCACTGACAGAGATGACGCTGGAGGAGATGGATGCGCTATGGAATGAAGCCAAGGAGGTTGAGAAATTGAAAAAATGAGAAATTGAGATATGAAAAAGTTTGGAATCATCCTTTTGATTGCTGCCGCTGTGCTGACAATGGGCAGCTGTGGTAACAAGACAACGGCCGTGCCGTTTGACAATGGTGACTCAGTCAACCAGTCTGTTGACTCTACGCTGTATGGCATCTGTGGTGAGGCAACCTCGATGAACATGTTACAGCTGATTACCGATACGGGCGATACGCTGATGCTGGACATCTCGTATGCCCAGGAAAGGAGTCATGTGTTTGGTGGCTTGCAGACTGGCGACCGCATGGCCGTCATGCCTAATAGCACATCGACAGAGGCTACTGTCGTTATCAACCAGTCTACGCTGTTGGGTAACTGGGTGATGCCGAACCCCATTGATGGTAGCGATGAGGTAGGTATCAGCATCAAGGAAGGTGGTGTCGCCGAGAGCATCGATCAAGGTTCTATCATCTACCGTACGTGGCGTCTGGTAAAAGGTCGCTTGGAGATTGTCCTGGTACGTGATGGCGCCACCGATGTAGAGGAGTTGAATATCTACGACATCCTGAAATTGACAGCAGACTCATTGGTATATAAGGACAGCGAGGAGACTTTCGAATACAGTCGCCAGAAGCCCAAAGAGACCTATGGTGACGATGTGAAGCTGGAAGACGACTCGTTTGACGACTTTAAGATGTAAAATAACTTGGAGCCGTTCAAAGTACATATATTGGGCTGTGGCAGTGCACTGCCTACGCTGAAGCATTTCCCTTCTGCGCAGGTCGTAGAGGTGCGTGGCAAGTTGTTTCTCGTGGACTGTGGTGAGGGCACGCAGATACAGCTGCGCCGTTCGCGACTACGTTTCACGAAGATCAGTGCCGTCTTCATCACCCATCTGCATGGCGACCACTGTTTCGGACTCATTGGTATGCTGAGCACCTTCGGACTGCTGGGACGTACTGCTAAGCTGACAGTATATGCCCCTGCGGAATTGGCTGACATCCTGCAGCGACAGATAGACTTCTTTTGTCGTGACCTGGACTATGAAGTGGAGTTTGTGGCTGTCGATACGACGCAACAGCAGGTCATCTACGACGACCGTTCGCTGACTGTCGAGACGCTGCCTTTGGAGCATCGCGTACACTGTTGTGGTTATCTGTTCCGTGAGAAACCCTCGTTGCCCCATATCCGTCGTGATGTGGCCGACTTCTACGGCATTCCTGTCAGTCAGTTCAATAACATCAAGGCAGGAGCAGGCTGGACGACTGAAGAAGGGGAGGTGGTGGCCCACGAACGACTTGTAGAACCTGCAGAACAACCACGCAGCTATGCCTATGTGAGCGACACCTGCTATATGCCGTCGCTGGCCGATCTTTTGCAAGGTGTCAGCACCCTGTACCATGAGAGCACCTATGGCGAGGACAACTTGCAAATGGCACAGAAGTACAACCATTCGACAGCCCATCAGGCGGCATTGGTGGCCCGTCAGGCTGGGGTAGGACAGCTGTTGCTGGGACACTACTCCTCACGCTATGAACGCGAGGAAATATTGCTTGAAGAAGCCCGCGAAGTATTTGAAAATAGTCGTCTGACTAACGAAATGGACGTTTTTGACGTCTGATAGTGACTTTTTTGCCTAAAAATTTGGATTTTTCGAAGATAATTCTTATCTTTGCACCAAATAATTTGTTGCGTATGAAGAAATCACTACTCATATTTTCCATGTTCCTCACACTGATGTTTGCTGTGCCTTCTATAGTAACAGCTGTCACTGTGGCTCCGGGCATTGAAGAATTTGTTGACGAGGACATCACCATTACGGTCAATGGCAATACCGTTACCGTTAATGGCGCACAGGGCAAGACCTTGGAAGTCGTTTCGCTGACAGGCCGTTGCGTCATGTCGGAGAAGATTGAGAGTCCCGCGCAGAAGATTGAACTAAATGTACCCAAAGGTTGCTATATCTTAAAAATCGGAAAGGTAGTCAGAAAGGTTTCTGTTCGCTGATCGGACTACTGACCTTGGCAGCACTGCTCCTGACAGGCTGCGGCAAGGATAACACTTTTAAGAACAAGGAGATAACAATGGAGGCGTTTTCTGATATGAAGGCGCCTGCGTTTGTTTTTGACTTCCAGCAAGTAGCCCAATTGGTTGCTGAAACAGCCCGCAAAGAAGGTGCTGCGACAGAGTCTGACCGTCGAGTACGCGACTACTACGAACAGGATGGCGTCCAGCTGTTATGGGTAGACAGAGCAGGCGTAGACCACCGCGCTGACTCGTTGCTGGCTCATTTGCACCAGGTGGGTGATATAGGCTTCTCTGAACGAGCTTTCTTTGTCGATGCCATCGAGCATGACCTGCAGCAATTGCGCCAGTTGCAGTTTGGCGAGGGCAACGATGATATCAACCATGTGGCAGCCCGACTGGAGTACCATCTCACCAAGGCCTGCATGCGCTATGCCTATGGCTACCGCTATGGCTTCATCAATCCCTCACGCATCTTCAATCACCTCGACGAAGAAGAGAAAAAGCCTGGTGATAACTCGCGCATCGTGCGCTATCGTGGACTCTTCGACGTGGATATGGAACAGGCTCCTGCCGACTACCACCTGACAGTCATTGATAAGATTGTCAACGACAGCATTGCTGAGTATTTGAGCGCCATCGAACCGCAGGATAAGTTCTACCACAAGCTGAAAGGCATGTTGAAGAACGATACTACTGCAGAACAGCGACAGCGCATCCTGAGCAATATGGAGCGCACCCGTTGGCGTCTGCGTCGTCCTATTCCAGAGACGGGCAAGCGCATCATTGTCAACATCCCTGCCTATCATCTCTATGCCTATGGCGACGACAGCTTGTTGCACATGCGCATCGTCTGTGGTGCCTGGAAGACGAAGACACCCCTGTTGAGCAGCGAGATAGAGTGGATGGAGGTCAATCCGCAATGGATTATCCCACAGAGCATCCTGGAGAAGGATGTTGTGCATCATGCTGGCGACAGTGCCTATTTCGCTCGCAACAGATACAACATCTATGAGCGCACCACCAACAAACAGATGGAGATTGGCGAGGTGACACAGAGCATGTTGCTCAGCGGCAAATATCGCGTGGCCCAGGAGAGTGGCGACGACAACTCGCTGGGACGTCTGGTATTCCGTTTCAAGAATAATTTCTCTGTATTCCTGCACTACACCTCTACACCGTGGATGTTCCAGCGTGACAAGCGCTCCATCTCCCACGGCTGTGTGCGTGTGGAACGGCCCTTCGAGTTGGCTAATTACGTGCTTGATGAGCCTGACGAATGGCTGCTAGACCGCATCCGTATATCGATGGGATTGAAACCCACCAGCGATCGTGGTCGTAAGTATCTGCGTACCCATCAGGATGAGGAAGACCATAAGTTGATAGGTTATGTGCCTGTCAAGCCTCACGTACCTCTTTATATTATATACTTCACGCTGTGGCCTGACGAGACGGGTGACCTGAAGACGTGGCCCGACGTCTACGGCTACGACCGTGTAATCTTAGACCATTTGACCACTTATCTGCCATGACGAAAGACGAAGAACAGTTGCTGATGCAACAACTGACTGACCCGAAAAGCCAACGGAAGGCCTTTGAGCGGTTGGTGCGCGAGTATAGCGAACAGCTCTACTGGCAGGTACGTCGTATGGTGCTCAGTCACGAGGATGCCAATGACGTCATGCAGAACGTCTTCCTCAAGGCATGGGCCCATCTGGACGACTTCCACCGTGACTCGAAGATCTCTACCTGGCTGTATCGCATAGCCGTCAACGAGAGTCTCGACTTCCTGCGTCGCCAGAAGAATCAGATAGTGATGAGTACTGACGATGGCGGTCAGAGCGTGTCGCAGACACTGATGGCCGACCGCTATTTTGATGGCGACCAAACGGAAGCACTCCTGCAGGAAGCCATTGCACAGCTGCCTGACGTGCAGCGCACCGTCTTCAACCTGCGCTACTTCGATGAGATGAAATACAGCGACATCAGCAAGCTGCTGGATACATCGGAAGGAGCGTTGAAAGCGTCGTACCACATAGCCGTTAAGAAGATTTCAGAATTTTTTAAGTCTCGTGATTAAACTTTTTGCAACAACAAACGTCATAACAATAAAGAAATAAGGAGTATGTCAATGACTAATGAAGAATTATACCTCAAGGAAAGAGTAGGGCAGAAGAATCCCTTCCGTACACCAGAAGGGTATTTCGACCAGTTTACGGCAAATATCATGGCACAGTTACCCGAGCGTCAGCCTATGGAGAGCAAGCCTGTGGCCAAGAAGGTTGCTATGCCTATCCGTCACTGGTTCTATGCTGCTGCTTGTGTCGCTGCACTGGTGGTGACAGCTGTCTCCTTCCACTTCCACGAAGTGGACGCGCCCCAGCAGGTTGCCGCTTCAGAGAGTTACATCGACGAAGCTGCCGACTATGCTATGCTCGACAATATGGATATCTACCAGTTGCTGGCAGAGGAGTAAAGGAATAAAGAAAACTAAACGAGATGAAGAAGATTGTAACAATCAGCCTGTTACTGATGATGGCCGTCATGGTGAGCGCTCAGGATAATAAGCGTTTCTCACCAGAGAAATTCGAGGCTGACCTGAAAGCCTATATTACCAAGGAGGCTTCATTAACGCCACAAGAAGCCGACAGGGTTTATCCTGTGTTCTGTGAGTTGCGTGAGAAGCAGCGCGTCATCTACGACAAGATGCGCAAGATGGGCATGAACAAGCCCGTAGGCGACGAAGCCTGCAAACAGGCCATTGTCGAGTATGACAAGCTGAATCTGGAACTGCGTCAGCTGGATGTCGACTACCACAAACGGATGATTAAGAAGGTGTCAGCCTCGAAGGTCTATGAGATTATGCAGGCTGAGAACCGCTTCCATCGTCAGATGATGAAAGGTTGGCAGCATGGCTGGCAGAATGGGTGGCAGAAGGGCAGACGCCGTTAAGCCCACAGCGTTCGCAATGAGGACGGCGTGCCGTACAGACGTAGCGGCCGTGAAGCAACAACCAATGATGTGCCCGTGGAATATCTTCCACGGGTATATTTTTTACCAGTTCCTGTTCTACCTTCAAGGGATTGTCGGCCTTTGAAGGGACCAGTCCTAAGCGATGACTCACACGGAATACGTGGGTGTCGACAGCCATCGTTGACTTGCCGAAGGCTACCGACTGGATGACGTTGGCTGTCTTGCGACCTACACCTGGCAGGTCCAGCAGCTGGTTCATGTCGGCAGGCACCTCGCCACCATGGCGCTCCACCAGCATGCGTGCCATCTTCACCAGATGTTCCGCTTTGGCGTTGGGATACGACACACTCTTGATATACTCCAGCACCTCGTCGACTTCCGCTTGGGCCATTGTCTTGGCATCGGGATACTGGCGGAACAGTTCAGGCGTCACCTGATTGATGCGCTTGTCCGTACATTGTGCGCTGAGCACCACAGCCACCAGCAGCTGGAAGATGCTGCCAAATTCCAGTTCTGTATCTGCCTCAGGCATCTCCTTTCGGAAGTAGCTGAGAATAGCTTCGTAGCGTTGTTTCTTCGTCATCGTAATATTTTTATCGTTTTTTGTTTCTAATTTCAAAAGAATTTGCTATCTTTGCAACATCAGTTGTTAACTAATTATTATAAAGCTTATGAAAAATACTCCCACTCCCCACATCGGGGCTCAGTATGGCGACATCGCCGAGACTGTTATCATGGCGGGCGACCCGCTGCGTGTGAAACTCATGGCCGAGAAATATCTGGAGAATCCCGTTTGCTTCAACCAGGTGCGTGGCATGCTGGGTTATACGGGTACCTATAAGGGCAAGCGTGTCAGCGTGATGGGTCACGGCATGGGTATGGCCTCTATCGGTATCTATACCTATGAGCTCTACAACTTCTATGGTGTGAAGACCATTATCCGTGTGGGCTCTGCCGGTTCTATCAATAACGACCTGCACATTGGCGACCTGGCCATTGCTATGGGTTGCTGCACCAACAGCAATTTTGCTGCTCAGTTTGAACTGCCCGGAACCTTTGCGCCTATCGCTGACTTCGAACTGCTGCGTGCGGCTGTCGAGTCGTGCGAGAAGTTCGGCTACCACTATAAGGTGGGCAACGTGGTGTCTTCCGACACGTTCTACAGCGACAACCCCCACACCGACAAGTGGATCAATATGGGTGTGCTGGCTGTGGAGATGGAGATAGCAGCGCTCTATATGAATGCTGCCCGTTCAGGCAATCGTGCCCTGGGTCTGCTGACCATCTCTGACCATATCCTGACAGGCGAGGCTACGACTGCCGAGGAGCGTCAAAACAGCTTCACCCACATGATGGATGTCGCCTTCTCGCTGGTATAAATAATAAAGGTGGTCTATCGCCTCTTTACAGGGGCAGATAGACCACATATTTTTCTTTGAACCACTCTTCTTTGAACCACTGCGTCAGCTCCATCGAGTCTGTGATGTGGCGGAAGGGTTGCAGTTCAGCCTGAAGGTCGCCACCTTTCAGACAAAGTATGCCATTGGGCAGTGCATTATGCTGCTCTTTGGCTATGTTCTTTTTCACGATTTTTGCCAAGTCGGGTAGGGGCATCACGGCACGACTGACGATGAAGTCGTACTTGCCTTTCTCCTCCTCGCCACGCAGATGCTCTGGGTGGCAGTTGGTCAGTCCGATGGCGTTGCACACCTCCTGGGCTACGCGAATCTTCTTGCCCGTTCCGTCGATGAGCTTGAAGTCGCACTCGGGGAAGAGGATAGCCAGGGGAATGCCCGGAAAACCGCCACCCGTGCCGAAGTCCAGTATCTTGGTGCCGTCCTTGAAGGGCAGCATCTTGGCAATGGCCAGCGAGTGCAGCACGTGGTGCTCGTAGAGGTTGTCGATGTCCTTGCGCGAGATGACGTTGATCTTCGCGTTCCAGTCACGATACAAAGCGTCGAGGGCAGCAAACTGCTGTTGCTGCCTCTCGCTAAGGTTGGGGAAATATTTCAGGATGATTTCCATCATTAACCAATAACCATTAACCGTTAACCATTAACCGTTAACCATTCATGCTGAGCAGGAACTCCTCGTTAGAGTGTGTCTGGATGAGACGGTCGTGTACCGTATTCATAGCCTCGATGGGGTTCATCTCGGCAATGTACTTACGCATGATCCACATGCGGTTCAGTGTGGTCTGATCCTGCAGCAGGTCGTCGCGACGAGTAGACGACTGTACCAGGTTGACAGCCGGGAAGATGCGCTTGTTAGCCAGCATGCGGTCGAGCTGCAACTCAGAGTTACCAGTACCCTTGAACTCCTCGAAGATCACCTCGTCCATCTTTGAACCGGTATCTGTCAGAGCGGTAGCGATGATAGTCAGCGAACCACCACCCTCGATGTTACGGGCAGCACCGAAGAAGCGCTTGGGCTTCTGCAGGGCGTTGGCGTCGACACCACCCGTGAGCACCTTACCAGAGGCAGGGCTGACGGTATTGTAGGCTCGAGCCAGACGAGTGATAGAGTCGAGGAAGATGACGACGTCGTGTCCGCACTCTACCATGCGCTTCGCCTTCTCCAGCACGATACCGGCAATCTTCACGTGGCGGTCGGCAGGCTCGTCGAAGGTAGAGGCTATCACCTCTGCGTTGACGGTGCGGGCCATGTCTGTCACCTCCTCAGGGCGCTCGTCGATGAGCAGCATCATAATGTATGCCTCTGGGTGGTTGGCAGCGATGGCGTTGGCAATGTCCTTCATCAGGATGGTCTTACCAGTCTTTGGCTGGGCGACGATGAGGGCACGCTGACCTTTACCGATAGGAGCAAAGAGGTCTACGATGCGTACTGAGGGGTTCGTGGTGGCGGGGTCGCCGCAGAGCGTGAACTTCTCCTCTGGGAACAGCGGTGTCAGGTGCTCGAAGGCTACGCGGTCGCGCACCTCGTGGGGCTGACGGCCATTGATGGTCTTCACTGTGCTCAGTGCAAAGTACTTCTCGTTGTCGTGTGGCGGACGAACGGTGCAGTCTACCACGTCGCCCGTCTTCAGGCTCCAGCGCTTGATCTGCTGAGGCGATACATAGATATCGTCGGGTGACGACAGGTAGTTGTAGTCGCTGCTGCGCAGGAATCCGTAGCCGTCCTGCAGCAGTTCCAGCACACCATTGCCGCTGATGAGGTCGCCAAAGTCGTAGCGCTCATAGTTGCGAGCCATGTTTTCGGGAGCGGGAATGCGGTTCTCAATGATGTTATTGACAGGCTGCTGTGCCATTGGACGGTCGAAGATGTCGAGTGACGGAATGGCAGCCTGGTCTTCGATGGGCAGGTCTACAACAGGGATGAAGTCTGTGCCGTCGCCAGGGTCGCCCTCCCAGATGTCACTGTCAACGATGGGCTGGGCGGCAGGAACCTCCACAGCGGTTTGTGCCATCTTCTCCTGCAGCTGGTTGATCAGGCTCTCCTCGATGGGCTCCGATGACTCGACAGCAGCAGCTTCAGGAATGACATCTGCTGCAGCATCAGTTGCAGCGTCTGCGCTGGCAGCCTGTTCTTCGGCAGCCTTGGCAGCAGCCATCTCCTCGAGTTCCTTCTTCGACTTGCGGCCACGCTTCTTGGGAGCCGGCTTCTCTGGCTCTTGGCTCTTGGCTGCAGACTCTTGTGCTTTTTCCTGTTCTTCTGCTGCAGCAGCCTGCTCGGCAGCCTCCTGTTCAGCAAACAGACTATCGATGGTAGGCTTCTTCTCGGCCTTTTTCTTCTTGGGTTTGGCATCAAGGTTCTCGCCGTCGGAACCATTGACGGTGTACACCTTGTCTGTGTCTTTCTTGGCTATGCGTGTGCGTTTGCGCTTGTTGGCGGGTATGCCTGCGGCAGTGTTCTCTGCGGCCTTGTCCAGAATGGCGTAGATGACGCTTTCCAGCTCGTCATTCTGCGATACCTTGACACCCAACTCGCTGGCTATCTCCATGAGTTCGGGGATAGAAAGTTGTTCTAATTCTTCTTTCGTGTACATATAAGTATACAGTAAATCGTTATTAAAAATTCGATTGATGTGGAAAATGAAAACTTTTGGAAAGAATACTTCGCGGACGGAAGCATGTTTTCTTGAATTCGACTGCAAAGGTACACATTATTTCTGAAACTGCCAACTTTTTAACCTTATTTTTTTAATAAGTACAGGAACATCATCCTTTCACCGCTGGTTCCAGCTGGATACCGTCGTAGAGGGTCTGTATGCCCTCGCGACTCTCTGGCAACAGGTGGATGCGGTAGTTGCGGATGTTCTTCTGTAGGTCGAACTCCTCCGCACGGTCCACCTTGTCGCTCTCTATCTCCAGTTTCAATAGTCCGATGCCGTCCAGGCGTACGCGGTGCCCGTCCTGCAGATGGCGCACCAGCAGCTCCGACAGTTCTGCCAGCACGGCTTTCACGTCACTCTTCTTCAGCGAACAGTTGTCTTGTATCTCTCGGCACAGGCGTGCTGTGTCAACAGTCTGGTAGTGTACGGCTACGGCCTTGTAGCGTCCGTAGTTCTTGAGGTTGGGTTTGGTTTCCTTAACTATCTTGTAATGCATAATTATTCATTTGAATTTTTGGTAAAGTAGAAAATTTTGTGTTAGAGACTGTCAGACTGACAAAACGCCGATGGTGAGGGTGTTTGCAGTCTTTTTAGAGACTGTCAAGACTGACAGTAGACTGACAGTTTATAGCGTCTTCTGTCGTTGCCTTTTCCGCGCTCGTATCCTTCTCTGCGCAGGTAGTTTCCCAGCATGACGGCATTCGACTGGCTCACGAGGTTGATGTGCCATTTGTCGTGTATGTAGGCCAATATCTCGGTAGGTGTCATCTGTTCTGTCTCGCTGCCAGCAACAGGTTTGCGGAAGTGGTCGCAGAAGATGCTGACCACATTAGGCATCTCGTAGTACTCGGCACCCTTCTCGGTTATCAGTCGTTCACGTTCGCCATCGAAGTAGCAGTCCTCTCCGCGACGTATCTCGGCTATCGCCTGGGCATACATCTGCTTGTAGTCGATGGCTTTGTCGTCTTCCGTCGAGGTGTCTATTACACCTGTTACCTCGACCACCATATAACGGCGCGAACCCGTCTCGTCCTTCAGGGGCGACAGCGAGTTGGTGGTAGCTACGAACGCTGCATAGCGTTGCAACTGCTGGTAGGTGGTCTCGTACATCTTGCGCTCTTTCACGTCGGTGCGTTGTATGAGGTGCTTCAGGTAGGCTGTCTGCGACTTGGAAATCTGGTCAAACTCGTCGATGTTGATGAGCAGGAAACGACTCAGAGCACGCAGAGCTTCCTTCTTGTTGGCGAAGTCGATACGGTCAATATAGAACTGCCTCAACTCCTCTGGCAGTAGCATGCGCATGAAGGTTGACTTGCGCGTTCCTTGTGCGCCGGTAAACATCATAACCATTTGCGCGCCATACATTTGTCCGGCCCCGCTCGTCCATTGGCTCACCATCGAGCGCATCCATACTTTGAAGTTGTCACGCCAGTTGGGTAGGAGAGTGGGCACGCGATCGGCCATCTCGCCAAGGCGGTCGCGCCCGTCCCATTCGGGCAGGTTGCCCAGCCATTCGCGCACGGGGTCGTAGTCGTTCACCTGACTGCTTCCTATCAGTCTGTCCATGTCTTGCGGCCACACCTTGATGCCTTCGTCGATGGCTGCATTATTGATGTCGTTGCGAGCCTCTTGGGTCAGTGGTCGCCAACTCAGTATGTAGCGTCCTTTCTCCTGATATTCTACGTCGCCTGTCACTACATTTCTGCGAAATACGTAGCGACGCAGAAGGAAGTCCTTCATCAGTTGCTGGTGCATCAGCGAGGGTTCCAGCGGATTGCGCAGGCCATAGCGATGCTTCTGGTAGGCATTCTCCATCGTCGAGCGCACCAGCGGTTCCTTGTCCCAATAGTTGCCCACGTTCAGCAGACACTTTGTGGCAACTTCCTGGTCGATGCCAGCCTTGTGGCATGCGGCGGCTACGGCCAACAGGTGTTCGTCGATGGGCTTTTTCCTGCTGAAGGCCAGTTGTCTGCAGACTGCATTGAACTTGATGATGTCCATCTCCAGTTGGGTATAGCCTGGCAGAACACCTTTCTTTAACGGGTGTTCCTTGGGCGTGCTCATGATACTGGCAGTCTGCTCCGTCAACTCCTCTGTGGGTTGGTCCATCTTGACAGCCACCACCTGCTCGTTCCATATTGCCTTGTCGTCGCTCGACACATAGAACTGCTGGTTCAGCGCTGCGTCGTCCTCCTCCGCCTTGATGCCTGTCGACGCCAGTACGAAGTCGGCAGCACGGCGGAAGGCGTATTGCTGAAACAGTCGCACGTCCTTTTTCTTGACGGGTAGGGTGCCGTTGCTCAGCTCATAGCTCATCAGCACTACGAGATGGCGTCCGTCGATACTTTGAAAGGCCATCAGCAGTTGTGGAAACAGCTGCACTCTGCTGCGCAACTGCTCCAGTTGCTGCTGACTGCTTGTCGGCAGCGACAGTACAACCATTCCTGGAACCGTCTGGACGGAGGGTATGTTGTTGATAGCGTCCGTCTCTGCCATTTCACGCTCAGAGGTGTCGCCTATCAACTCTTCACGCAGCGAAAATACTTGTTTTTCGTACTTCTTGCTGCTGATTATTGCATAAATATCCGCAATATCGAGTGTTTTCTCCTTCAGTTGACTGCGATAAATGTACCTAATGAGTACCTTTTGCTTTGATTTTTCGTTGGTTAGAGTCTTTTTCATGTCTTTTTATTTGTCTTTAATATCGTTGATAATCAGTTTTTTACGTTATGCAGCTGTCACTCTCCGCTATCAGCTGTTCTTGCATGAAATTCTCTAGAGAATTTTCTGCATATCAGCTGTATACGACATAAATTCTCTAGAGAATTTGTCGTTTCTACAGCTAAAACGAGTCCAAATCATGTCAGTCTCTTGTCAGTCTTGTCAGTCTTCAAAAAGACTGCAATCCCTTTGTATATCGGCATTTTGTCAGTCTGACAGTCTCTAACTCATTTTTCAACTACAAAGGTACAAAATTTTTTGTAAATATGCAAGTATTTCCCCCACTTTTGTTACGAGAAAATGGTATATATCATCGTTTTTTTACTCTTTATCAAAAGGTAACTCACCCAAATATTTATCAAAGTCGCTCTGGAACAAACGATCTTGTACGATGCGGTATTTCTCGAACTCAGTCTCAGCGTGTAGCACTGCCTCTTCATGGCTTACGCTGCCTGCGTTGTCAAGCAATTGTTTTGAATCCTTTTGAAGAACTAATGTGTTGTGGCGTTCCACAGCGGCTCCGTCTCCCATCCACGGGGAAAGCCCATTTTTCTGAGGCTGATATCTGGGTAGTCAGCAAACAGTCTCAACAATTGTTGCCTGATGTTGCTGTTTGGAACTATACTTTGTTCGAGGTATAAAATCGTACATAGTTGGGCGTATAGTTTCATTGGCCTGACACAACTGGTATCAACCCATGCAAGTGGAAGTCTTGCTGGCAACTGCGGCATTGCCGGAAAACGTCTGTTCCATACACGCCCATGGTGGGCGCAACAATTACGAAGCACTGTCAGACTTCGTAGCCAGCTCTCCATGTAATCGTACTTGGGTAGCCCCATGCTTCTTGCCACTTCCTTCTTGACATTGGTATCTTTCATGTTGGCATACAACTTAGAGAGATTGCCAAAAGAAACGACTTCCAATGTTTTCCATACGGGAGGCATGGAAGGTGAATCGTATCTTGCAAAGTGCTCTTGCAGAAACTCCTCCCTTGAACGGTTAAGTTCGTTCTGTATGTTGTCTATGCAGGTCTGAAATATAGTACGGTTGGAGAATTTCGAGGCATCCATAAACCAGAATGCTCCATGCCCCAAAGAAAAGAAATGAATGATGCGTGTACGCAGGGCGACCTCAATGTCTTGTATCGCCGTGAAGATAATGGAGCGCAGTTCTTTGTCGAAGTTGTAGAGGGAAATGATGTCTTCGAGCCGTGTGCCGTTGGCGAATTGATGAGTCGTGGTGTCTGCTTCAAACAATCTCCAATAACTTGCGAGGCGGAAGTAACTGATAGAAGCAAGTTGCTTTAATGCGGTGTCCTCATCACTAACAATGAGGCCACGTTGTTTCAACATCGCAAGTTGAGTTGTTATGTCGGTTGGTTGCTTGTTATATCTCATTCCTTTATAAATGACGAAGTCCCGCCGTGGTACGCATTGTTAGGAGGCGTGGCGGGAACTGTTGGCGCAAAGGTACGGCTTTTTCTTGGAATGACCAAACTTTTTGAGAGAAAACTGCTTTTATGTGGTCAAAAAACTCTTTTTTGCTGTCTTAATCAACATATTGCAAATTGCACTTTTTTGTACCGTTCAACTTTGGACTATTCTCGCAGTACACTTGTAGCCCACTGACGGAATTGCGTGGCACGAACACTGTTTACGCGATAACCCACAGCGTTGATTGCATCGAGTTTGTACATCACGACCATACGTTTTACATCACGATTGCCTTCGTGTTGAACTGTTTCCATTTTGGAAACAACTGAATCATCCTTCAACTCTCCCGACTCAAAAATATTCTTCAGATGCTTACTAATAGCAGGAACATTGACGTCAAACAACGTGGCCATTGCCTTCTGTGTGGCCCAGATGTTTTCGTCTTTGTAATAAACTTCAACTCCCTGTTCTTTCGCTTCAGCTTGAAAGATCAGGAACTCTGCCGTACTATTTCTTATTTCTCTACGTATTGCCATAGTTTCAATATCGTTTGCAACATTGTGGAATTATTTCGAGATGACCTCAAGAATCGCATGATTCCCATACAAAGGTACGTCTATTTTTGTAAATATGCAAGTTCTTCCCCCACTTTTTGTTATGCGAAAATGGATAGGTTAGAAAAAATAAGTTCCTTTTGTCTTTCGTTTCAAATTATTTTTGTACCTTTGCATTCAAGTACTGCCGATGGCTGTAGACAGCCCGAGGTCCCTGAGTGCAGGGTGGCGGTATGATTTTAGTTGGAAATATTAACAAGCGTTTGCTGTTATTCGGAATTGCTCTGAAATGTAGGAAGTTTCAAATATCAAACCGAATGAATAAGTCGCAAGCGCTCATGCGAAATGCATGGGCGTGACTTATCCGGTTTGGTGGGTATCCTACAACCTCAGAGCATGGGTGAGAATATCGTCCATGCTTTTTGTTGTAGTTGCCTGCCTCCGAAGATAAGCAATACGCATAATGCATAGCGTATGGCCAATAAAAACCTGAATGCTGCTAAGACAGCTAAAAAGGATGAGTTTTACACGCAGATGACTGATATTGAACGGGAGTTACAGCACTATTGGAAGCACTTTCGCGATAAGGTCGTTTTGTGTAATTGTGACGATCCTTATGAGAGTAACTTCTTCAAGTACTTTGCTTTACGATTCAACCAGTTGGGTTTGAAGAAGTTGATTTGCACGTGTTATAACGGCTCGCCTGTACAAGGCAATGAACTGATGATTGACTTTGGCGATTTTACTGATGAGCCAAAGAAGATTGCTTATAAGGTTGAGATTACAGAGGTTAAGGACCTGAATGGTGACGGAGCTGTTGACCTTAGCGATGTCCAATACCTGTTGAAGAACGACAAGAATGTGATAGGCACATTAAAAACAGGAGATTTCCGTGACCCTGAATGCATCGAGTTGCTGAAACAGGCTGATATCGTAGTTACCAATCCTCCTTTCTCGTTATTTAGAGAGTATATTGGGCAATTGATGGAATATGAGAAGAAGTTTTTGATTATTGGCAATCAAAACAATATTACTTATAAGGAAGTATTTCCGCTTCTTATGAACAACCAAGTGTGGCTTGGATTTAAATCTGGTGATATGGCCTTCAGAGTTCCTGAAGACTATGAGGCAAGAGAAACAAGATATTGGCAAGATGAAACAGGTCAAAAGTGGAGGAGTCTTGGAAATATTTGCTGGTTTACAAATCTTGATCATATAAAGCGGCATGAGGAACTTGACCTGGTATGTCATTATTCATCTGAAGAATATCCTCATTACGATAACTACAACGCAATTGAAGTAAGCCACGTGCAAGATATCCCGTCTGATTTTTCTGGAGTAATGGGTGTTCCTGTTACTTTCTTAGACAAGTATAATCCAGAGCAATTTGAGATAGTTGGTTTGACAGAAAGAAATGATGATTATAATTTAAACGCTGAAGATATTAATAAGCTAAGAATACCTGGTTTCGCAAAATATGATAGACCCTATATAAAAGGAGTAAGAAAGTATGCACGAATCTTAATCCGCAACAAACACCCTCAAACGACATGATGACAATTAAGCAGATAGAAGTAACCGTTGGCGATATTGTCAAAGGTTATGTGAACAACGACGAACAAGGAGTTCGTGGCTATGATGGCAAGTTGGATATCCGTCCGCCTTATCAGCGCGAGTTTATCTATAATGAGAAGGAGCAGCAAGCTGTGATAACGACAGTACTGAAAGGTTATCCGCTCAATGTGATGTATTGGGTGAAACGTTCTGACGATGCGGAATGTCCCTACGAAGTGATGGATGGACAGCAACGCACGTTGTCGCTCTGTGAATATGTCGACGGAAAGTTCTCGTACGACTTCAAAAACTTCTTCAACCAGCCCAAAGACATTCAAGAACGCATACTCAACTATAGACTGACCGTCTATGTATGCGAGGGTGAAGCATCAGAGAAACTGGAGTGGTTCCAGACGATTAACATTGCAGGTAAACCGCTCAACGAGCAGGAGATAAACAATGCTGTCTATGCTGGCCCATTCGTGACAGATGCGAAGAAACATTTCTCGAAGTCTAACTGTGGCGCATACCGGTTGGGCAAAGACCTGGTTAATGGCACCCCCATCCGTCAGGATTTCCTGAAAAAAGCGCTTGAATGGATGGCAGACCATGAAACGCGCAATGGTAAGCGTCAGACAGCTGTAGGATATATGGCTCAGCACCAACACGACCCCAACTCGAACAATCTGTGGACGTACTTTCAAAACGTATTGAACTGGGCCATCACAAATTTCGACATGAAGAAGTTTAAGAAGATTATGAAGGGGTTGGACTGGGCATTGTTCTATGACCGTTACCACGATAAGACGCTGGATACTGCGGAGATGGCGAAGCAGATATCTGCCTTGATGCGTGATAGTGAGATACAGAAACAGGCGGGCATCATTCCTTATGTATTGACAGGTGATGAGCATTATCTCGACCTGCGTGCTTTCCCAGAGGATATCAAATTAGCTGTTTGGGAACAGCAACACCACATCTGTCCTATTTGTGGCAAGGAGTTTGATTACGAATTTATGGAGGGAGACCATATTGCTCCTTGGCGCGATGGTGGTCGAACGGTTATAGAGAACTGTCAAATGCTCTGTAAAGAATGTAATAGACGTAAAGGAGCTAAGTAAGAATCCAAATAGTATTTTAAAACTTACGACAATGAAACAGATTAGATTATTTCTTTCCTTAATCACATGTACGTTGATGTTTTCCTCGTGTGCTACTCTCATAACAGGTACAACATCAAAAGTAACGATTGATGGTGATGTCGATGAACCCGTAACTATTACGACGAACTTTCAAACTTATGAAGACGTAGAATTGCCACAGGTGGTGAAAATAAGCAGAAAGGCCATTGATGGACAACGCATCCAAATAGAATCTGAGCATTATAAGTTTAAAGATGTTGTTCTTAGAAAATCAATTAATGGTTGGGCGTGGGGTAATATCTTATTTGGTGGGCTGATTGGTCTAGCAATAGACATGGGCACTAATGCCGTTAGCAAACCTGCGATAGACTCTTTCAATATAAAACCTATACCAAAGGAAAACAAAGAGGCACCGAAGGAACAAATAGGGGATAGTGATTATTAAAAACATATATGACAGGTACCTGGTACCTGTCATATTCGCCGCTTCTGTGCTCTGAAACAAATTTATCGGCATCAGCCAAAAACGAGGAAAATTATAAAGCCCTTGGGTCTTTCGGACTCAAGGGCTTCCCTTGTATGAGCACTTTATGATATTAATAGATACTTGTGGAGAAAGATAAAAATTCTTCTTAAGAAACGTATTTATTTATTTTTTTATATGTAACTTTGCAGAATAATAAACTGCTATCATATGAAGATTCCTGCAAAAGTCTAAAATACTGAATAAATAGTTCTGGCTTGTACCGCAATATGGTACAACGTATATGTAAATTTGCAGGCGATAACTAAAAAACAATGAGATATGGACAATAATGAATCTAAAACTTCGGAACTCCTGATGTACGCCAATGCGTACTGTTTCGATGCCACCAATGGCTTTGACATCAATAAAATGATAAAGGGGGCGGCCAAGGTACTTGACGCAGCCATCATGTGTGCTGAGCACGACCCTGACGAGGAAGAGATTGCAAAGACCACTATGTATATCAAGGGTGGTTCTACACAGGGCATTGAGACGATTCTCTTGAAGTCTGGTGCGTTTACCATCAACTTGCCCTATCTTGCTTCTCGTACTGATGTTGCCTTGGCATTTGCTCTTATGAGGGAAGCCAAGAAAATGAAGCCAGACTTGGTTATCTATGATGGCGATGATAAGACATTTACTGACCTCTCAGAAGACAACGAAGTGGATACCTATTACTATCGCCTTGACAATATGTCGAAATTAATAGAGCAGCAGGACAATCACATTGGGGTGAATGGTTTGATGCATGAATTCCACATCTACCCAGAATACATCAAAGCTCAAATGCCGGATGCCGAGCCGCAGGATTGGACGTATAAGGCTTTTGATGATTTTATTGCCATACAGTGGAACTACGAGGACTACGAGATGTTTAGTCGTGCAGAGGTCGCTGCTCCAAACGGAGAAGAGTTCGTGGGGCGAATACTCAGCAATCATAAAGGTTTTGCTGGCGTCTGTGAGAAGGTCATCCTTTATAATAATAAGGAGACGAAGATAGTGGATATCGACGACTTCTTCGAGGCAACTAAGGACAATAAGTATGTCAAACGTTTGGACTACGCTCAGTTTGTAATCGACAAAATGCCGGAGCAAGAATGGCAGAAGTTTTTCGATGGACTGAATGCAGAACTGATAAGATTGCCCAAGACCTATCTGTTGCGTTGGAATCCTACGATCAGTAGCTTTAAGTTGGAGCATTATCGTCAGGCTATGGCAGACCGTCCTGATGGTTTTGCCTTCGATTGGAGTGTTTATGAATGGGAGGAAGCACACGAAGGCGACCGTTATTACATGTTGCGAACGGGTGACGATAAAGCAGGCATCGTATTTCATGGCGTCTTTACCAGCGAACCCTACGAGGGCGAAGACTGGGCTGGTCAGAAGGGCAAGACCCGCCGCTATATGGATATGGATTGCTATGACTGTGTTCCTGCAGACGAACAGTCGCCTCTTACCATCGAGTTGCTTGAAAAGACAATACCCAATATAGACTGGCGTAAAGGCCACTCTGGCATACTTTTATCAGAAGAAGATGCCGAGAAACTGGATGAGTTGTGGGAGAAATTGATGCAAAAAAACTAATACCAGTGAATAAGATGAAATATATTGATTAGCTTATGAAGATACCCACATTATTCAAAGAATATATCTGGCTGATTGAGATCATTCATCAAGCGGGAAAGATTACGTTCGCAGAGATTAACGAGAAGTGGCGAAAGAGGGAAGAGAGTGGGGGTGTAGAGTTCGCACGTACGACCTTTAATCGCCATCGCGACGCCATCCTGGATATGTTTGGCGTAGTAATAGATTGCGACCGCAAAGACGGCTATCGCTATTTCATCTACAATGAGGAGGTGCTCAATAGCGACAGCGTGGCAAACTGGCTATTCTCCACACTGAGTGTAGGGAATATGCTTGATGAGAATGTGGGCGTGCAAGACCGCATCCTCATCGAGAGTGTTCCGTCAGGCAATGCCTATCTGAAACGTATCATCAATGCGATGCGCGATAGTCGGCGCATCATGATCACCTATCGCAGGTATGGTGCTGCTGCAGCTAACTCTTTCACCGTAGCACCTTATTGTGTGAAGTTGTTCAAACGTCGTTGGTATGTGCTGGCTAGGATGGACAGGCCTTCATATAATCAAGAGGATGGAAGAAACTACTCAATGGCAGTTTTCTCACTTGACCGTATAGAAAACGTAGAGTTGCAGCAGGAGAAATTCGTGATAGATCCCGATTTTGATGCGAATGAATACTTTGGGGAATGCTTTGGCATAGTCGTTGGCGACGGCACAATGCCTGAACGTATTGTACTCAGAGCATACGGATTGGAGGCATACTATCTGCGCGACCTGCCAATTCACCATACTCAGCGGGAAGTGAACGTGACGGAGGAGTACACTGACTTTGAGGTCTATATGCGCCCCACATCAGACTTCAAGGGTCACTTAATGTCGAGGGGCGAATGGTTGCAGGTCATCTCTCCGAAATGGCTGGCCGAAGATATGCAGAACTGGCTGCAGGCGGCAATAAATAGGTATAAAAACGAAAAAAATGAAGAATAATTGATTTTTTCTTCAAGTTGTACCACAATATGGTGCAACATACTTCTAACTTTGCATCGTAAACTTAAAAAGTCTAACTTTAAAACAGCACAGTTATGGAAGCAAAGAAGAAGTTTTTCATGGATTGCCACCTGGCAGGTCGTAAGTATCACGATGCAGACGAAGTCTGGGATAAGCTGAAGGTTGGCACAGTGTTGCAACTGCAGCGCGATTTAGATAATCGTTACGACAAGGATGCTGTGGCGGTTATGTTTCACAACGAGGAAGACAATGATGACTACTGCATCGGTTATATCCCTCGTGAAGACAACGAGACAATAGCCTCGATTCTGGAGATGGGATGGAAAGATATTTTTGAGTGTCGCATCAGCAAAATCACCCCGGATGCACATCCAGAGTGTCAGATTCATCTGACTATCAAGATAAAAAGAAACAATACAACATCTAATCAACAGTTATGTTAGGAGCGATAATTGGAGATATTGTTGGTAGTCGCTGGGAGTTTAATCCTACGAATGACTACAACTTCGAACTGTTCTCAGACAAGAATGGTTTTACGGATGATACAATCTGTACCATCGCCGTAGCTGATGCCATCTTGCATGATTCTGATGACTATGGCAAATATATCCATGAATGGTGTCGCAAGTATCCTTGCCCGATGGGAGGATATGGTGGTAGGTTCGCCCAATGGGTAAGAAATGACCAACCAGAACCCTACGGTAGCTATGGTAATGGGAGTGCTATGAGAGTGAGTGCTGTGGCATGGGCATTTCACAGAAGGGATACCGTTCTTAATGCAGCTAAGAAAACAGCTGAATGCACCCACAATCACCCTGAGGGTATCAAAGGCGCACAGACGGTGGCACTTGCTATTTGTAGGGCTCTTCATCTAAGGAGATTGAATCTAAAGGCACGCGATGTTGTAAGTACTGTGATTGCAGAATGTTTGGATTATTCAGGTTATAGTATTGATATTCACAAGAATGATGTGGAAAACAAGTTTGACGAAACTTGTCAAGGCACAGTGCCCGTTGCTCTATGGATTATCAGCCAAAGCACAGGCTTTGAAGATGCTATCCGTCGCGCTGTCAGCCTTGGCGCAGATGCAGATACGCTGGGTGCTATTGTCGGAAGTATAGCAGAGGCCATCTGGGGTATCCCAGAAGAGATAAGAGTATCTGCTCTTTCCTATCTCGACGACAGAATGAAAAAAGTTCTGTCAAAGTGGAGAAAGAGCGAATTACTGAAAACTATCGATATCAAGACTTTTATTGAGAAGTATATAGACTACTTCCAAACAAAGTTTAATCCTAATTCATCTTCATATTACGATTTGTTTGATTCGCCATCTTTTCCCGACGAATGTTGGAGCTTAGGGTTTAATATGGATTGTGGACACAGTTTTATTGCTTTATATGGTCATGAAGCGTGGCATTCTCATAGGGAACTATCGTCTGTTATAGGCAAAGCTGATAATATAATTATCTTGGGCTCTGCACTTTTCTCTCAATGGAGATATTTTAATCATTGGTCATATGGCCATGCTACAGAAGAGGACAAAGAGTGGTTCCTAATCATATTGCGACGTATGCAAGAACTTATATAATAAAGGAACGAATATGAAAAAGAAAGATTTACCACAAGGATATGTGCCATCTGTTATGACAGGTACCAGGTACCTGTCATATTTAAGTGTGTCCCCTGCTTTTTAACTGTTTTTCTCTGCCTTTTCTTTGCTTGGTAATAGATTATTTCGTAATTTTGTGCCAGCAAAAAAGAGCGAAGGCAGTATATGGTGGAACTGGGACAATGGCGATGGCAGGAGCCGGGGACGGCTTGGCGTGGTGTTGGGGTGTATCATGTCACGCTGACGGTGCCGTCGCGTGAACCGCTGTTTGGTAGATTGGTAATTCCGGATGGTGTTCCCTCGAAAGCGCGAATAGAGCGGACGGCTCTGGGTAATGCTGTTGTCGATGAGTTGTACGTGATGTGCAGGCACTATCCTGCTATCCGCATTCTGCAATTCTGCTTGATGCCAGACCACCTGCATGCTGTCATCCATGTGACGCAGGTGATGGATACGAGCATTCGCAGCGTTGTTCGTGGATATTGGCAGGGGGTAAAGAAGCTTGGCAGGGCTTATACTTTGGCGGTTTCTGCCGAATTAAATTCGGCGACAACACACGAAGGGAACGCAGCGACAGCGGGCGAAGGGAAAGCTGCGACAACGGACGAAGGAACGCAGGGCTATCCTTTTCCGATTTTTACTGAGCGCCCATTCATTCGCCCTTTGTCGCGTCGCGGACAGTTGAATACAATGATCAGGTATGTCCAGATGAATCCGCAGCGTTTAGCAACTAAGCGCCTCAAGCCTGGCTATTTCCGTGTGCAGAAGGATATCGAGATTGGTGAAAGGAAATACGATGGAGTGGGAAATGTGGCAATTCTGATGGGAGAGGGGTTCGACACGGTGCATGTGCGGAGCTGGATGGTAAAGGCTGCGGAAAATGGTGAAGACAAAGAGTTGCGCGACTACATGAACAGTCGTGTGCTGTTGGCACGCAAGGGAGCTGTGATGGTCTCGCCTTTCATCTCTCCACAGGAGAAGCGTGTGATGCAGGTCTTGTTGCAGGAAAAGCTTCCTTTCATCTTACTCACAGACAATGGCTTCCGGGATTACTACAAGCCCAGTGA
The DNA here is from genome assembly GCA_902799355.1 of uncultured Bacteroidales bacterium. GTDB lineage: Bacteria > Bacteroidota > Bacteroidia > Bacteroidales > Bacteroidaceae > Prevotella. The sequence continues at coordinate 28,979 of CADCAG010000001.1, forward strand.
CGGGCTGTTTGATGCCTGTGCTGCTGGACGTTTGTTGATACTTAGCCCATGGGCATACGAAGATGGGAAACGGCACATCAGCCGTAGTGAATGCGTGGCTTTGAACGGGATGGCTGAGGAAATCTGCAAGAATTTAGATGCTCATGAAAAATAAATCAGGAATACAGTGCTGAACTAATCATTTTTTTTTGTAATTTTGCAGCCGATTTCAAAAAAAGAAATGTATTCAGAGGAATGACGCAGAAATTAGACAACAACAACAATTTCAGACACGTGCTGCCTATCCAGATTCGATTTAATGATGTGGATAAGTTTGGACACGTGAACAATACGGTCTATTTTCAGTTCTACGACACGGCAAAGACTGATTATTTTGCTACGGTGTGCAAGGATGTAGATTGGGAACAGGTGGCTATTGTAGTGGCTAAGATTGACGCAGACTTCGTTGCGCAGATAAAGGCAGGAGATCATATCGCTGCCCGTACACGTACCGTAAGGATTGGTAATAAGAGTTTCCATTTAGAACAGGACATCATTGATGTGGACACGCAGGAAGTGAAGTGCCGTTGCATGTCTGTGATGGTGCTCTATGATCTTCTCCATCACCAGACGATGACTTTCCCTGACAGTTGGCGTGAGAGCATCTGCCAGTATGATGGACTATCAGATGGTCGTGAATGATACGACGATACGGAAGAGATGGCTTGGAATGTAGTCGTCAGAAAGAAAAATTAGGGAGTTTGTTTGGCGTTTCGCTTAGTTTTTCGTAACTTCGCAGGCAAAATAGAAGAATAGAATGGAAATCAAACAAGCAGAGTTCTCGCTGTCAGCACCTATGGTGTCTATGTGTCCAAAGGATACGAAGCCTGAATATGCCTTCATTGGGCGTTCCAATGTGGGCAAATCCAGTCTTATCAATATGCTGACCAACAATAAAAAGTTAGCCAAGACGTCGTCGACACCAGGAAAGACGTTGCTCATCAACCACTTTATTATCAATAAGGAGTGGTATCTCGTCGACCTCCCCGGTTATGGCTATGCCAAGCGCTCAAAGAAGGAAGTAGACAAGCTGGACCAGATGATTCGTGGCTACATCCTGCAGCGTGAACAGCTGGTGAATGTCTTTGTGCTCGTCGACATCCGCCTGGAGCCCCAGAAGATTGACCTGGAGTTCATCGAGTGGCTGGGTGTGTCGAGCGTCCCCTTTGCCATTGTCTTCACCAAGGCCGACAAGTTGACGCCCAACAAGTGTCGTCAGGCAATGGATGCCTATGGCAAAAAACTGTCAGAAACCTGGGAAGAGTTGCCGCCCATGTTCCTTACCTCTGCAGAGAAGAAGGATGGTCGCGACGATGTCCTCAGCTACATTGAGCAGATTAACAAGTCCCTGAAAGAAGGTTGATGTCTAAGTAAACCAATTAAAACTGATGATAAAGATGAAAAAGTATGTTGTGTGGATGCAGACCACCATTGTTATCTGTGCCCTTTTCCTTGTCTCTTGCAGCAAGGACAATGATGATGTTCCCGTAGTAAAAAACTATTTCCCATCGTGGAACAAGTGTGAGGCATTGGCAGCCCTGCAGTCGTATGTCGAGGATGTCACCAATCCCGAGTCGCCAAACTTCATCAGCGTTGAGGACCGTATTGCCACATTCGACATGGACGGGACCTTCGTTGGTGAACTTTATCCCACCTATTTCGAGTACAATCTGCTGGAATACCGTGCGCTGGACGATGAAAGCTATAAGGATAAAGCCCCTGATGATGTCAAACAGGCTGCCCAGAACATTCGCGACTTTGTGCGCAACGGTACTGCGTTGCCAGCCCATTTCGATATGGTTCATGCCTATGCTGCTGCTAAGGCTTATGCAGGGATGACTCTTGCCGAGTTCGACGCCTATGTCAAGACCTATGCTGCTCTTCCTGCCAATGGTTTCAAGGGTATGACCTATGGTCAGGCTATCTATAAACCTATGGTAGAGGTTTTCGATTATCTGAAGGCCCACGACTTCACCTATTATGTCGTCTCTGGTTCTGACCGTTTCATTTGCCGAGCACTGGCAGAGTCCATCGGTATTCCTGCCAACAGAGTCATCGGTATGGACGTAAAACTGGCTTCAAATAAACAAGGTTTAGAGGCTGGTGTTGACTATACCCTTGGCAAGGATGAGCATCTTGTGCGCACCAGCGAGCTAATCATTAAGAACTTGAAAACCAACAAGGTACTGCAAATCTCTCAAGAAATAGGTAAAGTGCCTGTATTGTCCTTTGGCAATAGCAGCGGCGACTGCGCCATGCACAACTACTGCCTTAGCAACAGCAAGCACCGCACGGCAGCCTTTATGCTCGTTGCTGACGACGACCAGCGCGACCATGCCAATCTTACAGAAGCTGCCAAGCGCGAGGCTAAGTGGCGTGAGTCTGGCTACTACGTCATCTCTATGAAGAATGACTTCCGCACCATTTATGGCAATGGAGTAGAGAAGACCGACTTCCACTTTGAATGACACGCGAGAAAGAGATATATAAAGTGACAGCAGCGATAGAAAACTGTAAGCGGAATGACTCCATATCTTGACGTACAACACTTGACAAAGTCGTTCGGTGCCCTGCAGCTGTTCAGCGACATCAGCTTCTCCATTGGCGAAGGCCAGAAGGTGGGACTGATAGCCAAGAACGGTACGGGTAAGTCGACGCTGCTGTCGATACTCTCTGGCAAAGAGGGCTACGACAGCGGTAGCATCGTGTTTCGCAACGACCTGAAGGTGGGTATGCTGGAGCAGTCGCCCAAGTTCGACCCTGAGGAGTCGGTGCTGGATGCCTGTTTCAACCACCAGGGCGACCCTGAAAAGGTGCTGAAAGCCAAACAGGTGCTGACACAGTTGAAAATCAGAAATTTGGAGCAGCCCATGGGACAGCTCAGCGGTGGACAGCAGAAGCGTGTGGCGCTGGCTAACGTGCTGTTGACAGAGCCCGACCTGCTGATACTTGACGAGCCCACGAACCACCTGGACCTGGAGATGATAGAATGGCTGGAGGGCTTTCTGTCAAGAGGCAACAAAACGTTGCTGATGGTGACCCACGACCGCTACTTCCTGGACCGCGTGTGTAGCGTCATCCTGGAGCTGGATGACAAGACCATCTATACCTATCGTGGCAACTATGCCTACTATTTGGAGAAGCGCCAGGAGCGCATCGACAACCGCAGGGCAGAGGTGGCACGTGCCAACAACCTGTATCGTACCGAACTGGAATGGATGCGCCGCATGCCACAGGCCCGTGGCCATAAGGCCCGTTACCGCGAGGAGGCTTTCTATGAGTTGGAGAAAGTGGCCAAGCAACGCCTAGAAGAGCGCCAGCTGAGGCTGAAGGCCTCGAATGTATATATTGGTAGCAAAATCTTTGAGTGCCAGTATATCTCGAAGGCGTATCCAATAAACAATAACCAAGATGCAATAACCGATAACCAAATCGTTATCCTCAAGGACTTCTACTACAACTTCTCGCGCTTTGAGAAGATGGGTATCGTTGGCAACAATGGTACGGGAAAGTCGACGTTTATCAAGATGTTGCTGGGACTGGAACCCGTTGACGATGGACGCATCGTGATTGGCGAGACGGTGAGGTTCGGCTACTTCTCGCAGGAAGGTCTGCAGTTTAACGAGCAAGATAAGGTCATCGATGTGATAACCGCCATCGCCGACTATGTGGACCTGGGCAGTGGACGTAAGATGTCTGCCTCGCAGCTGTTGCAGTATTTCCTGTTTACGCCAGAGCAACAATATAATTATGTATATAAGCTCAGCGGTGGTGAGCGCCGGAAGCTGTACCTGTGTACGGTGCTGATGCAGAACCCTAACTTCCTAGTGCTCGATGAGCCCACCAACGACCTCGACATCGTGACGCTGCAGATTCTGGAGGAATACCTGCAGGACTTCCCTGGCTGCGTCATCGTCGTCTCGCACGACCGCTACTTCATGGACAAGGTCGTTGACCACCTGCTGGTGTTCAAGGGTCAGGGCGAAATCAAGGACTTCCCAGGAAACTATACGCAGTATAGGGAGTGGGAGAAGGCGCAGCCTATGCCCCCTAAGTTAGGGGGCGACAGGGGTCTGAGCAAACAGAAAAACAGCACTTCTTCAGACCCCCAACCCCCTAACTTAGGGGGCTTACTGAAGCGCAAGCTCACCTACAAGGAGAAGCGCGAACTAGAGCAGTTGGAGAAAGACATCGAGGCCCTGGAGGCTGAGAAGAAACAGATAGAAGAAGCACTCTGCGGAGGTACCACCTCGGTAGACGAGATAACGAAGCTGAGCAAGCGACTGCCCGTCTTGAACGACGAGTTGGACGAGAAGTCGATGAGGTGGCTGGAACTTTCTGAGTTGGGGAGTTAAAGGAGTTAAAGGAGTTAAAGGAGTTAAAGAAGTTAAAGAAGTGACGCAACAACAATATCCATCAGAGCTGCTGGAAAAGGCGGTGCAGGAATTCTCCAAGCTGCCAGGCATCGGACGCAAGACCGCTTTGCGCCTGGTGCTGAATCTGCTGCGCCGTGAGGCAGACGACGTGCTGCAGTTTACGGAAGCCATCGCCCGCATGCGCCAGGAGGTGAAATACTGTCATACCTGTCATAACATCAGCGACAGCGAGGTATGTCCGATATGTAGCGACCTGCGACGCGACGCCTCGACCATCTGTGTCGTGGAGAATATCCAGGACGTGATGGCGGTGGAGAACACGCAGCAATACCAGGGTTTGTACCATGTGCTGGGAGGTGTCATCTCGCCCATGGATGGCGTAGGGCCCGCTGATCTGGAAATCGACTCGCTGGTGGAGCGTGTCCGTCAGGGTGGGGTGAAGGAGGTCATTCTGGCGCTGAGCTCTACGATGGAGGGCGACACGACCAACTTCTACATCTTCCGCAAGCTGGCACCCTTTACGGATGTGAAGCTGACCATCATTGCACGAGGCATCAGCGTGGGCGACGAGTTGGAATATACCGACGAGGTCACGCTGGGACGATCAATACTAAACAGAACTCCCTTTGAGGGGAAGTGAAGAGTTAAGAGTTGAGAGTGAAGAGTGAAGAGTTAAGAGTTAAGAGTTAAGAAATATATGAACACAGAAACGATACAATTCTTGTTGACGACGCTGATGGAGCTGGTTACGCTGCTCTGTGCCTATGGCGCCCTGCGTCTATATAAAAAAAGGTGGCAGCCACGTATGGCGATGCTCGTAGTACCGCTGTTGATTAATGCCATCTGCTATGCCATTTATCAAACAACACCCTTTTTCTATCTGGGTGTTATCCTGTTATTGTGTATTCCCTTCGTATGGCCAAGAAAATCAGCATAGTCATCGTCAGCTATAACGTCAGCAAGTTGCTGGACGAATGTCTGCAGAGCGTCAAACGTGCCCTGCAGGGCATTGATGGCGAGGTGTGGGTTGTTGACAACCGCTCTGTCGACAACACCATCGACATGCTGCGCGAGAAACATCCTGATGTACGACTCATCGCCAATCAGGAGAATGTAGGCTTTGCACGAGCCAACAACCAAGCCATCCGACAGTCTGACGCTGAATACGTCTTGCTACTCAATCCCGATACGGTGGTCTATGAGAATACCCTGCGTGGTGTCCTAGACTTCATGGATCAGCATCCGGAAGCGGGTGGGGCAGGCGTGCGCATGCTTACACGTGAGGGCTTGCGTGCCCCAGAGTCGCGACGCTCTATTCCTACGCCGTGGGTGGCCATGCTGAAAATGCTGGGCGCCACACGTCGCTACTATATGAGCCATCTGTCGTGGGACGAGCCTGGACAGATAGAGGTGATCAGTGGTGCCTTCTGCCTGTTGCGACGCAAGGCCCTCGACCAGGTGGGACTGTTGGACGAAGACTTCTTCATGTATGGCGAGGATATCGACCTCAGCTACCGTCTGCTCAAAGGCGGTTGGCAGAACTGGTTCCTGCCCTTCGACATCATCCATTATAAGGGCGAGTCGACGCAGAAGTCCAGCTTCCGCTATGTGCATACCTTCTATCAGGCCATGCTCATCTTCTTCCGCAAGCACTACGGCCATCTGAGTTTCTTCTTTGCGCTACCCGTCAAGGTGGCTATCTACTCCCGTGCCACGCTGGCGCTGTTGCAGATGATGCTTGACAACCTGCGCCGCTTCATCAACCCTAATAAGTTCAAGAGAAATAAGTCATGAAACTACGTGCCATTGAACCCGAAGACCTCGAACTGCTGTATCAGATAGAGAACGACCAACGACTGTGGAAGGTAGGTGCCACAAACGTGCCCTACAGTCGCTATACGCTCCACGACTATATCGCCAACAGCAGCGATGACATCTATGTAGACCGTCAGGTCAGGCTGATGGTGGAGAATGACGAGGGTGAAACGGTGGGCATTGTCGACCTAGTGCAGTTCTCTCCGCAACACCTGCGTGCTGAGGTGGGTATCGTCATCCTCAATGCACATCGTCGCAAGGGATATGCTGCTGCTGCCATCCAGGCTGTGTGTGACTATGCACAGCGTGTGGTTCATCTGCACCAGCTCTATGCGGTGGTGGAAACGAGCAATGAGAGTGCCGTCGCCTTGTTCGAAAAAGCAGGCTTCTCGACAGGAAATACGTTGAAAGAATGGCTTTTTGATGGTCAGAACTACCATGATGCACTGCTGATGCAAAGATTTTTATAAACTTTTCGCGAAAAAGTTTTGTATATCCAAAAATTCTTATTACCTTTGCACCCGCAAAATGACAAACGATGCAACTCTGGTGCGTTAGTTCAGTAGGTTAGAATGCCTGCCTGTCACGCAGGAGGTCACGAGTTCGAGTCTCGTACGCACCGCCAAGAGTGAGTCGGAAAACGTTAAATTGAAAATTATTGGTGCGTTAGTTCAGTAGGTTAGAATGCCTGCCTGTCACGCAGGAGGTCACGAGTTCGAGTCTCGTACGCACCGCCAAACATTAGAAAGCTCATTGGATAACTCCAGTGGGCTTTTATTACAAAATATCATTACAACTATGAAACAAACTATTCTTGTTACTGGTGGTACCGGTTTCATTGGAAGCCACACCACAGTAGAACTGCAGGAAGCAGGCTACAAAGTCGTTATCGTTGACAATCTCTCTAACTCCAATATCAATGTTCTTGATGGTATTGAGAAGATTACCGGTCAGCGTCCTGCCTTCGAGAAGGTGGACTGTTGCGACATGGAGGCGCTGGAGGGTGTCTTCCGTAAGTATCCTGACATTGCCGGCATCATCCACTTCGCTGCCTCCAAGGCCGTTGGTGAGAGTGTGGAGAAGCCGCTGATGTACTATCGTAACAACCTGGTGTCGCTGATTAACCTGTTGGAACTCATGCCGAAGTACGACGTGAAGGGCATCATCTTCTCAAGTTCATGTACCGTTTACGGTCAGCCCTCTCAGGAGTACCTGCCCGTGACAGAGGATGCCCCTGTCCAGAAGGCTATGTCGCCCTATGGCAATACCAAGCAGATCAACGAGGAGATTATCCACGACTATGTTCACTCTGGTGCTCCCATCAAGTCGATTATCCTGCGCTACTTCAACCCCATCGGTGCGCATCCCACAGCACTCATCGGTGAGTTGCCCAATGGTGTGCCCATGAACCTGATTCCCTTCGTCACACAGACCGCTATGGGAATCCGTCAGCAGCTGAAGATTTTCGGTAACGACTATAACACCCCTGACAAGACCTGTATCCGCGACTATATCTATGTCGTTGACCTGGCCAAGGCTCACGTGAAGGCTATGGAGCGTGTGCTCGACAAGCCTGAGACAGAGGCTGTGGAGATTTTCAACATCGGTACTGGTAAGGGACTCTCTACCTTGGAGGTTGTACAGGGCTTCGAGAAGGCTACTGGCGTTAAGGTCAACTGGACCTATGCTCCCCGTCGCGAGGGCGATATCGAGCAGGTTTGGGGTAATGTCGACAAGGCCAACAAGGTGTTGGGCTGGAAGGCAGAGACACCTACTGAAGAAGTACTGAAGAGTGCTTGGAAGTGGCAGCAGAAGCTGCGCGAGGACGGCATTCAGTAAGCGCTTTGTTAGTGAATAGTGAAAAAGTGAATAGTGAAATAAAAAATGCCTGCTCAAATCGAGCAGGCTTTTTTATAACCATTAACCATTAACCGTTAACCGATTAATAGCTGCGGGCAATAATGACGCGAGCCTTAGCAGGCTTACCAGTTACCATATCCACACCGGGAGTCTGCTCTACGCCGAAAGGTACGCAGCGGATGGTAGCCTGTGTCTCTTCCTTGATCTTGGCCTCGGTCTCGGCAGTGCCGTCCCAGTGGCAGAGGAAGAAACCGCCGTCCTTCACTTTCTCCTTGAACTCCTCGTAGTTCTCGCACTCGAAGATGTGAGCATCGCGATAGTCCTTGGCCTTCTTGAAGATGTTGGCCTGGATGTCGTCGAGCAGCTGCTCAACATACTCAGCGATACCCTCGATGCTGCGGGTTTCCTTCTCGAGTGTATCACGACGCATCACCTCGATGGTGCCATTCTCCAGGTCGCGGGCACCCAGTACCAGACGTACGGGAACACCCTTCAGTTCGTAGTCGGCAAACTTGAAGCCTGGACGCTTGTTGTCGGCATCGTCAAACTTGACACTAATGCCCTTAGCACGCAGCTTCTCGATGATCGGAGTCACCTCCTTGTTCACCTGCTCCATCTGCTCTGGCTTGGTGGCGATAGGAATAATCACTACCTGGATAGGTGCCAACTTCGGAGGCAGCACCAGACCGTTGTCGTCAGAGTGAGTCATAATAAGTGCTCCAATCAGACGGGTAGAAACACCCCATGAGGTAGCCCATACATACTCAGGCTTGTTCTCCTTATTAAGATAGGTGACTTCGAAAGCCTTGGCGAAGTTCTGACCCAGGAAGTGCGAGGTACCGCTCTGCAGAGCCTTACCGTCCTGCATCATAGCCTCGATGGTATAGGTGTCCAGAGCACCGGCAAAGCGCTCGGTCTCACTCTTCACACCCTGAACAACAGGTACAGCCATCCACTCTTCAGCGAACTTGGCATAGACCTTTAGCATCTTCTGTGCTTCCTCTTCAGCCTCCTCACGGGTTGCATGAGCCGTATGGCCCTCCTGCCACAGGAACTCTGAGGTGCGGAGGAAAGGACGGGTGCGCATCTCCCAGCGCATCACGTTACACCACTGGTTGCACATCAGGGGCAGGTCGCGCCAAGAGTGAATCCAGTTCTTATAGGTGTTCCAGATAATCGTCTCAGAGGTAGGACGAACAATGAGCTCCTCTTCCAGCTTAGCAGAAGGGTCAACCTCTACACCGCTCTTGTCTTCCTTGGCGCGCAGACGATAGTGCGTCACCACAGCACACTCCTTCGCAAAGCCTTCTACATGCTCGGCCTCGCGGCTCAGGAATGACTTCGGAATCAACAAGGGGAAGTAGGCGTTCTGAGCGCCAGTCTCCTTAAACATCTTGTCCAGCTGCTGCTGCATCTTCTCCCAGATGGCATAGCCGTAGGGCTTGATAACCATACAGCCGCGCACAGCGCTCTGCTCAGCCAGGTCTGCCTTGACGACAAGGTCGTTAAACCACTGGCTATAATTATCAGCTCTTTTTGTTAATTCTTTTAATTCTTTTGCCATGTTTTATACAATAAATTCAAAAATTTGGTGCAAAGGTACAAAATAATTGAGAATTGACAATTGACAATTGAGAATTATTTTATAATTTTGCAGGCATAATAACATGTTTCACTTAAAAACAAAAACATTATGAAGACAAAAATTCTTTCTTTATTGCTCTGTATGGGCTTAGTTGTTGCTTGTAACAACACTGGTAAAGGTGCAGCTATTGGTGCTGGTGGTGGTGCAATTCTGGGTGCAATCATTGGTCATGTAGCTGGTAACACAGCTGTAGGTGCTGCCATCGGTGGTGCTGTAGGTGCTGGTGCCGGTGCTATTATTGGCAACCGTATGGACAAGGCCAAGAAGGCTGCTGAGCAGGTTCAGAACGCTCAGGTACAGACCGTACAGGACGCTAATGGCCTGGAGGCTGTCAAGGTGACCTTCGATTCTGGTATCTTGTTTGCTACCGGTAAGGCAAACCTCTCACAGAGCGCTAAGAACTCTCTTTCTCAGTTCGCTAAGGTGCTGAACGAGAACAAGGACTGCGATGTGGCTATCATCGGTCACACTGACAGCACTGGTTCTGACGCTGTCAACCAGCCTCTGTCTGTTAACCGTGCCAACAGCGTAGACAGCTACCTGAAGTCTTGTGGCGTTAGCGCTTCTCAGATTAAGAGTGTTGAGGGTCAGGGCTCTTCTAACCCCGTTGCTGACAACTCTACTGAGGCTGGCCGTAAGCAGAACCGTCGCGTAGAGGTTTACATGTACGCTTCTAAGAAGATGATCGAGGAGGCTCAGGCTCAGGCTAATTGATGTCTGATGTAAGATGTCTGATGTAAGATGTCTGATGTAAGATGTAAAAAGTGACGAAAATTCTCGATTTCATCAAGAAAACAATTAAATGGATAGTGGTGGCGTTCTTCGCCTCCACTATTCTTTCTGTTGTCGCATTGCGGTGGGTGCCCGTCTATTTCACTCCGCTCATGTTCATCCGCATGGCACAGCAGAAGGCTAACCATCAGGAGTTGACACTCCACCATCATTGGGTACCACTCGAAGATATTGCGCCCTCATTGCCTACTGCGGTAATGGCCTCTGAGGATGCCCATTTCCTAGAGCATCACGGCTTTGACTTCAAAGCTATCGAACAGGCGGCCATGCGTAATATCAAGCATCCAGACAAGCGCAAGCATGGCGCATCCACTATCTCGCAGCAGACGGCCAAGAATGTTTTCCTGTGGCCTGGACGCTCATGGATTCGTAAGGGTTTCGAGGTTTATTTTACCGTACTCATCGAGCTGGTATGGAGCAAGGAACGCATCATGGAGGTCTATCTGAACAGCATTGAGATGGGCGATGGCATCTATGGCGCTGATGCTGTGGCACAATGGCATTTCGGTACTACGGCCAAGGAACTCACCAAGCGCCAGTGTGCGCTGATTGCTGTCTCGCTGCCTAATCCGCGTCGTTTCAATTCGGGCAATCCCAGCGGTTATATGCTGAAACGACAGCGCCGCATTCTTCACGAGATGAAATTCGTGACACCTTTAACCACTAACCTTTAACCCTTAACCTTTAATCTTTAATCTTTAACCGTTAAAATCATTATTTTTAGGTATTTCTACAGAAACATTCGTTCATGTGGAAAAACTTTGCTACCTTTGCAGTCAAATAGCAAAAGGTATGTATCTTTCAGATCTGAAGACAGGCGAGAAAGCCTATATCGTCAAGGTAAAAGGACACGGTGGCTTCCGTAAGCGCATCATCGAGATGGGCTTCATCAAGGGCCAGCAAATCGAGGCACTTCTCAGTGCCCCGTTGCAAGATCCTGTGAAATACAAGGTGATGGGCTATGAAATCAGCCTGCGCCGACAGGAGGCAGAGCAGATAGAGGTGAGCTACGAACAACAGTATGCTGTTGATGACAGTCCGATGACGTCTACGTCGACACCGCGCGACCAGCAGCACACTGCGACTGGTGTAAAGGAGATTACCATTGCGTTGGTAGGTAATCCTAACTGCGGAAAGACGTCGCTGTTTAATTTTGCTTCAGGTGCCCATGAGCATGTAGGCAACTACAGTGGCGTTACCGTAGATGCCAAAGAGGGCTATACCCACTTTGGGGGATACCGCATCCGTCTGGTCGACCTGCCAGGAACCTATTCGCTCTCTGCCTATTCGCCTGAAGAACTGTATGTCCGCAAACAACTGGTAGATGATACGCCTGATGTTGTTGTCAATGTGCTGGATGCGTCGAATATCGAGCGTAACCTGTATCTGACGACGCAGTTGATGGACATGCACCTGCGTGTGGTCTGTGCATTGAATATGTATGACGAACTGGAACAGCGTGGCGACAAGTTAGATGTCGACAAGCTCAGTTCGTTGTTGGGTATGCCGATGGTTCCCACGTCGTTCAAGACGGGTAGGGGACTCGACCAGTTGCTTAGCGAGGTCATCCATATCTTTGAGAGTCGTGAGGGTCATGATCAGTACTATCGACACTTCCATATCAAGCATGATCACGAGATAGAAAACGGTATAGTAAATATTCAGAAATATCTGAAAGATAATGTGTTACTACGAGCACACTATTCTACGCGTTGGTTGGCTATCAAACTGATTGAGATGGATAAGGAGGTTGATGCCATCGTGCGTGACCTGCCCGACTACGACAAGATTATAGCGGCTCGCGATACGGCCGTGCGTCGTATCAAGGAAGAGACAGGCGACGACTCAGAAACGGCCATCATGGATGCCAAGTACGGTTTCATCCGTGGCGCTTTGCATGAGGCTGGCTATGTGGTCGGCGTGAAGGGAGATACCTATAAGACTACCCATAAGTTGGATGCACTGATTACCAACCGCTGGGTGGGATTCCCCATCTTCTTCTTCATTCTCTATCTGATGTTTGAGACGACGTTCATCCTGGGTCAGTACCCGATGGATTGGATTGAGATGGGTGTTGATGAATTAGGCAGTTTCATCGGAGAGTCGATGGCTGAAGGTCCGTTGAAAGCGATGCTTATCGACGGAGTCATCGGTGGTGTAGGCTCAGTCATCGTCTTCCTGCCACAGATTCTGATACTCTACACCTTCATCTCTTTCATGGAGGATTCGGGCTATATGGCACGTGCAGCCTTTATCATGGATAAGCTGATGCACGGCATGGGACTGCATGGTAAGTCGTTTATTCCGTTGATTATGGGCTTTGGCTGTAATGTGCCGGCAGTGATGGCCACACGTACTATCGAGAGCCGTCGTTCGCGCCTCATCACCATGCTGGTGCTGCCTATGATGTCGTGCTCTGCGCGCCTACCTATTTATATTATGATTACGGGTGCTTTCTTTGCCCCTCGACACCAGAGTATAGTGATGATATCGCTCTATGTCGTTGGAATCGCACTTTCTGTTGTTATTGCCCGTATTTTGAGCACGTGGGTTATCAAGGGTGAAGATACGCCTTTTGTGATGGAACTGCCCCCTTATCGTTTCCCCACGGCGAAGGCCATCTTCCGCCATACGTGGGAGAAAGGAAAGCAATATCTGAAGAAGATGGGTGGTATCATCCTTGTAGCCAGTATCATAGTGTGGGCCTTAGGTTATTTCGGTACGATGGGTGTTGCTCCTTCGTTGGAGGAGAGTTTCATTGGTATGCTGGGTAAGGCCATTGAACCCTTGTTTGCTCTGCAGGGCTTCGACTGGCGACTGGATGTCAGTCTGATAGCAGGTGTCGGCGCTAAGGAGATTGTAGCCAGTACCATCGGTGTACTCTATGGTGACAGCGCCTTCAACTTCTCGCCACTCACAGCCTATAGTTTCCTACTCTTTGTGCTCATCTACTTCCCCTGTATTGCCACGATAGTAGCCATCAAGAACGAAAGTGGTTCCTGGCGGTGGGCGCTGTTTGCTGCCATCTATACCACCGTGTTGGCATGGGTAGTATCAGCTGTTGTCTACTTGGTAGGTTCCTTCTTCCTCGTATAAAGAAGACAAGGGAGCAGTGGTGATACGCAAAGAAATCTCCTTGTTTGTTTGGCTGATTCATTTTTTTTATCTATCTTTGCAAGGTTCGCATAATCGACTAATAACTTTTAAACAAACGACCAATAAAAATGAAGAAGCTATTCTTAACAACTACCATCACGTTGTTTTTTGCTGCACAGGCAATGGCGGGTGATGCTGTAAAAGCGACCATTCATGCCGACCAGGCAGGTGCCAAAATCAACAAGGAAATCTACGGTCAGTTCTCTGAACATCTCGGCTCGTGTATCTATGGGGGACTATGGGTGGGTGAAAACTCGCCAATTCCTAACATCAATGGCTACCGTAAGGATGTCTTCGAGGCGCTGAAAGCTCTGAAGGTGCCCGTTTTGCGCTGGCCTGGCGGCTGTTTTGCCGACGACTATCACTGGATGGATGGTATTGGACCTAAGAAGGATCGTCCCTCGCTGCGCAACAATAACTGGGGCAGCACCATCGAAGACAATTCTTTTGGAACCCATGAATTTCTGAACCTCTGCGAGATGCTCGACTGCGAGCCCTACATCAGCGGTAACGTAGGTTCTGGTACCGTCAAGGAGATGGCTCAGTGGGTAGAATATATGACCAGTGACGGTGATACGCCAATGGCTCGTCTACGTCGTCAGAACGGTCGTGACAAGGCGTGGAAGGTCAAGTACTTCGGCATCGGCAACGAGGCGTGGGGCTGTGGAGGCAATATGCGTCCTGACTACTATTCTAATGAGTATCGCAAGTTTAATACCTACTTGCGCGACTACACGGGTAACAAGCTCTATCGTATCGCTTCTGGTGCCTCTGACTACGACTATGAGTGGACTGAGGTGCTGATGAAGAATATCGGTACACAGATGCAGGGCATCTCTCTGCACTACTATACCTGCTCAGGGTGGGACGGCCCCAAGGGTTCTGCCACCAAGTTCGATAACGACCAATACTATTGGGCGCTGGGCAAGTGTTTGGAGATTGAGGAAGTTATCAAGAAGCACAAAGCTATCATGGACGAGAAAGACCCTGAAGGCAAGATTGGCTTGCTTGTGGACGAGTGGGGTACCTGGTGGGACGAAGAGCCTGGAACCATCAGTGGGCACCTCTATCAGCAGAATGCCCTTCGCGATGCTTTCGTAGCCTCCTTGTCACTCAATGTGTTCCACAAATACACCGACCGCGTCAAGATGGCCAACATTGCACAGATTGTCAACGTGCTGCAGTCGATGATACTCACTGACCAGGAAGGTACAGGCCACATGGTACTCACGCCAACCTATCACGTCTTCCAGATGTACACTCCGTTCCAGGAAGCTACCTATCTGCCCGTCGACCTGAAGAGCGACGTCGTAGCCGTCAGCAAGGCTTACTTCAAAGAGAAGGAAGGTGCCAAGGATGCAGGTTATCGTCCCTGCCCATTGCTTTCTGCCTCGGCTGCTAAGACCAAGGACGGCTCTATCGTTCTCGCCATCACCAACGTCAGTCTTGACAAGGACCAGACCATCGACTTCCAGTTTGCCGGCTATACCGCCAAGCAGGTTAGTGGTCGCATCCTTACCTCGAAGAACGTGGCCGATTTCAACGACTTCCAGCATCCTGACATCGTGGCTCCAAAGGCTTATAAGGATGCAAAACTGAAGAATGGTGTGCTTACCGTTGCTGTTCCCGCCAAGTCTATCGTTGTGCTGAACATCAAGTAATAAGAAGATAAAAAGCTAAATAGAGGGGAGGCTTACTCGTGGTGGTAGGGCTCCCCTTTAATTATTGTACACGCGCGATAAATCTGCTCGGTAAAGGTGAGGCGTATCATCTGATGGGAGAAGGTCATCTTAGACAGGCTGAGCTGCTCGTTAGCTCGGCTATAGACGGCAGGAGAGAAACCGTAAGGACCACCGATGATGAAAATGAGACGTCGGGCGGTCTGCTGTTTCTGTTCCAGCCAGCGTGCAAACTCGATGCTGCGGTATTCCTTGCCGTGCTCATCGAGCAGGACGACAGTGTCAGAGGGTTGTAGCTGCTTGAGGATGAGTTCGCCCTCGGCCTGCTTCTGTTGCTCCTCCGTCAGGTTCTTGGTATTTTTCAGTTCGGGAATGGTAACAATCTCAAAGGGCATATAGTGGCCGATACGCTCTACATAGTCGTTGATGCCGGCTATGAAGTGCTTATTGACCGTTTTACCAACCTGAATGAGTACTGTCTTCATGGCTGTTAGCGACTAGCGTGGAATCCTTCCAGGTTCTCGTAACGACGAAGCATCATGCGACGATAGATGCTACGCAACCAATAGGGCTCAGTGAGTGTGATGGCTACGCCACTGATGAAGAGAATCCAGTAGGCGACATCTGCCGAGAAGACGAGTTGTAGCAGACTGATAATAATAATAGGTGCAAACATCGTTGTCATAGAGACGATGATCTGCCACTTGTTCTCCATCTGGTTTTTGCCTGTCAGCTTCTCGTTGAGTGGCAGCGTCTGCTTGTTATAGATGGCCATCTGGAAGAGTAGGAGGTAGATGGGACCTGTCACCGTAAACAGATAAGCCAGCACCATGATCAACGAGAACTTACCCATGAAGACGGGAACGAGAGTAATGAGGAAGGGCAACAGCAGTACGCCACAATAGTAGTAGTACTTGGCGCGTAGCAGCGTCAAGATGTTCTCCTCATGAACCATCAGCAGGTCGATATAGTTGCCTTCGGGACACATCACCTTGGTGAGATTGACAGAGCCGAAGAAGACAAAGCAATAGAGACAGAAGAAGTTACGCTCGAAGCCTGTGCGATAGATGTCGAGGAAGGCGATGGCCAGCGAGAAGAAGGTGATGAAGCATACACCCTGGATGAAACGGGCACGGATGGCCTTGTTGCGCATGGTGCTCTTGATTTCCAACTTGAGGTATTCGCCAATCTGACCGAAGCGGTTCAGTGCCTTGAATTCTGACACATGCTTCAGCTTGGTCTTCTCTTTTTTGCTGATTTCATCGTAGATGAGATGCATCTGCATGTGGCGATTGATGGCGAACAGTATCATGAAGAGGATGGCTACGATGCCGAATGTCCACCATGAGAAGACGTTACCAGCAATGGTGTCGCTCAGGAAATCGAGAACGGCATCAAGCTGGCTGTTAGACAGTACAAAGAAAGGTACTATACACGAACCATAGAAGGCAGCGGGTAATGCCCACCACCACATGCTCTGGTTGACAAGCGTGCGTACCAAGAGGTACCACTGGCTGTTGACCAGTACCATGAGGTGCAGCAGACAGAGCATGCCGATAGCTGCCCATCCTGTCATTCCGCCACACCAGACGATAAAGGTATAGGGCAGGAACAGCGTCATCCAGATGAAATTGCCTCCATCCAACAGCTGCTGGATGAGGAAACACTCGATGGCGCTATATTTGCTGATAGGTGTCAATAGGTACGGTTTCACCAGCATCATGGGTGTCTGCTGGGTGGCAAAACGGGCACCAAAATCCAGAAGGAGCATGATAGGCATAAAGTAGAGTACCATTTCAGGTATCTGCTCCTTAGCGGCCAGCCATCCGAAGAAAGTGCCTAGTGCAATAAACTCTACGGCAAAAATGGATAACATGATATACCCAAATAGTTTGCCATACTGGTTTGCCTCGAACATGACGTTGCGCTTGTTGCTCAACTTCACATTCTTGCGTAAGAGAAAGAATAGTCTAATTTTGTTCATCTAAGGTCGATTACTTCAGCGTTGGGGAAGTCTTTTGAGTTGAAACGGAACATTCCGTCGGACAGCTTGCTCTGCTTGAAGCCGGAAATGTCGATGGTTGTCCAACTTTTCTGCTGGCGCATGCGTATCTGTGATGGAATGTAGGTTTTCTGGTTGACGGTGATATACATCTCCTGAATGCTACGCTTGTCAGTAGCCGTCAGGTGTACGATGAAACTGCCGTTTTTCTTCTCCATCGTATATTTGTAGCCCTTCTGGTACATATAGATGAAGTTGTAGGGGTTGATGGCTGCCAGCTCCGACTCCGTTGGATTGGCCACATTGACCTCCTCGTTCTTCTTTAGGTAGGTCCATTGTGTCTTACCATCAAACCAGATGGTGGCCTGAGGGGTTGTCGCCTGGAACTTCTTACCCTTGATGGCGATGGTTCCGCTGGCATTCATCTGGTTACCCTTGATAGAGAACGTAGCCTTAGCACCCGACTTGGCAGCGACAATACTTGCCGTTTTATCGAGCACTTGCTTGGCAGTCTGCGCACTTAGGGGCAAAGCCATCACGAGTGCAAACAGGGAGAGTATTCCTCGATGGCTAAACCATCGAGCACTAATGTTTATCCTTTCCATTGTGCTAACAGATTTTCTAGACTGTTCTCGTCCATAATCAATACTTCGCGAGGCTTGCTACCGTGAGCAGCACCTACGATGCCTGCCTTCTCCAGCTGGTCCATCAGACGACCAGCACGGTTGTAGCCGATAGCGAACTTACGCTGAATGAGACTCGTAGAACCACTCTGTTCACGAACGATGAGACGGGCGGCATCCTCGAACATCGGGTCAAGATGCTGCATGTCTACATCACGGCTCTCGCCACCTTCGCCTTCATCAGTGTCAGGCTCAGGCAGTTCAAAGGCAGAGACATATCCCTGCTGGTCGGAGATGAACGTATTGATCTTCTCCACCTCTGGTGTGTCGACAAAGGCACACTGTACACGGACGGGTTCGCCACCGTTCAAGTAGAGCATGTCACCACGACCTACCAGCTGCTGGGCGCCTGGGCGGTCAAGGATGGTACGTGAGTCGATCATGGCACCTACACGGAAGGCGATACGACTTGGGAAGTTTGCCTTGATGGTACCCGTGATGATATTCGTGGTAGGACGCTGGGTAGCGATTATCATGTGGATACCTACGGCACGAGCCAGCTGGGCAATACGTGCGATAGGCAGCTCCACCTCCTTACCAGCGGTCATAATTAGGTCACCGAACTCATCGATGACGACGACGATATACGGCATGTATTTATGGCCGTGCTCAGGATTAAGCTGACGGTCAATGAACTTCTTGTTATATTCCTTGATATTACGAGCCTGCGCCATCTTCAGCAGGTCGTAGCGGGTGTCCATCTCCTTACACAGCGAATTGAGGGTGCGTACCACCTTGGTGACGTCCGTGATAATGGGATCAGCCTCGTCATCGGGAATCTTGGCCAAGAAGTGGTTCTCAATGCTGGCATAGACGCTGAACTCCACCTTCTTCGGGTCTACCAGTACAATCTTCAGCTCAGCGGGGTGCTTCTTGTAGAGCAGTGAGGTGATGATGGCGTTCAGACCAACAGACTTACCCTGACCGGTAGCACCGGCTACCAACAGGTGGGGAGCCTTGGCGAGGTCGAACATGAAGACTTCGTTGGTAATGGTCTTACCGACGGCACAAGGCAGCTCCATTGTAGATTCCTGGAACTTCTTCGAGTCAAGGATAGAACGCATAGACACCGTAGCAGGCTTAGCGTTAGGTACCTCGATACCGATAGTACCCTTGCCAGGAATTGGTGCAATGATACGGATGCCGAGGGCAGAGAGTGACAGGGCGATGTCGTCCTCCAGGTTACGGATGCGGGAGATACGCACACCAGGGGCAGGCGTAATCTCGTAAAGCGTGATGGTAGGACCTACAGTTGCCTTGATGCTACTGATCTCCACACCGAAGTTACGCAGCACGTCGACGATACGGTTCTTGTTAGTGTTCTGCTCGTTCATATCGATGAACGGCTTGCCGTCGCTCTCATACTGCTGCAGCAGATCGAGGGTGGGGTATTTGTAGTTCTCCAAGTCGCGCTTGGGGTCGTAGGGCGTTGAGATGTCGCCATAGTCGCCAGCAACAGTCTTGCCGTGAGCGCTTTCCTCTTCTTCCGTTTCTTCAATGACAAAATCGGTGTCGTCTTCTGTTCCTTCTCCTTTTTCGTCCTCTTCGTCAGGTTCCTGGGTATTGACAGGTTCCATTGGCTCTTGTTTGATGACGACAGAATCGTCATCCACAGAAAAGTTGATTTCTTCGGTCTCTGGGTCGTCAAAGACGCGGTTGTCTTCGCTATCCTTGTTGGCGGGCTCTTCGTCGCCACCTCCTACATTGATGGTCATAGGAATCTTCTTCAAGTAGTGTAACGGGTTGAAGAACTTGCGGATAATGATGACGGTCTCCATGCTGAGGTATACCAGGAAGGCTACTGCCGACAAACCCAGGAGAGCTGTCAGACCTGGTACACCCAGCAGACCTTCAATCTGCTGACAGATAGCCAAGCCGTGGTCGCCGCCAGGGTTGAAGCAGGCATCCTCGAAGAAGGGCGCCAGGAACTTAGAGAACGTTACCGATGACCATATCATCATAATAGCCAATGACATGAACCACTTCAGTAGATGCACCTTGTAGGCACGCATCATGGTGACAGCCACCATCATCATAAAGACTGGTATAAAGAAGGCCGACAGTCCAAAGCAACGTTTGATAAAGAAGTGTGCAGCATAAGCTCCCAGCGAACCACACGAGTTCTGGAATTCACGTGCCTCGTTCATAATCTCACCGTCACGTGGTGATTCTATCAGGCTCTGGTCGGCTGCTCCCGTAGCGAAATACGAGATGAAGGCCCATATCAGATAGCCTGCCACGATGAGCAGACAGAAGCCTAAGACAAAGTTGATACGCTCGTTGAAGAATATCTTGTCAATACCTAAGGCTTCCCGCAGCGAAGATGCTGTTTTTTCGGAAGCCTTGCTTGTTTTCTTTTTTGCCATACCTTATTTAATGATTACGGAATGCAAAATTACAAAGAATTTCTTATATTTCATAATATAATGGTGCTTTTTTTGTTATTTTTGCACAAATATTCGTACCTTTGCACCCCAAATGAAGAAAACAATATATAGCAAATACGACAAATCAAAGATTGGAGCCTTGCCGAGAGTGCTCTTTGAAGGGCGTATCGTGGTGGTTCTGACTGAACATGAAGCCGAGAAAGCAGTACGCTACCTGCTGTCTCAGCCTATTCTGGGCTTGGATACAGAGACCCGTCCATCATTCAAGAAGGGACAGGTACATCAAGTTTCTCTCTTGCAGGTGTCTAGCTATGATGTGTGTTTTCTTTTCCGTCTGAACCATTTGGGTATGTCGCCCTCCGTCAAACGCCTGTTGGAAGATACTCAGGTACCTAAAATTGGTCTTTCGTTGCGTGACGATCTGAACTCGCTGCATCGTATCGGTGATTTCAAAGCCGGTTTATTCGTTGATCTGCAGAGTCGTGTCAGTGAGGTGGGCGTGGAAGATATGAGTCTTCAGAAGCTATATGCCAACTTCTTTGGACAGCGCATCTCCAAACGAGAGCAGCTGACCAATTGGGAGGCGGATATCTTGAGTGACAAGCAGAAACTGTATGCCGCCACTGATGCATGGTCGTGCATCATGCTCTATGAAGAGCTGATGCGACTGGAACAGACGGGCGATTATGAACTGATAAACGTTGATAAGGATGATGAAACAAGTACGGCTGCGTAAAGGTAAAGAAGAGAGCCTTAGGAGATTCCACCCGTGGGTGTTCTCTGGTGCTATCGCCAGTATTGAAGAGGGCATCGCTGAAGGTGATGTGGTTCGTGTGGTGACAAATACGGGCGATTTTATCGCTGTCGGTCACTATCAGGAAGGCTCTATTGCTGTGCGTGTGCTGACGTTTTCTGATGTTCAGATTGACGATGAATTCTGGCATTCGCGCCTTTCGTCGGCCTTGAAAATGCGTCAGGCCATTGGCATTGCTGATAATCCCAACAATAATACCTATCGCCTGGTACATGGCGAGGGTGATAATCTGCCAGGATTGATTATCGATGTTTATGACGAGACGGCTGTTATGCAAGCCCATTCCATCGGTATGCACCTGTGTCGCAAGGAGATAGCTCGTGCACTGAACGAGGTGATGGGTGGTCGCGTGAAGCACATCTATTATAAGAGTGAGACGACGCTGCCGTTTATGACGGCAGACGATATGAATTGCTTCTTGGTGGGCGGTTCTGACAATAACATCGCTACTGAGAACGGTCTGAAGTTCCGCGTAGACTGGTTGAAAGGCCAGAAGACGGGCTTTTTCGTTGACCAGCGTGAGAATCGCTCATTGCTGGAGAAGTTCTCGAAGGGCAAGCGTGTGCTCAATATGTTCTGCTATACGGGTGGTTTCTCGTTTTATGCCATGCGTGGAGGCGCTGAACTGGTACATAGCGTAGACTCATCGGCTAAAGCTATTGAGCTAACCAAGCAGAATGTGGAGCTGAACTTCCCTGGTGATGCTCGTCATGAAGCCTATTGTGAGGATGCCTTTAAGTATCTGGAGCGAGCAGGTTCTAACTATAACCTCATTATCCTCGATCCCCCGGCTTTTGCCAAGCATCGTGGCGCCCTGCATAATGCGCTGAAGGGTTATACGCGACTCAATCAGAAGGCTTTCGAGAAAATCGAGCATGGCGGTATCCTCTTTACGTTTTCTTGTTCGCAGGTGGTTACGAAAGACCATTTCCGCAATGCGGTATTCACAGCAGCTGCTCTTGCTAAGCGTAAGGTGCGCATTCTGCACCAGCTGCATCAGCCTGCCGATCACCCCATCAATATCTATCATCCTGAAGGGGAATACCTGAAGGGCTTAGTACTCTATGTGGAGTAAGGTAGAACGATATATCGCAAAATATAAGCTGCTTAATCCCAACGAATTATATATTATTGCTTTAAGCGGTGGTGCAGATAGTGTGGCGTTGCTTCTATTGCTAAAAGTACACGGTTTCAACGTGCATGCCGCACATTGCAATTTTCATCTTCGAGGCGATGAATCCGATAGGGACGAAGCGTTTTGTATTGAACTATGCCAGGGGCTTGGCGTAAAACTGCATCGTGCTCATTTCGATACGCGTGAATATGCTGAATTACACAAGGTGAGCATTGAGATGGCGGCCCGCGAACTGCGTTATAAGTGGTTTGAACAGTTGCGTAAGGATATCGGCGCTGCGGGTATCTGCGTGGCTCACCATCGCGACGACTCTGTAGAAACGGTCATCCTGAATGTGGTTCGCGGTACGGGTGTACGTGGTTTGACAGGTATTCGCCCTCGCAATGGTCATATTTTGAGACCTCTTCTATGTGTTTCTCGTGCTGAAATTGAGGATTATCTGGCGGAAAGAGGGCAGCAATACGTTACTGATAGCACCAATTTGGAGGACGAGGCTACGCGAAATAAGGTGCGCCACCATATTATTCCCGAATTGCGACAGTTGAACGCTAAGGCTCTAGAGAATATTCAGCGTATGACGGAACGAATGGTGGACGTTGAAGAGCTGTTAGATGCCTATAAAACGCAGAATATTGTTGGAAAAGAGGGCGGGATTACTATTCAGAAGCAGAGAGTGCTCAACGAATATCTGCTTTGTGAACTGCTTGCCGACTATGGCTTTAATTCCTCGCAAGTGTCTCAAATTTATGAAGTTATGTTGTCGGGTAGGGTTGGCGGCATGTTTTCGTCGCAGGACTATGACCTGGCGGTAGATCGTGAAAGCTTGTTGATTGAGCCGCATCTGGAACCGATGAAACCGATTAAAATTCCAGAAACAGGGACTTATGTCGTAGACGAGAGGCATAAAATCCGTGTCGAAAGTGGTGCTTTTGAACTCTCGAAGGACCCGTTTGTGGCCACGCTCGATGCTTCGAAGGTGCAGTTCCCGTTGACCGTTCGTAGGGTGGAAGAGGGTGATTGGATGGTGCCGTTTGGTATGAAGGGACGCAAATTGTTGAGTGACCTAATGACCGATTGTAAGCTATCAATCTTTGATAAAATGAAACAACTTGTAGTCACTGATAATCAAGGAGTTATTATTTGGGCTATTGGTCTTAGGGTGTCTAGTTTTGTGGCTGTTTCGGTGACAACAAAAGAAGTGCTGAAATTTTCTGTTAATGATTGATTAACACTTTCCGTCAAATTATATTTGGTGGTTTAGGAAAAAATGCTTACCTTTGCACGTCAATAAGAAATTAGTAAGAATTATCGATAATTTATGAGTAAGAGATTTGCCGAACACAACGGCTTGAATTTGACGCAGACGAACAATGACGTGCTGCAGATGTGGAAGGAGAAAAACGTCTTCTGGCGCTCCGTGACGGAGCGGGAGGGTTGTCCGCAGTTTGTATTCTTTGAGGGTCCTCCCTCGGCCAACGGTCACCCTGGAATCCATCACGTGCTGGCGCGCAGCATCAAGGATACCTTCAATCGCTATAAGACCATGAAGGGCTTCCAGGTGAAGCGTAAGGCTGGTTGGGATACCCATGGACTGCCCGTAGAGTTGGGCGTCGAGAAAGAGTTGGGTATCACCAAGGCCGATATCGACAACAAGGAGAGCGACAAGTATATCTCTACAGAGGATTACAACAAGAAGTGTCGTCAGAATGTCATGATGTATACCCAGGAGTGGCGTGATCTGACAGAGAAGATGGGCTACTTCGTAGATCTTGACAATCCTTATATTACCTACGATAATAAGTATATTGAGACACTGTGGTGGCTGCTGAAGCAGTTCTACAAGAAGGGACTGCTGTATAAAGGCTACACCATCCAGCCATATTCTCCTGCTGCAGGAACAGGTCTTTCCAGCCACGAGTTGAACCAGCCTGGTTGCTATCGCGACGTGAAGGATACTACGTGTACCGCTCAGTTCAAGATGAAGAATCCGAAGCCTGAGATGGCAGAGTGGGGTACTCCATACTTCCTCGCTTGGACGACAACACCTTGGACGCTGGCTGCAAACTCAGCACTTTGTGTTGGTCCGAAGATTGACTACGTGGCAGTGCAGACCTATAATCCATATACAGCCGAACCAATCACGATTGTGATGGCCGAGGCCCGTCTGAATGCCTACTTGCCCGCTGAGGGCGCTATCACCGACGGTGGTGAACTGCCTGCATACGAGAAGGGTGCCAAGCTGATTCCTTATCGCATCGTGGCTCGCTACAAGGGTACTGACCTCGTAGGCATGGAATATGAGCAGCTGATGCCCGCCATCAAGCCTATGGGTGAGGCCTTCAAGGTGATTCCTGGTGACTACGTGACTACCGATGATGGTGCCGGTATCGTACATATTGCGCCAAACTTCGGTGCAGACGATGCTTTTGTAGCCAAGAAGGCTGGCATCTGTCCGATTGTACTGATTGATAAGAAGGGTCAGGAGCGTCCTGTCGTTGACCTGCAGGGTAAATACTTCGTCATTGAGGATCTCGACGAAGAATTCGTTGAGCACTATGTAAACAAAGACGAGTGGAACAAGTTTGCAGGCCGTTACGTGAAGAACGCCTACGACGATACACTGACTGACAAGGACGAGACGCTGGATATCTCTATCTGCATGGATCTGAAGGCTCAGAACAAGGTGTTTAAGATTGAGAAGCACGTCCACAACTATCCTCACTGCTGGCGTACCGATAAGCCCGTGCTCTATTATCCGTTGGATTCGTGGTTTATCAAATCGTCAGCATGCAAGGAACGTATGAGTGAGCTCAACAAGACCATCAACTGGCAGCCTGAGTCAACAGGTACAGGTCGCTTCGGTAACTGGCTGGAGAACCTGAACGACTGGAACCTCTCTCGTTCACGCTTCTGGGGTACACCGCTGCCCATTTGGCGTTCAGAGGATGGCGAAGAAATCTGCATTGGCAGCGTAGAAGAGCTGTACAACGAGATGGAGAAGGCCGTCAAGGCTGGCTTCATGAAGAGCAATCTGCTGAAGGATCAGGGCTTTGTGCCTGGCGACATGTCAAAGGAAAACTACGATAAGATTGACCTGCACCGTCCTTATGTGGACTATATCGTGCTGGTCAGCGAGAGTGGCAAGCCCATGAAGCGTGAGACCGACCTGATTGACGTGTGGTTCGACTCTGGTTCGATGCCTTATGCGCAGGTACACTATCCGTTCGAAAATGCCGAACTCATCGACAAGAACATCGCTTTCCCCTGCGACTTCATCAACGAGGGTGTTGACCAGACACGTGGATGGTTCTTTACCTTGCACGCTATCGCTACGATGATTTTCGATAGCGTAGCCTTCAAGAACGTTATCTCTTCTGGTCTTGTGCTCGACGCCAAAGGCAACAAGATGTCAAAGCATGTGGGTAACGTGGTGAATCCGTTTGAGATGATTGACAAGTACGGTTCTGATGCCGTGCGCCTCTATATGATGACCAATAGCGAACCTTGGGACAACCTGAAGTTCGACCCAGAGGGCGTCGCTGAAATCAGCCGTAAGTTCTTTGGTACCTTATATAATACGTACTCGCTCTTTGCGATGTATGCCAACGTGGATGGCTTCGACCCGCAGATACCACAGATTCCAGTCAGCGAGCGTCCTGAGTTCGACCGTTGGATTCTCTCTTGTCTGAACTCGCTGGTTCAGGGTGTTCAGCAGGAGATGGACGGCTATGACCCCACACGTGCTGGCCGACTCATCGATGCATTCGTCGATGAAGATCTGTCTAACTGGTACGTTCGTCTGAACAAGAAACGCTTCTGGGGCAAGGAGATGGACAACGACAAGTTGGCTGCCTATCAGACGCTGTACGAGTGTTTGATGACTGTTGCCAAACTGTTGGCACCGTTTGCTCCGTTCTTTGCTGACCAGCTGTATAAGGACCTCGGTGGTGCTTTGGATAGTGTTCATCTGGACAAATTCCCTGAGTTCAACGCTGCTCTCGTTAATAAAAACCTTGAAGAGCGTATGGACATTGCCCAGCGCATTACCACCATCGTGCTGTCACTGCGTAAGAAGGAGGCTATTGCTGTGAAGCAGCCTCTGCAGACACTGATGATTCCTCCCGTTGACCAGGCTCAGCGTGAAGCTATTGACACGGTGAAGAATATCTTCCTGCAGGAGGTGAACGTGAAGGAGGTGAAGTTCGTTGAGGGTGCTGGCATTCTGGTAAAGAAGGTGAAGTGTAACTTCCGCACCATGGGTAAGAAGTTCGGCAAGGACATGAAGGCCGTAGCTGCTGCTGTTGCTGAGATGACGCAGGAGCAGATTGCTGAACTGGAGACCAATGGCAAGTTGCAGTTGGGCAGCTATGAGATTCTGGCTGAGGACGTTGAAATCATCAGCGAGGACATCCCTGGATGGCTGGTAGGTAACGATGGCAACTTGACAGTCGCCCTCGATATCACACTGACCGACGAGCTGCGTGCCGAGGGTATGGCCCGTACGCTGGTGAATCGTATCCAGAATATGCGTAAGAAGAGTGGACTGGAAATTACAGACCACATCCGTGTGAGCATCGAACCCAATGAGGCATCCACCAAGGCTGTCGAGGCCTTTGGCGACTATATTGCCCGTCAGGTGCTGGCCGACGACTTGAAGTTGGAGGCTAACGATGGTCAGACGGTAGAATTTGATGATTTTAATCTGAATATCAAAATAACAAAAATCTAATAATTATGGCAGACAAAACACGTTACTCGGATGAGGAGCTCGAGGAGTTCCGCGAGATTATTAATGAAAAGCTGACACTGGCTAAGCGTGACTATGATCAGATGATGCGCGTTCTGATGAATCAGGACTCGAACGATGTGGATGATACATCTCCTACGTATAAGGCGTTGGAAGAGGGTAGTGCTACACAGTCAAAGGAAGAACTGATTTCGTTGGCTGCCCGTCAGCAGAAGTTCATCCAGGGGCTGAAGGCCGCTCTGACCCGTATTGAGAACAAGACCTACGGTATTGACCGCATTACGGGTAAGCTCATTCCTAAGGAGCGCCTGCGTGCCGTTCCCCACGCTACACTCAGTGTGGAGTCAAAACTGGCTGGTAAGAAGTAGCCGATGGACAGACAGCAGATAAGAAAGCGTAGCATGTTGGTCACCCTTATCGTGGTGGGTGTTCTTATGGTAGACCAGCTCATCAAGATATGGGTGAAGACCAACATGACACTTCATGAACAGATTGAGATATTGTCGTGGTTCAAGATTGTATTTATCGAGAACAACGGCATGGCCTACGGTATGGAGATAGGCTCTAAGCTTGTGCTGAGCCTGTTCCGTGTGGTGGCTATCAGTCTGTTGGGCTATTATATGGTAGGTCTGGTGAAGCGTCAGGTGCGTTGGGGCTATCTGGTTTGTTTGTCGATGATCTTTGCGGGAGCCATAGGCAATCTGCTGGACTCTATGTTCTACGGATTGATATTCAATGCTTCCTCTGAGTTCTATACTTCTTATTTTGTACCCTTCGGCAGCGGCTATGCACCGTTCCTGATGGGTAAGGTGGTTGACATGTTCTATTTTCCGCTGATAGTGACAACATGGCCAGACTGGGTACCCATGGTGGGTGGTAATCCCTATGTGTTCTTCAGTCCCATCTTCAACTTTGCTGACGCTTCCATCTCGGTAGGTGTCGTCATCTTGTTGCTGTTCTATCGTAAGGAAATCAGTGAGTTATCACTTAAGAAAACTGTAAAGGCCGATGAGGCATAGCGTCCCTTTGTTCCTATTGACAGTCATGATGATGGTTGTGGGTTGTAAACCTACGGTTCCATCAGAATATATCCAGCCAGATGATTTGGAGGATATCCTCTATGAGTATCATGTGGCTGAGGCAATGGCTCGCAATGGGAACAGCATGGATGCGGACTACAATCAGACGAAGTATTTTCTGGCGGTTTTGGAGAAACACCATGTGACAGAGGCTGACTTCGATTCGTCGCTCGTCTATTACTACACGCATGCAGAACGACTAAAGGACATCTATTCTCGTGTGCAGGAGCGCTTGGTCAATGATGCCAAGAGACTGGGTGCTTCGGTAGGCGATATCAACCGCTATTCACAGTATAATGAGACGGGAGATACTGCCAACATCTGGCGCAACGAGACGGCTATGCTGTTGATTCCTCGTCCCACGAAGAATCGTTTTGACTTTGTTGTGAAAGCGGACTCTACGTTTATGGTGGGCGACTCGTTTATGTTCCAGTTTGTCGCTGAACATATCTGGCAAAGCGGCTCAAAAGATGCTGTGGTATGCATCAAGACAACATACGAGA
Source organism: uncultured Bacteroidales bacterium (assembly GCA_902799355.1). Classification (GTDB taxonomy): domain Bacteria; phylum Bacteroidota; class Bacteroidia; order Bacteroidales; family Bacteroidaceae; genus Prevotella. Next base: position 57,691 of record CADCAG010000001.1, read on the forward strand.
AGGACAGTGTCCTCCAGTCTGTTAACCACGTATCTGTTTCTGGAATCACGCAGTTGCGCGTTCCTTATAATAAGACTCACAAGATTAAAGAACTGCGCGGTTTCATCTACCTGCCTCAGGGAGAGGAAGATGTGGAGACACGCCGTTTGATGTTTGTTAGTCAGATACAACTCATCAGATTCCATAATAAGGAAATTCAAGAACAATATGAAAACGATTCCATCGCGGTCGACAAGACGGATAGCCTGCCACGAGTTGATGTTACCAGAGGGCCAGTGCAAGACACTCTGCGTCATAACGTTGGAACAGGGTTACGTAGTAAGAGTGCACCCTTTAGACGGGGAGGAACCTCAAACGGAGTGGCTACAGGGAAAAATCGAATTAAAAAAGCAGAATGATGGCCTTCGGGCTTATTATAAAGGGAAACTACTAACTTAAATTAGAAAGACTATGAATACGAAAGTACGTTTAGCAATCATGAACTTCTTGGAGTTCGCTGTGTGGGGTGCTTATCTCACCTGTATGGGAAACTATCTTGGTATTGCCGGATTAGGTGACAAGATTTCCTGGTTCTATGCTATTCAAGGTATTGTCAGCATCTTCATGCCTACGTTGATGGGTATCGTTGCTGATAAGTACATACAGCCGCAACGTCTGTTGGGCTTGTGCCATTTAGTGGCTGGCGCCTTCATGATTGGTTGCTGGTGGATGGGCGAACAGGTCGGATTCGGCAATGAACTGGCTGACAAGTCATTGTTCATTGCACTCTACACCTTGAGTGTCGCCTTCTATATGCCTACCATCGCACTGACCAATACGGCTGCCTTTGCCATTCTGAAGAAGGATGGCTTGGATACCGTCAAGGATTTCCCACCCATCCGTGTGTTGGGAACTGTCGGTTTCATCGCTACCATGTGGTTCGTCAACTGTGCCTTCATTGATGACAGCGGTTTCGGATTCACGCTGGCTGAGAACGCCCATAAGTTCCAGTATACCTATATGCAGTTCTTTGTATCTGGTGTGCTGAGTCTCGTACTCTTTGCGTACTGCTTCACACTTCCTGAGTGTAAGCTGGAAAAGAAGGAAGGTAAGGTATCGCTGGCAGAGAGCTTGGGGCTCAACGCTTTTAAGCTCTTCAAGCGCAAGCAGATGGCGCTGTTCTTTATCTTCTCAGCATTGCTGGGTATGTGCTTGCAGGTGACCAATGGTTTCGCTGGTCCTTTTCTGACCAGTTTCAAGGGAACACCTGAGTTTGCAGACTCTTTCGCTGCTAACAATGCAACCATGCTGACCTCTATCTCTCAGATTAGTGAGGCCTGCTGCATCCTGATGATTCCATTCTTCCTGAAGCGTTTCGGTATTAAGGTGGTGATGCTCATGTCACTGTTTGCATGGGTGTTCCGCTTTGGATTCTTCGGTATTGGTGATCCTGCTATGCCTGGTGTCATCTTCTTCATCCTGTCGTGTGTCGTCTATGGTGTCGCCTTCGACTTCTTCAATGTCTCGGGTGGTATCTTCGTCGACCAGGAGTGTGATCCGAAAATCAAAGCCTCTGCGCAGGGACTGTTTATGATGATGACCAACGGACTGGGCGCTACCATCGGTACTTTGGCGGCTGGCGAGATTGTGAATAGCTTCTGCCATTGGGAAGGCGGCTATCTCGTTGGCGACTGGCAGACATGCTGGTTCACCTTTGCAGCCTTTGCATTGGTGGTTGGCATCGCTTTCGCCGTTGTCTTCAAGCCAGAGAAGAAACCCATCACTGAAATCAAGCATTAATGAAAGAAGTCAGATTCTTCTACGTCCCCAATGCAGCCACTCAGACAGAGCTGCCTGCTGATGAAGCCACGCACGCACTGCGTGTGCTTCGTCTGCATGAGGGTGACGAGATGATGCTGATGGATGGTGTCGGCAGCTACTATCGTGCTGAGGTGACACTGGCTCATGGCCACCACTGTCAATATGATATCAAGGAAACGCTTCCTCAAGAGCGTCAATGGCAGGGACATGTGCATCTAGCCATCGCTCCCACCAAGATGATGGATCGCATGGAGTGGATGTTGGAGAAGGCTGTAGAGGTGGGTGTCGACGAGATATCTTTCCTGGACTGTCAGTTCTCAGAGCGTACTGTCGTCAAGTTACCTCGTGCAGAGAAAATCGTCATTGCTGCCACCAAGCAGAGTCATAAAGCATGGCTTACGACGCTCAACGAGATAACTGCGCTTGATGATTTCATCCGACAGCCACGAACAGGTCGCAAGTATATTGCCCACTGCTATGAGGATATCCCTCGCAGTTACCTGTTTGACGAACTCCGTCAGCAACTGGATGCAGAGGATGCTTTGGTGCTGGTTGGTCCTGAAGGAGACTTTTCTATCGATGAGGTGCGTAGAGCAGTAGCCAACGGCTATCAGTCTGTCCATCTCGGAAAGAGTCGCCTGCGTACTGAGACGGCAGGGCTTGCCGCTGTGATGATGATGCAACTATCTAAAGAACAATAATATATAGAACCAATAAACAATAATAGTACTATATGACTGACGAAAAAATCATGGCAACCATCAAACCCGATGGGGAGTGCTGGCAGCCGGAACTGGAGAAAATGCCACGTAAACAGCTCGAAGAGCTGCAAGTTAAGAAACTCAAGGAGAGTCTCAACGTAGCCTTGAAGTCACCGTTCTACAAGAAACGCTTGGGTGAGTTAGGCATTACGGCTGATTCTATTAATAGTCTTGAGGACCTGCGTAAGATTCCGTTTACTACGAAGCAGGATTTGCGCGACAACTATCCCTACGGCTTGGTAGGCGGCAATCTCGATGACGCCGTGCGTATTCACTCTACCAGTGGTACAACGGGTAACCCTTGTGTTGTTGTCTATTCTGAGCACGATATCTGCTCGTGGGCTAATATGATTGCCCGCAACCTGTATATGGTGGGCTGTCGCAAGAGTGACGTTTTCCAGAACTCCAGCGGCTATGGTATGTTTACTGGTGGTCTCGGATTCCAGTATGGTGCTGAGTGGCTGGGCGCTATGACGGTACCTGCTGCTGCTGGTAACTCGAAGCGTCAGATTAAGTTCATCAAGGACTTTGGTACTACCGCTCTCCATGCCATTCCTTCTTATGCCATCCGTCTGGCAGAGGTGTTCCAGGAGGAAGGTATTGATCCTCGTAGCACCAAGCTTCGTACCTTGTGTATTGGTGCTGAGCCTCATACTGAGGAACAGCGTCAGCGTATTGAGCGCATGTTGGGTGTCAAGGCTTACAACTCGTTTGGTATGACGGAGATGAACGGCCCTGGCGTCGCTTTCGAGTGTAAGTATCAGGAAGGTATGCACCTGTGGGAGGACAACTATATTGTCGAGATTGTTGATCCAGACACCTTCGAACCAGTGCCCGATGGCGAGATTGGTGAGATGGTGCTGACCACCCTCGATCGTACCATGATGCCAATCCTGCGTTACCGTACGCGTGACCTTACGCGCATCATTCCTGGTGAGTGTAAGTGTGGACGTACCCATCGCCGTATTGACCGCATCAAGGGTCGTACCGACGATATGTTCATCATCAAGGGTGTTAACGTATTCCCCATGCAGGTGGAGAAGATTCTTGTTCAGTATCCTGGCTTGGGTAGCAACTACCTTATCACGCTCGATACGGAGGATGACAACGACATCATGACTGTTGAGGTTGAGCTTGATGGCCTGAATACCGATGTCTTCCCTGAACTGCAGAAGATGACGAAGGATATCCAGCGTGCCTTGAAGGACGAGATCCTGCTCACACCACGTGTGAAACTTGTCAAGAAAGGCTCTCTGCCTGTCAGTGAAGGAAAGGCTGTACGTGTTCACGATTTAAGACCGGGTAGGGGATAAGGGAATTGATAATTGAAAATTGAGAATTGAGAATGAGGCAATTTCTTTTTTCGATGTTGCTATTGCTTGCTAACGGTGTCTTCGCCCACGCCCAGACAACTATGGGCGAAGCACTGAAAAGCATGCCAGACTCGCTGATGCCTTATCTGTCGCATAACAACCGATTGGATTGCATCGACTTCTGTGAAGCTAATATGAAGGCTGAGGTTCGTAATGCTCTTGAAGGAAAAAGTGAACTCCTTCAGCTGACCTCCAGCTATGCTTTGTTCCGTCTGAACGATGCTTCTACGGTGGAACTATGTTTGTTGGAAGCAGATAGTCGACAGCTCATTTGCATGATTCAAACCTATGGTACAGACTTGCGCGAAAGCGTCATCTCTTTCTATACTACTTCCTGGCAGCAATTGCCCACGGGACAGTTTCTTTCCATTGCCAATCAGCAGTATGTTGCTCAGTATGATGCCGAGCAAAACGCTCTGACTCTTGAGAGCAACCACTACTTGGATCGTCCGGCTATGGAAGAACAGAAAGAGGTGGGAAAAGTGCAAATAAAATTTAAATGGATAAACGGCGAGTTTAAGAAAAGTTAAACTTCTATAGTAAAATGCCCTGAAAACTTGCAGATTGTAAGAAATAGTAGTATTTTTGCAGTGTGTTTTTCATGGTATTAGATTATTAAGGTTAATTTAAAAGTTGATTGTCGTGAGACAATCAATTTTTATTTGTGCCTATCTGAAGTATCTTTATGATGTCTAATAATGAAGGATTAAAGCATAGAGAAAGGGAACCCGAATGGGCTCCCTTTTCTTGTTTGTTTGGAATAAATTATTTGTTTTGTTCTCTTAGGCCTGAGCTTCAGGAATTACAGAAACATAACTCTTGTCGCGCTTGCCCTTGTGGAACTCTACGGTTCCATCAACCAGAGCGTAAAGAGTATCGTCCTTACCCATAGCAACATTGTTACCTGCGTTGTGCTTAGAACCACGCTGACGAACGATGATGTTGCCTGCTACTACCTTCTGACCGCCAAAAATCTTGATGCCCAGTCGCTGAGCTGCACTCTCGCGGCCGTTCTTAGAACTACCTACACCTTTTTTATGTGCCATAATGTTGTTCCTCCTACGTTTTAAGCGATTACTGATTTAACTTCTACCTGGGTGTACTGCTGACGGTGACCGTTGCGCTTGCGAGAGTCCTTACGACGCTTCATCTTGAACACGATAACCTTCTCACCCTTTACGAGTGGATTAACCACTTCGCATACTACCTTTGCACCGTCTACGGTGGGTGCGCCTACCTGTACTGAACCTTCTTTGTCGACAAGCAGTACCTTGTCGAATTCAACAGTCTTACCGGCTTCCACATCTTTCATGTGGTTTACGAAGAGCTTCTTGCCCTCTTCAACCTTGAACTGTTGACCGTTGATCTCTACAATTGCGTACATTGTTTTTAATTGTTTAACGGGTTTTTCTGCGTGGCGTGTCACCTCGTGCGACAGCTTCTTTGAGCCACTACAGACCAAATCGGCTGCAAAGGTACGAAAAAGTGAGCAAAATACCAAAAGAAATACCATTTTTTTTGTTTTTTCGAGCGTAAGTACCTTTTCTGCCCTATAAAAACATAAAGCGGTGACCCTCACAGGCAACCGCTCTATAATCTTCAATAGGTATTAGTCCTTTTTAAGGTAAAAAGATTGTTTTCAGGATAACGTTTGCAAAGGTACGACTATTTTTTGTATTCACCAAAACTTTTGGGCAATATTTTGTTTCTTTTTAACTGTGTGCCCACACATTTGTATAATTTTTGTAAAAGAGTGGGTGTTTAGGTGCAGTTTTCTGTGTTTTATCTAAGAAAATGTGTCGTTTGTCTTGAGTCAAAAAATGAAAAACACCGCCAATCTTTGATGACTGACGGCGCTTTGATTATTAGATACTGTTTCTTATTTCCGATTCTGTGTCTTATTTCTGAACGGGAATCTTATCTACGCGCTTCTGGTGGCGACCACCTTCGAAGGTTGCTGTAAAGAACTCGTCCATAATCTTTCGGGCCATATTGTTGTCGATAAAACGACCGGGCATGACCAGCACGTTGGCATCGTTGTGCTGACGGATGAGGTGAGCTATCTCGGGAATCCAGCACAAACCGGCACGAACCTGCTGGTGCTTGTTCAGCGTGATGCTGATACCCTCGCCACTGCCGCAGATGGCAATGCCAGGATAAACCTCACCGCTCTCGATGCCTTCGGCCAGTGCGTGGCCGAAGTCGGGATAATCGACACTTGCGTCGCTCCATGTACCATAGTCCTTGTAAGGATAACCCTTCTCTTCGAGGTACTCGAGCACGAACTTCTTGAGTGCAAAGCCTGCGTGGTCGCAAGCCACTCCAACTGTCTTTACTTCCATAGTCGTAAAAATTTTAAAAGGCACGGACCGTAATCCGTGCCTTGTTAATTATGCTAACAGGGCTTTAACCTGCTTGTAAACATTCTCGCCTGTGAAGCCGAGCTTCTCGTCGAGCACCTTGTAAGGAGCAGAGAAACCGAAGCTCTCGAGACCCCATACAGTACCGTCGGCACCTACCAGACCTTCGAGGTTGACGGGCAGACCAGCGGTCAGACCGAACTTCTTCTTGCCTGCAGGCAGCACGCTCTGCTGGTACTCCTTGCTCTGGCTGCGGAACAGGCCCTCAGAAGGAACGCTGACGATGCGGCACTTCACGCCGTCCTCGCGGAGCAGCTTAGCACCAGCCTCCAGCGTAGAAACCTCAGAACCTGAAGCCAGCAGGATGACATCGTAGTTCTCGTCAGAACCCTTAACGATGTAAGCACCCTTTGTTGCCTGGTTGTAGTCGTTGCCCTCGGGCAGCATCTCGATGTTCTGACGAGAGAAGATGAGAGCCGTAGGAGTATCAACGTTCTCCATAGCCATGCGCCAGCAAACGGTGGTCTCCTCAGCATCGGCAGGACGAACTACCAATACAGAGTTCTTGCCGTGGTGGTTCTTCAGCTTCTCCATCAGACGGATCTGTGCCTCCTGTTCTACGGGCTCGTGGGTAGGACCGTCCTCACCAACGCGGAAGGCATCGTGGGTCCAGATGAACTTCACGGGCAGCTCCATCAGGGCAGCCATGCGTACGGCAGGCTTCATATAGTCAGAGAATACGAAGAAGGTACCGCATGCGGGGATGACACCACCGTGCAGAGCCATACCGATACAGCAGCAAGCCATGGTGAGCTCGGCAACGCCAGCCTCGAAGAATGCACCGCTGAAGTCACCGCGAACCATGTCCTTGGTCTTCTTCAGGAAGCCGTTGGTGTTATCAGAGTTAGACAGGTCAGCAGAAGCACAAATCATGTTGGGCACCTGCTCAGCCAACTGACCGAGAACGGTAGCTGATGCGTTACGTGTAGCGCAGCCGGGCTTCTGTTCAACCTTGCTCCAGTCAATCTTCGGAGCCTTGCCGCTGAACCACTCCTTCAGCTGTTCAGCCTTCTCGGGGTTAGCCTTGGCCCACTCAGCCTTGGCAGCATAGCGCTCGGCAACAATCTTCTTCAGTTCCTCAGCACGCTTAGCATACATCTCCTTCACCTCGGGGAAGATCTGGAATGGATTCTCAGGATCGGCACCCAGGTTCTTCATGGTGTTGATGTAAGCGTCGCCGCCTAGAGGAGCACCGTGGGTAGCGCAGTTGCTCTCGTAGCTGCTGTTGTCAGCCTTGCGGGCACCCTTACCCATCACGCAGTGGCCGATAATCAGACTTGGACGCTCTTTCTCAGCCTGAGCTTTCTTGATGGCCTCGCGGATTTCGTCAACGTCGTTACCGTTGATCTTCTGTACATACCAGCCCCAAGCCTCATACTTCTTGGCGGTATCCTCGCTGGTCACTACCTCAGTCTTGGTAGACAGCTGGATGTCGTTGGCGTCGTAGAACATGATGAGGTTGTCCAGACCCAGGTTACCGGCAATACGGCCAGCACCCTGTGAGATCTCCTCCTGCACGCCACCATCAGAGATGTAAGCATAGATGGTCTGATTCATCACGTCGCCCAGACGAGCCTTCAGGAACTTAGCGGCGATGGCAGCACCTACTGCAAAGCAATGGCCCTGACCCAGAGGACCAGAGGTATTCTCGATGCCACGCTCAATCTCGCGCTCGGGGTGACCGGGAGTTACTGAACCCCACTGGCGCAGGTTCTTCAGGTCCTCCAGTGTGAACTTGCCGATGAGAGCCAGCTGGCTGTACAGCATAGGAGCCATGTGACCAGGGTCGAGGAAGAAGCGGTCGCGACCCTCCCATGCGGGATTCTCTGGGTCGTATACCAGGAATTCTGAATACAGGGTGTTGATGAAATCTGCACCACCCATAGCACCGCCTGGGTGTCCTGACTTAGCTTTCTCAACCATTGATGCAGCAAGGATACGGATGTTGTCCGCTGCTCTGTTCATAACTTTGTTGTCGTTCATAATAAGTAGTACGTTTTTATAATGAATTAGTGTATTTACATAATGCAACTGCAAAAATACTGAAAATTTTTCAATTGCCGCTCTTTTTTTTCGAAAAAAATAAGATTATTGTCGAAATAATGTCGGAAGAGGGGGTGGACTGTCAACAAAAAATAAAGTCGGAACCATTTCTGATTCCGACTCTGAGGTGCCTGGCGGATTCGAACCGCCGTAGACGGTTTTGCAGACCGTTGACTAAGCCACTCATCCAAGGCACCATAACTTAGTCCTCTCTTCTAAGCGGATGCAAAGGTACTACTTTTCTTTGGACTGACCAAATTTTTGGCAGTTTTTTTTCAGTTCGCAGTCCGAACAAGGGTCAGCGTCGCCCCGAAACGCCCTGAAAAGGCGCCATGCAGCATAGCTGAATGCCAGAAATAGGACGATTGCGGTGACGATTGTTTGCGACATTGTTTCTTGTTTTTAGCCTCTTAGTTTCCTCAGCAATACCTTGTTGATGGCTTGAATACGGCGACCGCCTTTCTCGATGCCGCTGCCAATGTCCTCGCGTACATTATTTATATTATTAAAGAAGTCGCTGAAAGCATTCAGCACGGGGTTGGGTGGGGCTGTGTCTTCCGTAGCCTGCGGATTGGTCAGTATGCGGATGCCCAGGTGCTCAATGTGTACCTCGACATCGGTCCCCGTCATCACAGGGTCTCCGTCATAGTGGATGGCTCCAGGCTTCTTGCGGTGGATATGGATGCTCTTTGTCCGGAAGGTCTTTATCTTCGAGTTGTTCTGCAGCGTCTTCATGAACAGGTCGGCAGCAATCTGTGGCGCGTCGAGTGCGGTGAATGGTTCCATGACGATGATGTCCATCATGCCGTCGCGCATGGTGGCGCCAGGGGCAATGTAGGCGTTGTTGCCATATTGTGAGGCGTTGGCACAAGCGATGAGGAAGGCCTTGTGGTACACCGTGCCGTTCTCGTCGACAATCTCGTACGTCTCCGGTTGGTATTTCAGTCCCTCTTTCAGTACGTTCTCCACGTAGGTGATGGGTCCGCGCTTGCCTGCTTCAGCAAATTTCAGCGAGATGAAGGCGTCGAACCCCATGCCACAGGTACAGAAGAAGGGTAGGCCGTTGATGACACCATAGTCAAAGGACTCTATCTGGCACTGGTTAATCAGTTCGATGGCCTTCACGGTGTCCATGGGTATGCACAGATGGCGTGCCAGTCCGTTGCCCGAACCGCATGGGATGATGCCCAGAGCCGTCTGCGTGTGCACCAGCGAGCGTGCCACCTCGTTGATAGTACCGTCTCCTCCGACAGCCACCACGATATCTATCCCCGCTTCTGCCGACTGGCGGGCTATCTCTGCAGCATGACCGGCATATTCGGTGAAGCGCACCTCATGGCTGAAGCGTTCCTGGTCGAGGTGTTTGCTGATGAGCTGAGGCACCTCGTCCTTGTTGCCGGTACCCGATATGGGATTGATGATAAATAAAATATGCTGTCTGCTTTCCATATTCTTTTGCAAAAATACGAATTCTGGCCGAATAATTATCGTATATTATAATAAAAATCGTAAAAATTAAGAAATATCTCTTTTTTTGTGCACGATTTGAATAAAAATGTGTAACTTTGCAGGCTGAAAACATTATCAGTAGCTTTCGTTAGCTACCAGACCTATCAATTATGGGACAATTACAAGAAAGATACAAGCATTATCGTGAGCCGCAGAAGTATATGGAGGCTGACGTTTATCCCTACTTCCGTGAGATTGAGGGTAAGCAGGGAACAGAAGTTGAAATGGGCGGACACAAAGTGTTGATGTTCGGATCTAATGCCTACACAGGACTGACGGGTGACCAGCGCATCATCGATGCTGCCAAGGCCGCTCTTGACAAGTATGGCTCCGGATGTGCCGGTAGCCGTTTCCTTAACGGAACACTTGACATTCACGTTCAGTTGGAGAAAGAAATTTCCGAGTTTATTCATAAAGAGGACTGCCTCTGCTTCTCTACCGGTTTCTCTGTAAACCAAGGCGTGCTGGCTATGGTGGTTGGCAAGGATGACTATATCATCTGCGACGATCGTGACCATGCATCTATCGTCGACGGACGCCGCCTGTCGTTTGCCCGTCAGTTGCACTACAAGCACAACGATATGGCCGACCTGGAGCGCGTGCTGCAGAAGTTGCCTCACGATGCTATCAAGCTGATTGTTGTCGACGGCGTCTTCTCTATGGAGGGCGACCTTGCCAAGCTTCCCGAGATTGTCGAGCTGAAGCACAAGTACAACTGTTCCATCATGGTCGACGAGGCTCACGGCATTGGTGTCTTCGGTGACCACGGACGTGGCGTCTGCGACTATTTCGGACTGACTGACGAGGTAGACCTCATCATGGGTACCTTTTCTAAGTCGCTGGCTTCTATCGGTGGCTTCATTGCTTCCGATGCCGACACCATCAATTTCCTGCGCCACACCTGCCGCACCTATATCTTCTCCGCTTCCAACACCCCTGCCGCTACTGCCGCAGCTATGGAGGCTCTGCACATCCTGCAGAAGGAGCCCGAGCGCATCGAGGCCCTGTGGAAGGTTACCAAGTACGCGCTGAAGCGCTTCGCTGAAGAAGGCTTTGAGATTGGCGACACCGAGAGCCCCATCATTCCGCTCTACGTTCGCGACGTCGAGAAGACCTTCCTCGTTACAGCCCTTGCTTTCAAGGCTGGCGTCTTCATCAATCCTGTGATTCCTCCTGCTTGTGCACCTCAGGACACACTCGTTCGCTATGCCCTGATGGCTACCCATACCGAGGAGCAGGTGGAGCGTTCTGTCAAGGCGCTGAAGAAAATCTTCGTCGAACAAGGCATTATTAAGTAAAATTATTGCCGAAATATTTGCGGGTGTCAAAGATATTTAGTACCTTTGCACCCGCCTTTTAAGGCAACGAGGTGTAGCGCAGTTGGTAGCGTTCCTGGTTTGGGACCAGGCTGTCGCAGGTTCGAGTCCTGTCACCTCGACCATACAAGAAGCCGCTGATTCATGACGAGTCAGCGGCTTTTCTTTGTTGTTTACATGGCTTCACTTTCCAGTACGGCCAGAATGTAATTGTAGAAAAATCAGGCTGATGGATGGGTAAGGCGAAGAAACGAGAGTAGGTCGCTTCCGTTCGGAAAAATCCAAATATATTTGGTTTTTCGCTCATTTTTTACTAATTTTGCAGCCGATTTTCAGAAAGTTATGGAAAAGAAAGAGATAAAAGCAGCATTGTTTGACCTGGATGGCGTCGTGTTTGACACGGAGCCACAGTACACGGTGTTCTGGGGAAGCCAGTGCCGTGAGTTCCATCCGGAGCACCCGGGACTGGAACACGAAATAAAGGGGCAGACACTGGTGCAGATTTACGATGCGTGGTTTTCTGGCGAGCTGAAAGAGAAGCAGCCGCTGATTACTGAACGCCTGAATCTGTTTGAGCAACAGATGGATTATCAGTATGTTGCAGGGTTTGAGGATTTTATCAAGTCGTTGCGTCAGCAGGGTGTGAAGACAGCTGTGGTGACGAGTTCGAACCAGCCGAAGATGCAGGCGGTATACAATAGCAGACCCGAGTTTCGTGGACTGTTTGACGCCATCTTGACGTCGGAGGATTTTGAGCGTTCGAAGCCCGATCCCGACTGCTACCTGAAGGCTGCCGAGCGCTTTGACGTGGAGCCAAAGGACTGTGTGGTTTTTGAGGACTCGTTTAATGGTTTGAAGTCGGGTAGGGCCGCTGGTATGTATGTCGTTGGTCTGGCCACGACGAACTCAGCGGATGCTATCAAGCCGCTGTGCGATGAAGTGATTAATGAATTTTCTAATATTTGAAAGATTATGTCAGGATATTTAGTTAGCGACAATCGCAAAGTAACAACACACCGTTTTATGGAGATGAAGCAGAAAGGCGAGAAAATCTCCATGCTTACATCGTATGATTATACTATGGCTGGTATCGTCGACAAGGCTGGCATTGACGCTATCCTCGTGGGCGACTCAGCCTCGAACGTGATGGCTGGTAATGCTACCACGCTGCCGATGACTGTGGACTATATGATTTACCATGCTCGCTCGGTGGTGCGTGCCGTCAATCGCGCCCTGGTGGTGTGCGATATGCCCTTCGGTTCGTATCAGATTAATGCTACCGATGGTGTGACTAACGCTATCCGTATCATGAAGGAGAGTGGCTGTGATGCCCTGAAGATGGAGGGTGGCGAGGAGATTCTCGACACCGTGAAGCGCATCCTCGACGCTGGCATCCCCGTGATGGCTCATCTGGGACTGACTCCGCAAAGTATCAATAAGTTCGGTTCCTATGCCGTGCGCGCCAAGGAAGAGGCTGAGGCAGAGAAGCTGTTGCACGACGCCCAGCTGCTGGACAAGGCAGGCTGTTTCGGCATTACGCTGGAGAAGGTGCCTGCAGCACTTGCCGCAGAGGTCACCAAGCTGGTGAAGTGTCCGACCATCGGTATCGGAGCAGGTAATGGCTGTGATGGACAGGTGCTGGTGGTAGCCGACATGCTGGGCATGACCCAGGGCTTCTCACCCCGTTTCCTGCGTCGCTATGCCGACCTGAACACGGTTATCACCGATGCGGTGGGACACTATGTGGAGGACGTCAAGAGTGGCGACTTTCCCAATGCGAACGAATCGTATTAATGGATGAACACACAGAATACACCAGTACATATCAAGCTGTGGCACCGTGACTTCTGGCTGATGGCCATCAGTTCGCTGCTGCTGACCATGTCGATATACATCCTTATTCCCATCCTGCCACGCTGGATGATAGACGAGCAGCACTTCTCGCCTGTAGAGGTGGGACGCTCGATGGGTGTCTTTGGACTGGGACTGTACCTGATGGGCGCCTTGTGCTCATGGCTGGTGCAGCGCTACCGTCGTAACGTGGTCTGCATGTGGTCGATGGTGGCTCTGATAGTCAATATAGCCCTCCTGTGGTATATTGACGCGATGCACAAGGAACTGGCCGTCTTCTCCATCATCATGTTGCACCGCTTCCTGTTGGGAGCGACCTTCGGACTGGCACAGATGGTGCTGTCGTCGACGCTGATCATCGATACTTGTGAGTCGTTCCAGCGTACCGAGGCCAACCATAGTGCCTCGTGGTTTGCACGCTTCGCCCTGTCGCTGGGCCCGCTGGCTGGGCTGATAGTCTATGCGCTGGCTGGCTTTCGCAGTGTGGTGCTGGGCGCCGTTGGTTGTGCCGTGTGTGCACTGCTGTTGGTGAAGGTTGTCACATTCCCTTTCCGCACCCCTGAAGAGGGTGTTAAGGTGGTCTCGCTGGACCGTTTCTTCCTGACGCATGGCTTTGTGTTGTTCATCAACCTGTTGTTGGTGACCACGGTGATAGGTCTGCTGCTCTCTATGCCCTTCGAGCCGCTGTTCTATGCACTGATGATGGGTGGTTTCCTGCTGGCCCTATTGGCACAGCGCTTCGTATTCCGTGATGCAGAGCTGAAGAGCGAGATTATTACGGGGCTGTTCCTGTTGGTAGCGGCCTTGCTCATCCTGCTGGTGGCACCCGCCTCGCCAGTGTCTCCCGTTTTTGTGGGACTGAGTGCGGGCATCATCGGGTCGCGCTTCCTGCTGTTCTTCATCAAGTTGAGTCGCCACTGTCAGCGTGGAACTTCACAGAGCACGTATTTCCTGGGATGGGAGACAGGACTGGCTATTGGTCTGGCCTTGGGATATGGCTGTTTCTACCAGCAACCCACGCTGCTGATAGATACCGCATTGGCACTTAGTGGCGTAGCGCTGTTGCTATACCATTTCTTTACGCACCAGTGGTTTCTGCGTAACAAGAATCGCTAAAGAGATTTACTGTCTGCACATCTGCAGATAAGGACAAGTCTGACAGACTTTGAGGTCTGTGGTAGGAGTGAACGGGATGTTCTGCGAGAATATCTCGTTCACTTTGTTTTCCAGCAGCTCGCAGAAACGGTCGCTATGCTCCTGGATATCCAGAATCTTCACTTTTCCGAAACACAATGTGGGGTCGTAGTCCTTGCCTGCCGCATGCTGGATGAACAGCAGGGCGGGAGAGACTGCATGATGGCTGCTGTCTGCTGTCAGATGTAAGATGTTAGCCTGCTGACGACTGACGATGTCGGCATAGGCGAAGGTCTGCAGGTAGTAGTCGGAGTGGTCGTGTATCTTGGCAGGGTCGAAGATGTCCTCCACGCTGTTTAAATACTTGATGTTCTTGCTACTCGTCTTGTAGTCTACCACGCGGATGCGTCCGTCGCTCATCTGGTCTAGGCGGTCGATGCGGCCTCCGAGTCTGATGTGAGATGTAAGAGGTAAGACGTCAGATGTCGGAATTTCTCGAACCACGTCGTACTCCAAGCCTAGAATGTCGAAGGGTGTGAGGGCCTTGTCAATCTCGATGAGCTGGCGCAGATAGCGGATGATGACCTCACGATTGATGAGGTGTAGACCGCCAATGACAGCATGGGGCAGCTCTTGATGGAAGGCGTCGTCGACAGCCTTGTCGATGGCTATCTTACTCTTCAGCAGTTGGTCGAGGGCCTCGCGCGTGACGTGCTTGGGCAACTGGTGGTAGAGCGTGTCGGCAGCCTGGTGGAAGATGTTACCGAAGATGCGGTTGTCGAGCTCTAGCTCATCGTCGGGATTGTCAGGTTCCTTGATGTCCGCAATATAGCGGTAGTAGAACTGTAGCTGACAGCGCATGTATCTGTTGATGGCTGAGGGCGACAGCAGGGCGCCAGGGCCCACGAAATACTGGTGGAGCAGGTCAAGGACGTGGGGCGTTTTCTCGATGGCTGCAGGAGTGTAGCGGGCAATGGTCTTGCCCGACTGTAAGGTATGCTGTGTGATGTGTTGTCCGCTCTCTACCAGCAGCTGGAGCATGAAGCGGCTCATCTCGCCACGCTGGCCGTCCTCTGTGGCGTTGTTCCACAGGATGGTGACATCCTTGGCGCGTTGCAGCAGGCGGTGGAAATAGTAGGCGTAGATGCTTACCTTGTTTTCCACAGTAGTCAGCTCGTAGGCCTGACGGATGCTGTGGGGGATAAAGGAACTGTCGTTGACACCCTTAGGCATGTTACCTTCGTTGCAGCTGAGCAACAGCACGTGGTCGAAGTCGAGGTTGCGGGTTTCCAGAACGCCCATCACCTGGATGCCTTCAGCAGGCTCGCCATGGAAGGGGATAGTAGTCTGCAGGATGAGCTGGTTGACAAGGCGCTGTAGTGTGGTGTCCGTTACTTGCAGATCGCCACTCTCTATCAGTGCCTGGAGGCGGTTAACGAGTGTGTAGGCACGGAACAACGACTCCTGGAATAGCGGGTCAGAGAGCCCCGCTGTAGAAGCAGCGGGAGTAGTGGCTGCGGTCGCTATCTGGCGCAGAAGGTGGAGGAGGGACTGGCTGTCGTCCGTGAGGTAGCGGTAGTACGGATGGCGCTGGAAGGCGCGTACCAGTCGCGGACTGCTGCCACCCAGCAGCATGTCGTAGTAGCGCTGGATGAAAGAGGCAACGGGTGTCTGTGACAGCGGATAGCCCGTGGTGATGTTGACCTTCTCAACCTCGTCGGGCAGACAGTGGATAACGGTGGGCAACAGCTGCTCGTTGCAGAGCACGATGGCTGTCCGACGGCCGTCTTTGTAGCGCTGTTGGTCGCGTAGCCAACGGCTGACATAGCGTGCCTGGATATGTTCTGTAGGCGCAGCGAGGTAGGTGATTTCCTTAGGCTGCTGGAAGTTCTTGTAGATGTCCTCACGCCGACCGTCTAACTCGTTGGGGAAATACTTGAGGTAGGTGGCAATAAAGTGGCCTGCTTCGTGCTGCTGCATGTAGTAGGCATCGAAGTCCCAGTAGAAGCGGGCCTTGCCGTCCTTCTGTAACTGCGAGAAGAGTTGCTGCTCGACCTTCTGCAACAGGTTGAAGCCCACGAAGAGGTAGCGGTCGTAAGGGTAGGCCGAGGAAAGGCCCGCAGGAGAAACAGTGGGAGTAGTGGTGGCGGTCACCACAGAGCGGTAGAGGGCGCCCTCATAAGCGAGCCCCTGTTTGGCAAGGCGTTCGTTGAAGTCGTGGTAGATGTCGATGAAGTGGCTCCACAGACGCAGAAAACGTTGTTTGAGCTCCGTCTCGTGCTCTTCTGTGAAGTGGCTGAAGAAGTGCTTCAGTAGCTGGCGCTGCTCATCGGTAAGGTAGCTGAGGTCGTCGAGCTCATGGATGTCGCGCAGGTTGGCAAAGACACGGTCAGCATCGGCCATATTCTTGTCGATGTCGTCGAAATCGCTAATCAGCAGCTGTCCCCAGCCATAGAACTTGTCAAGCGTCTCGTCAGAGCCTGTGTGCAGACAGAATGACTTGTGCAGGTCGCACACCAACTTGATGGGGTCGGCCACTGACAGTGGCGACTGCTGGCGGAACAGCTCGCTGATGGTGATATAGGCGGGACTCCACAGAGGCATGCCATTCGTCAGACGTGCCAATTGATCGTTCAGGAACAGCGAGGCACGCTTGTTAGGGAACACCACCGCTGTACGCGACAGGTCGGTGCCGTATTTCCTAATGATATCTTCTGCGACGTATTCTAAAAAGCTCTTCATAGTGTAACCTCCTCAATCTTATTGCTGTAAACATACCACAGCCATCCCTTGACATTCGGGTGTCCCATCTGTTGCAGCAAGTGCATATATTCGCGCACCTGTTCTTGGTATTCGGGTTTGGGACGACCGAATTTGAAGTCCACAACATGCGTCTCTTTGCCATCTGTCATGACACGGTCGGGACGACGTTCTTCTACCTCTCCTCGCTCGTTGAGACGCAAAATACTGCATTCGTTGAATAGTTGCCAACGATTTGAGAACCAATCTTTTACTTGCTTATCGTTCAAACGCTTCTGTAACATAGAAGTCAGCTTCGCTGCAGTCACCTCATCATCGTAAAGCACCCCGTCATGTTGCAGCTGGCGCAGGGCGACTTCGATGTCATCTGTGGTATGGATAGTCGAGAAAATCTCGTGGAGCACGCTACCCATTTTGATGTAGCTCAGCTCCTGCTGTTCGTCGTCGCCCTCTACGAATTCGCGGCTCTTGTTACTCTGTCGGAACTCCGTTTTGTTTTCGAAAGTCTCCAGTTGAATCTCTACAGGGGTGACGGGCTGGAGGAAGACGTTGGCAGATGGCTGATGGTTGGTGTCTGATGTCTGAGCCTTCAGCGTGCCGTATTGGAATTCCAGTTCACTTTCTATGTCCCCTTCACCGTTGAGGCTGCTTCCTTCAAGTTTCATCTTCGTCAGCACGCTTTCGATAAGTGCCGAACGGTTACTCTTGGCACCTCGCTGGCCGATGACATAGAGGCTGTGCTCAGCGCGCGTGAAGGCGACATACAGTAGGTTGAGGTTGTCGACGATGTTCTGTAGGTGCTCGTCCAGATAGTAGTGCTCGTAGATGGTACCTTTCATCTGGGTGGCACCATAGTCGATGGGGGCCAGCGGCAGGGCGTCGAAAGGCGTTTCTGTAGGTTTGCACCATAGCACGTCAGGCATCTCCAGGCGCCAGTCGCAGAAGGGGATGATGACATGGGGAAACTCCAAGCCCTTACTCTTATGGATGGATAGGATGCGCACACCATCAGTGGCATCGCTCTGGATGGTCTTGCTGCAGATAGTATCCTCCCACTCACGGATGAAGGCGTCGATATCTGAGGTGTGGTCTTGCACGAACTGGTTCAGCTGGTCGTAGAAAGCACACAGATAAGCGCTCTGCTCATTGAGACGCTCCAACTGGAAGATGGCGTAGAGGCGTTCTACTAGTTCGTAGAGCGGCATCTGCAGCAGTTCTTGCATGTGACGGATATAGGCCTCAGGCAGCAGACTGTTGAGATCGAGGTCTTTGATGAGCAGCTCTTGCTCAGCGACAGAATCGCCGAGAACGCTGCGCTGGTAGAGTTTGACGATGGTGGCCTTGGCCAGCTTGTCGTCAGGATGCGTCAGCAGATGGAGGGCCTGGATGAGCAGACAGATAGACACCGAGGCATCCAGGCGGAAGGCCTCGTCGCTGATGATGCGTATATCGGGCAGCTGCTCGTTGAAATAGGCGGCGATAAGGGGAATATGCTTGTTAGTGCGAACAAGGATGGCGATGTCATGGAGCGCAGCACCCTGCTGTTGAAGCTGTCGGATGGTGTCGGCAATGGCATCCAACGTCTTTTCTTGATAGCTGTCAGAGGGCAGTAGGCGGATATTGACATAACCACTGTTATCGCGCTTCTCGGGAATTTCCTGTGCTACGTCGGCATAGGCGCGCTGCAACTGTTCGGCACCGTCAGGATAATCCTCGCGCTGTGCCTCGTATTCTTGTTGGGCGGCAATCTTGAAGAAGGCGTTATTGAAGTCGATGATGTGGCGCGACGAACGCCAGTTGACCTTCAACGGTTGGATGTCGACAGTCTCTGCAGCATAGGGAAACTGCTGGTCGATGGCGTTGAGCAGTCGCCAGTCGCCAGAACGCCAGCGGTAGATGCTCTGCTTGACGTCGCCTACTATCAGGTTCTGCGAATGCTGATGACTCATACACTCCTGCAACAGCACCTTGAAGTTCTGCCATTGTACGGTACTGGTGTCCTGGAATTCGTCAATCATCACGTGTTCCAGTTGGGTACCTATCTTCTCAAAGATAAATGGTGAGTCGCTGTCGCTGATGAGGTCGTGCAATAGCTGCTGCGTATCGCTGAGCAGAAAGCGGTTGGCCTCTTCGTTCATGTTACGCACCTTTTGTTCGATGCTGCCCAACAGGCGCAGTTGGCTGAGGTGGCGCAGCGTGAGGTCGGCAGATTGGTATATCTTGAATTGTCGAGGACGATCGTCCATAGCCCTTGCCAGCAGGGGTCTCAACGAAGCTTCGGCAATAGCATAGATGCGTGTTGCTTGATTACTCTTCTTGGTGTACCATTTCTCCGAGTCTTCGCGACACTCACAGGCGCGCTTGCTTTCAATGCTGGCGTCAAACTGTCCTTTCTGTAGTTTCGTGAAGAAGCTGGCGACACCTGTCTTGCCATAGGCCAGATCTTCGGCCTTTAGGTTGGCACCCTCCAGAATGTCGAAGAACTCGTCGCCCATAGCCTTCATGCGCTCCAGCGCCGTACTGCGTAGCTCTTTCAGCTGTTTGGTATATCCCTCGATGAATCCCTTCTCGTCCATCTTGCTGTTCAGCGCCTGACTATGAGCTTTGTAGTAGTCGCGGAAGATGGTCTTGCCAAACTTCTTTACCTGTCCGATGATGTTCCAGGAATGGTCGTCGCTAATTTTCTCCATGATATAGCTCAGCAGCCATTGTAGCATGCGGTCAGTATGCGTCAGGGAGTCGATGAGTTGGTCGACAGCTTGTTCTTCTACTTGTGTGTCATTCAGGCTGATACGTAGGTTAGCTGTCAGGTCGAGTTCACGAGCCAGGTTGCGCAACACGCTCTGGAAGAACGAGTCGATGGTCTCTACGCGGAAGTAGTTGTAGTTGTGTAACAGCAGGTGTAGTGCAATGCCAGCACGTTCCTTGATGGTGCCAATGGGTAGCCCTGTCTCTTTCAGGATACGGTCGGTATAGCTCTTGGAGTCGGGGAGTCCCTTCCAGATGCCATACAACTGACTGAGTATACGCATCTTCATCTCTTCCGTCGCCTTATTGGTGAAGGTGACGGCCAGAATGTTGCGATAGCTGGTAGGATTCTGTACCAGCAGTTTGATATACTCTACAGCCAGCGTGAAGGTCTTTCCTGAACCAGCACTGGCCTTATAAACGGTGAGGGGTTTTACCATCGGCGGAACAGTTCTATGGTGAATTTACAACCAAAATTCTGGAATCTACTATTGAGGAAGCTGGCAAAGAAGCCTGTTGAGATGAAACGAGTCTGGAAACCGTAGCCCAGTTCGAAATAAGGATGTGTGTGTTGGATAGACAGTGCACTCAAATAGAAACGCTCCGTCTCAACAATGCGTCCTACCAATGGCAGCCACGACAGCATAATCAGTGGGGAGTCGTAAGACACATGGCTACGAAGATAATACTCTGACTCGTTATACCAGCGGCTGTTCAGCAGTTGGAACTGTCCTGTCCAGTCGTCCTCCCAACCTGTTGGCAGGTTGTTGTCACGGAAGTTGGTGAAGTCGACGAAATAGTCGGTGCTGCGCTGGGTATAGAAGCCTGCACCCAGACGCAGGTTCAGGATGCGCACACTCTTAGCCTGATACTTATAGACTGCATCAAACTCCCAGCGTTCGTAGTCGAGGTTGGATTGCAGGATGCCCTTGATGCCATGCTCGTAGTTGGCAGTGAGTGTGGGGCCTTTCTTCCAGGGACTCAGCTTAATAGTCAACATCGGTGCAAAGCTGTGGAAATCATCAGCAAGTCCTGCTTGTCGCATTAAGTCGCTATTGCTGCTTCTACGACGGTGGTAGATGGCACCAGCCATGATTTCCAACCAGTCGAATGCTGCCACATTGTTAACGAGCTGGAAGTATTCGTCTTTGAAGTCTGGCATGCTGATGGTGTCGCCCATCACCTTCTGGAAGGCTTCGCCAAGAGCTGCATGTGAGGTGCGGTTACCATTACCCCAAGTGAGCTCGGTATAGCCGTTACGCTTAGGGTTGTAGGTCATACGAAGAGGTATGGTGTAATAGAATTGCTTTCCTTTGAAATTGTAACCGAGCTTAGGACTCAGCGTCAGGTAGCGGTAAGAATTCCACGCATAGCGAGCACCGACGTCGAGCTTGTAGGAGACACCCTTGCTTTGGCTGTAACCCATATAGAGGGGATTGAGCAGTGGAGAGACATTCAGCGAGATATTCTCTGAATGGGTGTGGAAACTGTTGATGAAATTGTCGCCAACGAAGTCCCACGCCACATCTTTCACCTCTTTCAGTCGAGAATTGCCTTTGTGGATGGTGTCATTCTGCTGCACCTTTTCCTCTTGTTGCTGATAGGCAGTATAGATATCCTTCTCGTCTTGTGTCAAGGGTAAAGGACGTAGCTTCTCCATTGATGCAGTGCCTTCTATATTGTCGATGGAGTCGGGCAGGGCAGAGCGACAGTCAAAGAATGTGGTGATGGTCGACTTGATGTTGTTGCCTAGAAACTTAAACGTTGCCTCCGTGGTGCTAAAGATTGGCAGGGGACTGCCCTCTCTGCTCCTATCCATCTGTGCTTCAACCTTAAAGTCAATCATGTCGTACTCTCCCTGCCAGTTTAGCGAGAGAATGCGTCCGGTCATTGGTTCAATGGTGACCATGCCCTTGATGAGTTGCGTGTTGCTACTGCGAGGGCGGAAGTTGATGTCTACTTTGCTGCCTTTCCTGGTGACGCGATACTTGTAGAAGTAACGGTTGCTGCGATGGAAGGGCGACAGGATTCTGTTGGGATAGAGCTGTACACCATAGAGGTCGGGTGTAATCATCTCAAAGAGTGTAGGCATGACGTTACGATGGTGGGGAATGGTGCCACAGATAGCCTGTCGGCGGATGTGGAAGTCTTTGGCATTATGGTAGGTCAGCTTACAATAGCTCTCACTGACATAGTCTCTGTCACCTCGTGCAATGCTGTACATGGTGGGAACCAGATTGAGCAGGATGTTGCGGCGCTTGGCGCTGAAGCGGAACTTCATATACATATTCTTCTCTACTTCGTCCTTGTCGTACTGGCTGTGTTCATAGTAGTTCCACATGCGATTGACGAGGATAGAATCGTCTGTCCGACTACGCGCAAAACAAATACTGGACATGAGTGTCATCATGCCCAGCATCATAAGGATTATGTGCAGTTTCTGATTCACGACCCCAAAATTACAAAAAAAAACTGGAGTCGCAAAACATTTAACCTAAATATTTCATCAAAATGCGTGCATTACCAGAGTCACGCAGCTTGGCAATGCTCTTCTCGCGAATCTGACGCACACGCTCACGGGTCAGTCCCAGCTGGTCGCCGATTTCCTCCAGACCCTTCTCGTGGCAGCCAATGCCGAAGCATTCGCGGATAATGGTAATTTCGCGCTCCTTGAGCACTTTCTGTAGAACAGTGTTCAGCTCCTGTGCCATAGACTCATGGTCAACCTGGCGGTCAGTACGTGAGTCATCGCCAGAGGCCATCACATCCAACATACAGTTGTCCTCACCGTCCTGGAAAGGAGCATCGATAGAGACGTGGTGACTGTCAGCCTGCATAGACTGGGCAATCTTCTCCTCGTCCATATTGGTGGCGTCGCTCAGCTCTGATACAGAGGGGTGGCGCTGGAATTCCTGCTCGAAACGGTTAATCTCGTGACTGATCTTGTTCAGACTGCCTACCTGGTTCAGGGGCAGACGAACGATACGGCTCTGCTCGGCAATAGCCTGCAGAATGCTCTGGCGAATCCACCATACTGCATACGAGATGAACTTAAAACCACGTGTTTCATCAAATTTCTGTGCGGCTTTGATGAGGCCGATGTTACCCTCGTCAATCAAGTCAGTCAGCGTCAGTCCCTGATGCTGATACTGCTTGGCTACGGATACCACGAATCGCAGGTTGGCAGTGACCAACTTGTCCTTGGCGCGCTCGCCTTCAGGACCGCCCTTGCGTATCTTCTGAGCCAGTTCGATTTCTTCATCGATACTGATCAGTGGCGCACGACCGATTTCCACCAGATACTTATCCAGTGCCTCACTAGAGCGATTCGTAATACTCTTTTGAATCTTTAATTGTCTCATTCTTTTCTTCTTGAATTCTTGCTAACTAACTGAAATTCAGATAAGTGTAATAATCTATACCCTTAAAGCGGTGCAAAGTTACAAAAAATACCGATACGTTGTTATCGCACCCCCTAATTATTTTTCTTAAAAATATTTAATTGGCTTTTTTCTTGCGTTGATGGCCTCTGTGGTTACCTCTGCCTCTTCCTTTGCCTCCATGGTTATGTCCTCCTCTGCCTCGCGAACTCTTGCGGGGGGCTGACGTCTTGTATTCTGGTCCTTCACCCAGTCCTTCCGGTAGCGGGTTCTTCAGGATGTCTTTCTCCAGGAAGCGCTCAATGTCGGCAAAGTAGCGCATGTCGGCATCCGAGACAAAGGTGATGGCTACACCATCGCGCTGGGCACGAGCCGTTCGTCCTATGCGGTGTACATAGTCCTCTGCATCGTGAGGAACGTCGTAGTTGATGACCATGAGGATGTCGTCGATGTCAATGCCTCGTGCCACAATATCGGTGGCTACCAGTACATCGATCTGTCCTGCCTTGAATTTGTACATCACCTCGTCACGCTCAGCCTGCGAGAGGTCGCTGTGCATGGGAGCACAGTTTATCTTCATGTGTTTCAGTTCGCGAGTGATATCTTTCACCTTGTCTTTCTTGCCAGAGAAGATGATGACGCGCTGTAGTTCGCCAGCTTTGAACAGGTGGCGGATAATGCCCAATTTCTGCGGCTCGTAGCAGACATAGGCTGACTGCTGAATCTTTTCTGCAGGTTTTGATACGGCAATCTTTACCTCTGCAGGATGGTCGAGCAGGGTGCGTGCCAACTGCTGAATCTTGGTGGGCATGGTGGCTGAGAACATGATGGTCTGGTGGTTCTCAGGCAGCATCTTGGCGATGCTCAATATATCGTCAGAAAAGCCCATGTCGAGCATACGGTCGGCCTCGTCGAGTACAAAGAATGATAGCTTCGATAAGTCCAGATGTCCCATGCGGATATGCGACAGCAAGCGTCCTGGCGTGGCGATAATCACGTCAGCACCCATCTTCAGACCTTTCGTCTCAACGTCAAAGCGGTTGCCGTCGTTGCCACCATATACAGCTACGCTGCTGACACCGTCAAGATAGTAGCCGAAGCCTTGCATGGCTTGGTCTATTTGTTGAGCCAGCTCACGGGTGGGTGACATGATGATGCAGTTGACGGCATCGCGTGGAAAACCACCATCGTCGAGCATGCTGAGAATGGGCAGCAGATAAGCTGCTGTCTTACCTGTTCCTGTTTGGGCTACGCCGATAAGGTCTTGGCCGTCAAGTATTTTTGGTATACACTGTTCCTGAATGGGGGTCATCTCCTCGAAGTGCATGTCATAAAGTGCATCGAGGATGTTATCGTTTAAATATGTCTCTTCAAATGTCATTTAACTTTTTTCTTTCTACTATCTACTATCAACTAGTTTAGTTCGGTGCTTTTTTATAACAATAGTATGCAATGAAGGCATACAGGATATTTGGAATCCATGCAGCCAGAATAGGTGGCGTATCGGCATTGATGGCGAAGGTGGCACTTACCGTCTGTAACAGAATATAAGTGAACGACAGTGCTAGTCCGATACCCAGATACATACCCATTCCACCTTTACGTTTGCGCGACGACAGGGATACACCGATGATGGTTAGAATAAACGAGGCAAACGATGTCGCTATGCGTTTGTGGTACTCCACCTCATATTGCACTACATTGCTGGATCCACGTTGTTGCTGTTTGGAGATATAGCGCTTCAGCTCTGGCGATGTGAAGGTCTCCTGCTGACCAGAGGAGAAGACAAGGTCGATGGGTTCCATCTGTATCAGCGTGTCTATCTCGAAACCACTGGTAATCTCCTCGCGCATGCCTTTCAGCGTACGGATCTTGTAGTTGCGGGCCTTCCAGTGGTAGCGCTCCTCGGCAATGGTGTCATACTGGATGACGTTGGCGTTCATCTGTGATACCATCTTTTTGTTCTCAAACTTATACAGCGCGAAGCCGTAGCCCGTCTTACGGATATCGTCGTATTGCGAGATATAAGCCACCACACCCTTGTCGACCATCAGCTGGATGTTCGATGCCGACGTGTTCTTGCTGTTGTTCTTGTAGAGCGATTCGAAGTCATGGCGTACCACCGTACCCTTGGGAATGATATATGAGCCGAGGTAGAAGTTGAGCAAAGCGATGAGTGCTGCCGAGATAATATAGGGGCGCAGCAGTCGCTTGAAACTCATGCCACACGCCAGCATCGCGATAATCTCTGAGTTGCCTGCCAGCTTGGAGGTGAAGAAGATGACGGCAATGAAGACGAACAGCGGTGAGAAAAGGTTGGCAAAGTAGGGCACGAAGTTGGCGTAGTAGTCGAAGACGATGGCGCGCAACGGTGCATTGTTGGAGGTGAACTTCGCCAGGTTCTCGTTGACATCGAAGACGATAGATATCGAGATAATCAGGACGATAGAGTAGATGTAGGTGCCAATGAACTTGTTGATGATATACCAGTCCATGCGCTTGACTTCTCGAAGCAGATTAAACTTCGATAGCCATATTAATGCCCATAGCGTCTTGGCTTTCTTCAATATGTTATGCGGTAGCGTTATTTTCACTTTTATCTTCTTCGTCCTAAGTTATCTATTACCGAGCGCTTCCATTGCGTGAAGTCACCTTGTTCTATATGCGTGCGCGCGTCCGTGACCAGTCGCAGGTAGAATGCTAGATTATGGATGCTGGCAATCTGCATGGCCAACAACTCCTGGGCCTTGAACAGGTGATGCAGGTAAGCCTTTGAGTGGATGCGGTCAATGTCGCAGCCATCGGGGTCGATGGGTGAGAAGTCGTCTTGCCACTTCTGGTTGCGCATGTTCATCGTACCCTCATAGGTGAACAACATGGCATTGCGGCCATTACGGGTAGGCATCACACAGTCGAACATGTCGACGCCACGTTCGATGGCTTCCAGAATATTCTGAGGCGTTCCCACACCCATCAGATAGCGGGGGCGGTCCTTGGGCAGGATGTCGTTGACCACCTCTATCATCTCGTACATCACCTCCGTAGGCTCGCCAACTGCCAGTCCACCGATGGAGGCGCCACCTCCGTCATTCAGCTTGCCCAGCGTGTCTACCACGTGTTTGGCAGCATCCTGTCGCAGGTCTTTATAGGTACAGCCCTGTACGATGGGGAACAGTGTCTGGTTATGACCATACAGCGGCTCCGTCTCGTTGAAGCGTTTCACGCAACGTTCCAGCCAGCGCTGCGTCAGTTTGAGCGAGTTCTTGGCATACTGGTAGTCGCTCTGTCCTGGAGGACACTCGTCGAAGGCCATCATGATATCGGCACCAATGACGCGCTCTGTGTCCATCACGTTCTCTGGTGTGAAGATGTGCTTCGAACCATCGATGTGGCTGCGGAACTCACAACCTTCTTCCTTCAGCTTACGGATGCCCGTCAGTGAGAATACCTGGAAACCGCCAGAGTCCGTCAGAATGGGACGGTCCCATGTGTTGAACTTATGCAGACCACCAGCCTTGCGCAGAATGTCTAGTCCTGGGCGCAGGTACAGATGGTAGGTGTTGCCCAGAATGATTTGTGCTTTCACTTGCTCGCGGAGCTCAGCAAAGTGTACACCCTTTACGCTTCCCACTGTACCCACAGGCATGAAGATAGGAGTCTTGATAGGGCCGTGGTCTGTGGTAATCAGTCCTGTACGGGCAATGCTATACTGGTCGTTATGTTGTACTTCGAACCTCATTAGTTTTTCTTCTCTTCTTTCTCGTCAGGAATTTCGAATACCATCGGGTGTTCCACCATCTCGTCAGTCAGGGCGAATTTCCATACGTCCTGCACGTTCTCTACATAGTGGAACGTGACGCCCTTGAGGTACATCTCAGGAATCTCGTTGATGTCTTTCTCGTTCTCCTTACACATCACGATGTCGGTGATGCCTGCACGCTTGGCAGCCAGAATCTTCTCCTTGATGCCACCTACGGGCAGCACCTTGCCACGCAGCGTAATCTCACCCGTCATTGCTGTGTTCTTGCGTACCTTGCGCTGGGTCAATGCCGAGGCGATACTGGTTGCGATGGTGATACCTGCCGAAGGACCGTCTTTGGGTGTAGCACCCTCGGGTACGTGGATGTGGATGTTCCAATGGTCGAAGATACGGTAGTCGATGCCCAGCAAGTCGACATGTGCCTTGACATACTCCAATGCAATCACTGCCGACTCCTTCATAACGTCGCCCAGGTTACCTGTCAGCGTCAGTTTGCCTGCCTTACCCTTCGACAGCGAGGTCTCGATGAACAGTATCTCACCGCCCACGCTGGTCCATGCCAGTCCTGTCACCACACCAGCATAGGCATTGCCCTGATAGATATCGCGATAGAAGGGTGGCTTGCCCAGCAGGTCCTCCAATTCTGTGGGAGTAATCTTATCGAAGGGCAGCTCGCCATTTGTGGCATATTTCACAGCTACCTTGCGCAGGGCTTTGTTGACCTGCTTCTCCAACTGGCGCACACCACTCTCGCGGGTGTACTGCTCGATGATTTTCTCAATGGCAGCCTTGTTGAAGGTCAGCTTCTGGTCTTTCAGACCTGTGTTGTCCTTCTCCTTGGGTACGAGGTGGCGCTTGGCAATCTCGTATTTCTCCTCAGTGATATAGCCGCTGACCTCGATAATCTCCATACGGTCGAGTAGGGGACGGGGAATGGTGCTGAGGTTGTTGGCAGTAGCGATGAACATCACCTTCGATAGGTCGTAGTCTACGTCCAGATAGTTGTCGTGGAAGGCATTGTTCTGCTCTGGGTCGAGCACTTCCAGCAGCGCACTGGCGGGGTCGCCATTGTGCGTATTCTGCGTCACCTTGTCAATCTCGTCAAGGATGAAGACAGGATTCGATGAACCTGCCTTCTGGATATTCTTGATAATGCGGCCAGGCATGGCACCGATATAAGTGCGACGGTGTCCGCGAATCTCGGCTTCGTCATGCAGACCACCAAGGCTGACGCGTACATACTTACGCTTCAGAGCGTCGGCTATCGACTTACCCAGCGAGGTTTTACCCACTCCAGGAGGGCCATAGAGACAGAGGATAGGACTCTTCAGGTCGCCACGCAATGACAGCACGGCGATATATTCCAGGATGCGCTCCTTGACCTTCTCCATACCGTAGTGGTCGCGGTCCAGTATCTTCTGGGCGCGCTTCAGGTCCAGGTCGTCCTTAGTGTACTCACCCCACGGCAGTCCCACCAGTGTCTGCAGGTAGGTCAGCTGCACGTTGAAGTCGGGCGAGTTGGGATTCACCTGATCCAGCTTCTCCAGTTCCTTGTAGAAAAACTTCTCAACATCCTCAGGCCACTTTTTGTTGGCAGCCTTCTCCAGCAGTTCCTTCTTCTCAGGGGTGCTTTCGTTGCCCATCTCTGCCTGCAGGTTCTTAATCTGCTGCTGTAGGAAGTAGTTGCGCTGCTGTTCGTCGATGTCGTCACGAGTCTTGTTGCGGATGTCCAGTTTCAGACTCTGCAGGTTAATTTCGCGGTTGACGATACGCATAGTGCTGAACAAACGTTCCTTGATGCTGTCAAGCGTCAGCAGAGCCATCTTCTCCTTCACGCTGAAAGGTAAGTTCGAGCAGATGAAGTTTAGCGCCATCATGTTGTTGGCCACATTCTTGATGGCAAACGAGGCCTCTTCGGGAATTTCGTCGTTCATGTGGATGTATTCAGCAGCCTGGTTGCGCAGGTCTTCTACTGCTGTCTTAAACTCCATGTCGCGCTTGTCCGGCTCCTCTTCGGGGGCTGCAGCCACGCGGCCGATGATGTACGGCTGGTATTTCAGCAGTTCCAACAGGCGCATACGGCCCAGACCCTGCACGATGGCAGTGATGTTGCCATTGGGCAACGTCAGTATCTTCAACACTTTCGCGAAGACACCCATGTCGTAGAGGTCAGCACGAATGGGACTCTCTACCTCAGGATCTCGCTGACAAACCACACCAATGAGCCCGTCCTTCTTCTCGGCCTTGCGAATGAGCGTCATGCTCGACTCGCGACCAATAAGAATGGGTGATACGACACCTGGAAACAATACCAGATTGCGCACAGCTAGAATAGGCAATGCGTCGGGCATTTCCATATTCACCAGGTCGCTATAATCACCGTCTACATCGGCTATCATCTGGAACGACCTGTTCTTGTTATCCATGTACATTGTAATTTTCTCTTCCATACGAGCTGCAAAGGTACGACTTTTTTTTGAAATAACGCGCACGCGATAAGATATTTTAATAACTTCGGTCACTTGATGACCAACGCGCGGTCGATGGCGTCCTTCAAAGCAATGGCATGAGTCGTGCTTCCTGTCACCAGCTTCTTTTGTAGTTGTTTGAGCGTCTGTAGGATGTATGGGCGCTTGCTGTTATTCAGGTGGCTAATGAGTGTGTTGACGTATTGGCTCTGCAGTGTTTTGCGGTAGGGGGTGAGGCTGGCTTGTGTTGCGTCTTTCATAATCAGACGGCTCAGGTCAGCAAGATATTCATCGGCCTTGTAGAGGTCGTTGAGTGAATACAGACGGTAGATGAGGCGATTGATGTTACGAGTAGCAACAACTCGGGTGAGATCATTGGGGTCGGCCTCTAGGCGCTTGGCGTAAGGAACATTGCGCAACCAGACGGGCTCGTTGAAGATATGACGCTCCACGTACTGCATCGCTTTCATCTGCTTCTCACGGGGTTGTGGACGATAAACGTCGCCTTGCTCATCGATGGTCTTGAAGTTTTCCAACTGCCCACCGATGTTGTTGATGACGTGGCCGTTATAGCGCTGGAACTGGTCAAGAATCTTGTCGTACATACTCCTGAGGTTCTCGTTGTAGATGTCATCCTCGGAACGGGTCCACTCAGGCAACTTCAGGATTTCACGCTTCAGATTCAGGATACCGTATTCGCTGGCCTTGACAGCATCGTCTCCCAGGTCTTCGGTCTGGCGACGAGGGTCGTCCTGATCGGTCTCACCATCGCCCCACCAGAGGCGTGGGTTACTAGCTACACCCTCTTTCGTAAACAAGGACTGCAAGGCACTATAGTCCGCATATTCATCCTTGGCATCGAGCATGGGCGTATAGCCCCACTGGATGGCCCATATGTCATAATCATTGATGCGTGGGAAGATTTCATGCTGGGTCATGCCGTCTTCGGGCTGTGCCACGTAGTTGAATCGTGCATAGTCCATGATACTGGGCGTGTGGCCATGTTCCTCGACCCATGCCTTGTCGCGCAGTTTCTCGACAGGTACAGAACTGGAGGCACCGAAGTTGTGGCGCAGACCGAGTGTATGTCCAACCTCATGCGAGGAAACAAAGCGGATGAGCTGTCCCATCAGTTCCTCGTCGTAGTGCATCTTACGGGCTGCCTCGTCAATCGAAGAGGCCTGTACCATATACCAGTCGTGAACGAGTGACATCACGTTGTGGTACCAGCAGATGTGGCTCTCCAGAATCTCGCCAGTACGAGGATCGCTGACATGAGGTCCGTAGGCGTTAGCGATAGGTGAAGCCAGATAGCGTATGACAGAGAAACGGGCGTCTTCCATAGACATCAGACTGTCCTTTCCCTCAGGCCACTCAAGGGCATAGATAGCATTCTTGAAGCCCGCCTTCTCAAAGGCTTTCTGCCAGTCGTTCACACCGGCGATAAGGTATTTGCGCCATTGTTTGGGTGTGGCTGGGTCGATGTAATAGACAATCGGCTTGATGGGTTCTACCAGCTCACCGCGACGCATCTTTTCTACGTCTTCTGGACGAGGCTCCAGGCGCCAACGGCTGATAAAGCGCTTTGCCTTGACGCGCTGCTGTCCGTCATTATAGCTGTTGAAGCCATGGGTGAAATATCCGACACGCGGGTCGTAGAAACGGGGTTTCATCAGGTTGGTGGGAAGCAGTACAAACGAGAGGTTGATGCCGAACGTCACTCTGTCGGTGCTCCGTGCTGAGGCAAGTCTGCCAGTAGAATTATAGGTTTTTACCATGCGTACCTCGGTATTCAGGGGGAAGGACTTGATATCCTCAACATACGATAGTTCCTTGAACATATTGGTAAGCTGGAATTGTGACTTCATCGAACGAGGCAGGGCGGTGTTGGGATTGTCCTCGGTGAGGAAGCCAGTCACCTTGATCTTGTAAAGCTTGTTGGTGTGAGACTCTATCTTGAACGAGGCGATGATAGGATTCTCGTTGGAGACGATGATGGCTTTGTTGATGCTTTGTGTAGAGTCGCTTACGTTGACAAAGAGTCGTACACGCAACAGCAGTCGGTTGTCGACGCCCTTTTGGAAATAGACAGTCTGCTGACTGATCATCTCGCCTCCAAACAGTCCGCTGCCAGAAGGTGTAGATGTGAAACGCGTGGTGTTGAGGAAGTCGCAACCAATGAGTGAATCGGGAATCTCAAAGAACCAGTCGTTCTCCTCCTTGAGCACATTGAACATACCTTTACGGTATAGGCTGTATTTGGGGGCTGGCTTCTGAGCTAGGCTCATGGCCTCTTTCGGGTCAAACTTCCCTGTTGCCGTAATTTGCCAGCGGTTGCCCTCATCGGCTGTCTTATGACTGTTGATGACAATCTTGTTAGAGTCGTTGGTGTTGATATACAGCGACTGCCCCTCTTTATTGGTCGTAGACAACATATATCTGTATTGGCCGTCTGCCTGGCTTTTGTCAAAGGTAAAGGCAGCACCGATATGGTCCACGAATGTGCCATCAGAACTCAGGAATTTCTTGGCCGTAGGGCTATAGAGACAGTGCTTTCCGTTGAAGAAGATGAAGGCAAAAGACTTGTCCTTCGCTGGTGCGTCAGGACGGAGTTGTAGGGTGGTAAGACCTGTACCTTGGGCATTCATGACAATAGTGCCCCGTTTACAGGTAAACGTGTACAGCTTTTTGTTGCTGAATTCTTTTGACGTCTTGTCCTTCTTGTTTTTCTTTACTTGTTCGGCTTTGGGCTTTGCCGAATCCTTTTTCATCTCGGCGCTTGTCGTCATGCTTATCATGGCGAGAGTCAGCATCAGGGATAATACTTTCTTCATAGTCTTATTAGTTAGTTTTTCTGTGCAAAAGTACATAAAAGAGATGAATTAACCATACAATGAGTCCTTTTCTTGTAAGAAAAAACATTAATGCACGCTGTTCAGCGTCAATAATGGGGAGAAAATTTGTCAATATTGTTAAAAAATAGTATCTTTGCGCTTTGTAAACGTATAGGATATGTTTCAATTCAAACAGTTTACCATACAGCAGGAGTTGTGCGCCATGAAGGTGGGTACCGATGGCGTGCTGTTGGGTGCGTGGGCCAAGGGCGGACCACGTATCTTGGATGCTGGTACGGGTACGGGAGTCATTGCGTTGATGATGGCGCAGCGCTATCTAGAAGCACAGGTGACTGCGATAGATATTGACGAGGGGGCTGTCAGACAGGCACAGCAGAACGTGGCGCAGTCACCTTTTCTCACGCAGGTGACGGTGTTGCATGAAACGCTTCAGGAGCATCAGGGAGCGTATGACGCTATTGTTAGCAATCCGCCGTTTTTTATCGACTCTCTGGCAGCTCCTGATGAGCAGCGAAATATGGCGCGCCATACGGCAACACTGACTTATGCTGAGCTGATGCAGGCTGCCTATAGGTTGCTGAGCAACGATGGCGAGCTGAGCGTGGTGGTGCCGTTCGACTATCGTCAACGCATGGAGGATGAAGCTATCTTCGTGGGTTTCTTCCCCAGCAGGGTATGTGCTGTCAAGACAACAGAGAGGAAGCCTGCCAAGCGCTATCTGCTGGCGTTTAGGAAACATCCATGCCCTTGTGAAAAAGAACAACTGACGATAGGTTCGGAAGCCTACCGTCAGTTGACTGCTGATTTCTACTTGTGATTGCAACGCCACACTCATACCTTAAGGTGTGAGAAATCCAGTCTTAATGAACTCGTCAAACTGGTTCTGATAACCGTTGAACACATTGATGTCCACATCACCTGAGATGCCATCGACGCGGCCGTCGGGGCAGAGCTGCCAATAGACCAGTCGTACATCGGGCTTGTACTGTCCGTAGCGCGCTATCCACACATTATACTTCTTCTTGATGTCAGGTGCGTTGACCATATGCTTGTTGATGAACCCCTGGTTGATATAGAGGATGGGGCGCATGCCTGTACGTTTCTCAACATATTCCATGAAAATGCGTATGCGCTTCATGAGCACGTCGGCACCACCAATCTTGCGAATCTGTGCGTCGGTAGGTTCTACGTCGAGAACAGGAGGGAAGTCGCCCTTGCGGAACAGCGTGTGGTTGACGAAGTATTTGGCCTGCAATTCCGCTGATGATTTGAGCGAGAAGAAATGGTAGGCACCTACGTGGATACCCGCTTTCTTGGCTTTCATGTAGTCACTCATGAAATAGCGGTTGCGGATGGTGGTACCCTCTGTGGACTTGATGTAGATAAAGGATACTGGGAACGTCCTTCCTTGCGCGTCGTGGCGCTTGCCCAGAGAGGTAATACGCAGCTTGTTGAATTCGATGCCAAAGCGTTTACGCCCCTTCTCGTGTTGGTGGCGCGAGATGTCGATGCCATAGATGCGCTCAGTGGTGTATTTCAGCTTCTCGCCAAGGAATTTTCCTTCCTTCCATTCGCCTACATGTAGCTGGTGATTGGGCGAAGAGTCAAAGGCAAAACCGTGTAGGACATCATCCTGCCAGAAACCTTCCTTGTGACAGCCGTCCCACTCCTCCATGATACCTTGTCCACAAGCTTGCAGCAAAGAGTCCATCT
Source organism: uncultured Bacteroidales bacterium (assembly GCA_902799355.1). Classification (GTDB taxonomy): domain Bacteria; phylum Bacteroidota; class Bacteroidia; order Bacteroidales; family Bacteroidaceae; genus Prevotella. Next base: position 91,582 of record CADCAG010000001.1, read on the forward strand.
GTCCGATGTAGCGTCCTTGGCTGTCTGTACGTATGGCATAAACTACTGTATCACAGTTCCATACTGCCGAGACGATGCGGCCCTTCCAGTCGCGAGTGATGCCTTTACCGTTGAGACCTCCCATCAAGAAATGGCCGGCCTTCCAATAGCCGCCACATATCTTGACAGCTATCATGGCGCGGTCCTTGGCGGCGATGGTGTCTCTGGTGGCGCTGGTCTTTCGTGGAGTACTGGTATTTTTGGTCTGCTTCGCTTTCTGTGCCAGTTGTCTATTGTATTGCGCTACATACTGGTATCCCTCGTCGGAGACGTTATGTACCTTCAGATAGTAGCGCATCTCGTCCATCTCTGCTTCTATGTGTGCACGTTGCAGGGAGTCGGGGGTGGCGTCCTTGACATATCGTATCTCTACCTTGTCTGGAATGTGGGGAGGTGCTGACTGTTGCGCGGATGGCTGTAGAGGACTTAGTGGGTTTAGCACGACCACGAGTGCCAGTATCAGCAGGTCGGCAAAGGTTGCTATGGAACGTAGCTTCTTCATGTTCTCCTTACTCCTTGTTTTCCTCCAGCCAACTGTCTAGGAGCTGGCGTGCTATGGATAGTTTCTCAGGGATGTGTGGCAGGTGGTTACGGTCAAACCAGGCGCCCTTTGACAGTTCAGAACGTTGCAGGTGAATCTTGCCACCGTCGTAGTCGGCTGTGAAGCCAACCATCAGCCCACAAGGGTAGGGCCATGGCTGTGAACCGAAGTAACGCAGATTGGTGATGTGTAACCCCGTCTCCTCCATAACTTCACGATAGACAGCTTCCTCCAGCGTCTCGCCAGTTTCTACGAAGCCTGCCACGAGTCCATAGTGGTCGTCTCGGAAGTTGTTGGCGTGAACCAGCAGCACCTCATCGCCTTTGCGGACTAGGACGATAACGGCAGGAGCCAGCAGAGGCCATATCTCTTTGCCGCACTGGTCGCATTTCTTGGAGATGGCCGTGTCGAAGTGCATCGTTCCGCCACAGACACCACAGAACTTGTTGCTCTGGTCCCAGTAAAGCAGTTCGCGACACTTGCCGGCAAGTCGGTAGTCTGCCTCCGACAGCTTATAGTAGCTCTGGCGCAGGCCACACATCTCGTAGCGGTCGGAGTCAGTAATGGGTTGGTCGATGCGGTATGCCTTGGTACCATCGATGTCCATAACGGTAGTCCAAGGCTTTACTTCAGTAGGTGCCTCTTCGGGTATTTGATAGGTATCGCCCGTCTTCAGCAAGACGAGGTCACTCTGGCAAAAAACAAAGTATTTCACGATGTAATGTTTATTGTTTACTCTCCAAAGATCAGTTTTCTGTCACGTTCAATGGCTGGGCGTGCCCATGCATCAGGGATGAAACGCCAGTTGTTAAAGGATTTGCCCTCTACACGTCCTTCGCGCTCAATCTTCTGAGTCAGATAGTAACGCTGGTCACGCTCACTCATATAAATGATACGGCTGTTGATGGAGTCTAGGGGAATGCCTGCACCATGGGTAAGCAGTTCGCCGCCACCATTGCCGCGATAGCTGTTCATGGCTACCTTATACCATGCTTTCTCGTCGAAGGGACGACCGTCAGAGAGCTGAAGGATGTGTACCTTCTGTCCATCAGGCTTGGTTACATCTACGACATAGTCGATGCCTGCTGCCGAGTCGAAGTTGAAGGTCAGGTTCTTAAAACCTCTGCGCTGCTCGTCACCTGCTGCTCCTTCGTTGAGCATCATGATATGGTCGTCAGCGCTCTTCATGGTGTTCACCCACAGGTCATAGCTCATCTCCAGATGCTTGCGAATCTCCTCGCCCGTCATGCGGAGCATATAGATTTTGTTCTCGAAACGGTATAGCTTGAACATGTCGCTCATATATATCGGCCCTGCATTGATGGTTGTGTTAAACACTAAGGGCGCGTTGAAAGAGATGTCCGCATGTGTGTACTCTAACTGCAGCTGATGGATGAGGTCTGTGAAGGCTGTTGGACCGAAGAAGGAGTCGCGTGAACGCATAGGACTGACAACGGTGCCCAGCTGGCGTTCCACAAACTGGCGGATAGCGTCTACCTGTGACTGGAAATGGTTCATGTATTGCTGATCGATGGCTTCACCTGTAATATCGATAAGTTCACCCTTTTTGCTAATGACTTTGCCGTTACGAATTTGAATGGTTGCCTGTGCCACCTTGACGGCATTGCATGACGGATCCAGACAGAGCACGCCGTTGATGGTAGCATTACGCTCCGTATGGTCATGGCCAAAGAAGATGACGTCGAAACCTTCTACCGTCTCAGCCATCTTTCTGGCGACATCTTCCTCATAGCTGGGGGTGACGATGCCGCCATCCCATCCACTATGGAAGAGTCCTACGATGACGTCGGCTTTCTCCTGCTCTTTCAGTACCTTAATCCAGTGGCGTGCACTCTTGAGCATTTCGTCAAAGTGCAACCCCGTCCACAGACTCTCGTGCAGCCAGTTGGGAATGGCCGGTGTCAGCATACCCAGTATGGCAACACGAACACCCTCGCGCTCAATGATTGTATAGGGCTTGACATAGGGTTTGCCTGTCTTGGTGTCAATGATGTTGGCACCCAGTACGGGGCACTTGATTTCGCTGACCCATTTGTCGTAGACGGCATGTCCCGTCTCTACGTCGTGATTACCGAAGTTCTGAGCGTTGTACTGCAGGTAGTTGACGACCTCTGCAGCAATGTTGGACTCGTCAGTCTTTATGTAGTTGGTATAATAGCAGGTGGGTTGTCCCTGTAGAATGTCACCGTTGTCCAGCAGGATGATGCGGTCACCATAGCTCTTGCGCTGGCGCTTGAGATAGGTACTGACACGTGCCATCGTTCCCTGCATGGGACTACGTTCAGTGAAGTTGTAAGGAAAGAATGCGCCGTGGACGTCTGATGTCTCTATCAGTCGCAGGGTGACGGTTTTAGCTTGTTTGGCCATTACTGTAAGGCTCATGCACATCAGTGCCAGAATCGTTATTGTCTTTTTCATCAGTATAAATATGGTAGGTCTGAATTGTTTTTTGCAAAGGTAGATATATTTTTTTAATTCACCAAGTTCTCAGGCACGCTTTTTGCTGGTTAAAGGTTAAAAGAAAATAAAAAATAGGAGGTAGTATTATGGCATTTATTGATTACTACAAGATTTTAGGGGTTGACAAGACCATACCCCAGAAGGATGTGAAGCGTGCTTATCTGAAGCGTGCCAAGCAGTTTCATCCCGATTTGCACCCTGACGACCCTAAGGCCAAGGCCAAGTTTCAGGCGCTGACGGAAGCCTATGATGTGATAGGCGACCCTGAGAAGCGTGCCAAATACGATAAGTATGGTGAGCAGTGGAAACAGGCTGAGGCTTATGAGAAGGCTGGTGCGGGCTTTGGAGGCTATGGCGGTGCACAGGGCAATCCCTTTGAGGGCTTCGACTTCTCGCCGTTTGGCTCAGGAGGTGCTGGTGGCTTCTCGTCATTCTTCCAGGATTTGTTTGGTGGTGGCATGCGTGGTGGTCAGGGCTTTGGCGCTCATACCACGTATAAGGAGGAGCCCAAGAATACGCAGGCTACTGTCACCATCGATATGTATACCGCCTTGTTGGGTGGTGACATCATGGTGACGACAGGTTCGGGTGAGCGACTGAAACTGAAGGTAAAGCCTGAGACACAGCCTGGTACCAAGGTGCGTCTGCGTGGCAAGGGCAGGGGAGGTACTGATCTTATCCTGACCTATCAGGTGAAGTTGCCGACAGGACTGACAGAACGACAGAGGCAGCTGCTGCAACAGATGCAGCAAGGCTAACAGAAAGAAAATGCAGGGTTAAGCGCCCTGCATTTGTGTTTTTAGGAACTCTTCTGCGCGTTGCAGATCTTCCGGTGTGTCGATACCTACCGTTTCTACATTGGTAATACCTACGCGGATGCGGTAGCCGTTCTCCAGCCAGCGTAGCTGTTCCAGACTCTCTGCTTTCTCCAATGACGACTGTGGTAGTTGTGTGACTTCATGGAGTACCTGACGACGATAAGCATAAATTCCCAGATGTTTCAGATAGGGGAAATGTTCCAGCCAAGTGGCAGGTTCTTCGCCACGAACATAGGGTATCACACTGCGACTGAAGTACAGGGCAAAGCCGCGACGGTCGCACACGATTTTGGGGGAGTTGGGGTTCTGAATAGCCTCCAAATTTTCAAAAGGCTTTCCTAATGTACCTATCTGAGTATCAGAATCTTCAAATAATTTCTTTAAAGTTTCTATTTGTGACTTCTGGATGAATGGCTCGTCACCTTGTATGTTGATGATGACATCAGCATCAGTGCCTATTTTTGTGGCGGCTTCCTCCAGGCGGTCGGTACCGCTTTTGTGGTCAGCGCGTGTCATAACGGCACGGCCGCCAAAAGCCTCAACAGCTTGGTAGATGCGCTCGTCGTCAGTAGCAACATACGCCTCCTCAAGTACGGCTGATGCTTGTTCGTAAACTCGCTGGATGACAGTCTTGCCGCCCAGCATGGCCAATGGTTTGCCTGGAAAGCGTGTTGACGCATATCTGGCAGGTATGATAGCAATGAATTTCATAATCAAACATGTAAATCTGCTGCAAAGATAGTGAATATTTTTTAAAACGCTTTGTAGTATCGTTTTTTTTTCATACCTTTGTCAAGTTTAAATGCCTATTCTTATGAAGAAACGAAATATATTACTCACTTTTTATTCCCTGTTGGCACTGTCAGTGTCAGCACAAAAGATTACCCTTGGCTCCTGTAAGATGAAAGACGGCGGAGAGTATAAGGGGCAGATGATGTCTGGTAAACCACATGGCAAAGGTACGACGACCTGGAAAGATGGCGACCGCTTTGAGGGCGAGTATGTCAAGGGTAAGCGTCAGGGCTATGGCGTCTATACTTTCCATGATGGAGAGAAGTATGAGGGACAGTGGATGCAGGATCACCAGCATGGACAGGGAACCTTCTATTTCAATAACAATAACAAGTATGTAGGTTTGTGGTACCGAGACGACCAGGAAGGTCATGGCATCATGTATTACTATAATGGCGACGTCTATGACGGACAGTGGAAACAGAGCAAGCGTCATGGCAAGGGACGTTATACCTATAAGGGCGGTGCCTACTACGAAGGAGAGTGGGCGGACGACCAGAAGAATGGTCGTGGCACTTTTAGCTGGGGTGATGGCTCTTCCTATGAAGGACAGTGGAAGGACAACCGCCAGCAGGGTAAGGGTACTTTCCGTTATGCTAATGGCGACGTCTATATCGGCTCGTTCAATAATGATGCACAGAATGGTAAGGGCATCTATAAGTTCCAGAATGGCGACTTCTACGATGGTGACTATGTCAATGGACAGCGCACTGGACAGGGCATCTTCCGCTATGCCAATGGTGACCGCTATACTGGTCAGTTCTATAAGGGCGACAAGCACGGACAGGGCACGCTGGTGTGGAAGAACGGCAACACCTATCAGGGCGAGTGGAAGGCTGACAAACCCAATGGGCGTGGTAAGCTGACTATGAAGAATGGCGACTATTTCGAAGGACAGTTCCGCGATGGTACCATACATGGCGAGGGTATTGCCCGCTATGCTGACGGCTCTAAGTTCCGTGGCCATTTCAAGGACGGCAAGCGCCATGGGCCAGCTATCGAAGAGAATAAGGAGGGCCTGCGTTTTGAGGGAACCTATGCTGACGACCGTCGTGACGGCCGCTTCGTAGAGAAAGACCGTAATGGTAACATCACTGCCCAGGGCACGTATGTCAGAGGCAAGCGACAGGTAGATTGAACATTAAATTTCAGAAACATTAAAGATTAAAAATTAAAATACTATGATCATCGATACGATAGACAATTTGGAGAAATATGCGGCTCTCAATCCGCTGTTTCCTAAAGTCGTGGAGTTCCTGAAAGCCAACGATCTGAGCAAGATGCCGGATGGCAAGCATGAAATCGAAGGCCAGGACCTTTTTGTCAACATCGCTACTACCAAGGGTAAGACTCCTGATGAGGCTGTCCTTGAGGCGCACAACAAGATGATTGATATCCAGATACCGCTGACGGCTACCGAGACCTACGGCTATACCCACCGTAGCCTGCTGCCTCAGACGGAATTTGACGTGGAGAAGGATATTACCTTTATTCCCGACCTGACTGCCGACAGCTATGTGACCTGTCAGCCAGGCATGATGGTCATTTTCTTCCCACAAGACGGCCATGCTCCCTGCATTGCCGGCGTCCCCGAATTCAAGAAAGCAATTTTTAAAGTTAAAGCATAATACTATGGCAACAACTAAAAAGACTACTACGAAGAAAACTACTTCCAAGAGAGTTAAGAAAGTAGAAGAACCTAAACACATCGGATTAGTACGCAACGACTCTTGGCTGGAGCCTTTTGAACAGGCTATCCGTGGCCGTCATGACCACGCATTGTGGAAGATTGCCCAGCTGACGCGTAATGGCAAGAAGACGCTGAGCGACTTTGCCAGTGGACACCTCTATTTTGGCCTACACAAGCTGGCTAAGGGCTGGGTGTTCCGTGAGTGGGCACCGAACGCTACAGAGATTTATCTGATTGGCGACTTCAACAACTGGCAGGAGTCGGACAAGTATAAGTGCAAGCGCATTGAGGGTACTGGCAACTGGGAGCTGAAACTCTCAGAGAAAGCCATCAAGCACGGTGACCTGTACAAGATGAAGGTCAAGTGGAATGGGGGAGAAGGCGAGCGTATCCCAGCCTGGTGTCGTCGTGTGGTACAGGATGAGCAGACGAAGATATTCTCTGCGCAGGTCTGGAACCCTGAGAAACCTTATGAGTGGAAGAAAAAGACCTTTAAGCCCAACAAGTCTCCGCTGTTGATCTACGAGTGCCATGTGGGTATGGGTCAGGATGCCGAGAAGGTTGGTACCTATAAGGAGTTTACTGAGAACGTGCTGCCGCGCGTGAAGAAGGACGGCTATAATGCCATTCAGGTGATGGCCATCCAGGAGCATCCTTACTATGGCAGCTTTGGCTACCATGTATCGTCGTTCTTTGCCCCGTCAAGCCGCTTCGGCACTCCTGAGGACCTGAAGGAGATGATTGATACAGCCCATAAGTTGGGTATTGCAGTCATTATGGATATCGTGCATTCACATGCCGTAAAGAACGAGGTCGAGGGCTTGGGTAACCTTGCCGGCGATCCTAACCAGTTCTTCTATCCTGGCGACCGCCACGAGCATCCCGCATGGGATTCGCTGTGCTTCGACTATGGTAAGGACGACGTGCTGCACTTCCTATTGTCAAACTGTAAGTACTGGCTTGAGGAGTTTAAGTTCGATGGCTTCCGCTTCGATGGTGTCACCTCTATGTTATACTATTCACATGGTCTTGGTGAAGCCTTCGGAGGCTATGGCGACTACTTCAACGGTCACGAGGACGATAATGCCATCTGTTACCTGACATTGGCTAACTGCCTCATCCACGAGGTCAACAAGAATGCCATCACTATTGCTGAGGAAGTCAGCGGTATGCCAGGTTTGGCTGCTAAGTTCGAGGATGGTGGCTATGGCTTCGACTACCGTATGGCCATGAACATCCCCGACTACTGGATCAAGACTATCAAGGAGGTACGCGATGAGGATATCAACGTCTGCTCTATCTTCTGGGAGGTCAAGAACCGTCGTCCTGACGAGAAGACCATCTCTTATTGTGAGAGTCACGACCAGGCGCTGGTGGGCGACAAGACCATTATCTTCCGTCTGATAGACGCTGATATGTACTGGCACTTTGCCAAGAAAGACGTCAACGATATGGCCCAGCGTGGTATTGCCCTGCACAAGATGATTCGTCTGGTGACTGCCGGCGCCATCAATGGTGGTTACCTGAACTTCATGGGTAATGAGTTCGGTCATCCAGAGTGGATTGACTTCCCACGTGAGGGTAACGGCTGGTCGTACAAGTATGCTCGTCGCCAGTGGAATCTCGTCGACAACAAGGATCTCTGCTATCACTGGCTGGGTGACTTCGACCAGAAGATGCTGGAGGTTATCAAGTCGCAGAAGAACTTCCAGAATACACCCGTTACCGAGATATGGCATAACGATGGCGACCAGGTGCTGTGCTACATGCGTGGCGACCTTGTCTTCGTCTTCAACTTCTCTCCGACGCGCAGCTATACGGACTATGGATTCCTCGTACCTACGGGTTCTTACGAGGTGGTGCTCAACACCGACGCCAAGGAGTTTGGCGGCAATGGTTTCGCTGACGATACGGTGACACACCTGACCAACTATGACCCCATGTATGTAGAGGATCGCAAGGAGTGGCTCAAACTCTATATCCCTGCTCGCTCGGCTGTCGTATTAAGGAAAGTGTGAAAATGACATTTTTTTAGGCAATTCTTTAACGTTTTACAATTAAATTGTGTAATTTTGCAGCCGCAAAGACAAGAATTTAAGAATATTTATGGCACATAACATCTTCAAGGGATTAGGTATTGCGTTGATAACACCCTTTCTGGAGGATGGATCAGTAGACTATAAGTCGCTGATTCGCCTCGTAGAGTACCAACTGAATAACGGTGCAGACTTCTTCTGTATTCTGGCAACAACAGGTGAGACTCCTACATTGACAGCTGACGAGAAACAGAAGATTAAGGACCTCATCGTCGACTTGGTTGGTGGACGCGTACCCATCCTCATGGGATGTGGTGGCAACAACACCGCAGCCATCGTTAATGAGTTGCAGACGGGCGACTTCCGTGGAGTCGACGGCATACTCAGCGTATGTCCATATTATAATAAGCCTTCGCAGGAAGGACTCTACCAGCATTTCAAGACCATTGCTGCTGCTACCCAGTTGCCCGTGGTCTTGTATAACGTCCCTGGTCGTACGGGTGTTAACATGACAGCCGCAACGACAGTACGTCTGGCCCATGACTGTCCGAACATCGTAGCCATCAAGGAGGCTTCCGGCAATCTGGAACAGGTTGACGAGATTATCAAGAACAAGCCTCGCAACTTTGATGTCATCTCTGGTGACGATGCGCTGACGTTCCCCATGATTTCGTGTGGTGCTGTTGGTGTTATCAGTGTTATCGGTAATGCGTTGCCTCGCGAGTTCTCCAAGATGATTCGTCTGCAGATGAAGGGCGAATACGATGGTGCTCGAAAGATTCACCACCGCTTCATCGACCTCTTCTCGCTGCTCTTTGTCGACGGCAACCCTGCTGGTGTGAAGTGCATGCTCAGCGAGATGGGCTATATCGAGAATCGTCTGCGCCTGCCGCTGGTGCCCACACGTATCAGCACCCTGCAGCGCATGAGCGAAATCATGAAGGAACTGAAGATTTAGTCGCGCACTGAATAGTGTGAGCGGTCACGCTGATGAAAACAATATGACGAGAAGAGTATTTCTGTTGGTATGCTGTTGGCTGGTATGCTTGTTGAGCGTCCATGCCAATATGGCCGACTCGCTGCGCCAGCGCTTGCCGTCATTGCATGGCAAGGCTCGTCTGCATGCCTATGGCATGCTCTATCATCTGAGTCAGGGTGGTAGCGACCAGCAGTATACCCTGCGTTGTCTGAATGACTATATCAACGAGTTGGACCGCCAGCATGAAAAGGATACACTGGCGCTGGCACTGGTTGAGCGTGTCATCTTCTTCTATAATTACGACTTGACAGACTCCGTCTACAAGTATGTGCCACCGACGCTGGAAAGACTGAAAGCTCTACAAACGTGGGACAAGTACTATGAGGCTTGGATGGCACTTTGCAATACCTATGTGTTCAGTGGCAAGCATAATATGGCACTCCGAGAGGTACAGTCCATGTTCGACGATGCCAAGGAGCGAGATAATAAGTATGGTATGGGTCTTGCCTATTACATGATGGGCAATGTCTATTCCAATATGCACAACCGTCAGAAGAGTGTGTCGTCCTATCGTAAGGGTATTGACCTACTGCTTACCGTTAGTCCTACACCATCAACTATTGCCGACCTCTATTCTTGTCTTGGCGACGAGTTTGAGTCGATGCGCGAGTATGAGAAACTCAAAAAGTTGACAGTAGAATGGAAAACGTTCTTGGATCGCTATTTCCAGGAAAAACCGCTCAACGACTATGTGCGCAACGTGTTGGAGTCGTACTATTATCTGGCTTGTGCACAGGCGGCTCTTGGATTGAACCAACTGGATGAGGCTGATAAGATGCTCAGCGAGGTTCGTCGTCGTATACCATCAGAAGAAGACTATGTGGGTCAGTCGTGGCTTTACTTTAAAGCTAAGCTGCATCTGCAGCGTAAGGATTACCAAACCGCTCTGGAACTGAACAACCGCTGCTATGAGTTTGCAGAAAACTCGGATTTGGCAATGCTTGTTCCTGTGTTTACGCAGCGTGGAGAAATCCTGGAAGCGCTGGGACGCTATCAGGATGCCTCGTCAGTCTTCAAGACCCTGATACAGGTGAAAGACTCTGTCAGTGGCGTAGAGTCACAAAACCAGCTGAACGAACTGAACACGCTGTTCCAAGTCGACGAGCTGAAGATGGAACAGGCGAAGGCACAGTTCCGCAATACCTTAATAATAATAGGTATAGTCGTCGTGGCGCTGGTGATATTCCTCATCTTCCGTATGATTGCTGCCCGTCGTCTGAAGAAGGCACACGAGGAGCTGCTGGTTGCTTACGACCAGTTGGAGGAGACCACCACTGCGAAGGAGCGTATTGAGAGCGACCTGCGTATTGCCCGTAACATCCAGATGGGTATGGTGCCCCACGACTTCCCGCAGCGCGACGATGTTGACCTCTATGCGTCGATGACGCCTGCCAAGGAGGTGGGTGGTGACTTATATGGCTACTACCTGACGGGTGACAAACTCTACTTTGCTCTGGGTGACGTCAGTGGCAAGGGCGTGCCAGCATCTCTCTTCATGGCACAGGCTACACGTCTGTTCCGTACGCTTGCTGCACAGGAAATGATGCCTGCTGAAATAGCCACCCGCATCAACGATGCCCTCTCAGGTGAGGATAATGAGACTGGAATGTTCGTCACCATGTTCCTGGGACTGGTAGACCTGAAGACTGGACATCTGGACTTCTGTAATGCGGGTCACAACCCACCAGTACTCGTGGGTGACGGAACTGCTGAGTTTATTGAGATGGAACCCAATGCACCAATAGGTCTTTGGCCTGGTTTGGAATATGTTGGCGAGGAGATTGAGAATATTACCAATCGTCCGCTGTTCGTCTATACCGATGGCCTCAACGAGGCTGAGAACCGTCAGCAGGAACAGTTCACTGACGAGCGACTGCTGGAAATCCTGCAGACCACGCCTTTCGAGTCGTCAGAGCAGACTGTTGAGATGCTGCGCAATCAGGTAGAGGCTCATCGTGACGGTGCTGAGCCTAACGACGACCTCACCATGCTGTGCGTGAAGGTTTTGAGGAGTTAAAGGAGTTAAGGAAGTTTAAGGAGATAGAAGCAATAACTAAATATATAGCTTATGAGAAAGGAACTAAAGCTGAAAAATCAGGTAGGAGAGCTGGAGCGTGTCAACCAGTTCGTCGAGGAAATCGGCGAAGAGCTGGGACTTGACATGGAGCTACAGATGAACCTTAATCTGGTTATGGAGGAGATGGTGTCCAACGTCATCTTCTATGCCTATCCCAAGGAAACCTCGGCAGACATCGAACTGGTTGCTGAGAGTGATGGGAAAGAGCTGACCTTCGTTCTCAGCGACCAAGGTAAGGAGTTCGATCCTACGCTGAAGGACGATGCTGATCCTAACGTGAACCCCATAGACCGAGAAATTGGCGGCATGGGAATTTACATCGTCAAGAACATCATGAATCAGGTGACCTATCAGCGCTTGGAGGGTAAGAACCTGCTAACCATGAAGAAGAGTATTTAAACGTAGAACATAATAATTTAAAAACAATACAATTATGACACAGATTATCAAAGAAGGTGGTAAGACCATCATTAAGACAGGTGAGCGTATTGACACTATGAATGCTCCTCAGTTTGAACAGGACATCCAGCCCGCACTCGTTGACGGTGGTGTAGAACTGGAGATGGATTGCTCTGATTTGAACTACATGGCTTCTTCTGGCCTCCGCATTATCCAGAAGACGATGCGTGCAGTGATGCAGCAGAAGGGTCAGTTCAAGATGACAAATGTGAACCCTGAAATCTACAAGGTGCTGGCCATGACTGGTTTCACCAAGTTTATGAAGGTTGAGAAGAAGGCTGAGTAAATCTGTCAGAAAAATATGTTGTACGCATTCCTTATCGCGCTTGCCGTAGCCGTAGTGCTCGGCATCGCATATTATTTCGAGCTGAAGTCCAGTCGTAAGCATGCTGCCGAACAGAAGCAGCTGTTGGAAGACTATCAGCAGCGTGTCAACGAGCAACAGAAACTGCTTGACGACTATCGTGCGTTGGAGAAGAATTTCGACAATGTCGGTGAAGGCTACGAACAGGCTTTGCTGGCTTTCGAGAAGATGGAAGAGGAGCAGGCCAAGACCAAGCAGGCCTACGATGCTATGGAGAAACGTGCTGCCTCTCTGCAGGATCAGTGCACCCGCTATGAGGACTTCGCCCAGAAGTGTCGTGAGGTGATTAACCAGTCACTGGCTGGCATGCGTGAGATTGCCAAGAAGAACGACGATAGCAAGCTGTCGGCTCTCATTGGTAAGATCAGCGATATGGACGACGTAGATGGTAAGCAGGCTATTGGCCGTACGGACAACATTCTGGTATCGCAGGTTGCTGACGAGGCTATCGCAGCCTCTGGCATTGACAAAATCAGCTACCTCCAGTTCGACAAACAGGTAGATCCCGTGGCTGCAGCCACCATGCTCTCTACCAATCTGGTGAAGTCGGTGCGTGCGTTGACCCATCTGCTCGATAATGCCCTGAAGTTCACTACCGAGGGTACTGTAACGCTGAAAGTAGCCGTCGACATGGACAAGATGCAGGCCATCTATACCGTAGAGGATACCGGTGCAGGCATTGAGGAGGCTGAACGTGAGCATGTCTTCGAGCCCTACGTCAAGCTCAACCAGTTCTTCGATGGACAGGGCATCGGTCTTACCGTAGCTCGTAGCATTGCCCGTCGTCTGGATGGCGACGTCGTACTCGACGCTGCCTATGAAGGCCCCGGCTCTCGCTTTGTCCTGACCTTGCCTATCTGATAGCCGTCGCGCTATACCTTATCTATATATAAGAATCATCCTTTGGGGTGATTCTTATTTTTTTGTATTCTTGAAAAGGTACTGTGCAAACTCATGCAGTGATTTGCGCCAAACCTGCCACTCATGGTCGCCAGGGTAGGAGTTGAACTTTACCTCCACACCACCTTCACGCATCTTCTTCACGATGTTGCGTGTGTACTTGATGCGTGGGTCCTGTTCGCCACAGCTCAGGAAGAACACGTCCAGTTGCTTGTTGAACGTCTTGGTGTCCGTCAGCATGCCAGGCACCTCTTTCTCCAGGTCGAAGTTCGATGCGCCACGAATGCCGCCAAACATACCTGTTGAGAAGACGCCTACGTTGGCAAATACCTCTGGCGAGCGCAGACCGATGTAGAACGACTGGCCACCACCCATCGACAGACCACACATAGCACGGCTCTTGCGGTCCTTCTTGGCGCGGTAGTTCTTTTCTACAAACGGGATGATGTTGTCTATCATCTCGTTGCGGAAGTTCTGCATACCCTCCCAGCTGTAGCCACCGCCAAAGCCGCCATTGCGTGCCTGTACGTTGCTGTTCGAGCTGACCACAATCATCGGTACGGCCTTGCCTGCAGCTATCAGGTTGTCCATAATCTGTGCCGTACGTCCTTGCTCCATCCATCCGCGATGGTCTTCGCCACCACCGTGCTGGATATACACCACCGGATAGCTCTCCTTGCTCTCGTTATAGCCAGCAGGTGTATAGACCATCAGCGGGCGCCACGACTCGTCCACCTTACTATAATAATAGACCGTGCGCACTTCGCCGTGAGGCACATCCTGCACCTCTATGTCGTCCATGCCAGCCTCTTTGATCTCTATGGCACTCGACCATCGGCTGCATCCATAGAATGTCTGACTGGCAGGGTCGGAGACAGAGACGCCATCGACTATCATGAAATAGTAGTGGAATCCAGGCACTTGTGGCTTCGTAGTCACTGTCCATGCGCCATCCTCCTGCTTCTGCATGTCATACTTCGTTCCCCCCAGGTCTATCTGTACCTGTTGTGCCTGTGGCGCTGTCACGCGGAACATCACGCTATTGTCTTTCAACACTCGTGGATACTCATTGCGGTTGATGTTAGTAACAGGTGAATACGAGCCCTCAGGAAAGTTCTCCCTGCGAAATCCCTGTGCAGTAACCTCTGTGCAGAATACGACCGTCAGCATTGCGGCCACCATCATTCTAAATGATTTCATAATAGTTTAGTCAATGTTAATAGTAAATTCCCTGCAAAGATAGTGATAATTACCGAATTGTCGTGTCATTTGCTTAGAAATTCAGAATACAAAGCCACATTTTTTCGTAAAGATATTTCAAAAATATCTCGCTGATTTCTTTTTTGTTTCAATTCTACCTCGCGTGTCTCATACATTGAATGGCCGGAGTGTCATTTTCTTTTTCTCCATCATATAAACACGATTAAATCCATGTCAGTTTTCTCCAAAGGCCCTCTAACGGTCCGCGAGGATGGTTGCTGAACCAATAACGGGCAAAGAGATATTGACAAACGACCATTCCACATCCCACAATGACGGCATAGGTAACACCCAAATAGCGATAACAGGCAAGGCCATAGCCGCAGAAGATGGCACAGCCGATAACGGACTGGAGCAGATAGTTGGTAAGACTCATGCGACCGAAGATACAGAGGTGATGAAGCACACGCCGAACACCCTCGAAAGCGTACCAGGCAGAAACTATTGCCGAGACGATCATCAACAGTATGATAAGGCTGTAAATAGGCTTCAACCATGAGTCAAGTTCACCTAAATCCACGAAACTCAACGCTAGGACTACGATAGCAGAGCAAAAGAGAATGTTATGCCAGATCTTCAGATGTCTCCCCTCATTGTAAAAGAGCCTCTGACGCCCCAACTGCATGCCGAGGATGAAAAGGCAGAGTAACTGTGTCAGTCGTCCGCTAAAGATATTGAAGCGCAGATTCACCTCAAAGCCATATTGCAGGTTGGTGAGTGTGTTCTCCCAGAACGTACCATGCTCATGAGCGGCATTGATGATGCCAGATATCTCGTAGAATCTGGTATGGTCAATCTCATAGCCTGTCAGCAGGCAGAAGAGTTCCACAGGTTGGATTGCTAATAAGGCAATAATACACCACACCCACTTCGACGGTAAATAACTAATCGGGATGAGTAGCAGACCGTAGCAGGCATAGAGCATCAGGATGTCGCCATCGTAGAAAGCCACGTTGACAATGCCGAAGCCGAACAACAGGCACATGCGCCAGGCAAAGCGGCCCGAGAAGCATTTACCCTTCTGCTGCTGGTTGTCGTTCATAATGAAGAAACTCAAGCCGAAGAGCATGGCGAAGATACCATACATCTTGCCTGAGAGCAGCCATGCCAGTACATCCGCTACCGTCTGGTCACTCGCTAGCGGATGGACTATCGGCTCTTGCGTGAAGATGTTGAAGTGCTCTACGGAGTGATACAGGATGATACCTGCCACAGCGATGCCTCGCAGGGCATCAGCCACATCGATTCGGGTGTTGGGGAGGTTTTGGGTTTTATACATTTTGTTTTATTCTATTAAATTGATTGGATTGATTCCTTGCTTCATCTTGATGATGTCTGTTTGACGCTATAAAATTACTGATACTCCACTTCTATTCTCATTTCGCAATCTGTTCCGCCACGCAAGATGGAATGGCAAAGCGTCACTGTGAAGTGTTTCTCTTTCCACAGACATTGCAGCGAATAATAAACTCGTCCTTTCTCAACGCCCCCTCCTCTTACACCTGACAGTTCATTAGCCATCTGAAAGAAGGTGTCCATGTCGCCTTGGGCACGCTCATAGAGCTGTTGATAAACAGACAGCGTACCGCCATTCACACAGTTTCTTCCGCATTCCGAAAGGAAGGCCGACCGTTGCTCTGGAGAGAGCCGCTCCAGACCTTTCTCGAAACCCTTGAACCAATTTCTTATTTCCATTTTCTCGTCATTGCACTGTGATACCAATCATTTTTGTCATGCCGTCTGTATTATTCCAACAGGAATGCGGGATGCGGCCTTCAACAAGGAAGGCTTCATCCTTATTGTTGTCGTGGGTGAAAAGCCCCACTGTGTTGAATTTGAATCTTTCTTTCATATCATTCATTGTTTAAGTTCAAAGAAATAGAAGTCTGTCCAGCCTGTGTTCTCGGCGTAGAGGTGCTGCTTGCCGCGATACTCGAAACCGAGACGTTTGTAGAGTTTGTGGGCGGGTGTGTTCGAAGCAAGGGCATCGAGACGGATGGCCTGCATGCCTTTACTCTTTGCCATACGGATAGCCTCGCGAATCATCTCTGAACCGATGCCTTTGCCTTGATAGCCAGGACTGACGGCAAGGATATGAATCACAGCCACCTTTTCGTCTGGCACCTGCTGCGACCAGTCGATGGCGTGATAATCCTCACCCTGATACATCGTCACTGCCATCGCGCCGACGATGACACCTTGCTCACGGTAAATGTACATGCTACCCTCGTTGATATAGACCTTGATGCTTTCAATCGTGGGGTGTTTCCTTTTGCTCCATCTGGCATATGTGGCCATCTCTGGCGTACGCTCCGTCACATCATCATAGAAGGCGATGATGGCATCAAAGTCGTTTTGTGTTGCTACTCCGTTTTCGCGGATATAACGGATGCAGGCGGCTCTGTCGCTATTGAACAGGAAAGCAAAGATCTTGCCAACAAAGTTGTTGTGAATCTTACATTCTTTCACATCCTTGTCGCACTCGGCGCAAGTGTGAAAGCCTTTCTCTTGGCAACATTTGCGGATTTTACACCACGATGCTTTCTCGTTTTCCTTGCATCCTGGACATTTGCCATTGAGGAACTTTTTGCATGCTCCGCAATATAATCCACATGCGGCAATCTGCTGAGGGTTAATTGTGATTTCTTTCCTGACCGCCCCAAACTATATGGGACGATCAGGGCGGATTATCACTCTATTGGTATCTGAATCACCGACAGCCATTTCTCAGGGTCTTCCTGATTCCAGGCTCCGTCGATGTAGCATGTACGATGTTGCCCAACCGCCTTATAGCCCTGCTCCTCAATATTACGGAAGGCCTCGGTGAACGATTCGTAAAAGCGCTCATAGGGGCCGATGTGCTTCATGCAAAGTGCTTTTGGTACCGCTGGCAAACGCTTAAACTTGATAATAGCGCTGTCTTCGCCCATCTCCTCCACCTGTTCGCAATACTCAATGTCGATGTCAGTGGGGGTGTACTCCTTGTTGTGCTCAATGGTGAAGCAGTAACCTGGTGGCGGACACTTGCATCCTAAACGTTGCATTTCAGGACCAATCTTCTCGACACACATACCATTGTCTTCATTTCTTTGCGAGCGTTCTTCCAGTCGAGCAGTTGATTACGACGGGCAATCAGCAGTTTCAGCTCAGCCTCTGTTTCCTTTATCTTCTCAGTAAGCTGGCGGATGGTAGGAGTGTGAGAATATGAATCGCACAGGTCCTTAATCTCATCCAGCGAGAAACCGAGACGTTGTAGGTCGCGTATGGTCTTAAGCCGTTGCATCTGGTCGATGCTGTAATAGCGATAGCCCGTCCACTCGTCCACCTCGTCAGGCACAAGTAGTCCCTTCTGCTCATAATGACGCAGGGTTTTAACTGTTACCTGCATCAACTGTGAGAACTCTCCGATTTTTAATTTCTTTTTAAAATTCATAATCGCGCGATGTATTTGCTAAGCAACTGCGAAGTTAAGGCATGCCCTTAGGGACGAGTCAAGAGAAATGAATACTTTAACACGGATTTAACACATCTTTGCTCTTTCTTTTACTCCTGGCCAGTAGCACCATACAATAATGGCGGAACTTTATCTTATTCATTCTTATATAATGTCCATGACCTTCGGTCGAGCCTGCTCACTCTCGGCAGAATTCAAGTATGACTTGATTCTTCTCTCGCTAAAACGCAGCCTTCATGTACTGCAGCAAATGTGGCTACGATTGCAGCTATTGAGATGGGGGCGATAGACCACAATGTCATGGGTACCGTAATGAATAGCAGGAATCCCGCCCACTTGTTCGCGAGGGTGTGAGGAGAACAACAGTTCCGACAATTCGGAGCGACGACAGGATATTCGGCAGGTGTTTCATAGGCATTGTCTTTCTTATCCTTTATTTTATTCCAATGGCATCATCACGCCACACAGGTAATTGGGCGAGTCGATGTCGGTGCCGTTGTACCATTCCATCGTCATAGCGTTGTTGGGGCAATGGAATTCCGAGTGCTGGGGCAGCCACTCCTTATAGAACATTTGGTATTGCTCTTGAAAGGCTTTCATGCCTCCCTCGAAATGCATCTTCAGCCACTTGCCACTATGAATAGGGAAAAGCTGCATTCCCTCAGGCACCCCACCACCTTTATATATTCCGCCGATGACGTATGTAAAGGTGTTCTTGCTGCAAGCACCAAAGTTTGCCTCCCAACAGGTTGCACAATTATGGTTGGGAGTGTCGCAGGTGCAGAGCCCAAACTCTCCGACACCATTGTCGATGGCTGCCTGCTGAAAGGCATCAGGTGCCTTGTGTTCCATAAAGACGGGTTTAATAATGCGTTCCACATACTCGCCCCAGAACTTAGGACA
>CADCAG010000002.1 GCA_902799355.1 uncultured Bacteroidales bacterium
TCTTGGAGGGTATATACTTTTTGTGCATAAGCGCAAGTTAGTGCAAGCGCGAATTGTAATGTGATAAATAGTTTCTTCATAATTGTTTATTCTTTGCCGCGATAGGATGGGATGTTCACCGGGTGTTTTCTGTTTGCAAAGATAGTGTTTTTTCGTTGAATCAACAAAGAAATGAACAACTATTCAATCACGGGGACAGAGGTTTTTGATTGAATCTCGTTAAGCGTCTCATCCATTCCATATCTCCATTTTGATTTGATTCTTTTGGGGTCACTTCAACCTTTTATTAAGTTGACGCGTAGCCATAGCTCCACAAGCAGTGTTCTTGCTTGAGCTTCTCTATGAGATATGGTTTGACAGACGCTTCTTGTCTCATCAATTCAACTTATATTATGCGTTGCAAAGATAATAATTATTTTGAACTAAACGAAAGATAGAAAAAGTTAGATACCACACAATTTTTTTCGCAAGAAAACAAGTGTCACACTCACGCGCAAGTATCTGTCTGACAGGGCGTTCAGTGTGAACCCTATTTCTAATGGGTGTAAAATATCAAGTATGTGAAATGCGTGTTAATAGATGCCTATCTATTAGCTGGGTTAGTTGTATTTAGCATGCAGATACAGCTGTCTCGCGTCTGTATTAGCTCATCTCGTCGCTGGGTTAGCTGTATTTTCTTTGTTCGACGGATGTCGCAGAATCGTCCGACGGCCGTCGGACATGTTTTCGACGGCCGTAGCTCAAAGCAGAAAAAGCTGGCTGGCAGGCTGTTACGGTGCATTTTACAGGGTTAAAAGTATGTAAAATGTGGGCGGTTTAACATCTATTTTGATTTGCAAGTCCGCATGGATTCGCAATTCACAGCGGAAAACAGGGTTCACACTTATTGCGCAGAATATCAACCACTTGCGCGTGAGTGTGACACTTATTTTTCTTGCAAAATCTTCTGTAAGGTTGTATCTTGTAAGAATGTCATCCGAACCTTTTAGAATGGAAATTTGGTGAATTGGGAAATAGTTTGTATCTTTGCAAACAGATTATAGCAAAAAGCGAAATCATGGATAAAGTAATAAAAGGTAGTTAAGAAAAAACATTCAACTTTTTCTAGGGTAGCACATACACAAATACACTGACATTATGAAAACGAACAAACTAAGAATGATTGTGATGGGCATGATAGTCTGTCTGACAGCAACTACTGCATGGGCTGATATTACTATTGACGAGGTACATTTCCCTGATGCAGGCTTCCGCCAGTGGCTCAGAGAGCAACCGTTTGGTAATGATGGTGTGATTACCAGCGACGAGTTTAAGAATACTACCAGTATGACGATATGGGCTGGTGAAGCCGATTATACCATCAAGAGCGTGAAAGGTCTTGAGTATTTCACCAACCTGGAAAGTCTGGATGTTACCTACACTGTCGATGCTGTTGACGTGTCGGAATTGACGCTATTGAAGACTCTGATCGTAAGCCTATGGGGTAACAGTGCTATGACATCGATAGACCTGTCACAGAATCCACTGCTCGAAGAGTTTATCTGTGTGGGCTCTGCCATGACGTCACTGGATTTGCGAGGTAACCCTCTGTTGAAGAATCTGTTTGTCAATGACTGTCCAGAGCTGGCAACAATGGATATTTCGAACTGTAAGAAGCTGGTAGATCTGCGCTGTGACAATACCAAGCTGTCGAGCATCGACGTCTCCAACTGTACAGACCTGTATGAGTTTAACTGCTTCTCCTGTCCGAATCTGTCGTCTATCACCGTCACCAATTGTGGTGAGCTGACCTATTTCCGCTGTTGGGACACACCAGTGACCAGCATCGATGTGTCGACATGTAAAAAACTGGCAGAGTATCTCTGTGACAGAACAAACATGACACGCCTTGATCTCACGCCCAATGGCGGCATCACGGTGTTGGCTTGTACTGGTGGGAAACTCACTGAGATCATTCTTCCTAACAGCCTGGTTCTTGACATCGCATGCCAGGACAATCCTCAGCTTACCACGCTCACCATACCTGGCAATACGCATTTGAATACACTGAACTTCAGCAACACGCAGGTGTCGACAGTCGACGTGACAAGCAGTGCGAAACTAAATGGCCTGTGGTGCAGCAATTCTGCATTGACAAGTATCGACCTGACACATTGCCCTGATATCAGCATACTGGAATGTACTAACACGCCACTGGAAACGCTGGACTTGTCAGGCTGCTTAGACCTGGACAATGTACAACTCAATGACAACCAGTTGACAACGCTGAAGATGCCGGCATCCTGCAAGCTGGTCACTCTGAAATGTCAGAATAACAAACTGACATCGCTCGACCTGAGAGGCTGTCGACAGATGATGTGGCTGGAGTGTCAGAACAACCAGTTAAGCAGTCTGCTGATGCCAACCCCCATAGTTTATCCTGACGATTATACGGAATACCGATATCAACTCTCTGAGGTAGACATCTCTGTCAACCAGCTGAAAGGAACAGTCATCGATGCCATCATCGACAAACTGCCTCAGAAAGAATGGGAGACAACCCTTCGTGGCTATGACAGCACCGTTGCAAGCGAAGGTAACGTCTTTACCCAAGCACAGATAGCGGCTGCTAAGGCCAAGAATTGGATAGTGACGAATGTGGAAAGTAATCCAACTAGCATCCAGTTACCACGAGCAGACAAGCGGAATGATACATGGTACTCGATTGACGGTATCCGCCAGCAGGGACAGCCTACGCAAAGGGGCATCTATATCAAAGGAACCAAAAAGGTTTTGATAAAGTAATCTACCGAAGCAGTAGAGCAGAATGTCTATACTAACACGTAAATATCCGTTTCCACAGAGCAGTCACTGGTTAAGAGACTGCTCTATCTATTGCATCATCGTATTCTTGATTCTCTACCTGCTGCAGCCTTTCGGATTCAGCATGTATCAGGGTAACAAACTGTTGGTATCGCTGCTGTTTGGTGCTGTCACCTTTGGCTGTTGCCTGCTATCTGGACTGGCTGGACGCCCCATACATCAGCGGGTTGTTCCCTGGCGTATCTGGCACGAGGCCCTGGCGGTGCTGGTGATGGTCCTATTCATTGGCATCTGTAACTTTCTGGTATTCTCGGTGGTGTTCCATTTCTCGATAACGCTCGGCATGTTCCTGCTGTTCCTCTACTGGGCACTGATTATCGGGGTGTTTGTCACTATCTGTTCTGTCAGCCTGAACTACTACCGCTATCTGCGCAACCAGCTGGAGGCGCTGCTCGACAAGACCACGGAAGAGCAGAGCGACATTACGGTGACCATCCACGACACAACAGTGAGGGGCAACGACCTGCTGCTGCCCATCAACGACCTGCTGTATGTGGAGGCACAGAAGAACAATGTAGCCGTATGCTATGTGAAAGAGGGGAAGACGGCGACTACTGAACTGCACACCACGCTGGCTGCCGTGCTCGACGACCTGCAAGCCTACCAGAACATCTTCCAATGTCACCGCTCGTTTGTGGTCAACCTGAACAATATCACGTCGGCACAGGGTAACTCGAATGGTTACCAGCTGAAGATGGGGAAATGCCCCACAACGGTGCCTGTATCGCGTACCTACGTGCCAAAACTGAAGTCGTATATCGCTTAGTCATTCGTCATTTTTTCTAGTCATTCGTCTGGCGGGTTAGTTATCTGTCAGCCTTTCTAGTCGTCTGTCCCACATATTTGGAGGTGTCCGTTTTCGTGCCTATCTTTGCGGCATGAAACAACAAGTCGCACATATCATCATCATGCTGCTCGCAGCCTTGAGCGCTAAGAGTCAGACCACCGTATCAGGTGTCGTAACCGACGGACGTGAACCGCTCGCAGGGGCGAATGTATTTATTATTGGTACGATAGACGGATGCCTGACTGACTCGCTAGGCCGCTTCTCGTTTGACACCTCGCTAACGGGTGAACAGACACTACGCGCCACCTTCATCGGGTTCGACGACTACACCCTCACCAGCACGCAGCTGTCAGACCTTACCATCACCATGCGCGAAAGGGCTACAGCCATTGACGAGGTAGTGGTAACGGCCAGCACCTACAGCTTCGGCAAGAGCGACAACTTCAAGACGATGGATGCCCTTGACGTAGTGATGAGCGGCAACTCATGTGGCGACGTGGTGGCAGCACTGCAGTCGCTACCAGGCACCCAGAAGGTGGGCGAGAACGGCAAGCTATACGTTCGTGGCGGTGAGAGCGACGAGTGTCAGACCTTCGTCAACGGCATGCACGTGCTCGTACCTTATTCCACGAATGTAGAGAACAACGCCGTGAGAGGACGCTTCTCGCCCTTCCTGTTCAAGGGCATCAACTTCTCGCTGGGCGGCTATGGTGGAGAATACGGTCAGGCACTGTCGTCAGTATTGCCTATGGAGACTACCGATGTGGCTACGGGCGACAAGTTTGGCGTCAGCGCATCACTCGTAGACTGGAACATTGGCGGCACGAAGGCCTTCAGCAAGAGCAGTCTGTCGTTTAATGCCGACTATACCAGCATGGGACTCTACAATGCCCTCTCGCCAGACCGCTGCGACTGGACACGCCCCTACCGCAAACTCTCTGGCGAGGCGCAATACAAGGCCGACCTCTCAGCAGCCAGCGTCCTGAAGAGCTATGTGGGCTACGACCTGACATCAGTAGGTCAGCATATCGACGAGCGCCACCTGTCGCTCACGGAGCATAACGTCTATGTCAATGCTACGCTCAAGACGAATATCGGCAGCGGCTATACGCTCTTTGCGGGTGTGGCGAACTCTACGGTTGTCAACGACATCGCTGATGCCCTCATCGCTGGCGATCGCTACCACAACCTGCGCAATGAGGTACACCTGAAAGCCGAACTGCGAAAGGTCTATTCACCCGTGCTGAAACTGTCGGCAGGCGTGGAGGATTATATCCGACACAGCACGAAGCGTTACGATGCTGACGGCTATCACCTCAACTATCATCTGCTGGCGGCTCACACAGATGCCCAGCTACGATTGGTGCCCAGACTGTTTCTGAACCTCTCTACTCGTCTGGAGCATGCCACCTATGATGGCCGCTGGCTGCTGATGCCTCGTACTACGCTGAGCTATGTGCCCAACAAGCATTTCCAACTCTCTGCCATCATGGGACGCTACAGCCAGACGGCCAGCGACGACTATATCGCCATGAGTGGCAACAAGCTACAGCAGAGCACCGCCGATCACCTGATTCTCAGTATGCAGTACAGCGACAACAACACACTGCTGCGCATAGAACCGTACTATAAGAAGTACCATCATCTGCCATTGCTCCAGCAAGGCCTGTATACTGCTGACGGTTACGGCAAGAGTAGCGGTCTGGACATCTTTGTAGAGAACCACTCACTCATCAGGAATCTTACTACCACCCTCTCCTACTCGTTCAACGATGCTGAGCGTCTCTATCTAGACTATGCCACACCACAGACACCAGATTATGCCTCGCGTCACAACCTGCGTCTGTCGCTGAAATATGCAGTTGGAAAGACCATCATAGGACTCTCTGAGTCGTATGCCAGTGCACGTCATTATGCCATGGGCGACACACCTTATTACAATAGCGTAGATGCCAACATCACCTGGCTGGTCAGTCCTAAAGTCATTGTCTACACCTCGCTCAACAACATCCTCGGGCGCAACAACATCTTCCGCTACGAGGCTGACGGCAAAGCCGTCACTGCTACACGCGACCGTTTCTTCTATATCGGAATATTTGTTTCACTTAAAAATAATAAAGCTTATGACATCTCAAATTTTTAAGCAGTTCGCTGCTATCGTAGTGTTCGTTTTCGCAGGAGTTATTAACAGCTATGCACAGCAGCAGAGTGCTGACGACATGCTCAATCTGGTGGCCAAGTTGCAACGCCTGGAGGCTATGCAGCCAGACAGCATCGGTCCGAAATACCAGCTGGCCTTGCAGAGTCTGAACTTCGCAGTAATGAATCCCACCGCGCCACAAACGGAGAATATCCTAGCGCAGGCCGAAGAAACCATCAACAAGATGGAAAAGATGAAAGGGGCCGACCAGAGCGATCTTTGCACACTGCGTGGCTTCTTCTACATGGTGCGTATTGTACAGAATCCTGCCCAGAACGGGCAGCGCTACTACCTCACCGTCATGGAGAACTACGAGAAGGCGCTCCGGCTGAATCCTAACAACATGCTTGCTCAGAATTTGCAACAAAAGTTCTTGGAAGGCATGAGGCAACATACGAACTAAAAAAACATGGAACCAGCTGATTTTCGGCTGGTTTCGTCGTTTTTATACGTTAAAAGTGTTAAAACACACAAAATAAACTTAAACAATATGCGTTAAAAATACAATATTAAATAATAATTACTACCTTTGCACCGTTCTATTTTCCGTATAGAGCTGAAAATCAACAAGAACTAAAACAATAGTAATGCAGAAATTTAAGAAACTTGCAATCCTGACAATAGCAACAATATGTTCAATCTCTACAATGGGACAAGACCTATTGGCACGTCAGGCCCCCATAGACCGTAAGATGAAAGCAGTCGACAGCGTAGCTTTGCAGCGACTGATATTTACCGAAAATTACGATTCACCCGCTGAAGACCTCTATGAGGACTGGAGCAACAAATATGCACACCACGAAACGGCGCTGCCCGACTCTTTCCGCATCTCGCTGAGAGACTTCTGCATGCCTACCGACAGCCGTGTGCTGACTAGCAACTTCGGTGCCCGTTGGGGACGCCAGCATAAGGGTCTGGACATCAAGGTATATATCGGCGACACCATCCGCGCCGCTTTCTCTGGTAAGGTACGCGTCGTACGCTACGAGCGTCGTGGCTACGGTAAATATGTTGTCATCCGCCACTACAACGGTCTGGAGACCATCTATGGTCACCTGTCAGCCCAGCTGGTAGAGGAAGATCAGGAGGTACGTGCCGGTGAGCCTATCGGACTGGGTGGTAACACTGGTCGCAGCACAGGTTCACACCTGCACTTCGAGACACGCCTCTGTGGTGTAGCTCTGAACCCCGCCCTGATGTTCGACTTCCGCAACCAGGACGTTGTTGACGACTCTTACATGTTCCATAAGGACACCTATCAGAGCGAGTCGGTTGTTGCTACCCGTCTGCGTGGTGTTGGTGGCGGCAGCTTTAGTGAGGGTGACGAAGAGGTTGAGTTGGCCTCAGCAGCTCCCGCAGCAAGATACCAGCAGGAGTCTCGCTTCCACAAGGTTCGCAAGGGTGAGACACTCTACTCTATCGCCCGCAAGCGTGGTACAACCGTCAATGCTATCATGAAGTTGAACCACCTGAAGAGCAATTCCAAGTTGAAGCCCGGACAGATTCTGAAGTTCAACTAAAGAACACAAGAGATATAAAGAAAGCGGACTGCACAATGGTGTGGTCCGCTTTCTTGCTTATCTCGATTCTTCGAAACATCGAAACATCGAGATTTCGAAACATCGAATTATCGATGCCACTTTACGATAATCGACGTGAGGCATCCAGTCGCAGGAAGATGAACAGCAGCAGGGTGAAGCCCCATAGCGAGGAGCCACCATAGCTGAAGAATGGCAACGGAATACCGATGACAGGCGTCAGACCGAGCACCATGCCCACATTAATAAATACATGGAAGAGGAAGATGCTCAGCACGCAATAGCCATAGACCCTGCCAAAGCGCATGGGCTGGCGCTCTGACAGATAGATGAGTCGCCAGATGAGCGCTAGGAACAGCAGCAATACACCTGCAGAACCCAGGAAGCCCTCTTCCTCGCCTACGGTACAGAAGATAAAGTCGGTATCCTGCTCAGGAACGAACTTCAGCTTGGTCTGTGTACCATTCAGGAAGCCCTTACCCTCCAAGCCACCAGAGCCGATGGCTATCTCCGACTGGTGAACATTATAGCCAGCACCACGCAGGTCCTCGTCGAGTCCCAGCAACACGTTGATACGAGAGCGCTGGTGAGGCTCCATGACGTTCTGCATGATGAAGTCGGCACCATAGTAGAACAGTCCTGAACCCAGAGCGAAGAGGGCTATAAAGAAATAGTTACGGATGCGCGAAGAGAGCGCCTGAAAGAGCAGATAGCCTATCATGATAACCACCTGTGCTACCTGTATGTAGACGATATTGATGTCGAAGCTTAGCAAAGGTAACGAGAGGATGGTGACACCCGCTGAACACAGCAGCATGCGCCAAGCCAACTTGGGATGGCAATAGATCCACACCATACCGATAGAGAACAGCTGGATGAGCACCATGACGGAGAAAGGTCCTACCATAGCTGGCGATGACGCCAACGGAACGTCGGCAAAGCGGATGCCCACGATAAAATAGACCACCATAGCGACACCCGTAAAGAGGATGCTGCCCGGCATGCCCTCGCGATAGAACATGAGGAAGAAGGAGAGATAGACCAGTGCCGACCCCGTCTCACGCTGCAGGACGATGCACAGCATGGGCAACAGCATCACCAATAAGGTTGCTGCGAAATGGCGCCACTGCTGGATGTTATAGCCATAGGTAGACATGAGTTTGGCGAGCGCCAAGGCGGTAGCAAACTTCGCAAACTCTGCTGGCTGCAAACGCAAAGGACCTAATACCAGCCACGACCTGGAACCCTTGATGCTATGCGGATTGAAGATGGTGGCAAAGAGCAATAGCAATAACAGGGCATAGATGACATAAGAGAAGGTGTCGTATATTCTGTCGTCCAACAGCAAGACCACCATGCCCAGCATGATGCTGGTGCCTATCCAGACAATCTGCATACCTGAGCGCGTGGACAGCGAGAAGATGTCCGTCTCACCATACGAGTAGCTGGCTCCACAGACGCTGATCCAGCCAAACGACAGCAGGGCGATATAGATGATTACCGTCCACCAGTCGATGTTGCGCAACACGCCTTGCTCTCTCTTGTTATCTGTCATGCTATCTATTGTCTCTTATCTGCTCGTACTACCATACGAGATATGTCTGTTCTGGAACTCCTCGGCTTTCTTCTTGGAGGCCTCCGAGAGTTTTCCATTGATATACTGTTCCATGATAAGTCCACCGATAGGTACACCATAGGTGGCACCCCATCCGCCGTTCTCTACATAGACGGCAACGGCAATCCTAGGATTATCCATGGGTGCAAAACCCATGAATACGGAGTGGTCGTGCCCACGGTTCTGCGCCGTACCCGTCTTGCCACAGGCCATGAAGTCGTACTTAGCCAGCTCATGACAGGTACCTCCCGTAGCAGAGGCACGCATGCCCTGCACGACATAGTCGTAGGAAGCCTTCGACGCCTTGGTATGACGAGGCTGTGTGTAGAGCGTATCGAGCTGTTCACCCTGGATGCGCTTCACCACATGTGGTGTGATGAACCAGCCACGGTTGGCGATGGTCGCGCCAAGGTTGGCTATCTGTAGCGGTGTGGCATTCACCTCACCCTGACCGATGGCAATAGAGATGATGGTCAGTCCGTTCCACGAACCTTTGTAGGCCTTGTCATAGAACTCAGCATTGGGAATGAGGCCACGCTTCTCGCCAGGCAGGTCGATGCCCAGCTTATAGCCAAAGCCCATGCTGACCATATAGTCGCGCCACGTATTCATGGCATTCTGTACACTGCCATACTTGTTCTTCGCACCTATCATATAATAGAGGCCCCAGCAGAAGTAACCGTTACACGAGGTCGACAAGGCCGGTACGAGGGGCAATGGCGAAGCATGGCCGTGACAGCCCACATGCAAACCCTTGTAGTTGAAGCCGTGACCGCAAGGATATGCCGTATGTGTGGGATGAATGATGCCCTCAGTCATGAACGTCAGACCCTGTGTGGTCTTAAAGGTAGAACCTGGCGGATACTGTCCCATGATGCTACGGTTCAACAGCGGCTTCCACACGTTCTGGCTGAGCAGGCGGTGACTCTTTGAACGCTGGCGACCCACCATCATGCGAGGGTCGTAGCTGGGTGACGATACCATACATAGCACCTCACCCGTCTTGGGTTCGATGGCAACGATAGAGCCTATCTTTCCTTCCATCAGTCGTTCACCCAGCGCCTGCAGGTCGGCATCCAGTCCGAGTGTCAGGTTCTTGCCAGCTACCGCACGACGGTCGAAGCGTCCATTCTGGTAACGGCCCTGTACACGACCATGGGCGTCACGCAGCAGAATCTGCATACCCTTCTCACCGCGCAGCTGTTTCTCGTAGCTACGCTCCACACCCAGCTTGCCGATATAGTCGCCAGGCTGGTAGTAGTCATCCTCCTCGATATCAGCAGGCGACACCTCAGCGACGTCGCCCAGCACATGGGCAGCAAAGGGATAGCGATACTGGCGGATGGAACGGCGCTGGATATAAAAGCCTGGGAAACGGAACATCTTCTCCTGGAAGACGCTGAAGTCAGCCTCCGACAGCTGACTCATAAAGAGCTGCTGCGTGAAGCGCGAATAGCCTGGATTCTTGGAGCGGTCCTTGATGGTCTCCATGCGGTGGTCAAAGTCCTCACGGGTGATGTTCAGCGCCTCACAGAGGTCGAGGGTGTCCAAGTGATCCTTGGCTTCGTTCATCACCACCATGATGTCGTATGCCGGTTGGTTATACACCAACAGCTTGCCGTTACGGTCGTAGATACCACCACGGGAAGGATATTCTATCTTCTTCAGGAAGGCATTTGAGTCAGCACTCTTCTTGTAGTCGTCGCTGGTAATCTGGAGCATGAAGAGTCGGATGATATAGATCACCACGATGAGCAGTGCTACACCACCTATCACAAAGCGCCTATAGTCTAACGAATAGTCCTTCATAGCTCCTTAAGCTCCAAGGTCAATTTCCCCTGCCAATCTCCAGGGTGAATATCAGCAGCAGAGTAATGATGGCGCTACCCACCACACACATCAGCCAATAGAAGGCATTGAAGAAGGTTAACATCTCCAGACTGTAGAACAGCAGGCAGTAAACCAGCACAATGGGGACGATATAGTAAGCGAACTTCACTGGTCCGAGTGTCTTCATCGACGGTTTCAGGTTGTCGGCAGAGTCACGAGGCACATACAGCTCCAGATAGTAGGGCTGAATGGCAGCAATAACCGTCAGCGAAGCAGCAGCCAGTCCTGGTGTATTCGAGAAAATGTCTACGCACAGTCCGAGCACGAAGCTCCACACCAGGATGGCCCACTTCTCGTGGTTACGCGGAAACATCGCCACGAAGTAGACATAGAACAGCGGTGTGGCATAGTGGAACAGATGAATGCGTCCAAACACCAGAACCTGCGCCAGGAAGAACAGGGCGAACAACCCCAACCGTTTCAAGAAATCTGCAGACATCCTTTATACTATTCTCTTACATTTAACTTCAGCGAGTCGCGGGCAGCCTGCATGAGACGCATGCGGGCAGCAATAGAGCGGTCACTGATGACAACGACATCGCGCAGGTTGCCGAAGTCTGTTGTGAGACGAACCTTCAGCTTATACGACAGTCCATCACGGGCATTATAGACCTCTACGATCTGTCCGACGAGTACTCCTGGCGGGAAGATACTTGAATAGCCGTTCGTCTCCACCCAGTCGCCACGCTTGAAACGGGCATGACGGGGAATATCCTCGACATACGCATAGGCAGCATCCTCGCCATACCAGCGCAGCACGCCGAAATAGCCATAGCCACGGATGGCACAGCTGATGCGCGAGGCGTGGGTATTCAATACGGGAATGACGACACTATAGTGATCGGACACGAGATAGGTGACACCTACTACGCCACGACCACAGGCCACACCCATGCCAACATCCACACCGTCGGCAGAGCCTTTGTCGATGGTCATCATGTTGTCCATCTTTCCCAACTCGTTGCTCACCACCTTGGCAGTAATGAGTTGGTAGCGACTCAGCGAGTCGAGACCTTGCTGTTCTTTAGGATCAATCTCCTGAGTAGCCTCACCATACAGACGACGTAGCTGAGTGACCTGACGCTCCAGGTAATAGTTACGAAGCGTCAAGTCCTCATTCACTTTCGTCAATGAGAAGTACGACTCCACTGCCGATGTCCACTGATAGAAGCGGCCTACTACCGCATTCGCTGACGAGAACCATACGCTGTTGTGATAGCTGTTATAGCTGAACAGCAGCGTCAGGCTCACCGCCTCCAGAAATACGAAGATCAGCCAGTGGTAGTGTCGTCCGAGGAACTCAAGAAGATTCTTCATACTATAGCTGTTAGCTGTTGGCTAATAGCCCAAACCACTATCGCATCAAGAATGTGAAGCGGTTGACGTTCTTCAGGGCGATACCAGCACCCTTGGCTACTGAATGCAATGGATCTTCTGCGATATGGAAGGGGATATTAATCTTAGCCTCCAGACGACGATCCAGACCACGCAGCAGGGCACCTCCACCAGCCAGCCAGATACCGTTCTTCACGATGTCGGCATACAACTCAGGAGGAGTATTCTCCAAAGCAGAGAGCACGGCATTCTCAATCTTGGCAACGGTCTTGTCCAGACAGTGGGCAATCTCCTGATAGCATACGGGCACCTCCATAGGCAGCGCTGTGATACGGTTAGGACCGTGAACGACATAATCCTCGGGAGCATCATCACCCAGGTCAGTCAGTGCAGAACCTACAGCAATCTTGATACGCTCGGCCATACGCTCAGAAACCTTCACGTTGTGCTGACGAGACATATACTCCTGGATATCAGCTGTAAGGTCGTCACCAGCGGTACGGATAGAGTTGTTGCTAACGATACCACCCAGTGAGATAACGGCAATCTCGGTAGAACCACCACCGATATCGACAATCATGTTACCCTCAGGAGCCTCTACGTCAATACCAATACCGATAGCTGCAGCCATCGGCTCGAAAATCAGATATACGTCACGGCCGTCGGCATGCTCCGCACTATCACGTACGGCACGCAGCTCCACCTCGGTAGAACCGGAGGGTACGCCAATAACCATACGCAGTGAGGGCGAGAACAGGCGACTGCCTGTGTGAACCATCTTAATGAGACCGCGCATCATCTGCTCACAGGCAGAGAAGTCGGCAATGACACCATCGCGCAACGGACGAACGGTGCGGATGTTGTCGTGTGTCTTTTCATACATCATCTTAGCCCGCGAACCTACGGCAATCATCTTGTCGGTATGGCGGTCGAGGGCTACTACTGACGGCTCGTCAACCACAATCTTATCATCACTGATAATGATAGTGTTTGCCGTTCCAAGGTCCATAGCTATCTCTTGGACAAAACTAAAAAAACCCATCTTAATAATTGACTATTTACTATCTATAATTTACTTATTAAACCAAGCGTGGATGGCAGTATCATAGTGACTGCTGACGCCAAAGGCACGAGTAGCAAACTGACGGCGCTGAGCCTTTGTGGTCTCTGCTCCCTGCTGGTTCAGGATATCCAGCAACATGCTGTACTCAGCCTTAGAGGGTACGATGACAACATCGTTGAAGTTCTTAGCACCGGCACGGATCAGTGAGATACCACCAATGTCAATCTTCTCAATGATATCCTCCTCACTGGCACCGCTAGCAACAGTCTGCTCAAAGGGATAGAGGTCGACGATAACCAGATCAATCTCAGGAATCTCGTACTGAGCCATCTGCTGGCGGTCACCTTCATTGTCGCGACGACCCAGAATGCCACCGAATACTTTCGGATGCAGGGTCTTCACACGTCCACCAAGGATAGAAGGATATGTTGTCACGTCCTCTACCTTCTGGCACTCATAACCCAGTGACTCGATAAAGGTCTGTGTACCGCCTGTAGACAGGAACTTCACCCCTTCATCGTTCAACTTCTTCAATAAATCTTCCAGCCCATCCTTATGAAATACTGAGATGAGCGCAGTCTTAATTTTCTTTGTGTCTGCCATAAAAATGATATAACGTTATATTCGAATTCAAGCTGCAAAATTACAAAAAAAACAGCACATCGCACAACGTTTACAGAAAAACTTTCGCCTGACCAATAAAATAATGCGATACGTCAAGTCGTCCTACAAAGTATAGGCGACATTTACCAGCAGCGAAGAGGCTGACACGTGATATTTGGCGTAGCCAATATTCAACTTCAGACGCTCCAGTTCGATGCCACCACCCAACGACAGACCGGCGCCATGACTGGCGGAAGTATCCTCGCCTTCATAAATCTTCATCTCACTGCTACGACGGAAGTTATAACCTGCCGAGACATAGATGGCAGGACTGAGACGGATATCGGCACCGACAGCAAGGTGCTTGATGAATGCCTGGTCCCAATTGTTCAGACGGGCAAGGGTAGCATGCAACGTCAGGGGTGCATTCGGCAACTGTCGACTGACACCCACCAACAGGTCGAAGGGGATACGTTCAAACTCTTCCTCATAAGCTTTGACCTGACCACCAAGATTACGGGCAACGGCAGATACTGACCACCCGCGCTCAGTATCCTGATAGTTCAGTCCAAGGTCAACGGCAACAGCTGCTGACGAATAGCTGCCAATGGTCGACGAAATGAAGCGTGCCGTGATACCGCCACTGATGCGGTTAGAGAGCAGATAGGCGAAAGAGCCTGCCAGCGCAATATCCTTAGGTGAGAAGGTTCCTGTCTGTTGGTTGGCAGCAGTTGTCTCCTTGATTTCCCCATACGACATATACTGTGCGCTGATACCCCACGAGCCTCGTTCCTTGTAGGCACGGACAAAGGATGCCGAAGCGGTAGTGCTACCCTCCATATAGGTCATGAAATTGACATTCAGCGTCTTGTCGCTGACATCCGTGATGAGAGCAGGATTATGGAAGATGACAGTGGCATCGTCGTTGGTCAGCGACACATTGTCGCCGCCCAATGCAGCGACATGGGCGCTCACCGGTAGACGCAGAAAGCTATAAACCTCCTGCGATTCCTGAGCATAGGCGCTAATAGCCAACAGCCAGCAGACAATAGCCAAAAATCCTTTCTTCATCATCAATAATAACGGAGAAGTTAGAAAAAAATTATGAGACCACCAAAAATATTGGTGGCCTCACTATTTTATCTACAAGAATTAAATCAGTTTCAGCGTACCCATCAGGTAAACCAGACCAAAGCCGAGCACCATAGCAATAAAACCCATGATGATACCGATCTTGGCCATATCGTTCTGCTTCACATAACCAGTAGCGAAAGCCAAAGCATTCGGCGGAGTAGAGATAGGCAGAATCATAGCGCTGGAAGCAGCGATGGCCACACCGATAAGAACGGTACCTGTACCACCGATAGGTGCCAGCTTGTCACCCATTGCACCACAGACAACAGCCAGGATAGGCATGAGCAGGGCTGCGGTAGCAGAGTTAGAAATGAAGTTGCTGAGTACGTAGCAGATAGCACCACCCAGCAAGAGAATCAGCAGCGGTGAGAACTCACCGAAGGGGATACTCTCCACAGCGTTTGCTGCCAGACCAGAAGCGTTCAGACCATAACCCAGTGCGAAACCACCGGCTACCATCCAGATAACGCTCCAGTTGATTTGCTCCAGGTCGCGCTTGTTGACCACACCCGTCAGAGCGAAGACACAGAACGGTACCATAGCCACCGTGTTGGCATTGATGCCGGTAAAGCGGTCAGAGAGCCAGAGTACTACGGTAAGAATGAAGGTGATGATGACCACCCATGAATGGAAGCCCTTCTGCATGCCACCGTCGATGTTCAACTCAACAGTCTTCTGGCTGAATGGGAAGAACTTCAGAAGCAGGCGCCAGCTGATGAACAGCAGCAGGATAACCAGCGGGAACATGAACATCATCCACTGACCGAAGCCAAGACCCATATTCAGACCCTCAGGATCGTTGAGATACTTCAGTGCGATATTGTTAGGAGGTGTACCGATAGGCGTACCCATACCACCGAGGTTGGCAGCAACAGGGATAGACATGGCCAACGCAATACGACCCTTACCTTCAGGAGGCAACTGGCGGAACACAGGAGTCAGGAAGGTCAGCATCATAGCAGCTGTGGCGGTGTTCGATACGAACATCGAGAACAGACCCGTCACGAGCAAGAATCCTAAGAGCACCATTTCACTACGGGTTCCGAAAGGACGGAGCAGCACCTTTGCCAACTGGGCATCAAGACCTGTCTTCGTAGCGGCAATAGCCAACACGAAACCACCGATGAACAGCATGATAACAGGGTCTGCAAAGCAAGCCATCACACCTTTATAGCTGAGCAGCTTACCCACTTCCTCTTCGTTGACCATCGGCGAGATACCACTGTCCGTACAGAACAAGAGCATGAGCACCATGATGGCGATAGACGTTGCCCACGAACTGACAACCTCAAGAATCCACATCAGCGTAGCAAAGGCAAAGATAGCGATGACACGCTGCTGGACGACCGTGAGGTTCTGGATGCCGTACCACTCGGACGGAATGTTCCAGAGGAAAAGAGTGACAAGTGCTACCAAGGCAATCTTGATAACACGTTTGGTACCATCGGTAGGATGGTATTTACGTTGGTGACGCATCGCTTGATACGTCTCTACGAGATGGAATCCTTTGTAATTATTGAACATGGTTTGATTATGTTATTTTTTTGCGACTGCAAAGGTACGAAAAAGTCAGAAAGAATAAACTAAAAGCAATGCGCAATTTCGGTTAAGCGCTGTATAATGATACGAAAAAGACACTCCACTTTGCAAAAGGGATATATTTGCAAAGTGGAGTTATCAAAATAGATAGATAGTTAGTTAGTCTATGGTAAAGTAATCTACATCAATATAACCGCCTGTCTTCTGAGTAGCGAAGTTGAACAAGGCATACTTAGCCCCCATGAAGAAACGCTGCCAGTCGAAACGCATACGGTAGTCGTTGCCCACCTTCTGCCAGTTCTCACCATCCAAGCTATAATAGAAGGTGGCGATATCAGTACGTGGTACGAAGTTGCCATCAATACGCAGCCATATCTTCGTCGTTGTCAGGGGGATACTCTCAATAATCTTTTCAGTGGCATCCTCTACCACCTTGTCACGCTGCGACAGCTTGACAGAGAGCTCAGCAGCACAGAGCGTCAGTTTCTTACCATCCTTCTTGATCATCAGCGCACCCGTCTCATCATTGAAAGCAGCAAAACCTGCACGATCGCCAGCTTTCATGTGTGACAGGTCGAGCATTACGACAGCGCTACACTTCGGACCTTTCATACGCTGTGTCAGCGTATTAGGAGCAAGATAGATGTTGGGGACTACACGACTGGTCTTCAGGCGAAGGAATCCAGGGCGTTCCGTCAGTGACCAAGCAGTATTGACGGGGTTATGGTTCCACTGCCAGTGCAAACCGAGCTTCTCGGCAGAGAAGTCGTCACTGCAGATGATTGATTTCTCAGGTTGGCCACTGACCAAAGGACGTACCTTGTCGGGTACACGACCCATCTCGTCACCCAGCATAGGCCAGCCATCAATCCAGCGGACAGGCGACAGCGTCAATACACGACCTACACCACCACGATCCTGAAACATGATGCCATACCAGTCACCATCGGGTGAATCGACGATGGTACCCTGTGCCAGATAAGAGAAACCGCCGAAGTCAGACTCCAGAATGGTGGTCTTCTCGTATGGGCCATGGATATCGTTGGCACGGTAGCACACCTCACGACGATGACGTCCTGGCGCATAGACGTGGGAAATCATCAGCAGGTAGTAGCGACCGTTATGTTTGATGACACGTGAACCTTCCAACAGACCCGTCTCGTCGGCCTCGCGCTGGAAAATCTGCATGTGCGTACCCTCAATGACATCGGAGAGGTCGGGCTTCAGCTCCATCAACTCACCCGTGCCATAGACGACATACACACGGTTGTCGTCATCGAAAAACAGCGAGCAGTCATGGAAGTGGCGCATACGTGACACCAGCGTCCACTCACCGGCAGGATCCTCAGCACTATAAATATAGGTATCGCCCATAGCGCCACGCTCGTTGGGAGCGAAGAGCACATAGAAGCGACCATTGTGGTATTTCAATGAGGTTGCCCACTGACCACGACCATAGACGGTACCTTCCTGCAGGTCGTACTTGGGTGAATCGGTGAGGCGGTCGTATACATAACCTATTGTCTCCCAGTTCTTCAGGTCCTTGGAGCGCATGATAGGGGCACCAGGCATCAAGTGCATGGTGGTGCTCACCAAATAATAGGTATCGCCTACGCGTATGATATCGGGATCGGGGACATCAGCCCACAACATCGGGTTCTCAACAAAAATTCCGTCTGAGCTGCTGGGACGCTTCCCAGCAGCATCAACGGTTACAAAACAAACTACTAATGATAATATTACTACTAAAACAAATCTTTTCATCTTAAAACAAAGCGGTTAGTGATTCTGACCTGACGGTACAGAAATGTAGCATTGTATTCCGAGTGCAAAGTTATAAACTTTTTTGATAACTCAGTTTCTTTATTGTTTCATCTATTTTCCCAAATGTAACAAAAACCTCCACGAGGCTGGAAAACGACACTTTTTGGTATTTTTTTCTGTTTTTCTATATGCCAAGTTCGGTCTTTTCCTGGTTCATCTGTGAATAACGTCACTTTCTTCCCTTTAAAGTTTAGTGGTACTTCCTTGACAGCATCTGTTCCATTAATACCTGCAAGATACCACTTGTTACCACTGCGACGTGCGATGATGACATACTCACCAGGATAGCCAGCAACGAAACGAGTCTCATCCCAGGCAGCAGGCAGTGTAGACAGAAAATCCTGTATCTCCTGAGGCTGAGAGAGATAGCTTTCCGGACGGTCTGCCAAGTGCTGTAGTCCACTCTCAAAGAGAACCGTCAGTGCCAACTCATGACCATGGGTGGTGATGTGTGGATGCTGCGAGTCGCTGAACGTGCAAGGTGTATAGTCCATTGGACCAATGACATTACGAGTAAAGGGCAGTGTGGCATTATGACAGGCAGCCTTATCAGTGAAGGTGGGCACATTGTTATACCACTCGGCACCATAAACACCCTCCGTACTCATGAGGTTCGGCCAGGTACGCTGCCAACCACGTGGTATCGTCGCACCATGGAAGTTGACGAGCAGATGATGGCGGGCAGCACTCTCTAGCAAGTCGAGCTGGAAATCCATATTACGCTGATTATCACCAGAGAAGAAGTCAATCTTCACACCAGCGACACCGATTTTCTCACACCAGGCAAACTCCTTCTCACGGTCTTCGGGCTTGTTCAGGCGGAACTTAGGCGTAGGAGCACCATCCACCCACCCTATCGACGAGTTATACCAGATGAGAGGCTTGACACCCTTCGACTTTGCGTACGCTACTGCATCCTCAATGGTCTTACCCTCGTTAGAGGCCAACTTGTTCATGTCGTCCCACTCGGCATCGATAAGTACATAGGGAAGGTGGAGCTTCTCGGCCATGTCTACATATTTCTTGATGATGCTGTAGTCGTTGGAACCATGATTATAAGCCCAATAGATCCAAGACACCACGCCTGGTTCTATCCAGTTGGTATCAGTAATCTTATTAGGAAGGCAGACATCGGTAACCAGTGTAGATTCAACGACATCCTTCAGCGTACCGACGATTACAACACGCCAAGGAGTGTGGTCACAGGCATCTTCAGCGAGATGCTCTGCCTCAACCACCTTAAACTGTTCACCGTCATTATAAAGACACGAGGCACTCTGTCCATGCTCAATATTGGCCTCAGTTATCAA
This sequence comes from uncultured Bacteroidales bacterium, assembly GCA_902799355.1. Lineage (GTDB taxonomy): Bacteria > Bacteroidota > Bacteroidia > Bacteroidales > Bacteroidaceae > Prevotella. The sequence goes on from CADCAG010000002.1 coordinate 19,701, forward strand.
GGCAAAGACACCCTCTTGGGGTTCCAGCAGTGCGGGATATCCCCAACGGTTGTTCCATCCTTCAGCAGACTTTGAGATACCACTATATGAAGGAACGGGAGCCACCTTGTAGGTTGTAGACAAGGGGAAGAATCCCTCATAAGAGTCGCACCACTGTTGCATCCAGCGACGTGTTCCTTCTGGTATGCGATAGATTGTAGCAGAAGGCAAGACACTACGAAAGGCGATACCATCGTTATAGACACGTAGCAACACACGACCACAGCGATACTCATTAGCCGCATTCTGACAGTGGCTACGCTTACCTGTCAACATCTGGTAATCGTCCTTTACCTTTCCAAGTTCCTTCACGGTAGCATCCAGATGGGACTCTGTAATCTCAAGTACTTGTTTTTGCTGATACAATACCTTCAGCACCTGCCCATCAATGACCACCGACAGTTTTCCATTCGGTGATGTCATCTTAGAAGCCATTGCGCTCACCCCTAACAAGAGGAGCAACGACGTCAGTATTCTTCTCATCATATGATCTTATTGTTATTTGCTAAGTTTCTGTACATATTTCACAGGTTCTCCCTCACCCTTCAGCACGTCAGCAAAGTCTTGTGGCTTAATGGTGACAGGACCATGCATAAACTCCGGAATGTTATAACACTTCATAAACTGGCGATGGTAGTCAGGGTCGGCACTCGGCAACTCAAAGGGTTTGGTGCCATGTCCGTCTTTATCGATATGAGCAAAGAAGGGACGGGTATAGGTTCCGTCATCACGGCGACTGCTGAAAACCACCCATTTACCATTGCTCGACCAGGAGTGATAGCTCTCTGTATCCGGTGAGTTTATCTCTTCTGCAGGTCGCGTATCACCCGTTTGAAGATCTATCATCCAAAGGTCTGCATCATGATGCCAGATATGGAACACGCCATATTCCGCAAGGGCAAACATCAGGTAGCGACCATCAGGAGAGATACGTGGCAAGGTAGCACTCTTGTCAAGACTGTCTGCAGCGAAAACAAGTTCACGAGGACCGAATACCATCGTCTCAGGATCGAAGCTCTTCTTATAGATATTGTATTTCAGCTCTTTGGAACGCATGATAACCTCTGAGACTAATGAGATTGTCGTGTCTTTTCGCTCGAAGTGAGCACTGCAGTAGTAGAGCGTTTTTCCATCGGGAGCCCATGCAGGGAATACCTCCAACTCACTGGCATCATTCTCAAGGTTAGTCACCTCGCCCTTGTCGACATCATAGGCAATGAGGTCACTCTGCGAGTCGAAGACCTCAATCTTGTTATGATCGACAGTATGAAAGTCCTGAGCGGTCTTATTGGTGGAATAAACGATCAGGTTCAACCAGGGGTGCCAGGCAGGGTAGACACCCGCTGAGAGGATGGAGTCATTCTTCATGTTCACCTTCTTTACCTTACCATCATAGGCTACAACGGTACCTCCATTGTTCTGACGAGCATGAAACTGCATGCGCTTAGGATTGTACTGCTGATAGTGGTGGCAGTTGATGCACTGGCCATCCTTCTCGAAGCTACAGAGCACATTATCATAGATAACGCTCTCGTCATAGTTTTCCAGGCATCGCTGATTGATGGTCAGAGCCTCATAACTGACAAAGGACGGGAAGATCAAACGGTAACTCAGATAGCTGTCGACACTATCCGGTGACACAAAGATACTGAAGGGCTTATAGTGCGTCCATTGGTCAGCCTTGCGAGCATAGACATCAACAGCGATAGCACTGCCTTTGGCCTGCTCTACCAACGTACGCCAGTCATCAATATCCGGTTGTACCTTGTCGACAAAGACCATCTCATTATCTCCGACAGCATAGCGAGCGACCATCTCGTCGGCCTCCTCGTCGAGTTCAAAAGTGAGTGGCGCTATATTGACAGGAATGGTAACATCTGTATAATCGGGATATATCTTAGGCAGATTAGGGGAGTCGGTAAAGACCTCTGGTACGGAAGGCCCCGCACAACCCATCATAGCCAAGCAGAAAACGATATATGATAATTTCTTGTTTTTCATCACTCATCACAGCTTTTAGTATTCCGGCAAATTACTCATCGTATAGTAATCATAATAGTAAGTGTCTCCAAAGAAGGGGTAGAGTTCCTTACGGGGTATCTCCACATCCAGACCGTCATAGTTTGACAAAGTTGTTGCAAAACGTTCAAAAGACTCCTTGATGACACCATCGAAAGGCAAGCTCGCCACATCCGTCCTACCCTCCTCCATACAATACAGATAGGCTGCTTCTTGGTAATAGCGTGGCATCGGACTCTGGGGATGCAGTCTAACGTAATCGTTAAAGTGTTGCCAGAAAAGTCTGATGTCTTTAGTCCAAAGCGTTGCTAACAGGCACTGTTCCTGGAAGATCGGATCGTCAGTATAGGTGCTTCTCGCCAACTGTTTCATCAGGAAACTCTCCGTATTACCCTGGTCACCGCTGAGCACATTTTTGTAGTGAAGCATATGCGTGATGGGCTCACGTTCCTGATCCTTAGCGATAAGGTCCGGATGGTCTAAAAGTGTTTCTGCCTGTTCAGCCCAATCACGATAGAAGAGGGTCTGTTTCAGAATAGCAATATACTTACGAGCCAGAGGCTGGTCATTTTCGAGGAGGGCACAGTTGACCAACAGCTGGTAGTCCTCAGTACGGAATCCAAACTCCACACCCATCTCCATACACAGACGGTTGCAGTAGTTCAGCATACCATACTGATAGTATATCAGCGGTCCGGCGACCAGCATCAGTCGCATACCGAAGGGGGCGGCATACTCCTTGGAACCGTTCTTGTAGAGGAACATTTCATTTCCTTGTCTACCCAGACGACTCAGTGCCAGGTTCCGCATCATCACAATAGCTCTGGTCGGTTCGTCTTTCTGTCTTACAGCTTCTTCCAACACACCTGTCCAGTCGCATTTCGAGATACTGTGTTGCATAGCCAGTTCACGGTGGAAGTTCTCATCTTTCATCCAGAACTGATAGACGCCAGCCACCAACAGGATGGCTATAACCCCTTGACACAGCAGGTAATAAAACTTCTTCATAGGCTTGATGGCCTGGTGGTCAGGACGGTAGGTCACTGCCAGTATCACAAAGAAGAGAGCCAACAGATAGTAGGGAATATAATAGGCTGGGTATTCCTCCGTGATGAAGAATAAGGGCAGTTCAGCCCAGAAGATATTTGCCAGATTAATCTGATAATAGACATAGCGATAGCAGAACAGCGGTACTGCGATGACACTCAAGATGGCTACAACAGTGAGTACAACAGCCGCCGTACGCGTGGCAGACACTCTCCACGACCAGATACCCATCAACAAGGCTGCAGCCAGTCCGTAGATGCCCATGAGCGGATAGCCTAAGGCGCAGACCACAAAGATATATGCCGCACGGAGGTACCATTTGTCGGGAAGACATCTGAAGCCCCACAACAGGGCCACTACCGCTGTCGTGCCAATGGTAGAGATAAAGAAGTGTCCGCGTAACTTCAGCATATAAATCCAATAGCCCATGTCCATATTCGTCAGCAGCAAGAGGGCAACGGGTATGAGCATCAGTATCGCCCAGCGGTTGGCGATACGGAAGGTTCGCTTGACAAGCCACATCAGTAGCCACCACCAGGCACACAGCATCAACACACCCAACCATGGCAGATACAAGAACTGGGTAAAGAATGTTCCGAGCCATGTGAGCATACCACCAGGTACCACCAGCTGTTCCTTGAAAAACAGCAGAGAGCAGAGGAAGAGATTCTTCTCCTGCACTTTCCATAGCAGGTTGGCTTCATAAGTCAGCAGCACAATAGCTACCGCCAGGAGGACCACCAGCCAGAGGACGGTATGGACGTTCGATTTCAGGTATTTCAGTATAGTCATTTGTAGTATGTAATATTTCAGGGTACAAAGGTATAAAAAATCCATGACACAACACTTACTCACTGTGTCATGGACTTTTTCTGATGTATCATTTTCTATTTTATTGCAATAATTAATGTAGAAAATCCACTCTTTTTTTGTACCTTTGCAGCCAGGAAACGTAAAACACTATATAAATATGTACAAGAAACTATTCCTAACAGCAGCCCTCATTGCTGCTTGTGTATCAACAGATGCGCAGAAAATAGCTACCGACTATAAAGGAAGCGACAACAACAACCCCATCAGTGCCAACATCTTCTGTGCCGACCCCACCGCTTTAGAGTACAATGGTCGTCTGTATGTTTATGGTTCTAACGACCATCAGGAGTTTGTAGCCAATGGCAAGAAGGGTGACAACACTTATGGCAACATCAAGTCCATCGTTGTCTTCTCTACTGATGACATGGTGAACTGGACCTTCCACGGCACCATCGACACGAAGAAAATTTGTTCAGGATGGGTGACAAGTCCCTGGTATCAAGGTTATGGTGTCTCATGGGCTCCATCCGTTACCTGGCGCCACAACGAGAGCACTGACAAGGATGAGTTCTTCCTCTACTTCTGCAACAGCAGTCACGGTATTGGTGTACTAAAGGCCGAGTCACCCATCGGCCCATGGAAATCCCCAAACAACAAATTGATGATTCACAGAGATACGCCAGGTGCTACCCCCTGTTCTGCCGTCTTCGATCCTGGCGTAACTATAGATGAGAATGGTGTTGGCTGGATTAGTTTCGGTGGACTCGATCCCGTAGACGGTGGTAACAGTTTTAATCCTAAGAATGCGCGTATTGTCAAGCTAAAGTCAAACATGACTCAGATTGATGGACAACCAGTCAGAATTCCTGCCCCCTACCATTTCGAGGCTAACGAATTGAACGTTATCGGTGGCAAGTATGTCTATACCTATTGTTCTAACTGGGCTAACCGTGACAATACTGAATGGAACGCCTACAAACAAGAGCATGGCATCAATGTCAATGCTCCTGGCGGTGGTACCATGTGTTATATGGTCAGTGACAATCCTACAGATTCCGACTCATGGGTCTTCAAAGGCTATTACGGCCCTGGCGTCGCAGGTAACAACCACTCACATCTGCAGAAGTTCCAGGGTAGCTACTACCATATCTACCACAACCATGGTAGTATCTTGTTGGATGCCATGAAGAATGGAGGTGACGTAGATGCCAGTGCTGGTGATTACCGTTCTATCTGCGTGAACAAAGCAACGGTCAACGAGTCGACAGCTACTGTCAGCCTTGTCACGCTGAACACCACTGGTGTTAAACAAATCAAGAACTTGAACCCCTACGAGCTGCAACAGATGGAGACCATGGCCAGCTGCGGTGGTATACAATATGAGGGCATGACCAACATCCAGAAGAACACCAAGATCAGCACCTTGGGCAACGATGCCTCAGAGAACCTGCAGGTGAAGATGGAACCCAACTCATGGATTGCCGTTCGTAAGGTTGACTTCGGTTCCACAGGCGCTAAAGCATTCTCGCTGCGCGCTAAGGGTACTGGTAAGCTGGATTTACGCACCAGCAGTTCCCCCAGAGCAACGTTAGCAACCATCGAGTTCTCGTCGACAGATTTTGAAGACCATGCCTTAATATTACCCGAGGGCAAATTCAAGGGAGTCAAAAACAACCTTTTACTAGTCCTTACCGAAGGCGAGGATGTCTACGTAGACGCTTGGAAGTTCACTAAGGAAGGAAGCGGCATCGATGAGATGGAGAGCAGCGATCCCGTCAAGACCCAGTGCTACGACCTGTCTGGCCGCAAGCTGTCAGACACCAGCAACCATCGTGGTATCGTCATTGAGCAGTATATCGACAAGAACGGCGTAAAGCACAGCCGCAAGAGATATTAATCGTCTGCAATAATACATAAAAAGAAGGAACATGGTTGTCATGTTCCTTCTTTTTATATGCAGTAATAGGATGCCCTTTACTTTTTCGGTGTGAGGCTGAAGCGATAGGCCAGCGAGAAGAGCACATAGCGACGCATATTGTTCGTCCACGTCTCGTAGCGACCATTCGCATTGACGTAGTACTGCCAGTGGTTGACCTGCCCCAGGAGGTCGTAGCCTTTTACCTTTGCAACCCAACGTCCCTGCTTCCACGACTTTGTCAGCGTAGCATCCCAGTAGAGGCGGTTGTCGTTCATCTGACTGTCGGCATAGCCTCGGCGCGAGTGCATCTGCAGATCCGTATCGATGGTGAAGTTCCACGGCAACTTGTAGTTGGCATTGAAGCCATAGTTGAAGTCATACATGTCGACAGACAGTCCTTCAATCTCTATGCTACGACGGAAATGGCGCCACGTACCATCAGCCTTGAGGGTGAATGTCAACTTCTCCTTTTGATAGCGTATATTCGGTGAGAAGGTGAACGCGGTATTGGTCACACGGTTGGTTTCGCCCGACGACATATCGGTACTCTGCCCCACAGAAGAGGAGAGGTTGGCTCCAATGTGCCAGAACTTCTTCGCGCCAAGGGCACGTCCATAGTCAATGTTTCCCGTCATGTTCCAGTTGCCATTGATATTCTCCGTCCAGGTGGTGCGCACACCCGTCGTCGCATCATACGTATATGCGGTAGCCATCGCATTATGCTGGATGTTTGCATACATACCGATGGTGATGTGTTGGTCAATGCTGTCAACGCGTGCCCGATAGCTGGCATTAAACCACCAATAGGTCATTGGCTTCAAGTCGGGGTTACCCTTACGGATATTAAGCGGGTTACTCGTCTGAGTGATGTCCACCAATTGTCCGATGTTAGGTAGCGAGACGGAGCTGCTTCCATTGGCTGAGAGGGACTTGCGGTTCTTGTCGAACGAGTAGGTGAAGTAGAAATTCATCGTCGGGAAGTCGTAGTTGCGGTTCATCGTCTGGTGCTGATTGTCGCTGTCATAGTACATGTGCTTCCTGCGGAATTGCTTCAAGAGCGACACATAATAATAGAGGTATCCGTTATTGTTTGCCAGCGACTTGCTATAGTTCAGCATCATGCCCACGCTGTACTGGTTCTCACGACTGCCCTGCTCCGACGAGTTGGGAGCATCAAGGGTCAGCAGGCGCCAGTCGTCAGTAGCTGGCAACTCACCGATAGCATGTGGTCCACCGACGGCCCAATCCTGTCCCAGCCAGTCCAGGCGGTAAAGATGACTGTCATTATTGTTATAGTAATAGCCGATGCTCGCTCTGGGAGAGATAGAGAAATGATCCGTCAAGCGCAGACGATAGGAAAGGTTACCTCCTATATTATAACTATTGTACGGACTGTCACTATACTGGTTGCGCTGGTCGACAGTGCCCATCTTACAGATAGTATAGCGGTTCTGCGAGAAGCTATCGCTATTCCACTGGCGCTGTAGACTCATATCAAAGCCCATCTCCAGCTCATCACCCCACGGTAGTTTCACATCACAGCTCGTATCCCAACTCAATCGCAGGTAGTCCTGCTTTGAAGAGTAGGAACTCTGCGTATGGTTCACACTGTCTTTCATCAGCTGGTCATTGGCAGTCAACGACCAACTATCGCCCCAGTTCTTGTCATGGTTATATTCCATGCTAAACCATGAATACAGATAAATCGGCTTACGGATATAGAACGTATTGTTTGCCGATAGCTGGAAGGGACGATTATTGCTCTGCGAACGTGACTGTCCGAAGGTGCTGGCACCAGCCAGGAAGTTCTCGCTCTGGCTCTCACTCTCCGAATAGATATCCTGCCAGTTTAGTTTGAATCCGAAGTCGTTGGTGATGCGTTCCTCTGGGGTATGCAGCGACCAGTTGCCGCCAATGGTCTTGAGGTCGCGGTCACCAGAAGCCTGCGTACGGTCTTGCTCATTACCCTCACGGTCGTAGTCGATATATTCGTTCAGGTTGTTCACACCTCCAAAGAGCACTGCACGGGTCTGGTCGGTATAGCGCAATCCGAAGCCTCGAGCCTTGTAGCGATCGTCGGTGCCATAGCCTGCCTCTAAGTTGACAGTACCACCAACCCTGTATTCTTTCTTCAGCACCACATCCATGGTATATTCCTTCTCCTCGACGTCACGTCCGAGGAACTCACTCTTGGGTGTCCGCTTGTTGAACACCTGCACGTTCTTCACGGTATAGTACGGCAGATTCTCGAGCATCATCTTGTTCTTACCCTTGAAGAAGTCTGCACCGTTGAGCGTCAGGTTCTCTATCTTCTTGCCGTTGACATAGATCTCACCGTTGTCCTTAAGCTCTACACCTGGCAGCTGCTTGATAAGTCCGTCAAGCATTGAACCCTCAGGGATATTAAAGGCATCAGCATTGAAGACGATGGTGTCACCCTTGTATACCATCTTGACTTTCGTCGCCTTCACTACGACCTCCTGCAAGGAGCCACCATCCTTATCGTAGTTGCTGCGCTGGATACGTTTCATGCGGATAGCAGGCACCTCAAAGTCACGGTTGCGGGCAACATACTTTATTTCGTAGTCCTTGTAAGTGGTCTCGTAGTCTGGGTGCGTAGCCTTGATGATATACTTGGCAGGCTTGGCAGGAACCTCCAGGTAGTACTCCGAGGACTTAAAACCGCCATAGCCGCCATTCTCGACGTGGGCAGAGTCGACGAGCGACGAGTCGGATCTCAGTACGACGACCTTTACATCAGGGATGTACGCTCGTGTGAAGGAGTCTGAGAGATATCCCCACAGATACACCTTCTTCTCTTTCTTTTCTTTCTCTTTAGTTTCTTTGTTGACAGCAACAGAATCCTGCTGCTGAGCCATTGTATGGCCCGACAGCAGGACAAGTAAAAGTAAAATGGTTGATAATTGTTTTTTCATATCCTGAATCAAAATCTGACTAATATCTGTCTATTTGACAACCTTGCGAGGCTGGTACTCGAAGAGTTTCTGGTTGGCTCGCAGTTGCTCAATGCTAAGGTTATGGAGTACGCTACCTTTCCAGTTAGCGCCCCAAGCATTGAAGGGTTCGCCTTCTGGTTCTATATAGGTAAAGGTCTTCACATCCAAGGGTATCGGGTCGAAAACCTTCAGATAGGCAATATAGTCGCCAGCATTCCCGTCCATAAAGAACATCTCGTTCTGTGGCACGCCCTGCACTTCGCGGAGCTTATACTGCCTACCAGCATCGTCAAGCAGCACGTCGCCTTTTTCATTACCCCAGAAGAATCCCCAATACTCGCGTGTCCAGTTCTGCTCACAGGCAATGGCCAAATAGGTAGCCTCTGGTGTAAGCCAGATAGCCATCGTGCCGTCCTGCTGTGGCTTGATATAATGAGCATCTGTTAGTACTTTCCAGGTATTCCAGTTCTGCATGTCATAGGGCTTATCCTCGCTGAGATGTTCCTGAAGCAGACGAGGCTGATGGAACTGTGGCTTCACGTCGTAGTCAAAGCCGACTCCTGCCCATCCACTATTGTTCTGCTGTCTGAGACTCACCTTGTTTCCCACCAAATACCAGTTGGGTATACCAAAGATGACAACATCTTTCGTGCTTTCCGGCAGTGGTGGGAAGAAGATTTTCAGGTCTATCACATCGCCTTTCTTCCCTTTCACGCTGAAATGCTTACGGAAGGTATCGGGTTCCGTACGACGTATGCGATACTGTATACCCGTCTCGTAATCCACAAGACAGGTCTCCTCTGATGTCAACCACAGATGAGTCACCTCGTCAGCAGGCATACGGAAGTAGCAGTGCATCACCGTCTCTCCACCTTCTGCCGTCAGTCGCCAACTCATCGGCATATATGGCTGGTCATCAAGGGACATATTGGCGACCTCAGGGAAGAGCTGCAGATAGTCTTTGATGACTGTCACGTTCTTGGCTTCGCAGTTGTCCTTGATCCAGTCGTTGTTTGTAGAGTGCCAGACAGCAGAGGTCTTCTTGGTCTTTTTATCTGTGTTAACCTCTGGACGGGGCACAAAAACACCTGTACTGGAAGCCAGCACTTTCACTTCTTGCACTTGTGCCTGCATCGACAGGCAGGCTATAGCCATCAGGCTAAGGGCTACTATACGTTTCATATTTCTCTCGGGTTTTGGTTAATACTCTTTGTATGCATGAGTTCATCACGATAATCTTGATAACAGGCAGACGATTCCTTGGTGCCTAAAGGCGCATGAGTACCGTAAAGTAGTATCTTGCCGTTCACACGTTCGGCAATCCAACGGTATTGCAGTTGCTGACGCATGTCCTTCAGTTCGAAGAAGAACTGCTGATGCGAGAAACTCAGCAGATAGCCAGGCGTCTCGTCACTATAACAGCAAGCCACTTGCAAGAGTCGTCCGAAGACATCTATCTCCTTATTGTCTGGGAACACATATACGCTAGACACCACATTGCTGCCAGCAGGTTGTGTACATTCCAGTTCACCTTGTTTCACATGGTTATAAGCTGCCATCTTGGCAATGAACTCATCTACGCGAGCTGGGTTCTGGTAGGGCAAGGTATCCTTCGTCAGTTCAGCTGAAGCATAGTGAAGATGATCGGTATAAGCAGGACTCACCGTAGGACTCACAGGAACCGTCTTCTGCTGTTTGCCAGAATCATGCAATTGCTTTTTCTGTTTTTTGGCAGGTTGCTTCTTGTCTGTTTTCTTATTGACGGTCTTCTGGCTGGATGTTCCCTCCTTCTTGGGTTCTTTGGAGGTTGCCTCAACAACAGACGCCTGCGGGGATTCCACCTTGGCCACCACTTTGGGAGCAGTCGGCATCGTCTCCTCTGTAGGCATCATGGTCACACCGATACCTATTATTAATAAGACGCTAGCTGCTGCAGCCACCCACCACCAGCGACGAATAGGACGAGTCATGGGAGGATTCGTCTTCTGCTCCATGTTTTTCATGAAGTCAGCAGGCAGCTGTGGGGTGTCGGCATATTTCCGACGCAGCGCCTCACGCAGATCCGTGTCTTTATATCGTTCGTTCTTCATCTTTCAACTTTTTATAGAGCTTTTTTCTCGTTCTGTATAGTCGATTGGCCAGTACCCCAGCCTCAACACCCATGATGTATGCTATCTCCGTCAGCGAACGGTCTTCGAAGTAATAGAGCGTCAGCAACATCCGTTCATCAGCAGGCAGGTCATCTACCATCTGCATCAGTTGCTCAATACGCTCTTCGCGACCTGTCGACAGTTCTGTCTCCAGTTCCTCGTCGCTAATATCCTTTTGCCCTACCCCTGTATCTTCCAAAGGCACTATCAGCGGACTGTTACGTTTTAGGAAGTCCAGCGTCAGTCGGTAGGCAATGCGACAGAGCCAGGTGGAGAGTGAGCTTCGCTGTGGGTCGTAGCTGTCGATATGACTGAAGGCCCGCATCAAGGTGTCCTGTGTCAGCTCTTGAGCATCCATCACGTCAGGCACCTGCTTCACGATCATGGCAAAGATACGCTGAGCATAGCGACCGACCATCTCTGTCTGCCCCTCATGGCGTCCACTGCGAACAGCCTCCACGATGTCTTTCTCTGTTAGAGCACTCATCAATGATTCAGTTCTACTAGTTATACGACAAGTTGAGGGAAATATCTTGCATTCCCCTCAACTATTTTATCACAATTAAGATTTTTTAAGTTACAACCGTGGTCATTATTTCTGTGTTACCTTGCGACCATTAATGATATTGATGCCCTTGCGTGGTGTCTTTATCTTACGGCCTGACAAGTCGAAGATTTGGCTATTCGACCATTTGCTATTTACTATCTCACGGATACCAGTGGGAGCTGTAGAGACAACGTCTATGTAGTCAATGTCAGGCATCCAGTTGGAAACGTTCGCCAGACGGATGGTGTTCTGGCCAGGCTGCAGTTGGATGGTAATCGTCTTCGTACCCACCTTCTGCCAGCCACCACTATTGCAAGAGAGGGTCTGCACATTAGTACCGTTCACGCTGACAGACATTTTACGACTCTCACCACAGATAAAGCCAATAGTCAGATTATATTCGCCACCGTTCTTGCTATAGACATTACGCCATTCCAGGGCATTCGCCTCACTATATCCTAACCAGCCAGCCTTGTAGCCGCAGGAGCAATAGTCAGCAGTCTCGTAGATACCCGTCTTCTCAGCCTGGTTATTCTTGATTTCCTGATAGGTACTGATATAACCTGTTTCGGCTTCGTAGCGGGTACGCTCCAGACGCTGTTCAGCCTCAGCGACATAGATGCGGACGCCATGGGCAGGGACCTTCACTTCAAAGGTGCCCGTTGCCTCCTTTTTGTTGCGAGGCATAAACGCGTCATACATCTTCACCAGACCACCCATATCCAGGTCAGCGAAACTGACCTGAACAGTTTTCTGTGCATCGTTAGGATTATACACGGCAAAGGCACGCTTCACACCGTTCAGCTCTTCCAAGTCCTTTGCCAACAGATAGCAACCGTTGACGAGGGCAGCCACATAGGCCTGCTGATAGAGCGCATCCTGGTTCAGGGCAATGAGTTCCTTTTTCTTCAAGAGGCTAAGCGTCTCATCCTTGATATTCCTCAGGTCACAACCAATGAGCAGCGGCGAGTTCATGATGCACCACATACCGAAGTGCGTCTTGTCCTCCTCCGTTGTCAGCGAACGTCCCACCTCCAGCATGTCCATATCATTGTAGTGACCCTTGCTGCAATAAGCAGAAAGGTAGAGGTTCTCGGCAATGATACCCTTCACCGACTCCCAGCTGCAGTTGATATCACCGGTGGTACGCCATGAGAAGGCAGCATTGTCTACCCATGTACCCGGATAAGCCCAGCGACAGGCATTCATGCGCACGTCGGTACGTCCTGTATTCTGAATAGCCTGAGCTATGGCCGTATAGCGCTCCTGTTCGTCAAGCACTAAGTGGTCCTCATTATGATAGTAGGAGCCACCACAGAAGTCTACCTTGATGAAGTCGAAGCCACAGTCTTTAAAGAAGAAGTCAGCATCCTGCTGGTCATGCTCATAAAGTCCCACGCCTTTACCCGTGACGTCGCCATTGAACATCGAGCCACAGGTGTTACGGCCTGCATCACTGTAGATGCCCGCCTTCAATCCCTTCTCGTGGATATAGTCAGCCACGGGTTTCAGTCCGTTAGGGAAACGGGTGGAGTGAATGAGCAAGTGACCGTCTTCCGCATCACGACCACCGAAATAGCCATCATCAATATTGATATGGTCATAGCCCACGCCGAGCAATCCCTTGCTGACCATGGCATCGGCCTGTCCTTTAATAATGCTCTCGCTGATGTTCACACCGAAGGTGTTCCACGAGCTCCATCCCATCGTGGGACCATCCTGCCCTACTGCTGTGCCAGCTACCGTAAGAGCTACGGCTAACATAAAATGTCTATAATTCATAGTGATTATATCAAGGATGTTCGTTGTCTCTTACTTCAGATCCTCAACTCTCTTGATGTTGTCTGTCTTCACATCGCGTCCCAAGAGGAAACGGTCAATAAAAGCCTGCACCTCTGGCCATTGAGTCTGTGGCAACTGGCAGTGACCATGCTTGCCCACGATGCTCCAACCCATACGGTCACCAATGCCGAAACGCTCCCAAACTTTCTTGGCTGCCTCAGCAGAGGGTAGCATCGAGCCATCAGCCAGCCACTCGAAATCAGGATTACCCAACAACAACAGCGCACGCGGACATACCATCGCGCACAGCTCGTGCTGGTCGTAAGGCAAGCGGTAGACGCTGTCACCATGGAAGTTCTCCTTCTGGCTCTCCAAGAACCAGTGGTAGTCGGTCTTGTCGAGGTCCTCCAGATTCTTGCCGGCCAGTGTCGACTCGTGTGACTTACGCCAAGCGGCAGCACCGCCACCACCAGGTTCCTGAGCAATGGTCAGCGCGATGCGTTCATCGAAAGCACCACAGTAGAGTGCCATCTTGCCAGCATACGAGCAACCTGTCACACCAATACGCTTGGTATCAATCTTTGTCACCTCTGGCCCCAACTGCTGCAGACCATCAATGATACGACTCATACCCCATGCCCACTCACTATAGGCACCATTGTCCTTCAACTGAGGATATAGGCGGTCGAAGTGGTGCTCGCCACGGTCGTGGTGCTTGCCAAACTGCTTGTAGTCATTGACCTGTGCCGAAGTAAAGGTAGTGGTGGCAATGGGTCTGTCCTCAAAGAGCTGACGTGGAATGGCTATCATATCCGTGCCAATCATCAGTGCATAGGGAGCCTCCCCAACCTTAGGATAGCGGATGACAGACTTCAGCGTCAGCATCTCCTGACCAACGGTCACATCAACAATCAGGGTGTCGCCTTCCATGCGGGCCTTTACCTGTTCAGACTTCACAGCGGGTTTGGTACCGATGCCATAGTGCTGAATCATCTGTCCGATATCACTACGGCGCTTTGCCCAGCCTTTAAACTTCTTGACGCCCTCCAAGGCATCGGGCAGCTCACGGATAACAGGTAACTGGTCGGCAGCAGGCATGGCGGGTGCTGCAAACTTACTGCCTGTGTTCTCTACGTCATAGACAAGTGGCAGGTCATTCTTTTGTGCTGACGCTGCAGTCATTGTCAGCAGCGCCAGCAAGGTCATGATATTCTTCTTCATCGTTGTGTGTTGTTATTGAAGATTGTTTATAAAATATATGTAGTTAAAGGAGTTAAAGGAGTTAAAGAAGTCAGTCAGTGACTTTCACTTCTGAGAAGTAGCGGTCACGCAATGGCTTGGTTATCTTCTCACCCTTCAGCGTGATATCCTGTTCCAAACGGATATCTGCCGAGGAAGCACCCACCTTGACGGTATAGGTTCCTGACTGGACGTTCCATTGACGCTGACCCTCATTGGTATAATAGCCAAACTGGTCGGTATAGAGTTTCAACTCCACGCGCTTGGTCTGTCCGGGCTCCAAAGCCACACGGGCAAAACCCTGCAGCTGGATGGGTTTCAGTGGCTGGTTATCAGCCGTAGGTGACAGATACACCTGTGCTATCTCCGTAGCAGCTACCTTACCCGTATTCTTCACCTCAAACGATACCTTAATATAATCTGTGCTGACACGTGCCGACTGATCCATCAGCAGGTGCTTATACTCGAAGGTGGTATAGGTCAAGCCATAGCCGAAAGGCCACTGGATTAGTTGAGAGTTGAGAGTTGAGAGTTGAGAGTTATAGCAAACTGGCTCATAGAGCTCTTCCTTAGGATAGCAGACAGACAGCTTAGCAGATGGCGACACCTTACCGTACAGGATGTCAGCTACAGCATGGCCACCCTCCTCACCAGGATACCACGCCTGGATGACTGCTGCACAGCGCTCGGCAAGGTCACCGATAACCTGAGCACGGCCACCAAACAGTACCAGAATGACGGGCTTGCCTGTAGCCTGCAATGCCTCGACATACTCCTGCTGCTTACCGGGCAGGCGCAATCCCTGACGGTCGCGGTTCTCACCACACAGCATCACGTTCTCACCCATGGCAGCGATGATGACATCGGCAGAGTCGGCCATCGCCAGTGCCTCTTCCTTGTTGGCCGTCTCACCAGAGTCTACCTTACGATGCAGCAGCGGATACTCCCATGAGCGCTTATCGCCGACATGCGAGAACTTCGTCTCTATCTCTTCCGTCCAGTCGCAACCTCTTGAATAGAAGATGTTGACACTGTCAGGCTTGTGGTTCTGCAGACCCTCCAACAGCGTGATGACATGCGGATGATCGAGGTCTTCCTCCATCTTCTTCCAGAAGAATGTCATAGCAGGGAACGAGTAGTCGCCACACATGGCCCACATCGAGTTGGCATTAGGACCAGTGACGAGAATCTTCTTGGCTGTTGGCTCTTCGCTGTTAGCTGTTGGCTTAACCAGTGGCAGGATGCTGCTGTCATTCTGCAGGAGTACAACACTCTCTACAGCGATATCATAGGCAGTCTTACGTTCCTCAGGGGTATCAAGCACAATCTTCTCCGTGCTATACAGATAAGGTTTTTCATCAAACAGGCCGGCACGGAACTTATAGCGCAGTACATCCTTGACAGCACGCTCGAAGGCTTGTGGAGCAACAAGACCAGAGTCAAGTGCCTCCTGCAGGTACTGGTAGTTAGCACCGAACGGGAAGTCCACATCGTTACCGCCATTGATGGCAGCAGCAGCCTTCTGCATGGTATCCCAGCCTTTCTCCCCGCCGGGGAAGCCGTCGGGCACAGGCAGCTGGTCGATAGCCGTATAGTCGCTGACCACCATGCCGTCGAAGCCGAGGTAGCCACGCAGAATATCATTAAGAATGGTGCTGTCAGCCACACAGGTCAGCTTGTTACCCTTCATGGCATGATAGCCAGGCATGACAGCCTTACTGCCAGCCACACGGATCATCGTCTCGTGGGGCAGCAGGATTTCTTCCATCAGCTCTTTCTCGTCGGCATCGCCACCACCGCCATAGCCGAGGTAGTGCTTGGAACAGGCACCGACACCCTTACGAAGGTCACCCTGTTGCAGACCCTTGACAAAGGCAGTACCCATCACTGCTGACAGGTAGCCATCCTCACCATACGACTCTTCCAAACGGTTGAACGATGGATTACGACACACGTCGACCATTGGCGACAACGACAGGATGCCACCCATCTTACGCATCTGCGTACTGGTCTGGCGCGTCTTCAACTCTGCCAGTTCAGGATCAAATGAACATGCCTGACCAATCTGCTGCGGATAGATGGTAGAACCTTGTGTGTTGACACCCGACAACACCTCCTCATGGAACAAGGCAGGAATGCCGTTGGGTGTGTGGTGCATCAGCCAGTCCTGCACGGCAGCCACCATGTCGCGCACCACATTCGGGTCGCGTGGCTTCTGGAAGGCATACTGCGAGAAGTGACCGATACCATAGGGTATCAGCTCACGGCACTTCACAGTGTCCAACTGGCCCTGCTCGTTGAAGAGCTCTTCCATATACATACTCTTCAACTGGGCGATACGCTCCTCTTGGGGCATCTTCTGATACAGCGCGTCAACCTGCTGCTCAACATTCATATCGGGGGCCGTCTGACAGCCTGCCAATAGTGCGGTCATGCACGACATAATGAATCCTCTCATTTATTTATCGAATAAGTTGTTCTTCTCAATAGTCCAGTCCTTACGTTTCAGGATTTCGCAGTCCTTACCACGGAACATCTTGGCAGCCTGCTGGTCACCCTTCAACTGCCACTGCAGCCATGCCAGTGCTACCACGCTGAACTCACCACCATGAGGCTGGCGGTAGGTACCACCATGACCTACGGGGAAGTTAACAGCACAAGCGGGCACATGGTCAATCAGGTGGAAGTCGTCCATACCGTTCTCGTAGGCGATATCCGTCTTACCACCCAGCAGGTACATGATGGGCGTATGAATCTCCTTCAGCTTCTCCTTGGGAGGCATCGGCATACCACCAACTGCCTGGGCAGCATTAGAACGCTTGAACAGACCACTATTACAAATCATCAGCGTTGTCACGCGAGGATCAGCACAGTTGAACAGCGTCTGCAAACCACCACACGACATACCTGACAGACAGATGTGCTTGGTGTCTATCTTATTATAATAAGGTGAAGACTTGTCCTGGTTCTGTGCGAATACCCAGTCAATGCTCTCTATCTGTTGCTGTGTGGTCGACATCGGACCGCGATAGGGTTCTTCCTCCATAGGGATATAACCTGTAGCCACCACGATGAAGCCATAGCTGGCAATCTCGTTCAGGAACTTAAAGTGCTCCCAGGGTGAGTTGGTGCAGGCACCGTTACCCCATACAAGGACGGGCAGCAGGTTCTTCTTGCCGAACTTCGACAGGTCCTGCGGCACAAAGACGGTATGAGCCTGCAAGCCCGGCACCTCGGTCATGATGGCCTTATAAGGACCCTGACCTCCGTCTTCTACAACCTTTGATTTCAATGCGTCACCCTGTGCCATAGCCACTGCAGCCATGCACAGCATACATACTGATAAGAGAATCTTCTTCATAAGTATTTCTTTTGTTAATAGTTTCTTTAATAACGTTGATTAGGCTCGATTTATTTTACTACGAACTTCTTTCCGTCCTTGATATAAAGACCAGGCTTCAGACTGGCTGCACTAACGCGACGGCCGTCAAGGGTATAGACATCACTGTTCGTTGCGATTCCATCGCGACGAACCGCGCCAACACTAGAGGCCAGCGCGCGGTGGCGCAGGGCTGAGCGCACACCATACCAGGCAGGTTTCTTACCCATTCCTGAATCGTAAAGCAAGGGATTAGACCCCGAGCGCCAGCTGTCGTTATCCTTAATACCCCAGACAACCATGCTGGGACAGTTGTCGTTCTTC
Source organism: uncultured Bacteroidales bacterium (assembly GCA_902799355.1). Taxonomy (GTDB): domain Bacteria; phylum Bacteroidota; class Bacteroidia; order Bacteroidales; family Bacteroidaceae; genus Prevotella. The sequence goes on from CADCAG010000002.1 coordinate 37,915, forward strand.
AGCACGATATCAGTAATCATGCGATACATGCGAGCCTGCTCCTCCTTGTTGGTGGCAGTCGTCGAGGGAATACCCATGTCCAATTCAGTGATGATACACAACAAGCCAGCCTCAGCAAAGCGCTTGATGGTACGGTTCAGCTTCACACCATCGACCTCACCGACAGAGAAGTGACACTGCAGACCCACGCCATGAATGGGGATACCTTTCTCTTTCAGACTGACGGCCAGGTTATAGAATGCCAGCGACTTGGCCTTACCCTGCAACTCTACGCCATAGTCGTTGAGGTAGAGGATGGCATCAGGATCGGCACGGTGGGCATAGACAAAGGCTGAGTCGATATAATCATCACCGATGGCACGCTGCCACACGCTCTGCTGACGCAGGTCGTAGCTGTTGGGATTGCTACGTACAGTCGTCTGGTCGTCATCCAGACACTCATTGACGACATCCCATTCGCGTACCTTTCCTTTATAGTGTGTCATCACCTTGGTGATGTGGTTCTTCATGATCTCCAAGGCTTGCTCGCGCGTCCATTCCTTGTCGTTCTTCTTACCGTCAGACGACAACCAAGTGGGCACCTGTGAGTGCCATACCAGACAGTGACCGCGAATAGCCATATTGTTCTGCTGGGCAAGAGTTACCAGATTGTCAGCACTGCCAAAGCTGAAGCTGCCCTTGGAAGGTTGCAAGGTCTCCATCTTCATCTCGTTCTCACAGACCATCATGTTGAACTGTCTGGCAGCCTCACTTCTGTCACTGTCAAGACCCTTATAGGTACACAGTGCCACACCAACGCTCTTCTGGTTCTGGTCTGCATAGTATTTCAGCGTATTCTTGTCAGCAGCATCGTCAATGCCGTCATCATAGAAGGCACCCATGGTATAGATGGGGTCATCAGCATCATCATCCACGTCAGAATCGTCAGCAATCTCCATGTCAGCATAAGACTCCAGACGTACCACGAAGACGACATGGTCATTCTCCTGGCGTTCCTCGACGACCCATGTATATTTGTTGGCACGCACATCGAAGTGCCAGTCACCAGCAGCCTTGCTATTGACTGTCAGCACACGGAACTCTGTACCGATAGCGATATCGGCGGTCTGCTCCAGTGCCATCTCAATAACGGGCATCTTGTCGCTAGTAGTGAAGTCTTCCTGGATATTGTTATAGCTCACACAGCCATCAACCAGCAGCCGGTCATAGCTATTGGCAGCTGCCACCTTGAAGCGCAGACGCGACGAGGGACGTACGGTGAGGTTGGCGTTTAAGTCTGCCGCATAGTTCTTCAGCGTCAGCACACCGATACCATCAGCACCTGATTCGATAGTGCCATAGTTGTCGACCGTACCTCCAATGCTACCAGTACCACCCAGCACACCGTTGCTGAAGACATAGGCAATGGCATCCGTGGCATTGGGTTTCGCACCCAAGGCACCACGCAACTGCTGGCTCTCAGCCTCCGCACGGTCGTTCATCACCAGTACCCTACCCTGCAGGATGCGCAGGCCACCACTCAGATAGTTGTCATTGCCTGTGATGGTGAGTACTCCAGTACCCTCCTTGACGATGCTCAGCATCGTTCCATTGTCATAGTCAGTAGGTTTGATGGTGCCAGCCAGTGTAGCATCTGTATTCAGGCCACCCAGCAGGTAATAGACAGAACGACACTTTTTGTAATAGCCCGACAGTGTGGAACCTGCCTCTGTATTCAGTTCACCGATGCGGAATCCTGCGCCACTGGTATTCGCTTCACAAGTCATTGTAGCTCCAGCGTGCAGCGTTACTCGGTTATTGGCCATCGAGGGATTCACCTTACCCGACTTTGCATCATCTAATGCATTTTCTGGTGTTGACGACTTGCCACCATGAGCCAATAATACTCCATAGGAGCCAGCCGACGAAGAATTCTCCGTAAAAGGATAGATATGGATGTTGCCAGTATAGCCAGTCCAAGTAGGCCATTTCTTATCAGAGTTACCCAGATAGCAGCGCTCACCACCGCCATAGAGGTTGAGGATGCCACTACCCGTGATAGTAGAACTGAAATAGCAGTAGCGTGCCATCTTCACGTTGACGATATCGCCCTCAGGAATAGAAATAGCGGTATTATACGTCTTATAACTCGACGACGTGTTATCACCACTGATGTCGATGGTACGTTCTTCGGCTGATACTGACTGCGAACTCATGGCCAGCAGGATGCTAGCCATGAGTAATGTTATTTTTAAAGAAATAAGTGATTGGTTACTTGTTCTGAATTTCATATTAGTGTTATTGTTTTCCTATTATTCGTTGCCTTGGAAACCGCCACCAAAGCCACCTCCACCGCCGAAGCCGCCGCCAAAGCCACCACCGAAGGCGGGCATCTGAGGAGCAGGCTCCTTACCGATGGATATCAGCAGTTTGAACAGTGCTCTGCGGCGCTGACTCCATGTAGGATAGTCGTCAGCACGCAGGGTACGCACCTTGAATCCAGGCATCTGTGGCATACCTGAGTTCTGCATAAAGTCCAGGCTGCTGGTCGTAAGGATGCAGGGTTTGGTCTTGCCGTCAGCCAACAGTCGGTCGACGATAGCGTCGGCACCTCCCACCTTAAACCAGCTCTCCATAGTATCTCCTTCGCCAGGTATCAGCTGTATCATGACGGGCATCATCATACCGCCCTGCTGGGGCATAGCCGACGTGTACCATGCCTCGTTGCGGTCCAACTCGTAGGCCACACGACCGTGAGCGATATCCTCCTGTGAGGCGAAGTTGAACGGAGAAGCGGGATTGTCGCAGATGCTGTACTTGAAACCCTGGTCAGGTGAGAGGTACATATTGCTGGGGTCTGCCACGGGCGTACCATCCACCACAAAGCAGTACTTGAAGGTCTCAAAGAGATAGTCTGTCAGCGTGGTGCTCCACACACCGCTACTGTCGCGCTGCAGAGCGACATTCTCTGGCAGTATCTCACAGTCCAGCTCTACCTTCTGGGCATCGGGGGCCTTGAAGCGGAAAATGATGCCCTGCTCGGTATATTCTGGAGAGATGATGGGCTTGGGGAACAGACGCGCCATGACACCTGGGGTGAACTGCTGTTCCTGACCTGTCTTGGCAGGAGCGGGCTGTCCGTTCTTCATGGCGTTCTCTGCAGCCTTCTTGTTGAAGAGCAGCGGCAGGGTCTTGGACAGGAAGTACTTGGCATTCATCCACGTATGACCGAACTTATCGGTGGTAAACTCCTTGACGCTACGGATGCCCTTCTTGTCGAGAAACTCCATATAGTCACGGGCGTTGCCATAGAGGAAGTCGTCGGTACCCACACCCAGCCAGAACAGGCGGATCTTCTTATTGGTATCTTCTGCCTGGTCGTAGACGTTAGGGATGTCGGTAGAGGTGAACGAGCTGTATGAGCAGAGGTACGAGAACTTGTCGAGGTTCGTCAGACCATTGAACAGTGCCTGGTTGCCGCCACGTGAGAAACCGCCGATGGCGCGGCTGTCTCTATCAGCCTTCGTACGGTAGTTCTGCTCGATATAGGGCATCAGGTCGTTAATCAGGTCCTGGCTGAAGGGGTCGCCACCAAAACGTGTCTGAGGAGCAGCAGACGAATCTGGCTTCTTCAGCTTCATGGGGTTGCCGTAGGGCATTACCACAATCATCTCTTTGGCCTGACCGGCAGCCAGCAGGTTGTCCAGGATATAGTTCACACGACCTACCTTGTAGTACACCTCCTCCGTATCGGTGGTACCACTGATGAGGTAGAACACGGGGTAGCGCTTCTGGAAGTCCATCATATACCCGGGTGGCAGATAAACCACAGCATGATTGGTGGCGCCAATGGCTTTCGAGTAGTAGTTGACATACTCTACCCTACCATGCGACACGTTGGCAATATCGTGGGGCAGTGCAACGTTCTTGTCGCGAGAGGGAATCTCCAACAAGCTGTTCTTGAAGCCTTCGTTGGGGAAGTACTGCGGATTCTCTGGATCCATCACGCTGATGCCGTCAACGATGTAGCAGTAGGGGTACATGTCAGGAGCAGCAGGTCCGAGGGTCACTGTCCACAGGCCGTCGGCACCACGCGTCATGTCCTTACGTCCAGCAAACTGCACGTCGACCTGCACGTTCTTGGCATTCTCATTCTTGTACTGAAAGGTGACAGTCCCGTCAGCATTACAGCGGGGCTGTGCTACCATGGCCGTGGGTAACAAGGCCAAAAGGGATAACAAGGTACGTCTTTTCATAGTTCTTATCGTTGTGTGTGTTTATTGGATTGTTATTTCTCTTCATCGACCAGGAACTCACCCATATCAGAGGCCTCAGCATCCTTGTCGTCCAGCTTGAAGCGCATGAAGTGGGGTTTCTCTGTGGTACAGGGTTCCCAACCCAGTTTTCCGTTTTCGTTTTGGTTTTCGTTACCATTGGGGTCGCTGTACTTGGCAAAGTTGGTCCATGCCGTCAGCATCTTCTCTGACAGGTCCCAGTCGCCCTGTGCCCAAGGACGCCAGCAGTGCTTCAGCGACTTGAAGACAAACCACAGGTCACTGCTGTGGAAGGCACCCTTCAGGCGACTGGTGATGGCGGGATGTTTGCCGTCATCTGGCAACTTACGAGCAAACTCATAAGCCCACGCCTTGGCGCCCTGGCTCTGGCGCACCTTACAGAACTCGGCAATGCCAGGCCCCATGGAACCCATATCGTTCAGCGTATAGCCAATCATATAGGGCACATCGGCAATGGTTCCCTCACGAGTGGCAGCATCGAAGTTCTTCAGCGACACATAACCGTCGACGATAGGACGCTGCATGACAAACACGTCAGTCTTGTTGACCATGTTATACAGCTGCGGGATGGTATAGAGTATCTCCGTAGAGGCAGCACGCAGTGCCTTCAGGTCGGTCAGTCCTGCCCAGTCCATAACCTTCTTGGTCTCAGCCTCACTCTCAGCGAGCGTGGGGTTGTAGGTAAAGAACTTATTCACGGGAGTAGCGGGCTTGGCCTCCTCGCCGTCCTTGGCAGGAACATTGATGCCACCGCCACTCATGATAACTGCCTTGTGGAACAGGCCACGGGCCAGCGGACTCTCACAGAGCGTACGTACACTGCCGGCACCAGCACTCTGTCCGAAGATGGTCACGTTGTTGGGGTCGCCACCAAACTGGGCAATGTTCTCCTTCACCCACTTCAGAGACTGTATCTGGTCGAGGATGCCGTAGTTGCCACTGACGTGGTGAGGACTCTCTGCCGACAGCTCAGGATAAGTCATAAAGCCAAAGATGCCCAAACGGTAGTTGATGGTGACGAGGACGACATCCTTCGCTGCCCATTCCACACCGTCGAACTCTGGTTCTGATCCCCAGCCTTCACGATAGCCGCCGCCGTGTATCCACAGGGCTACGGGCAGTTTCTTCTCCGTCTGACCAGGAGCCTTGGTCCACACATTCAAGTACAAGCAGTCCTCGCTATAGGGAGCCTCATCGCCATAGCCCCATTCAGAGGTATAGAAGCCAGGATAGTGTACAGACTGATAGCCCGGATGACCGAACTTGTCGCACACCTTGACGCTGTCCCACGCCTCTACAGGCTGCGGCTCACGCCAACGCAGGTCGCCAATAGGCGCCGCAGCATAAGGAATACCCTTAAACACGTAAACACTGGTGTTCCCTGACCGCCAGTCAGAGCATGGCGTTGCGGACTCTACCCGTACGCCTTGAATCTGACCGCCTTCAACGGTCAGCACAGGGCTCAGCGCTTCGTCATCATCGCAAGCGCACCCCACCAACAATGCCATCAACGGCATCAACAGAAGCAGTTTTTTCATCTCACTCAAATTCTATTGGTTAGTTAGTATGGTTATCAAGCGCAAAGGTACAAAAAATCCGCGACACTGACCTTACGTCATGTGTCGCGGACTTTGCTATATGTAACAAATGTTACATTCTTGGCTATAACCTTTTCAGCCAAAGTTCAAAAAAGTGGTCATATATACGATAGCCAGAAGGAGTTCGACATACTACATCTTTATCTATCAAATAGTCCATAGCAGTCTTTATGCTACTATTGCTAGGCAAATCGTAACGCCTTGCGAAGTCATTGCTCTGCGGACTCACAACAAGCCCTTCATTTGCAACAGCCCTGGCAACAGATAGTTGATTGTCAGTAAAGAAACCTATAAGTTCTTCATACTGGACAGAGCTTCTGTTCACTATATACCGAACGGCTTCATTGACCTGCTCTAAGTTTACGACATTCTTCTCCGTTTCATATAGTCTATTAAGCATTAACTGAATATTCCTAGTAACTCCATCAAACCGATGGTAAATATCATGGAACACTTCACTAGAGAGGGTGCCTTTCTTGCCTTCAAAAAAACGTTTGGCAAAATCGTAGTAAATCTCTTCGTGAAGAGGTTCAAGGCCCATTGATACTGTACTCTGATAAAAAGGTCTGTCTGGAGAATAGAATATCTGCGACATCAGGTGGCGCTTACTACCAGCAAAGACAAAATGTACGTTGGGGACAAACTGGATATACGAGCGCAACAAAGCCTCAGTGCCCGTTTCTGGATAATATGCTATCTGCTGGAACTCATCAATAGCAACATACACCTCTCGACTACTCTGTTTGAGATAGTCGAACACGTTTTTCAGTGAAACAGCAGTCTGAGTATGTTCTATACTGACTGACACAGTAGGCTGGCCAGTAATAGGATCAGTACTAAACACAGGACGCCACGAACCAAAGAACTCCAAAAGGCGTTTCATGGCCTGTTTTTCCTTTGACATGACCTCTTGAGCTATAGCAGAAGTAAGAAGCTCCACAAAATCATGTTGGTTTTTTGTCGCAAAAATATCTATATATATACATCTTGCATCTTTATCAGTCTGCATTATGTGGTGAAAAGCATTCTTTATCAGCCCAGTCTTACCTATTCTACGGGGAGAAATGAGCACAGTATTCCTTCCATTTTGCAGATTTGATATCAATTCTTCCGTTTCTTCCGTACGGTCACAGAAATAAGTAGGACTCACATATCCCTGATAAACAAAAGGATTTCTTAAACTAATTGTCTTTTCTTTGGCCATAATATCTCTGATATTTATAACGTAAATTCCGTTACGGATTTTCCGTTACGGAGATTCCGTTGCAAAGATACGTACTTTTTACGAAAGTTCCAAACTTTCAGCCAGATATTTTGCAAAACGAAATCCGCGAGGCACACCATCAAAGGAGGCCCCGCGGATACTATTACAAATAAAATTGTTTGTTACTCTCCAAACAAGTCGAGATCATCATCGTCAGTGAGATCAAAGTCAAATTCAGGACTTTCAGCCTCAGTAATACCTACAACATCAGTATCGTCACCCAAGCTCAAGCCGGAAGTACAGATAATACCACGTGTTGCAATAGTTACCACGTCGAGTTGTGGCACAAAATATTTCTTTTTCATATACATTCCTCCTTTACTTATTTGATGATTACTTTCTTACCGTTCACAATATACATACCCTTAGTAGGTTGAGCTACACGCTGACCAGCGAGGTTAAAGAACTTGCTTTTAGCATTAAGTTCGTTGTTTGCTACTGATGTGATGCCAGTTGTCTCGTCGAAGAAAAGTTCGATATCGCCTTGACGGGCACTAACTGTAATTGTGCTCATATCTACATAGGCCTTTTTTGCACCGACATTAACAGATGATGTCACTTTGTGCAGTTTGTTGTTGCTCAACACATAGCTATTTAGTGGAGCCGTTGTAGCCGAGAATGTACCAATCAGACCATTGTTCGTACCAGCAGATGCAGCATTGTAAGTATCCAAATCTGCCTGGAAGAAGTTAACATTGCGAACTGCACCGGCATTATTCTGTCCAACTTGGTCAGAAGACACATAGAAATATGGTTTACCAGCCTCAAGCAGACCTGTCACCTTTGCCAACGTAACGCCACTTGCTGTTTTGCCAGCAATCTCATAAATCTCTGCTCCAGCACAAGAAGCCTTATAAGGAAGGCAGATTGTACCAAACTTGTCAATAGCAGCGTTTTCACGAACATCATCACCAGCACAATAGCCACCATTTATCTTCGTGTTATTGTAATCTGTCAAATAAACATTGGCAACTTTAACAGTTCCATTAATCTTTAATGACTTAATCTGGCTTATATCCATGCTTTTATCCTTGCGCAGATAATCCATACTGATGCGGATAGCATTTTGGTTATTCCAACGATCAAGCCACATATTCTTTCCTGTTCCAGCTGTACTTCCACTGTAATCTTCGCCTTTGACTGTTACGCCATCATTATCTTTAATGGTAATCTCATGAGAAGCATCAGCAGCAGTATTAGATGTAGTAATCATAAGGTAGTCCCAATCTGTCAAATCTACAGGAGTATCAAATGTCCAAGTTCCATTTGTCATCTCACCCGTTTCCGCATTATATCCATCTGCATTCGCAAGTGCAAAAATTACATCATTAGAGGCATTGTTCTCTTTTTCGAGATCTGTACTAGAAACATAATTAATACTTTGGTAGAACTTCAAATAAGTTACATCATCAGAAGATCCAGCCAAAGTTGCATATTTATTGATGCCTGCATTCTTTAGAGTGAAACCATTACCTGCAGAATATGCGACTTTCCAAATTCCATAGTAGTCATTATCCCATCCATATGTATGCGCATCTGATCCAGTTTTTTCCCTTGCAGTTGCTGCAAAAAGATGACCATACTGGGAATAATTCAGATAAGGGCCAAAATTCCAGCCTACAACAGCTGCTTCGTCAGAGGAATTTACAATAAGTATCCTATAGTTATCATTCTCAACCTCAGAATCACCATCAGTGTCTAATCCATCTACTTTCTCCAGTTTATAATAATAATAGCTGTCACTTGGAACATTTGTCACCAAAGAATTTTTACCATCAACACTAGCCGTCGTCCAATACATTGCATTAGTTCCATTACCAATGGCGAATCTAGTTCCATCAGCAATATAAGAAATATCCGTAATTTCTGTACCGAATGAAGCAACAGATACAGTCTTGACAGGGTTATACAAATAGCAATCTGTTATAACTGCACTACCATCAGACGATCCCGTTCCCCACAAAGTAATTTCTGTCACATCGGAGAAATTGATTACGCTAGAATAATCTGCAAAAATGATATTGTTAACACCTGTTGTAAGGTTGATTAATTGGTCGCTCTTACCTGTGCTGACAACTTTCATTTGGATATAATCGTTATCTCCAGTAATGCTAGTTATATCAACGCGAATCTTGGTATATTTGCTATCAAGGTCACCAGTTTCAAGACCTGTCCTCAACACTTTATACCCATCAGAACCGTTCCAAGACATGGTATTTGTTCCACTATCCCAAGTCGCAACCCAACCAGAAGGAGACCAATTTGTTTTAGTTGCTTTTGCCACTCCCACTACTCCAAATAAGAGTGCGAGCACACATACGAAAGTAGATAATCTTTTCATAAAGTTTTAATTAGTTAGTTATTAATAGATAAAGATATAAATTGTCTGTGATTTAGATTAGCATCGAATGCTGTAGCGGTTGCAAAGATAATAATAAGTGTGTAAAGTACAAAACAAAAATACAATTATTTTCACTGGCAAGCAAAAAAAAGCGAGGCAACCCGTAAAGGCGCCTCGCGGAGTAATATTAATATTAGTACGTTTTTTAAAAATCATCCAATTCTAATCCAGGGCTGCCAGCAGAACCAGGATCTACTGGAGTAGTATATACACCAGGATTTGATACAGTAAGTAAATTTGCCCCCTTGATTTGCATTACTTCAATGCTTGGTACAATATATGTCTTTTTCATTGTCTTCTTGTTTTAATTATTGAACACGGATTACACTAATCTCACGGATTACTTAAACACAACCTTCTTGCCGTTGTTGATATAGATACCCTTCTGGATTGGCTTAGCATGAAGCTTCACACCACTCAGTGTATACCATTCACTATCAGCTTCCTTAGTCTCAGTTATCTTGGTAATGCCAGTAGTTTCATCCTCAAAAACAAAAGACATACGAGCACTAGTTGTAATACTATTAAATTCTGAGGTCAACAATTGTAGATAAGCCTTGTTCTCACCCATATTACCAGCTTTGCTCAATGGATAGAAACCACGAGTAGCACCAGAGCCTGCCAATACAAGTCGAGTATCTTCACCCTCAAATGGTTCTATAACACCATCTGTTAGATTGCTTGAAACAAGCATATTACCAACAATGGCATCAGCACTTGCTACAACTGGTACTGGATAGTCACCTTCAGAGCCTACTAAGAATAGACCTGTGTTAGCTGGCGCTGCTGTTACTGGCGTCAATGTAAGTGAAGGAACTGCAGGATTAAATGCAGTAACAGCATATGCCTTCAGACCTGATACCCCACTAAAATCAAGTGGATGGTTATAGCTGTAGGTACGGTTTCCTTCAGCACCAATAGCAATTGTAGCGCCATCAAGCAAAGCGGTAGCTGTTGCAATCGCGTTTTCATTAGCTTCGATAAGATAGACTTTAATATTGTCAAAATAAAAATCAGTAGCCGTCTTATTCTTAGCAAGATTGAAAGCTATAGCACGCACACCTCTTTCTATTTCATTTCCCGTAGCCATAGCTTCAGTAACTGTTATACGCTTACTAAAACTTGTCCAATCAACATTAAAATCAATGTTACCAATACAATCACTACTATTATATTGAGTAGGCTCATATTGTGTCTGCGTAGTCATTACATTGGCATTATCACCGCCTTTAGCAATGCTAGTCTTATAGTCAAATTCCACTTTTATCATTGTACCTTTGGGTATAATGTATGGGAATCGGATGTAGAACTGTGAATCCCATTCATCAGTTCCTGCATCAGTAGTTGACTGTACCTTAATACCACGACTACCACCTTTACCAATTGAATTTTCAATAGCGGCAGAAGAAAGATCTCCACCTTTTATTTTCTTGAAGAAACAGCTAACATCGCTTCCCTCCATGTCACCGTTTGTAATAATATTCTCAGAGAAAATGTCTTGTGCATTTACTGCTGCTTTCATCGTGACTTCAACAGTATAATATTTTCCTAACGCAAGAGTTGCATTATCTATAATGATTGGTTGTAGATCATGGTTATTTCCTTCACTTGACGTATTCTTGATAACCAATGCTCTTTCTGTAGCATCATAATCAAAATAGGAACCATTTGGCTCTCCCAGTCTGTAATAACCATATCCACCAGCAGTAGAATAATCAATTACTCTAATTGATGTCTTATCTCCATCTGCTGCACTTTCTGTCTCAGCTTCCTTAACCTCAACTTTCTGAATATATACGGTTCCAACAAATTTGCGTGATTGGAACAACACATGTACGTCTTCTGTACTTGCTACCGTTGAAGCTGGGAACTCAATAACATACTTAGTATAGTCACCCCCAACAGAGAATGTAAACGCTTTATTCTGTGAAGTACCCCATGTGCCAATATTTAAATTTGCATTTGCCTCGTCATCAACTAACTCACAGAAAGTAAAGTATGCAGGAGTATTGTCGTATGCACCTTTTGTTGCGGTTTTATAATATTTACCTGTTCCTATATTCATCAAAGTGAATCCCCGTCCTTTCACATATTTAATATTCCAAACAGCTAAATTCAATCCGTCCTGACCATTTTGTTCATTCAGTCCAAGTGTAAAACAAACTCCAGGACCATAATTCGTAGAATTTAGGTAACCGCCACCACCATATGGAGCATATGAGGTGCCATCCATTTGGAGAGTACGAATATAATAATAGCTTGAGACACCATCTCCTACTGCAGATTCTATATTAAAAAGTGCTCCCTTTGAAGAAAAAGCTGTGCTGTAATCTTGATAATCTAGGTTTTGTACATCTGTAAAGCAGAATGCTTTGCCTTCGCTTTTATCAACGATAGCAAATATCTTTCCGCTAAGTTGTGCTACACTTGTAAACTCTTTACCAAGGAGTTTGCCTGCACTAACAGAATTTACCCCCCCCAGTAGGCCAAATGCCATAGCGAGGGACAGCACAATTTTAGTAAAATTTCTCATAAAGATTTAATTATTAGTTAGATAAAAGAATAAATTTCGGCCACAAAGATAGGGAAAAGGTAAGATAACACCAAAGAAAAATGCAAAATTGTAATGTAGAGACAGTAATTAGTAACAATTCTTTACGAATTTTCGATTTATTTACAAAAATCGTTAGGATTTTGTGTACGAAAAGGGCATTTCTAAGGAGGGAAGGAGGAAGAGGAGGGGCTTTTCTGCGAAAAACGGTTTTTAAAAATTATCCTTCACCTTCACCGCTGGCCAAGAAAGTCCCTGTAAATAGGGGTTTGCGGGCGGTTCTTGCGGGCGCGAAGGGCTCCAGACGTTTCACATCGCTTTCACAAATATGGTGTGAAACGTTTGTGAAACGTCAAAAGCAGGGAAAGGGCCTGGAAAGCCCTGTAGATAGGGGGTTGTGAAAGTGAAAGCGTTTTTTTGAAAACACTCACGCGCGCGGTACACCTGCGCGCGAACATTTTTAGCTGTCGGCGTTGAGCGCTACAGCTGATACGGTTCTGTATACAGCTAATACAGACGCGAGATAGCTGTTCCCACAAAAAAGTGGTACCACTTTTCAGAAAGTCGTACCACTTTTGGAAAAACCGTAGGGCTTTTTCGCGGCTACAGCTGTCTCATCACTGGGAACAGCTGTCTCGCACTCGGGAACAGCTAAGCCAGAGCTGGCTACAGCTGTCTCTTTCCCGTTCGGAAGTGAAATCTCACTTCGCTCACTTTATTACAACCTTTTTACCATTTATAATGTACAAGCCGGGGCGCAGGTTCTCTGCGTTGACGCGACGGCCATCAAGGGTGTAGACACCACTCTTAGCAACTGACTTCTGACCTCTGAGCTCACTTATACCTGTTGCCGACTTTTCCTTCAGTGTGCACAAGGTGAAATAGGTAGGCTCATCGTACTTAGCAGGCGAATTAGGATCCTTCAGATACTTGCCTGTACCGACATTCAGAATAGAGAAGCCCTTGCCCTCAACATACTCAATAGTCCATACAGCACCCTTTGGAAGGTCCTGACCACTCTGATTATTCATCTTACTCGAGATAAAGCAGCAATCGCCATCTAAGACCTGAGTATTCAGGTAGCCGATACCGCCATCCACCTGATAGTCATTGCCATCAGGAGTGAGGAGCTTCAACTTGACGCCGCCAGTAGCCTTGCCCTGCTTGAAGAGATAACCCGAACGGGTCTCCTTAAATGCTGTCTTGTAATCGGCATAGTTCAAGTGCTTTCCGAAAGTACCAAAGAAAGCCTTACCCTCTGCTTCGTTTACAATAGCAAAAGGTATTTTCTTGAGGTCATTTACATTGGTCAAGCGCTGGTCAATCTCCTTTTCCGTAATAGTTATATAAGGATCATCGAGTTCAGGATCAATATCATAGATGACTCTCAGTGCCTGCTGAGCATAGCGCTTGCCGAGCACGCGATAACCTGAAGCTGAGAAATGCCAAGGGTCTTTGCCATTGCCAGGCAAGCCTTTGGCAGAAACAACATAGCCTGTAGGGATGACCTCAGGAATACGGTCTACCTGCACGTTATGGCTTTCGCAACCACCACTCTGAGGAGCGTCTCCCTTATATTCCACCTCACCGACAAACAAAGGAACGTTAGCTGCTGTCAAATTGAGGTCTTTCAGCATGTCGTTATAAATCTTCTTCACCATGTTGGGCCAGTTGGGGTCGCCACAGTTTGAACAGCCCTGATGCAGCAGGATGCCCTTGATGACACCAACCTCCTGAGCCTTCTTAGCCATCTCAATGATGCGTCCGTAAGGGTTCTCGCCATAATAGTTTCGGGCAATCTGAGCCCACCACTCGTTATAGTTGTCCTGGTACTTCTGCTGATACTTGTCCTTGTCGAACATCTCGATAGGACTGCCACCCATAGCAACAGCAATCACACCAATCTTGTGATTAGGCAGATTAGCAACCATGGTACGACCGAAATAGTCTGTAGGGCCAAGTTTGCCAACAGGGCTGACGATAGGGCACTCAGCCTTATACCAGTTGCCCAACGTGCGTCTGGGGCTGGTGAAGTTACATGTTGCCAGCATCTGGAAACGCTCGTCAACATTGCCGACATCCTGAGACTCCCACTGGGCATTACCCTCCATGTTTGACTGTCCGAAACAGATGTAGACATGGAAGTTAGGATCTACTTCAGCCTTTGCACCCATCGCGGAGCACATCAGCATCATTGTTAAAAGAATAATATGTCTCATCTTGGTCTTTTCTTACTTGATTATTACTTGATTACAACTTTCTTTCCATTCTTAATCACGATGCCACGATAGCCGGCATTGACGGGAACACCCATGAGATTGTAGGCAGGACCATTGACTTCGTCGACAGCCTCAACCTCGTCGATGCCACTAGCAGGTTCGGTGCAGTTGAACTTAATCTTGTCAACGAAACATTTACCACCAGTAACGTCAATACGCAGGGTATACAAACCTTCCTTGAGTGCTTCTTTGACATTACCTGTCTTCACCTCGTAGGAATCCTTACCCTTATTGGGCACCTTCACCAGAGGCATGCTAGTCTCGTTGCCCTCGCTATCTATCAGCTTCATCGTAAACTTAGAACCAGTAGTCTCTGATGCTACAGTAGCCTCGTAAGCGTATTTACCGGCCTGGTTGACTTTAACAGAATATTCTGCATAGTCACCATTTGCAGCATTACCCCAGGCAAAGCCGCCATTGATTGTAACGACACTACCACCCTTGTTGGTTACAAAGTCCTCAGCCTCAACAGTACCAGGCATGGCGAAGGTGGGCAGGAGCTTGAATGTCATGTCCTTGATATAGAAGCCACCCTTCTCCACAAGCAGTGTGAACACGTGCTTGCCTGCTGTCAGATACTTCTTGATAGAGCAGTGTACAGGCTGGAACTCGGTAGCGCTACCCGTATTGGGAACATCGGTGAAATCAGTCAGGAAGTCGAGGTTATCGAACGTATATTCTGCCAGATGGAATCTGCCACCGGCCTTCGTAGAAGCCACCTCCATATCCATGGTATAGAGACCGTCCTCCTTCACGTCAACGGTGTACTCCATCCAAGCACCGTCCTGAGTAGCGGTGGTGCTGAACTTGTCGCGCGACTTGACGACAGTCGTCGTGACACCAGAGTAAGAAACACCAGAAACACCCTTGTCAAACTCTCCGGCATCGATCGTGCCAGGCAGTTCGGGCAATGTCTCATTGTATGGCTCACGCTTGGTGTCTCCAGAAAGCACCTGGAAGCGGCCGTAGCGCTCGTAGGTATCACCGTCGGTAGTCGTTACCACAGCCTTTACCTCCTTAGTACCTGATGTCGACGAAGAATACTCGAACAGGTAGGGAGCCTCCGTCATTGTGGCCACCAGTTCGTTGGCAACATAAAGTTCAACCTTCTCGATAGTCTTGGTAGCCATACGGGCACGTACCATGATAGGCAACACATCACCTTTAGCAACCTTCTGTGAAGCGGGACGAATATAGACAGAAGCCTCTTTCTTGGTGCCAGGGAAAGGACCGACGGCATTCTTGGCAGCATCGGTCTGCATATACTCCTTAATCCAGCTCATGGCGGGACGCTCTGCACCATCTCTGTAAAGTCCAGAATTGTCTACCCAGGTAGCACCAAGGACATAGCCCCACAGGGTGACACCAGCGCAATAAGGCAGTTCCCACATATTGGGCAACACCCTCTGGTACTGTGCCTTCTGTTGATCATCGTTAGCAATATTTATATCCAACTCGGTGACGAACATCGGCATCTTTAATGCATCTTGCTGCTGTTTCAAAACCCTCTTCAGCTCGCTTTCACTGATATCGCTCAGTTCGTGCGACTGGTTGCCGTAAGCATCGATAGGTGCACCGGCATCGCGCAGAGCCTGTACCAAGGTGATATACTCGTTGACATTCCAACGGATAGAGTTATAGTCGTTGTAGATAAGGATGGCATCCGGCCAGCGCTCGTAGGCCATCTCGAAGGCCTTGATGAGCCAGTCGTAGCCCGTCTTACCGCCACCTCCCAATGACTCTTTAATCAATGGGTTACCTGGCTGGTGAGTGCCTACAGCCTCGTTCACCACGTCAATCATGGGCAGGGTTTCGTACTGCGCCTTGGCATGGTCGAACCAGTTCACGTAAGCAGCAAAGCGCTCTGCTGGTGCCAGATTCTCCAGCCAGTTAGGATACTGAGCACCCCATACCAATGCATGGAACTTATAGGTAAAATCGTGCTGCTTGGCATAGTTGAAGGCATTATTAGCGCCGGTCCAGTTAAAATTACCACGGCTACCTTCTACAGAAGACCACTTTGACTCGTTCTCACAGGTAATCTGGTTCCAAAGGGTATAATACTTAGGTACGCCACCACCGGCTTCCACATTACCTCTGGTTGTGATGTTTCCCAAGAACTTATAGGGATTCGTTGACAACTGAGCAGATGCTGGCAGTACAAACAGACTGGCAGCAATCACCAGTAAACTTTGTTTTAGTTTCATATTCATCGCTTCTTGTTTTATGTTATTTAATTTTCGGCTGCAAAGGTACAAAAGAAATGTGGAATGCCCTTTGTCATGCATTCCACATTCTTTGCTATTTGTAACAATAGTGAGTTTAATGTTACATATACGTATCAGTTAATCAGGAAATACTTCTTCATACCCTTGTAGGTAGCGGTCACCGTAGCACGGCCGCCAACCACTGGGCTCACCTCTATCTTGACACCCTTGACTACGTTAGAAGTAGCCTCAATCTTTGAGTCTGTCTTCAGCGGACCATAGAGCTGGTAGTGGTTACACTCGGTATAGCCATTGGCATTGGTTGACATGACGGGCGTCTGCGGAATGTTCAACTGCTGACCATCTACCTTGATTGTCATCTGAGGAATCATAGGAGGCACAGCACCCTTACCCTTCTTAGCAAATCCCAAGCCGTGGAGGTCGAAGAGACCCTCTGGACGCTGGGGCTGCTGCGGACGACGGCCCCACTGCCCACGCGGCTGTTCAGGTTGCTGGACCTCGGGACCCTCTACCACCAGATAGATGGCGTGCTTGCCTGTCAGACCCTCCAAGGCTGGAACGGGTACTGAGTAGGTGAGTGCCTTACCCTTGGGGAACTTATCAGAGACATTGACGACACCGACCTCTTCGCCCTTCCAAGGATCGTCGAGCTTGACATGAATCTTGAAGGCGCCCTTGCCGTTGGATGTCAGGTTCAGGTTCAGCTTAGCCTCATCACCCTTCTGGATACCAGCGAAAGCCTTCACACCCTTGGAGTCCTGAGCCAGACCGCCAAAGCCGAAGTACTTGAAACCGATGATGCCACCGTTCTGGATACCTGCCAAGTCCATGGAGTTGTTCCATACGTCGTGGTTGTCCTGCATCCAGTTGTTGCTGTTGGGACCATACATGAAGCAGGCCAAGCCAGCACTATAATAATGATAAGGTGGCAGACCGAAGATCTGGAAACCCTCACTGGTCACCTCGGCACCTGTATAGGTGTTGCCGTCAGAGGCTGCAGCCACCCATTCGTTACCCTTCACATAGGGGTCGTAACCCGTAATGGTTACCTTACCACCCTTGGCAACGGGCTTCTTGTCCCAGGTAATCTTCACTGGGGCAACCATAGCCTGACGGGCATTGCCGAAGCCACGGGGAGGACGGTGGTAGAAGACATACCACTGACCATTGATCTCCTGCAGAGAGCCGTGGGTGTTATGAGCAGCATTGGTCGTGATGAGTTTAGAACCGTCTTCGTTCAGCACAACACCACGAGAGTCTACCAATACGCCACCAGCGCGCCAAGGGCCGAGAGGTGAGTCACCATAGGCATAGCGCAGAGCGCTGTTGGTATTGCCCAAACCATACTCCTTACCAGAGTAGCCAGAGAATACCATCACGTACTTGTTACCTACCTGACGGATAGACGAAGCCTCGAAGAAGTTGAAGTCCAAGGGGTTCTGTCCCTTGTAGAGCGCCTTGTACTCGCTGCCGGCCTTGTCGAGCAGACGACCGTCGGCACTGCTGGCAGGAATGAACGGGTCGATGAGTTCGGTACCCTCACGCTTTGAGTACATCGTGTTCTGGTCGAGCTCGCAGGCTGTAGAGTGCTGGAAACCATAGAAGACGTAGGCACGGTAGCCCTTGTCGAAGTCCTTGTCCTTCTTGTTGGTAATGGTCTCAATGAACACTGAAGGGTCGAAGTCGATGAGTGAGCCAGGCAGACACTGTGTACCATCAGCGGTCAGGTTGATGGGAGTGAAAGGACCGTTGGGACGGTCGCCCTTACATACCATCGGCACACGGCGCCAGCCGCGGCTGTGGGGATAGAGCCAGTAGGTCTTCTTACCCGTAGCCTTGTCGACAGTCTCTACGAGGTCAGGAGCGAACATGGTGTCCCACTGTCCCTGGACAAACCAGGTAAAGATAGGACCTTCGTCACGCCACTTGCTGAGGTCTTCTACAGGTGCCGACCACATACGGATATCGGGTCCGCAGTAGGCGGTATAGGTCACATCGTGCGAACCGATGATGTAGGCACGATACTTTCCCGGCTGGTCGGGATCTTCAAACACACGGGGCTCGCCATCAGGCAAATGCTCCCACAAAGGGAGGTAAGGGTTCTGTGCATTAACCACCAAGGCGGCAGTCAGCGCAAAGAGTTGTAGGAATAGTCGTTTCATCTTTATTCTTTAACCTTTAAACTTTAACCTTTAAACTTACTTCTTCCTCACCTCATTGAGGAACTTAACCATCTTCTGCAGGTTCTCCTCGGTATACATCTGAGGACCGCCGTGGCTACCTTCTGCAGGGAATGTGCCCTCGGTCTTGACGCCAGCAGCCTTCAGTAGCTCGAAGAACATCTTGCCCTGACAGCCAGGAACGACATTGTCTTTCTCACCATGGAAGATGATGATGGGAGGATTCTTCTTGTTGACATAGTTGGTAGCACTCAGACTGCGGTACTTGTCTGGTTCCTTGTCGAGCTTAGAAGCCAGCAGCACATCCTCAGGAGAGTCGGGGCCCATCTTCATACCCTCGCCACAGTCCATCGCTGTAAGGTCTACAGGACCTGACCAGTCGCAGGCAGCATTGACAGTACTCTTCTCTTTGAGGAAATTACCTACAGTACCTTCCAGGTCGATATCCACAGTACCCACCTTGGTCTGCTTCACGCCACTGGTGGTAGCGGCAATAGAGGCCAGGTGACCACCAGAAGAGAAGCCACTGGTAGCGATGAATGAGGTATCGAACTTATACTGCTTGGCATTGCCGCGTACGAAACGGATAACGGCACGAATGTCGTGGATCTGTGCAGGCCACTTGGCATCCATGCTGCTGCGGTGGTTAGGACAAACCACTGCATAGCCGTTGTCGAGCAGGGTCTTCACGATGGTACCGATGTCGGCCATACCCTTGCTGCTGTTGCTGAACCACGCGCTGCCATAGATATGGATGACGACGGGATAGCTCTTTGCTTCCTTCTTAGGCAGATAGATGTCGCAGGTATGATAAGCCTTGTCATCACCGGCATAGTTCACATCCTTCCACTCCTGGGAGGTCTCCAGTTTTGCCTGCTGCTGGAAACCACCAAAGCCTCCAGCGGGCTGTGCCATGGCACCTACGGCAGCCAGACACATCACGAATGTTGATAATAATGTTTTCTTCATAGCTAGTTAGTATTTACTTAAACTGCCAATAGTCGAGGCGCACGTCACCCTGTGCCTTGTCGAAGCAGAGGTAGAGGTCGTGAACACCTGTAGCGCCATTGACCTTCGTATTGAATGCCTTGTATTTCTCCACAGAGCCAGTGCTCTTGATGGTTGCGGTACCAATGACATCGCCCTTCACATTGTCGAGGCGCAGCGTAACGGTGCAGCCAGCCTTGGCAGCAGCGGCAGCGATGATGCTGAACTGCTTGGCACCCTTGCCAAAGTCAACACCACGCAGACGGATATACTCTCCGTCGTTGATGTCGAAGATGTACATGTTACGCTTGCCAGTAGACTCGGGCATATCCTTGACGACACCCGTATTGGGAATACCCATCTTGGCAGACTTCAGACCATAGCCCCAATTCATGGTCTCAGCCTCCACACGACGGTAGGGGTTCAACCAGTGCAGCTGCTTCATAGGCTCCTGGTCCATCCAGTAGGGAACCTCCTGGATAGTACCATCGGCATTGTAGGTAATCTCCGTAGCAGAGACGGTACGACGCTCGTGGTGTTCGTAAGTGTCGAGGTGCATCAAGTCGTAGTTCTGGCCAAAGACATACGAATGTCCCTTGAAGTCGCAGATGCCGGGGTGGTTACCACGGTCACGCTGCGTGGGCTTCATAATGTAGTTCTTCCACTCCCAAGGACCGGTGGGTTTGTCGCTCATGGCATAGCCCAAAGCCTCCGGACAGCAGGTCGTAGCATAGCTGAGGTAGTATTTGCCATTACGCTTATAGAGCCACGGACCTTCCTGATAGTTCTTCACAGTCCATGTAGCCTTCTCGCTCCAAGGTGCGCGGAGGTTGGCCTTAGCACCTTCCTGCTTGACAGGACGCATGATGCCATCCTTGGGATTCAGCACGAAGATGTCGCCCTGGGTAGAGATCATGTCTTTATTCAACTTGGTATAGTAGACATGGGGGTTGCCCCAGTACATATAGGCCTGACCGTCGTCGTCCGTAAAGACGGTGGGGTCGATGTCGTCCCAGTGCTCCTTCTGCCATACCAGCGGTTCACCGAGGGGATCCTTGAAGGGTCCGTAGGGAGAGTCAGCCACCAAGACACCAATGCCATGACCATGCAGGGGAGCATAGAGGTAGTACTTACCATTACGCTCAACGGTCTGGATAGCCCAGGCACCATTCTCACGGCTGCGCCATGAGAACTCCTTCAGCGATGCAACAGCACCATGCTCCGTCCAGTTAACCATATCAGTGGTTGACCACAGCAGCCAGTCGTACATATAGAAGCCGGCATTGTTGCGCTCGTTAGGATCGGGGATATCCTCAGGAGAGGCGTCGTGTGACGTATATAAGAATAAGGTGTCGCCAATCACCAGTGGTGAGGGGTCGGCAGTGTACTTGGTCTGGAACAGCGGCATATTGACCTGTTCCATGCCACGCATCTCCCACCAGTCGAAGTTGAAGAGCTTCGGACCCTTACGACCCTTGAAGACCAGATAGAGGTCACGGGTATGCAGACGAGAAGGATAGCTGTCGAGGGCTGCCAGGTCGGTAGTGATAGTCTGCCACTTCTCCCAGCCACCAGTGCCAGGAACATCGAGTGTGCCGAGGAGTTTTCCTCCGAGGCTATCCAAGCGGATCTCTATCTGTCCACCACGCAGACCACTGGCCACACGAGCCGTGAAGGTTCGCGGTGTCTTGTAGCAGAGGTGTACATTCTGCAACTTGATATAGTCACCGTTATGGATGTCGGTGACGTAGACACCCACCTCATCATTTTGTTCTGTCTTCACACCCTTTGAGAAGGCCATGGTCTCAGCCTCTACTTTACGGTAGGGGTCGAACTTGGCAATGGGCTTCACGCCCTCGTCGGTAGGCATGATGGTGGGGAAACTGCCGTCGGCATTGTATTTAAACTCCTCCACAGCCACACTACGGCCAAAGCCGCCACCATTGGGCAGCTTGCCGGTGTGGTAGAAGAAATAGGAGTGACCCTTATAGTCGGCCACACCACAGTGGTTCGTAAACGACTTCGTATCAGACAGCGGCATAATCTCGCCAGCATACTTCCAAGGACCTGTGGGGTGCGGTGCCGTGCTGTAGCTGATATGCTCAGGAACGCCACCAGCAGCATAGAGGAGCTGGTAAGTGCCATTACGTTTGGTCAGCCACGGGCCTTCCACATATGAGTCCTTATACTTCTTGCCTTTCTCACGCTTGCTCATGATAGGACCGCCGAAGGCTTCCTCCGTCATGTCGAGTTTGCCCAGCTCACCACTATAGGATATCATGTCGCGGTTGAGCTTCAGGTAGTAACACTGAGGATTACCCCACATGAGCCATGCCTGTCCATCGTCGTCAATCATCACCGTCGGGTCGATATGATCCCATGAGCCGTTCTCGAAGAGCGGTTTTCCAAGGGCATCACGGAAGGGACCCGTAGGAGAGTCACTGACAGCTACACCGATAGCCATGCCATTAGACAGCTTGCTATGAGCACAGATATACCAATAAAACTTGCCGTCGCGCTCGATGGTCTGTGAGGCCCAGGCACGGTCGTCAGCCCACGAGAAGCTCTCCAGGGCCAGCGGTGAACCATGATCCTGCCAGTTGACCATATCCTTGGTGGAGTAGACGCGCCACTCCTGCATCCAGAAGAAATCGGCATTGTCCTCGTCATGACCCGTATAGACATACATGGTACCGTTATGTACCATTGGTGCGGGGTCACTGGTAAACCATGTCTGCACAAAGGGGTTCTGTGCCAGACAGAGGGAAGAGGTAAGAGGTAAGAGATAAGATAATAGAAGTCGTTTCATTATAACGTTTGATTAGTGATTACGAAGATTCCACTTAGAGTTGTCGCTGCTATAGTCATAGACGGCCAGCGTCGGCGTACTGTCGGCAGCCGAATAGAGGCAATAGCGCGTATTGATACCCTCCATACCAGGGATCTGCTTAGGCATGATGCGGTAGGTTCCGTCTGTCAGCTGCTCAACGCGCCAAAGCTGCTCGTCGCCACCATTAAAGGCAACAGTAGCCAGCTCCTTGTCGGCAGTAGCTGTCAGGGCACGGTCGGTACCAGCAATGGTAATCTTGAAATAAGGATTGCTCAAGTAACCGCCAGCCTTCTCCACGGGCGTAATGTCCCACAGCTGATGGGGACGGAACATATAGTCGCTGCAACGGACTGCAACAGGTGTGTTGGCAGCAGGCCATGTGCCGATGACCTCCTCCAGCTTCTGGTTGGGTACGGGCTTCGGAGGCTGCTGCATCTGGTTGCGGTCGCCCCAGCGCTGACGCTCCTGCTGCATACGTACGAAGTCGACAGCCATCTCCAGCGAGTAGCCACGGCGCTCAGACAAGATGGCAAAGGTACCGCCACGGAGACGCTCGCCAGCAACAGGCCAGCCGTTCTTCCACACGATAGGACGTACGGCAAGGACGCTACGGCCACCCATATCGAAGTCTGCCTCCCAGTGGAACGACATCACCTCTACACCTTCATCGATGATATAACGGCCAAAGTGTCCAGCACCCGTGCAACGGTCACCGGCAGCAACGACCATACGGCCACCACCATGGAACATGTCACGGCCGACATTGTCTACGTAGGGACCTTCCACCGAACGAGAACGGCCCACCACGATATTATAGGTAGAGTTGACGCCATCACAGCAGGTGCCATGAGTACCCAACAGGAAGTACCAGCCGTCCTTGTACATCAAGGCGCTGGCCTCACAGTCGATAGCGACATCTTTTTCTACGTTGCCCTTGACGCGCTCGCCAGTCTTGGGGTCAAGCTCGATGAGGCGGATATTACCGAAGTAGGTACCATAGGTAGCCCACAGACGACCAGTGGTAGGATCCAACAACAGACAGGGGTCGATGGCGTCGCAGTCCTCCATACCGTCGGACGAAGCCACCTCTATAGCTGTTGACCACTTGAAGTCGGGCGACTTCGGGTCGAGGGTCTTGTTCCACATGGTGAGGATGCGACCGTTATGACCACCGAAGAGGCCACCACCGGTAGCACCATAGATGCAGAGATAGCGCTCACCAATCTTCAGCATATCAGGAGCAGCGCCGCCACCTGGGCGCTCAGCACCACTATGCCATGACCAGCCGTCATCGGAGATGATACCTCCCCCACCCGTTCCAAAGGTGTACCACTTGCCGTCACACTCTGCGAGTGTCGAGGGGTCGTGGATATAAGGAGCACCCACTTGCGCATTGGCGGCAGTAAAAACAGCAAGTGCCGCCAAGAATGTATATAGTCTTTTCATCTTATTGTACTTTGATTGAATAGTTCTTTACAGGGTTAGATTGCTCGTCAATGAATCGGGCGCACAGATCGCTCAAGCCAGGACCGTTGATCAGCGCAAAGCGCAGAATGTTACGACCCTTCTTCAGCGACAGACGCTGTGATACGCAGTCGTCTTCCACCATACGGCGGTCACCGTCCAGTGTCAGCACACGCTCACCGTTGAGCCACCACATAGAGGCGCCATTGGATCCGATGGCCAGACGGACACCGTCCATGTCCTCAGGACAGTCGATGACAGTAACACCCCAGAAAAGGGAGTTGTAGGGCTGACAGCCGTACGACTCAGCAAAGCGGAATACCTTGACATTATAGGTACTACTCTCCAGAGCATGCCAGCGCAGGGTCTGCTTGACCTCCTTAGTCTGGGCAGGACCCATCTGCATTCTCGTATCTCTCGGTCCACCAGCAAGGGCAATACCTGTGGCGGTGACCTTCTCACCGTCGCGAGGCAGCTTCTTGTCGTCAAACTGTCCCTTGAAATACTGCTTGCTGAGGTTCTCATTGAGATAGCTATCTGTCAGAATGGTGTTGGAACGTACGTTATAGTCGATGGGCTCCAGCAACATCCAGCGACGGATAAAGCCGTTAGCGTCAGGCTGTGTTGCCGGGGTATTGGCAGCAACAGGCTGGAAGTAGCTGTTACGGTTCTTGAACTGTACCCAGTTGATGCTGACTTCTGCATCACCCTCACAAGTGACACACAGGTCGGTAACACCCTTCGGCACATACTCCAGATTGACGGTCTGTGTGAGCCACTGGTTACTCTGGTCACGGCGGAACTGTCCCATCTGGGTGATGACATTCATCGTCACACGGGCAATAACCTTACCCTTGGCATTCTTCTCACGGATGCAGAATTCGGTATTACCACCAGCCTTGGCATTGACGATGAGGTAGGCATCGGTAATGGGACTGAAGTCTACATCAGCATAGTGCAACCAGCTGCCCTTCTTAGGCAGGGTGGCCTGATAGCTGCGGAAGGTATTGACAGTATCGATGAGGGCTGTCGTCACATCACTGCTGGCAGTGCTGTAGCGGTCTATCTCAATCTTCTCGGTAGCCTTGTTGATACCCACACCACGCATGGTCTGCTTGACTTCCTGGATAGTACCGTCGGCGTTGAAATAAAGCTTCTCGATACATGCGGAGCGACGCTTGTCATCACGCGGCGAGAAGTAGTTGTGGTGGTAGAACAAGTACCACTGGCCCTTGTAGTTGACGATGCTATGGTGATTAGTCCAACAGCCGTTAGGCTGCTCGGACATGATCAGCCCTTTATACTCATAAGGACCCATGGGGTTCTTACTCATCGCATAACCAAGCACCTCCGTATTCTCACGGACATACGGATAGGTCAGGTAATACCAACCGTTAGCCTCAAAGGCAAAGGGACCCTCGGCCTGACGATTGGGCAGGTCTTTCAGACAGTTAACACCCAGCATCTCAAACTCACGGTTGCCCCACTTGACTTTCTCCTTGGGGGTATCGTCAGCCAGCTCCTTCATATTGGGCTTGAGCTTGGCACAACGGCCTGCACCCCAGAAGATGTAGGCATTACCGTCAGAAGCCTGGAGCACACAGGGGTCGATACCGTTAATGCCCTTGATAGGTTCGGGCTCACAGATGAACGGTCCCTCGGGACGGTCAGCAATAGCAACACCGACACCGAAACCACGACCATCTTTAGGAGCTGAGGGAAAATAGAAATAGTACTTGCCATTGCGCTCCACACAGTCGGGAGCCCACATGGAATAAGAGTCAGGACGCACCCAGGGTACCTTGTTCTGGGTGACAATCACTCCGTGATCTGTCCAGTCGGTGAGGTTCTCTGAAGAGAAGACATGATAGTCCTCCATGCAGAACCAATCCTGTCGCTGACCAGCAGGCGGCACGATGTCATGCGACGGGTACAGGTACACCTTATTATTAAATACGCGTGCCGTAGGATCGGCAGTGAACTGGTCGCGAATAATAGGGTTCTGTGCTTGAGCAGCCGACGCCGCCAAGCACAGAACTAAAGTTGATAATAATGTATTTCTCATGAAATGCTATTCACTTTTCATTTCTTCATTTAAACAGCTTCTGAGCCATCAGATATAAGCAACGGCGCCATGTCAGGAACTCATGGGCAGTACCTTCAGAGATCAGGCCTTCGGCATTGAAACCGGCAGCCTTCAGAGACTCTACGCTCTTGTTGATACCATCGGGATTCTCCTTAGAGCCACAGCCTTCGAAGATATACTTTACGCACTTAGGATCCTTGATCTCCTCAGGAGCATACTGGCCACCGCTGAGCAGTCCCCAATAGCCGAAGACCTCAGGACGACGCAGGGTGATGAGCTTTGTCGTCATGCCACCCATAGAGAGACCTGCCATAGCACGGTTCCACTTGTCGCTCTTGGTGAGGAAGTTTGCGTCAACATAAGGAATCAGCTCGTCGATGAGTACCTTCTCGAACTCCTCGGCAGTGAACTTACCAATAGTGCCGAACTTGAAGTCGTTGGTCAGACCGTAAGCCATCACGATGATGAAGGGCTTGATCTTGCCATCGGCAATCAGGTTGTCCATAATCAGACCAGCCTTACCCTGTACAGGCCAGCTGGTCTCGTTCTCGCCCCAGCCATGCTGCAGGTACAGTACGGGATAGCGCTGCTGTTCCATCTTGCCGCTCTTGCCCTTGACGAGCTTGCCGTAGCCATTGGGAAGATAGACGGTAGCCTCCTGCATCTTACCCAGGCTCTTGGAATAGAACAGAATCTTCTGCATATTGCCATGAGGAATATCAGTGCGCTCAGCATAGAAGGCCTGGTCGGGAGCAGGAATCTCGATACCACTCTCCCAACGGCAGCTGCCGAAGTAGTTATGTGTTCCGGGGTCGTTGAATACGCCACCGTCGATAGTCAGGTGATAGTAGTGGAAACCAGGATCCATCGGACCTTCGGTAGTACCAGTCCACACACCGTTCTTGTCCTTGCGCAGCACCGTACCGCCACGGCCACCAAGACCGAGGCTGACAATGACTGACTTGGCATCGGGAGCCTCCACACGGAAGCGGGCATAGCCCTGGCTGTTCACCTTAGGCCACTCCTGACCGGGCTGGTTGCAGGGATTGGGCACGAAATCCTCCTTGAGCTGAGCATTGTCGAGCTTAGCATCGAAGTTCTTGATAGCATAGTAAGCCTGCTTGGGCTTGTAGTTCTCGTCGAAAGGCAGCGGATGATTGTTGACACCCAGCCAAGAGTCGCGGTCACCGAGGTTCCACAACGTCACACAGTCGATGACATCCTTATGCTTACGGAATACCTTGAAGACACGATTGTACTGGTCGGTCAGCAGGGTGTTCATATAGCCGGCAACAGGCTTGGCCTCACCACGAGAGAAGCGAAGCTGACCACCCATCTCGGTATTCATACGGATATCGAGCTCTGTCACATGGATATGCTTCACGATGGTTGAATACTTGGTGATGGCCGCATCAATCTCCTCCTCAGTAGGACCATAGACATTGTAGTGTCCCTGCATACCGATACCGTCAATGGGTACACCGGCATCCTTCATCTTCTTCACCATGTCAAAGATGCGATCACGCTTGCCGGGGTCACACTCGTTGTAGTCGTTATAGAACAACAGGGCGTTGGGATCAGCCTCACGGGCAAACTCAAAAGCCTTGGCAATGAACTCGTCACCGCAGAGCTTGAAGTGGCGGCTCTGACGATAAGGACTGCCAGGAGTGAACTTGCCGTTAGCGAAGGAAGGACGAGGATTGTCCTCAATAGCCTCGTTCACCACGTCCCAGCAATAAACGACATCCTTATAACGGTTGACCACCGTATGGATGTGCTCACGCAGACGCTGGTAGAACACTTCCTTCTTCACTTCCTTGCCCTTCTTGTCAGTGAACATCCAGTCAGCAAACTGTGAGTGCCAGCAGAGGCAGTGACCACGCAGTTTGATACCGTTCTGACGGCAGAAGTTGGCAATCTTGTCGGCCTTCTCGAAGTTCCATACCCCCTCTTTGGGATGCAATTCACCGGGCTTCATATCATTCTCGGCAGTGATGCTGCTGAATTCACTCTTTACCAGAGCAATCTGCTTGTCATCGCTAACATTACGCTGATTGAGAGCAACGCCAATCAGGAAGTAATTCTTGTAGGCGTCCTTCAATTTCACTGTTGGATTAGGATCAGCAGGTGCACCCCACTGTGCCCAAGAACCCAAACAATTCATGGCCAACACGATGGCCAAAACGGTCTTAAAAGTCTGTTTCATTTGTGTGATGTTTGTTTAGTTAATAGTTCAATCAAATTACGCTTGCAAAGATACAAAAAGTTTGTAACACCCGCAATTGCTGGTGTTACAAACTCTTTAGCTGATGTATCATGAGCGGGCTATCCGTTCCTTATTGTCAGAAACGAACATGCTGGGCACTACCGTCGTAATGGACGGTCTGCTGTTTGCCGTCGGGCAGCACCACCGTAAACTGACGCTTCTGCAGCATGCCAGAATAGTTGCCTTGACGGTCGCCGAGGGTCAGCGTACGGGTCTTGTCATTCCAGCTAAACGGGATGACACTGTACGCTCCTTTCTCGTAATTATAGTTGTCGCCTTCGTCCTCATAGAGCGTAAAGCTACCATTCGCTCCTGGGTAGATGCGCAGCTCCAGGTTATCCCACCTCTTCTCGCCAACATACTGCATCTCAGGACCCAGCGGCAGGATGCTACCGGCACGTACGAACATCGGCACACGGTCGAATGTCGTCTCCAAGGTCACACGCTGACCACCCTTATACTGTTTGTTCGTCCAGTAGTCATACCAAGTGGTTCCCTTGGGCAGATACTTCACAGCGGTCTTCGCTGCCGTCCAGTCAACGTGTCCGACGGTTTCCCCGTCGGAATTATCATTGCGGTCCCACCCTGTCATAGCATCGGTACGGATGATCTTCTCCTCCGTATACTGCGGCTCAACGATAGGAGCAGCGAGGATGCTACGGCCAAACATAAACTCGTCAGTCATATTCCAGACGGTCTTGTCTTGAGCGAAGTCGGCAAACAGCGGACGCATATAGCTGTCATTGTTACTGGTCACCTGCCAGGCGGTGCTATACAGGTAAGGTAGCAGACGATAACGCAGGCGGATCTGCTTCTCGATAGCGTCGTATACGGGTTCACCTTTCTTGCCAAACTGCCAAATCTCACGGGGGGCATCAGCACCATGACTACGGAAGACAGGACAGAACAGTCCATACTGCATCCAACGGACATAGAGCTCCTGATACTGTGGATTGCGAGGTGCCGAGGCAGGGCCAAGGGTGTTATAGGCATTGCAGAAGAAGCCACCAATGTCCGTATTGAAGTTAGGATTACCCGTCAACGAGAAGCTCAGTCCGGCAGGCACCTGCTTGCGCAGCATGTCCCACGACGAGTTCACGTCACCACTCCACATATTCGAGCCATAGTGCTGCTGACCGGCATAGCTGGAGCGTGTCATGATGAAGACACGTTTCTCGACCCCCCTCTTATCCCCCGAGGGGGAAGACTCCTCCCCTCGGGGAGGTTGGGAGGGGGTTCTTCTCTGCGCCTGGTAGATGCCACGCACCGTCTCTAACGGGAAGGCATTACGCTGTGAGCGCCAGGTACCGCCATATACTTTGTGCGCATAGTCACTCTCTCTTGGATTGAAGAAGTCGGGATCGGTAGAGTCCATCCACCACGCATCAGTGCCATAGTCATAGAGGCGCTTCAAGTGGTTCCAATAGATGGCGCGAGCCACAGGACTGAAGGCATCATACACCTTCACGCCCGACGGATAGTCCCTGCGTGGCGGCCAGATATGCGACAGACCGCTCTGTGGCCATGTTTCAAAGGGCAACAGCAGATTCTTCTCTGCCAGTTCACGGTACTGCTGGGTCTGCGGACCGAAGCTCGCCCAGATAGAAATCATGAAGTGGGCATGCTTACGGTGTACGTTCTTAATCATCTGCGGACCATTCACAAAGTCCTCCGACAGGAAGTCCATGGCATTCCACAAGTAGTTAGAACCCCAGTACTGCCAGTCCTGGATGATACCATCCAAGGGAACGTGCAGCGCACGGTACTGGTCAACGATGCTCTCTGTCTCCGCAGCGGTCTTATAGCGTTCCTTCGACTGCCAGAAACCGTAGGTCCACAAGGGGAACATCGGCACATCACCTGTCAGATGGCGCATCTGAGCGATGACACCGTCAGCACTGCCGCCATACATAAAGTAATAATCAATGCCCTGACCAGCCTCAGAAGTAAACGTCATTCCCTGAGCGCTATCCTCAAACAGCGTGGGCGAATAGTTCTCCCAATAGAGTCCCCAGCCCTTGATACTCTGCAACACGTTCTGGAAATCCTCCAGGTTCGACTGCTCCATACGTTTCTTCTCACCACGACGGTTCATCTTACCATTCTGGATGGTACCCAGACCGTAGATAGCCTCATCCTTGTCGAGAGTGAAAGTCTGACATGACTGAATCACGTCACACGATTTCTCTCTAAGCAGTACCTTGCCCTTAGCGGTCAGGAAGGTCAGGTTGCCCTGGGCATCCTGCTTAACAGTGAGTGTACTACTCGACCAGGTGTTCCCCTTCTGCTTGACATCAACCTGTTCTGGCTTGGCAATGACAACAAGACTCTTGGTGGGTTCACCTTTTACCACATGAACGATGGAGGGTGTCATAAACTCCACCTTCATTTCCTGCGCCCAAGCAGCGGTTGTCAACAGCAGGGCGGCTGTCATCAATAGACTCTTTCTCATTATATCTTCAGCTTATAGGTTTTTCCTGCAGTGGTGTCAAGGTCATACTCATAGACCGTCGGCAGCACCTTGTTATCAATTGCTTTCAGCTCAGGAGAATGCAACGGCTGCTTGATAGTAGCCGGTGCCAGCAAGGAGTTGGGACAATCACCCTTGGCAGGGCGCAGGCCCTTACCCTTCAACGGTACATACGAGCGCAGGCGCAGCGTACCACCGATAGTACTGCGAATGGTCGTTGAGCAAAGCTTTCCATCACTCCATTCCTCATCAACGATGAAACCGCCACGGGCTCTCAGACCCTTGACGCTACCCTGCTGCCAGTCGTCAGGCAGGGCAGGCAACAGATGTACTGCACCATCGTGACTCTGCAACAGCATCTCACAGATACCAGCAGCCACACCGAAGTTACCATCTATCTGGAACGGTGGATGGGCATCAAAGAGGTTGGGATAGGTACGTCCGTCAGGATACTGTCTCATCTTGCTGTCGTCAGGCAAGATACGAAGCATATTCTTAATAATCAGGAAGGCATGGTTGCCATCCAACAGACGCGCCCACAGGTTGGTCTTCCATCCCAGACTCCATCCCGTTGCCTGGTCACCACGCTGTGTCAGTGTGGTGGCGGCAGCACTATAAAGGTCGGGGTGCGTAAATGGTGATATCTGGTTAGAGGGATACAGTCCATAGAGGTGTGACACATGGCGGTGCTGGTCGTTAGGATCGTCACCGTCCCACAACCATTCCTGCAGCTGTCCGTGCTTGCCAATCTGCATGGGAGGCAGTTTGGAGAGAGCTGAAGAGAGACGAGAGATGTAAGCCTTATCCTCACCGAGAATGTTGGCGGCAGCGATGGTCTGGGTCAGCACGTCGAAGACAATCTGGTTGTCCATCGTTGAGCCTGCCGTCACCGTGGTATGCTTACCGATGGGACCATGTTCAGGCGATACAGTCGGTGCTGTGACCAGCCAGCCATATTGCGGATGAGCCACCAGGTAGTCCAGCAGGAAGTCGGCAGCACCCTTCATTACGGGGTAATAGTCGCGCAACAACTGCTTATCACCCGTAAACAGGTACTGCTGCCAGATATGCGTTGTCAGCCAGGCTCCACCTGTGGGGAACATGCCCCATGTGGTACCGTCGATAGGTCCGGCAACACGCCACAGGTCAGTATTGTGGTGGGCCACCCAACCACGACAGCCATACATCGCTTCTGCCGTCTTACGTCCCGTCTCACTGAGGTCGCGCGTCAAGGTGAGCAACGGTTCCTGGTTTTCGACGAGGTTACCCACCAGCGACGGCCAGTAGTTCATCTCAGCATTGATATTGATGGTGTATTTCGAGTCCCACATGGCATAGGGCTTGTCGTTCCACATACCTTGCAGATTGGCGGCCTGACCGCCAGGCTGCGACGAGGATATCAGCAGGTAACGGCCGTACTGCATCATCAGGGCTACGAGTCCCAGGTCGCTACCGTCGAAACGCGCCAGACGCTGGTCGGTAGGCAGCGCAGCAGTTCCGGCTCCTGCCACCACTCCTGCGGGCTTTCCCAGCTCCAGGCTCACCCTGTCATACTGCTCCTTGTAGGCCCGTTCGTGTCGCTTCAGCAACTGCTTGTAGCTTCTTCCCTGCAGGGCAAGCAGGGTGGCATCATTCTTCTGCGCAGGGTTTCCGCTGATGTCGTGGTAGTTCACATAGTTGGTGGCGGCGACGATATACAGCGTAGCCGTCGTAGCACCGGTGACACTGGCACCATTGCAGCGACCGTCGGTTTCTATCTTTACACGGCACTCGGCAGTGAGGCCGCCCTTGATGCCTTCATGCTCGGCATTCTTGACGGTAGCCGTCAGGAGGCCATCGCCCGTAGCGACCTTGTTTTCCAAAGGACTTCCGAATGCTACGTCAAACGACAAGGCACCCTTCTTCGAGGCTGTCAGTCGTACGATGACGGCATGGTCGGCAAGCGAGGCAAAAACGGTACGCTCGTACTTCACACCCTTATAGTCATAAGAGGTGGTATTCAGTGCCGTACCGATGTTCAGTTCGCGACGGTAGTCCGTCACGTCTTTGTGACCTAACGACAGCTTCACGCTACCCACCGGCAGGAAACGCATGCCGTGAGGACCCTTGAAGAAATACTGGTCGATAATCTTGTGGGCAGCCTCTTCCTTACCCGCAAAGATGCTGTCGCGCACCTCTTGCAGGTGGGCCTTGGCGGCAGGGCTGTCGTTGTCATGGGGTGAACCGCTCCAGAAGGTTTCTTCGTTGAGTTGTATCTCCTCGGTATCGGTACCGCCATAGATCATGGCGCCCATCTGTGAGTTGCCGACAGGCAGTGCCTCCAGCCAGTGGGCGGCAGGTTTGTCATACCACAGCGTGTAGTCCTGTGCCGCCAGCGGCAAGGAGCATACCATGGAGATGAGTACTAATAGTTTTTTCATCATGTAAAAGGGGTTGATTATTGTATTTGTATGGTTAGACACTGCAGGTCTTTGTCCGCAGAACTGTTACCTACGAAGATCTCATACGTGCCGGGTACGAAACGCATGGTATTCGTCTCGCTATCCCAACCCTCAAAACTCTCGCGGCTGAGTCGTATCGTCTCTGTCACCTTCTGTCCTGCCTTCACGTCGACACGCTTGAAAGCACGCAGCGTCTTCAGCGGTCCCTCCTTATCGGCGGTGTTGCGGATATACACCTGAACAATCTCTGTACCGTCGCGTTTGCCGGTGTTCTTGAGGGGAACGGTGAGGACGACAGAATTGCCATCCACGGTACTGCTGGCCTCTCCCATCTCGAAGGTGGTATAGCTCAGGCCATAGCCGAAGGGGAACAGGGCATCATTGAAGTAACGATAGGTACGTCCTTTCATGGAGTAGTCCTCATAGTCAGGCAGCTGACTGCTACGCTTATAGAAGGTGACGGGCAGCTTACCGCTGGGGTTGACGTCGCCGAAGAGCACGTCAGCAACAGCCGTTCCGCCCTCCTGACCAGGATACCATGCCTGGACGATGGCGTCGCAGGTCTGCACCTCAGGCTCCAGCGCAATAGCCGAACCGGAACAGTTGACGAAGATAACCTGTTTGCCGGCAGCCTTCAGCGCTTTCAGGAAGTCGCGCTGCACCTTGGGCAGTTCGATATTGGTACGGTCACCACCTTTGAAGCCTTCGATATTGACGGGCATCTCCTCGCCTTCCAGACTGGGAGCGATGCCGCCGACGAAGATGACTTTATTGATACCTTTCAGCTGGGCAATGGTCTGCTGATAGTCGATGGGCAACTCACGGGCAATATTAATCTTCATGCCAGCGCCCCATGTCTTGACGGTCTTGAAGCGCACCTCGACCTGGAACTTCTCGCCAGCCTTTGCATTCAGCACGGTACGGGTGGGGGTAGAGCGCCAGATACGGTGGTAAGCCTTACGACTGCCGTTCACCAGCACCTCAAACTCACCGGTACCTTCTACGTTCAACACATATTCGCCAGCCTCCTTAGGAGCAAAGGTCGTCTCGTACTTGGCAGAGAAGTCCTCAATGGGCAGGTTAGCAGCAAAGACATGCATACCATTGGTGGTCACAGCCAGCGGTTTGGTATAATACTCGGTGGTGAAAGGTTTGCCCTTCCACTCCGTGTTCGTCCAGAAGGTACCCTTCAGTCCCTTCTTACCGTCAGGAGCAGTACACTCCGTAGCCAAATGGCACTCCATGACCTTGTCATACGTCAGGTCACAACCCGGCGCATAAAACAACTTCTTCTGTTTGGCCTTGATACCGTTAAGAATAGTGACGGTCTTATTGGGCGTACCATTATAGTTACCCCACATCATGGGTTCATTGTCAGCATTGGGACCAATAACAGCGACTTTCTCGGCATTCTTCTTCAGCGGCAGGATGTTATCATTGTTCTGTAGCAGCACAATAGTCTGACGTGCCATATCCAGAGATATCTTGGCTGACTCCTTGGTACTCATGGCAGAATACGGTATCTTCGACCACTCTACGAGTGACGGGTCGTCCATCTCGCCGAGGTCGAAGCGACCCTCCAACAGACGGATGACATGCTTGTCGACCTCCTGCTCGGTGATAAGTCCACGACGTACAGCTTCAGGGATGCTGCGGTAGGCATAGCCATAGCCACACTCCACATCTGTACCTGCCAGCGTAGCTCGCGCCGAGGCTGTTACAGCCGATGATGAACTCTTATGAGACTCATAGAAGTCACTGATGGCACCACAGTCGCTAACCACCAGGTATTTGAAGCCCCACTCGTCGCGCAGAATCTGCTGCAACAGACGGTTAGAGCCACAGCAGGGATCATCGTCCAGACGCTGGTAGGCACACATCACCTCACGGACATCACTCTTGGTCACCAGGTGCTTGAAGGCCGGCATATAGGTCTCCCAGAAGTCACGGACAGGCACGTTGGTCAGATTGGCCGAGTGGCGGGTATACTCAGGACCGCTATGTACGGCATAGTGCTTGGCACATGCCCACAGTTTGCGGTACTTGTGCTGACCGGTAGCACCAATCAGTGGGTCACCCTGCAGACCACGTACTACGGCATCGCCCATCACGCTGGTCAGGTAAGGGTCTTCACCGTAGGTCTCCTGTCCCCTGCCCCATCGTGGGTCACGGAAGATGTTGACATTCGGTGTCCATACCGACAGCGAGCGCATCTTCATATCCTCACCACCCAGGTCATAGAGCCGGTGGTTATACTGTGCACGGAACTCCGTTGACGCCACGTCGAAGCACTTATACAACAGAGCGGGGTTAAACGACGAGGCCATGGCTACGGGTTCGGGGAACACCGTGACATTACCCATATTGGCAGCACCGTGCAGGGCCTCGCTCCACCAGAAGAACTTCTTGATTCCCAGACGGGGGATGGCAGGACTCTCGTCGAGCATCAGTTTCGCCTTCTCTTCTAATGTCAGACGGCCACACAAATCCTTGGCACGTTCTCTGGCCGACAGGTTCGGATTCTGATACGGCAACTGCTGGGCTGCAGCCGACAGACTACATGTCACAGCAAATAATATTAATAGTTTCTTCATGTTCTCAATCCCTCATTCTTTCAATTTCTCATTTTCTCAATTTTTTCGGTGAAGAGGAGACTCTTCGCCGAAAAGGTACTGCGACTGATAGCCGCCACAGTCGACGACAATCTTCTCGAAGACGATGCCAGGATGGCGCGGTACGATGGTCAACTCATGGAAATCCTGCTTGCTGACAGGCAGTGTGACGGTCTTCTCCACGATACGGCGGGCCACAGCGGGATAGTACTCGGAGTACATATAAGGCTGACGGTCTACCAGTGTCTTGTTGAAGTTCACCACCTGTGGCTCTGAACCATCGAGACTGACGGTATACTCATGACCACCGACATTCAGGAAGTCGAGTGTAGACTTCACCACCACATGTACTGTCACCTGAGCAGGTGCATTGGCTGGCAGTGCAAAGCGGTAGGTCAGCGAGGCACCGTCGACAGGTTGGGTGTAGGGTGTCAGCGCCACGGCACTACGGGTACGGCCGTAGTCAGGATAGATGCTCCATGCCGTACCGTCGGCAGCCTTGCTGCTGTAGAAGTGTTCTGCCTCCATAGCGACATAGCCATGGACAGCGCTAAAGGTGTAGCCGCCGGCTGTAGTAGGAACAGGAACAGCAGTGGTTCTGGGCAGCATGTCGTGACGGAAGTCGTCATTCCAGCTGCGATAGCCGATATGCTTCTGGGTCATCATACCATCCCACTTGCCTCCGGCCATCACCTTGTTATAGTCATGGCAGAGCAGCGAGTCGCGGCGGAAGCAATCCTTCACACGCTGAGCCCAGAGGTTTGCGTCGGGCAGACCGGCGCTTGCCAAATGCTGGTTCATAGCCTGCGCATAGTACATGTCATAGAGGTTGGCCATCGCCTGTACGGGGAAAAGCACGCTCTGGCGGTAGGCATCAACGGCAGCAGCGGGAATCTCCGGCAACAGGCGGAGGGCCTCACGCTCCAGGCGGGCATAGTCGTCAGCCACCTTGCGCCACTCACCGGTAGCGAGGTTATAGGTACGGGCATCCAGCATCTCCGGAGTGACACGTGCCATATACTGGCAGTTGCGGTTGTACACGGCAGCCACCTCGCTTGCCAGGCGCTCGGCGGTTCCCCCGCCGAGTACAGAACTGAAGAAGCGCTGGGTATGCTCCGTCACATTCTGCTGGGTATATTCTTTCGGGTTCCATGCCATATCCATAAACAGTTGGATGGGATATTCCATGGGTTTCAGGTCACCGACATTCAGAATCCACATACGCTGGATGCCGTGGTCGTAAGCCAACGACAGCTGTTCGAACATCTGCTGTGTCTGGGTGACGTTCAGCCACTTCGTATTACGGGGAGCACCGACATAGTCTACATGATAGTAGAGGCCCCATCCACCGGGGTGCTTACGCTCCTGGGCATTGGGTACGCGGCGTACATTACCCCAGTTGTCGTCACACAACAACATGATGACATCGTCGGGGACGCGCATGCCAGCGTCATAGTAGTCGAGCACCTCCTTATACAAGGCCCACACCTGCGTGGTCTTGTTGGCGGGCTTACCCGTCACCTCCTTGATAATCTTACGCTGGTTCTCGACGATGCGCTGTAACAGTTTGGTGTCGGCATCGGCACTCATCGCTTCGTCGCCATCGCCACGCATACCGATGGTCACCATATCCTCGGTACCCTTCATGCGCTCGATGCCCTCGCGGAAGAACTGGTCCAGCTTCTGCTGGTTCTTCTGATAGTTCCAGGGACCCCACTCGCCACGCTTACGGGCATACTCCTGGTGGTTGCGGGCCATGGGCTCGTGGTGAGAGGTACCCATGATGATACCCATCTCGTCGGCGGTCTTCAGGTTCTCGGGGTCGTCGGCATAGAAGGCCCAGCCCCACATGGCAGGCCACATCATGTTACCCTTCAGACGCAGGATGAGTTCGAAGACCTTGGCATAGAAGTGGTGGTCGCCATAGCCAGTGCCAAAGGTGTTCTTCACCCACGAGGTCAGACAGGGTGCCTCATCGTTCAAGAACAGACCACGAAACTCTACGGCAGGCTCGCCATCAGTATACTGACCTGGCAAGATGCCTACATAGTCGCGCTTCGTGACGGGCACATCCATCCACCAGTACCAGGGTGACACACCCATCTGCTGGCTGAGCTCGTAGATGCCATAGACGGTACCGCGACGGTCACTGCCTGCAATAACCAACTGTCCGTCGATGGTAGTGATGATAAACTTCTCGCGCTTGCCCTTCAGGTCCTTCAGCACCTTCTGCTTCACCCACTGGTCTATCTGCTTATTGCAGCCAACAGTACCAATGAGGATGGTTGGGGTGTTGCTCTTCGTGGGGGTGAACCCCATGACACTTGCGATGTCCTGCTGCAGGTTGGCGGCAGCAATCTGTACCGCCTTAGGCTCCTGGTCACTATAACCAATCGTGGCACCAGCCAGTGACAGTGCCCCACGCTGCTCCGCGAATGTCACGAAGCTATTAGCAGCACTGAGTTGCATGGCCGCAGCCATACAACTCAGTGTCAGAAGAATAGTTCTTAGATATCTCATAGAGTCTGCTTATTTTTTAAACAAGTGAGGAATAAACTCATGGAGACCACGGCGCCAAGTCAGGAACTCATGGCCGGTACCCTCAGAGACAGAAGAGTCTACCTTGATGCCGAGACCACGCAGGCCGTCGACAATCTGCTGACTCTTGATGAAGTCTTCTGAACCCCAGTTCATATAGAAGTAATGCATCTTCTTGTTGAACTCCTCGGCATTGGCAAAGACACCATTGTAGGCGGTCTTCACGTCGAGGCCGAAGATAGCACCGCTGAAGGTACCCATCCAGGCAAACTTATCCATATTGTTGAGCACGATGTCGAAGGTCTGGTGACCGCCCCATGACAAACCTGCCATAGCACGGTTCTCTCGGTCGGCCTTCGTGCGGAAGTTGGCATCGATATAAGGAATCAGGTCGTTAAGCAGGACGGGATAGAACGAAGCACCATAGTCACTCATACCCTGACGGTTGTTGCCGCCACCGAAGGGCTGCTTGATGTCGCCACTCTCCATGACAACAATCATAGGCACTGCCTCACCCTTGGCAATGGCGTTGTCCATGATGTGCTGCATCTTACCCTGCAGCATCCAGCTGGTCTCGCCCTCACCCATACCATGCTGCAGATAGAGCACGGGGTATTTCTTCTTGCCCTTCTCGTACTCAGCAGGAGTGTATACCAAGGCGTGGCGCCACTCGCCATTAGCTGTTGGCTTTTGGCCGTTGGCAATAGGCTGATGACCATTGAGAGTTGAGTGCTCGGCGAAATAGTAGATGCTGCGCACCTGACCATGAGCAATACCCTGCTGGGGACGATAGTAGTCGCCCTCGGGACCTTCGGGAACTTCCAGACCACCGGCCTCACGGTTGCAACCGAAGTAGGTCTCGCTGGCAGGGTCGATGAAGTTCACACCGTCGATGTTCATGAAGTAGTAGTGGAAGCCCACGGGCAGCGGATCGGTGACGGCCATGAAGCCTCCCTTACCGTCGGGCAGCATCTCATATTTCTTGCTGCAGATGTCGACAACGACCTTGCGGGCCTCAGGAGCCTGGATGCGGAAGTAGGCACGACGCTGCTTGTCAATCTTCGGGAACTCATTGCCGGGGATGGCATTCTCTACGGTCACAGCATCAGCAGGAATCTCAATCTTCTTGGCAACAGGCATATTCTTCGGGCGCTTGGGCTCGAAACCGAGATGGCGTGCTACGGCCTCAGCGTAGCGGCAACCCAGTTCACGATAACCGGCAGCATCAAAGTGCAGACGATCGGGACCATTCGAACAGTCGTCAGAAGAAATCACCTGACAGGTATGGATGGTCTGGGGCAGTTCGTCAATCTGCTTCTTGCAACCGATGCAGACACCTCTGCCACCAGCCTGTACGATATTACCCACATAGAGGTTCACCTCTTCGGGCTTCAGCTGCAGGTCGCCACAGAGGTTCTCATAGACCTGCTTCACCATGCCAGCCCACTTCGGGTCGCCAGTGTTAGTCTCGCCCTGGTGCATCAAGATACCCTTGATGACACCGTCCTTCTGTGCCTTCTTGGCCAGCTCTACCAAACGCTTATAGGGGTTGTTGTCATAAGCAGCCAGCATACCCTTCATCCAACCTGGAGCCTTCTTCTCAGCATACTCCTTGATGCTGTCGGGCAAGAAGCCTTTGATGTCTATGCCACCGATAGCGACGTGGATCACACCAATCTTGATATTCTTGGGAAGCGACTCCACCATCGTTCTGCCGAACCAGTCGGCGGGAGTCAGTCCAGTATTCGGACGACACAGAGGGGCAGAAGCCTCGCACCACTCACCCATCTTACGGGCAGGGCGGTCGCCTGCAGCGGGAAAGTCCACGGCGGGCATCAACAGGAAGCGAGGTCCGGGACTTGCCAGGTCGGCAGCCTCTGGACGGGCATTACCCTCCATATTCGACTGTCCGAAACAAAGGAAGATGTAGAAGTTAGGATCTACAGCTGCCTGCATCCTGAGGGCAGGCAGAAGAGCCAATAACAGAGTTACAATAACTGTCTTTTTCATTGTTGTTAGTAATTGTTTGGTTGTTAGATTCGAATTACGTTGCAAAGATAGTCAAAAAAAACGACATAGCTCCCCTCTATTGTCACATATACTTTTCCTCATGTATCAACACCCCTCTCACCGCTTTCTATAATATCATCACTTATTGTAGGTTCACTTCTTTTTCTTGGTTTTTCTTTTGTTCTGGTTGAATCCCGTAGGGATGGATGATGTGGATGTATGTTTTGACTGTGAGCTTGCTCACAAGGCGAAACATATAGCCACAGCATTACAGACATCGTCTCAACCAGAACAAAAGGGTTTTTAAGGTTTTTGTTTATTTCAAGCATACTCAAGAAAAAAAGTAATCGGGAGCCCGAGGGTTCCCGATTACCATTAGGATATGTAATATATTGTATTTACAGAGAAAAACTCGGATCTAAAATATTAGGTAGCAAAAGAACCTGTATCAACTTTTGCATCAATCATACACTTCATCCCAGTTGATGGGTTCTCCAACACCAATGGGACGTGAATTTGTACGCATGGGGCGGGTAATCGTACGTTCATGTTTTATCTTTTTGCTACCGCAATTAACAACGACAGGACGTGGGATCAATGGATTGTGACCACTAATCCTGTTCAGAGAGGGTACCTGTTTAAACTTCCTTGTCTCCATAATTGCTTCTATTTTTGTTTCTCCGCTGCAAAGATAAGCAATCTTTTCATTACCTCCAAACAATTCAGAGGAAAAATCCTGTACAGCTCTCACGGATACTACTATTAGGCTTGTATTTCTCGCAGATGCCACAGATAACGCAGATCTTTACTTTACATACCCTTCTTGCTTCGGAAATAAATCTGCGAAATCTGCGAAATCTGCGAGAGATAGAAATACAAGCTGGCGAGAGATAGAAATACAAGCTAGCGAGAGAATAAATTATTGGCTTCAGCGAGGAATAAAAATCCCCCGCAGCGGTGAGGCTGCAGGGGAAATAATTATAAGTGATAAGTAATCAGATAGCTTACTTCACGAACTTCTTACCGTCCTTAACAACGATACCCTTGAAGTCCTTAGATACACGCTGGCCAGCGAGGTTGTAGATAGCGTTAGAAGTCTTAGCGTTCTTAACAGTTACGTTCTCGATACCAGTGTAAGGATCGGTACCAGCACCCTCCTTCTTGTAGAAGTTGGTAGAACCGCTAATCAGGTTCTCGTAAGTCATACCTTCTTCGGCGCATGGGAGATACCACTTAACATCCTTGATGTGGTAG
Organism: uncultured Bacteroidales bacterium; assembly: GCA_902799355.1. Lineage (GTDB taxonomy): Bacteria > Bacteroidota > Bacteroidia > Bacteroidales > Bacteroidaceae > Prevotella. Next base: position 79,648 of record CADCAG010000002.1, read on the forward strand.
TCGCAAGCTTCCTTAATCTCAGCCATGTTGAAGGCGATATTCCACATACCATCAGCCTCATTGGGAACAGTGAAGTCCTGCTCGAAGTCCTGCCAATCAGTAGTGAAGTTTACATCACCGATAGCAGCCCAGTGCATGTAAGAACCAGGATTCTCACCGTGGCACTGTGTAGTAGTCTTAGCGTCAACAGAGCTCTTATACTTGAAGGCGAGCTTAGTTACTTCACCCTTTGCCAAAGCGCGATTTGCCTTGATGAAGAACTGGTTGTCCCAAGTTTCACCTGTACCAACTTCAGCCTCACGAGGATTACCGTCATTACCTGCTGTGAGCCAGTCGCGCTCCAAACCATTTACAACGATTTCGTCAGTGTAGGTAAAGACCTCAATGGGTTCAAGAACCTTACCCTCGATCATCTCGAATGCCATAGAGCTGTAATCTGTATCCAGGTAAACAGTCCAAACGCCAAGGCCAGGAAGATCCAGCTTAGCCAAACTTGAAAGCTCGTAGCTAACCCAGTTTTCAGGATCATTGGTGATTGACTCCGTAGGCTTCAGTGTAGAGTTCATGAAGGCGGTATTATCACCCTTTACGGTAGAAATCATCACCTGATTAACATAGGTTTCGTCATCACCCTTCTTACCAACAGTTGCCTCCAATGTGCCCTCAACGTCCTTAAACTCAATAGCGTCGTTCAGATTCTCATACTTAGAAGTCTTGGCAGTGTTGATACCAGCAATGAAGTAACCCTCCTCAAGCTTCATGGTCTCCCAAGAAAGATCGTCGAAGTAGAACACATTAGGAGTGCGTCCGTTTGTTGCGTCAGAGCACAGGTTGAATGCCAGTGACCAAACGTCATCTACGCCAATAGTCTTAGTCTGCTCAAAGTCCTGCCAGGCCTCTGTAAAGTTTACATCACCGCAAGCATTCCAGTCACGATAGTCAGAAGGATGCTGTCTGTGCCACTGTGTACCTACAGCGCAAGCGTGCTCAGCCTTGTAGCGGAACTTGATTCTTACGGTAAGGCCTTCCTTGACATTAGCAGGAGCCTGAATCCAGAACTGGTTAGACCAAGCAGTAGAAGCGCCTGGATTTTCAGCAGCATCGCAGTCGTCGATACAGTCAATCTGAGTTACGTGAACAGCAAATACGTGGTTGTTTGTGCCACTCTCAAGTTCGATATCAGTAGGATAAGGACGAGCTCTGCCATCCAGAGGTGAATCTTTAAACATACCAGAGTCGTTGTTCTTACCCATTGTCAGAGACCATGCGCAAATCTTTTGAGCATTGTCACCTCTCCAGTTAATATTGACACCCTCAGTAGTCTCAAGTGCCCAGTCAGGCCACTGGCCGAACTCTGCGTCACCTACCCACTTGTTAGTGTGCTCCTGACCATCAATGATGGGCTGGCCATCGTCAGTCAGCCACTGCTGCCAGATAACGGGGGTTGTACCACCGGCATCCTCATAAACAGCAATAGACTCCCACTCGATAGTTTCGGTACAAGTACCAGGCTGTGCAATGAGGAAGCAACTGGTAACAGCTATACCATCATACTCCCATTCTACCTCAACGAACTCATCGGATTGGGGGATGCTGACATTGCAACCTAAGGCACTGGACCAGTTACCCATGTTAACATTAATAGTACAAGCAGCAGTAGCCTTCACCTTTGCCACAGCTTTGTAGTGACCATCCATCTGGGTGGGTATACCATCAGCAATAAAGTACTGGTGCCAATATGGGCCAGCACCTGTTACCTTCTGATACTCTGTTCCACCTGCGTTCTTAACAGTACCAACAGAAGACTCACCATCTTTCCATTTGGCGTCACCATCACCATCAAGATCTGTCTGGGTTGCATACCTATAGTCTGCACCGTAGTCAGTCATAACACCATTAACCCATTCAGGTACATAACCCATCACGTAGTACGGGAAACCAGTAAAATCCGAGTAGCTTTTCTCGTAAACCTTTTGCCAGGTTGCCGCATTTGCTCCCAAGGCCATTGCCAAGAGAACAGCTAGTGTAAACAATTTCTTCATAATAGAAATAATTTAGATTAATAATAAGTAGTTAATAAAAAAAGTAAAAATAATGTTGTTATTCAGAGGTATTTGAAAGACAGCTGCCAGGACCATCAGAACATGTCCTTTAGCGCACTGGCAGCTATCTCCCAGTTAGTTCTTTTTTCCACTGAGACCATCGCAGAATCCCTTGTATGTGGCATTGCGAACCCAGTCGCTTCCGCTCTTAGACCAGAGGCCTACAGGATCGCCAATACCACTCGATGTGTCAAACATATTGCCCTTGCAGAGACCTGCCTGCTTGTCTGCAGGTATCTTGGTCAAGTAGGCATTGATTACATAGGCGTAGTAGTCAGCCAGTTTCTTACGCTGCTCCTTCGTAATCTTTTCTGCCGTTACGCTATTACCCTCAGCATCCTTATACTTGATATCAAAATTGGAGATACGAATCAACTTGCCATCTGCATTAGCATAGTCAGCCAGACTCTTAAAGAAGTTATTCACGGCAGTCTCATTGTCTGCATCCTCAACGTATGTGAGATTCAGCTCAGCGTTGATACCGTCAATCTTCTTACCATCCATATTTTTCTCCCAAGTCTTAATCCAGTACTTGAGACTTGCCAGTCTCTGCGGATTCTCCAGTCCTGTCTCAGCGATGAAGAACTTCAGAGCTGCTGGGTCACCACCATGCTTCTCGAATGCTTCCCTGGCCACCTTTGATACGGTAGCAGCATAGAGTTCACTGCCAGTCTTGACAATCGTCTCTCCATCCTCAGCAAATACATTCAGGTAATCCTGCCAGAAAATCTTATCTGTAGCGTGCTTCAGGTCAAGCACATTCTCACCCTCATAAGTAACACCATCAAGCAGAGCCTTCGAGTCAAGGGGCTTATCAACGAGGTCGAACGACTTGATACGTCCAGCATTGGCCTCCATCAGTTCATCACACCACTTATTGAGCGCATACTGAATGGTATCATTCATCATCTTAGCAGTCTGTGGTTCGTGATTGTCCGGTGTATGCTCCACATGTACGTTACGGATGTAGAGCACTGTGTTCAGGTTACCCTCAATCATCAAGTAACCTTGTGTAGCGGTCTTTGCGGGTACCCACTCCACCTTGACGGTATTCCAACCACCAGATCTTACAACGAAATTCTTGGCAATCAATTTACCGTCCTTATCCTTACCGGTATTCACCAAACTGTCGGCAAAAGTACAATTAATGGTCTCGTCCTTGTCAATCTCACTCTTTACCATGAAAGTAATCGTGTAGAAACCAAGAGGATCCACATCAAAACCTTCGACAATATAAACCTTAGACCTCTTACTAGTCTTCAAGGCGTTACCCTTGTCGTCGTAATTCTTGACAATAACAGCTGAACCTTTGACTACCGTACCAGTAAACTCATCTATGGTTGAGTAGTCAAGATCCAGGTCGTTCTCAGGAAGTACCCGGATTTCGACAGGAGCAGTGAGTGTACCAAACCAGTCGTCAGGCTGCTTCTCATTGGCAACGATAGGACTGCCATACAATGGCATGTCAATCTCTGAAGCATGAGAAAGAGCATCCTTATAAGCCAAGAAGTTCATATAGCCCTTCTTGTTTACGACACTACCTGGCATGAAGGAGTAGCCAAAGGCAACACCATCAAAATTGGTTTTTGCAACGGCATGATCCAAGCCCTGCTTGTTGTAGGTCTTCAAGTCCATGTAGGTATCCATCGAAAACTGCGGATAGTCAGCTTTGTTGATATACGACTTGACTGGATCCAAGTCAGCATACTCATCCGTATAGGTGGGATCGGGATCGGCTTTGTAGCCATCCAATTCATTATAGTCAGCACAAGAAGCCACAAAAGCCCCGACGGCTAACATCAAAAGACCATTTCTAAAAATCTTATTCATATTCTTAGCCTCCTATTATTTCTGGTCATTGTACTTATAGTCAAACCATGCTCTCATGTTAGACTGACGCGTCTGAACAACCAATGTGTCGTTTGTCGTTACATCAACGTCATCAGTCAAGAGGACATCCTGGTCGGTCTCCTTGTCGTAGCCAATCTTCATGCCCTTCTTGAACTTGATGGTATAGGACAAGTCGAGGATGTCGCGCTGCGTGAGTTCACCATTCATGTTACCCCACTGGAATTCTGCATATTCAGAACGTTCTGTTCCTTTAGTGATGAACTTTCCAGTACCGGTAACCTCAACATTAGCATCATTCGTGGAGATGGTGCACTCATCAGACTTCTCATCCTTAAAGGTCAGGAGAAGATTGCACGACAGAGACTGTCTGGATTGTGTCTTCGACTTATCAGCTCTTTTCACTGATACGGGGAAGATAGCTTCAGTCATGCTCTTGGTCGTAATACCAACCACCTCGTCGTTCGCATTCACGAGGTTAATCGTGTAACGGCCCGGGTCAGAATTTACCAAGGTGGTGTCCTTACGGATATGTGTCCACTCAGAACCGTCTTCTGCTTCCTTCACAATGTCCTTACCACGACGGATATACTTACCCTGCCAGGGGTTCATATACCTTACGCAGTAGAGCGTATAGTTCATAGGCTGTGTCGACCAGTCAGAAGCATTCTGCCAAATAGCTCCATCCTTATTGGGCGTACCTTCTAAGATAGCGTCAATACCTGATACACCGATCATACGCAGAGGAATCACATAGGTCGTATCGACAGACAGGGGATCCTCGAAGAACTTGTCCTTGAACTCTACCTCCACATAGCCACGAGAGTCACCATTATAGTAAATTTTGCTGCTCTTCAGGTCATCGTAGTTATAGTATTCATGAGGCATGAATTTCACAGGAGTAGACTCATAACCACCATCATCCAGGAACCATAGGTGATTACAGAGTGACTCGTCGATGATGACATCGACCACAGCGTTACGTCCGCCGTAGGCACCACCCATGGTAGCCCAGATGCGGCACTTGTGGGCATTGTCCAGCGAGTTGTCGTAGATATCGTTACCCAATACAAGGGTACGTATTGGATTCTGATAGGCGAAGTAGGCTTTTGTGCCTCCTTCGTAGTCTGGGAAGTCCTTGTCTGCATTGTAGCAAGATGCAAGCGAGAGAGAAAGGGCTCCCAAAGCTACACCGTATATATATTTCTTGAGTTTCATAATCATTCTTAATTCTTAATTCTTAACTCTTAACTCATTATTACCATCCCTTATTCTGCTTAAGGTTGCTCCACCGAAGCACCTCCGTATTGGGAATGGGACCAAAGTTCTGATAAGGCTCATATTTACGCATTTCCACTGTAGGAAGTGGGGTATATGTAAGCGTACCGTCATCATTCTTACTAATTTGTATACCGTCAGCAGGATTGCTGGTGTTTAGTTCCCAACGGCGGAGATCCCAGAAGCGCTTGTTCTCAAAGCAAAGCTCGATACGGCGCTCGTTACGGATAAGGTCACGCATCTTAGCACCCGTATTATCGTTTGCGCACTCATCCAGATAGGGGTCACCCGTGTAGTTGCCATCGGCGTCAAACGTACCCACACCGCCACGCTTGCGGATTTTCTGAATGATATCCTTGGCTGTACCAATACCCGTGCCACCGTCTGAAGTCGGCCCCCAGGCATCGTTGGCAGTCTCAGCGTATGCCAGCCACAACTCCGTGTAACGGATTCGTGGGAAAATGTGCGGCTGATTGGTCGATGTCGTTGAAGATGCAGTCTTACCAGCGTCTTCTCGGAGCAGCTTCTTCAGGTAATAGCCTGTACGTGTACGTCCATCCTGACCATTCGGGTCGATATTGTCATTGAGTACATTTGGAGTTTGAGAAGCGTAGGTACCTGTAATAATTTCTACGTTCTTGAACTGAACACCATTATAGATGATGTCATCAGCCAGACGTGGGTCACGGTTGGCGTATGGATCCGTTGCATCGTAGCCAGACTTCGATTTATCAGCGTAGTTAATGGGGTAACCGTTGGCCATTGGGAAGGCATCTACCAGACTCTGTGTGGGATTAACCTTACCTTTACCATGCAGCGATGGTGGGAAGTTCTCATCCTCCTGAGAAGCATCGGCACTGACATAGTCTTCACGCCAGACGATTTCTGGAATAATTGTCTTACTTGACTTCAGTCTCTCCTTGTCGTTATACCAGTGATTACCGTTCTCATCGAATTCCACATTCTTCAGCACCTCAGCACAAATCTTGGCAGCTTCTTCAGAAGAGACACCACTCTGGGCGCGGTAGGCGGGACTTGCAGCGAGCAAAGCAGTCTGAGCTTTGACGGCCTGAACGACCTTACCAGATACCAGGTTCTTGGCCATGTCACCGAATACAAGGTTGTAACCAGAAAGCTGAACGCCCAAATCGAGGTACTTCTGCTTGTTCTTGGTAATTTCCTCGACATCATTGAGATCTTTATACTGGTCAGGAAGCAACTCTGCTGCTGCATCACAGTCAGCAAATATCTGTCTTACGCAAGCCTCGAATGAAGCACGAGGCTGGTTGTAGTCAGAGCTACCGTCTTCGGGTTCTGTCAGCAAGGGCACACCCAGAAGCTCACCCTCATTGGTATAACCACCATGAGCCTGAATCAGATGGTAGTAGAAGATGGCACGGAGGCCCAGTGCCTCACCCCTCATACGGTCAATGAACATCTGCTGCTTAGACTTAGCACTCTGCGCCCAGTTTACCTGGTCGACGTACTTCAGGAAGAGGTTGACATACTGGATACCGTCTTTACATGCATCCCACTGTGTCATGGGGTTGTTGTCAGCCGTCCATGTACCTGTTGCCATATTGCTGAAGGTCTGGTCATCCGATTTGTTGGTTACAGCATCGTCAGTGGCCACATCGGTCTTTGTTCTTGTCGAATAGGGCAGACGGTTGTAGGCATAAATCAGCAGACCGTGAATATAATCGCTCTCCTGCACCAGCGTCTCCAACTGTCTGGTATTTTCCTTGGCAGGCTCGAACATGTCATCGCACGAGCTGAACAAGAGAAGTCCGGCGAGATAATATATAATATTTTTTGTCTTCATAATTTTCAATTGTCTATTAGAATTAAAGGGTTACCTTCACACCGATGTTATAGAAACGAGTCTGCGGGGCAGAACCGATGTTGGTCTCCATAATCTTGCGATTCTTCGAGATGGTAAGGAGGTCGTTTCCGTTCACATAGACTGAGAGAGCCTTCACCCACTTGCCTTCGAACATTTCCTTCGGGAAGTCGTAGGTCAGCTGTACCTTGCGGAGGTTGAAGCGGTCTGTGCTATACAACCAGTAGGTAGAAGCGACACCGTTGGCCGGTGTACCACTTACGCTCAGACGGGGATGAGAAGCATTCGGGTCTACAAAGCCATTGATAATGCCCTTGTCATCGTATGTGTACTGATAATGATCACGCACGTTCACAGAGTACTTGTTGCTACCGGACATGTAATAATAAGAACCATTTGCCAGAGCAGATGCACCGAACTGACCGTTACCAAGAACAAAGAGTGTCCAGTTCTTATATTTCAGTGTGAGGTTCAGGCCGATGGTCCAAGGAGCACCATATGTACCCCACTTACCAATCTCTACCTGATCGAGGTTGCTGATGATGCCATCGCCATTCACATCTTCATACTTCAGGTCACCAGGCATGACATTACCACCAAGATTATATTTTACGTCCTTCAGTGTGTAGGTGACCTTACCTGTTTCTGCATCTGTATTCACATTGAAGTCATCGATGGTGTAGACGCCCAGGCATCTGTAACCCTGAATAACATCCAGAGGTGTCCCCTCATGCATGAGTTCCTTCTTGGAGTTCAGCCAAGGTGACTTCGGGTCTGCGATTTCGTCATACTTCTTCCATTCGGTCTTGAGGTAAGTACCAGTCATGCCGAGTTCAGCATGCACCTGACCGAACTGCTTCTGAGCTTTGATGCTGAAGTCAATACCACTGCGATTCTGGATGTTATTATTCATAGCAGGCGAGAACTTACCACTGGAAAGACCGTTCTTCAAGTGTGAAGGATAGGTTGTCGGATCCTGGATAATAAGACCGTCCATATCCGTATTGAAGTAGGTCACTTCAGCATTGATTAGCTTGTTAAAGAGCGAAGTACGCAGGCTGAGAGAGAACTCCTTGCGATGAACGAAGTCGAGGGCAGGGTTGCTACCACTGGTAGAAACTGTACCCTTATTTGAGTTGGCACCATCATTCCAGGTAAAACTCAAATCCTGCTTCCAGACAGCGTCGTAGAGATAGAAATTCTCGTATGAACTATTGTTATAATAGACATCTGCATCGTCACACAGATTACTCAACGAAGCGCTGATCGTCAGGTCGTCCACGAAGGTGTTCTTCATGAACTTTTCCTTGGCAATGTTCCAACCAAGGGTGAAACCATAAGAGAGAGCCTCACGATGACCTTCTGCCAAGCGGGCTGAATGAACGCCAGCCAATGACATGTCGAAGAAGTAACGGCTCATATAGTCGTAACCAGCCTGCAGACCTAAGTTCGCATTGGCATAACGGTGGTAGTTCTTATTCGACGAAGTAGTACTCTTCGTAGTGGTGTACATGCTGGCGAGCAACAGACCCGTTACATGGTGCTTGTTGGCAAAGGTATGGTCGTAGTCGAAATGACCGTTCCAAGTAATGGTCTGGCGATACTGCGAATTAGACATCGTCATGGTACCAGTCACCACCTCATCCTTTGGCTGTTTGATATCAACAATAGCATCCACGGTGTTATAGTTACTCCATGTGGGGAAGAACAGAGAGTAGGTATTGTTATAGGCCAGGTCATAGCTGGCAGCATAGTCAATAGAGAACAAGGTCTTGAAAGTCAAACCCTTCACGAAGTGGTTCATGTCATAGTTGATACCGGCATCAAACTGGAACTGACGACGAACAGTCTGCGTCTTACCACCGAAGTAGCAGTCGGCAATGGCATTGGTCTGAGCACCGTCAGTACCGCCACCGGGGAACAATCTTCCGTCAAGCAGGTTCAGCGACTTGCCGAGGGTGGCAAGCACCTTGCTGGCATTGGAGTCAACCATAGACAGAGGAATCAGCGGAGCAGCACCTTTCGGGTAGTTAGGAGGCGTCGTAGCTGCCTCGCTCCAGAAGTTACCCTTGTTCTTATACTCATTATAATAGCTAGCACTGACATCAGCCCAACCCGTGATGACCTTGTTCACCACCAGGTCTACGTTACCACGAACGCTGAAGCGGTCGGTGTAGTTGTCCTTGGCCTCACCAAAGTTAATGAGATCTTCCAGACGATAGTAGTTGATGTTCGTGTAGAAGTGGGCACGCGTACCGCCGCCCTGAATCTCCAAGGTACCCTCAGAACGGTTATAGGCCTTGCGGATATATTCGTCAGAATACCAGTTTACATTAGGATAGCGGTAGGGATTAGCACCCAAGGCATGATTGTAGATATCCTGCTGAGAGTACGTATATTTGGGGGTACTTCCAGGAACAGCACCTCCGGCAAGCATATCGTTTAAAGTAGCCTCGTTATAGAGCGTCATATACTCTGCAGAACCCAGATACTCAGGGAGCGTCTTGGCAAAGTGCCAACCGGTGTTAGCATTTGCTTCAATCTGCAAGCCATCCACCTTACCACGCTTGGTGGTAATCAGGATGGCACCCTTGGCACCCTTGGAGCCAAAGAGTACTACTGCCTGTGCACCCTTCAGGAAGGTAATCTGCTCAATTTCAGAAGGCAGGACGTTGTTGGCAGGACGCTTCACACCGTCAACGAAGACGAGCGGAAGATTAGGATTGTAACCATCGACCTCATTGTCAAGACGGTCAGTGTCCATACCCCAGAGGTTGCTGCCATTCCAACCACCGACGAGCCCCATCATGTCTTCCAGACTACCTTGAGTATAGTTCTTCTTCGCCAGTTCTTCCATGTCAACATAGGAGATGCCTCCAAGGAGATGGTCGGCATCCACATCACGGAAAGCTACATGGACCTTCTTTTTCACCACGGTAGAGTCAGCGTCATCAGCGGTCTGTGCACCAGCCGTCAGCGGCGCTGCAGCCATCATGGCCAAAAGAAATATGTTTGTTTTAATATTATTCATAATTTCCAATTTTCATTTTTCAATTTTCAATTGCCATGTCTTACCATCCAGGATTCTGCTTGAAGCCTTCATACAGATATACATCTTTCTCCGGGAATGGGAACCAGTAGTGCTTGGACTCCAGCGGACGTACGATGAGCGTCTTATGATGGAAGTTAGACACCTGAGCATTCTTCGGGTCATTGTTCGAGTTCTTATACCAAGAGTCCTTCTCCATACGCTCAAACTCATGAGAGTACTTGATGGTGTAAGGAGGTTCGGTCAGCAGCAGCCAACGCTGCAGGTCACACCAGCGGAAGCCTTCGAACGACAGCTCAACGGCACGTTCGCGGCGTATTTCATCGAGGAAGTGCTCACGGGTATCCAGGAAGTTGTCCTGTACACCTTCCATACCTACACGGTCGCGAAGTGCATTGATAGCAGCGACTGCAGACATCGACGGACAGTAGGTAGTCGACTGTTTCAGTTCTGACATATCATCAGCAAAGGCTGCCATGGACTCAGCAAACATCAGGTAGACATCAGCTAGACGCATGTAAGGCAGATAGCTCTGCAGGCCAACTCCCCAATCATACCATTTGTCAGCAACGTTACACTGGTGAGGAATCAGCTTCTGGATGAAATAGCCCGTGCTGCTGCCATTATCAATAGAGCGCATAGCACCACCGGTGTAAAGCTGGCAATAGGCCAGTGGTTTCTGAGCTTCGTTCAGGCCCTGTTCATTGAGGACATAGTGGAAACCGTCGAAGACGATATCATGATAGAAACGCGGGTCACGGCCTTTATAAGGATGTGTGGGATCCCACTCTGCCTTTGGATTGATGACATAGTGACCATTCTCCACCAGATAGATGGGCTGACCATTGGCCATACCGTACTGGTCTATCAGGTTTCCTGTGGGGTGATGGATAATGTTGTCATGCTCCACCAGACCAGCTACCTTCGGGCCGAATATCTTAGCGCAGTTCCAGTTGGAAGAGTTGGCACCTGGGTGAGCACCACGCATGATAGCCTCATTAGCTCCCGGCATTTTCCAATTGTCATGGTCGGTATAGAAAATCTGTGAATAGCTGTCCGAAGCAGATGTAGACATCTCATGATTGTAAATATTGGAGTACTTGAACTCAGCCAGTTTGTAGTCGACCTGTCCCTTGTTGACATAGTCCAGAGCCTTGCCGAGGGCCTCAGCAGCCTTCTTGCAGTAGTCCTTGTTATAGACGTAGGTCTTACCGTTCTGGCTGGCACCCAACAGCACGGGAGTACCGCCATTATTCCACTTTTCGAACTCTTCCATAAGTGGAGAACCTGCCCAGAGGTAGCACTTGCCCATGTAGCAGAGTGCGGTGAATGCGTTGACACGCAAATCATTATTCTTACCGTAGTCTGCAGCCACTGTCGTCTCGTCCCATTCTTTGGTATCCAAGGGAAGAAGGTCGACAGCGCGCTGGAAGTCCTCAGCACACTTCTCTGCGCACTTCTGGAAAGACAGACGGGGCAGTTCGGGGATATGACCATCCTCAAAGACCTGGTCGATGTATGGCAGACCGCCGAAATAGCACATCAGCTCGAAATGCCACCATGCACGGAAGAAATACATCTGTCCGAGCAGGATGTCGCGCTCCTCATCGGTACCAATCATTGATCCGATATTGGCGATACCCTGGTTACATTTACGAATGCAATACCAAGAGTTTCTCCACAGTGAGCTTCTGTCACCGTTCAGCCAGCACTGGCTGTTGGTGTACCAGTTACGATAGTTACCCAGGTCAACCTGGTGGTCCATGTGTGCATAGCCCTCAGGGTTATGAACAGCATCATCGCCGAAGTTCCAAGCGGTACAATAGTTGACAAACTCCTTACCAGGAATCAAGCTATAGATTTCCTCAATATATCCTTGGAAGTTGCGGAAATTCTTGAATGCCTCATCCTCTGCGACAATAGAATCAGGATCCTTATCGAGCCAGTCCGTGCAGGAAGTGAGGGAAGCGCCTCCAGCCAAGAGCAGCAGCGAGCCACAGAAAAGGGTCTTTATATTATTAATAATGTATTTCATATCTTTACTAATTACGAATTCCGAATTATGAATTACGAATGATTAGATGTTCAGCTTCACACCGAGGTTGAAACGTCTCACAGTCGGGTAGGCACCGCCACCACCACTGAAGCTACCGTTACCTTCACGGTCGTCAGGCATCTTGGTAATCATGAAGAGGTTGTTACCATTGAGGTAAATCTTCAAGCTTGAGAATCCGAGCTTCTTAATCCAACCCTTCGTCCAGGTGTAGGCAACCTCCACGTTCTTCAGACGGAAGTATGAACCATCATAGAGATACTGTGTACCATCATTGTAGGCCACCTGTGTGGTGAAACGAGGAACAACAACCTCGCCATCGCCCGTTGTGGGACTCCACCAGTCACCATTGTCATATACGGTCAGCAACTTGTTGTTGAAGGAGGTAATACCTACGTCACGGGTAACACCTGTTACACCATAGAACTGAGCGAACCAGCTCCAGCCTTTCCACTCCCAACCAATAGTAGCATTGTAGGTATGCTCTGGGTTACCAGTGTAACCGTAAGGAGCCCGGTCGTAGGTCTCGTCGACGACACCGTCGGCATTGAAGTCTACGATGTAGTGGTCACCAATCATGACCTGTGTATCGTCCTTCTCACGTGCGGGTGTACTATAGAGTTCATCATAGGTCTTGATGTAGCCATTGTCAATGAATGAGGTGTACTGACCCTGAGAGTAGCCCTGTGCACGGCGGTAGCCAGGCAACAGCTTGGGGTCATCCTTCAACTTAATCTCATTATGAGCATAGGTATAGTTGCAGTTTGCCCAGAAGCGCATACCGTTCTTCAGCACCTTGTTGAAACGGATCTCGAACTCAAAACCAGAGTTCTTGATTTCACCCTTGTTGATATCGGGAACAGTGCGAGCACCATAGTAAGCAGGTACTGAACGGTTACCACCGGATACGAAGATATCCTTACGGTCGTCGCGGAACCAGTCGAAGCTACCTGCGAACATACCACCGAGGAAAGCATAGTCGAAACCGAGGTTCTTCTTCAGCACGGTAGCCCACTTCAGGTCGGGAGCAGCAATCACTGACTCTCTATAGCCTTGATAAGGACTTTGACCACCATCCAAGTTCATAGAGACTTTGTTCAATACTGCCCACTGGTTCATGTATGCCCAACGGGCACCTGCGTTATCATCACCGATTTCACCGATAGAACCACGAATCTTGAACATATCAATGATTCTCTTCTCCTTGAGCTTCTTCATGAAAGGCTCCTCGGAAATCATCCAACCGGCAGCACCTGAGCAGAAGAAAGCGAAACGGTTATCGGGAGAGAACTTCTGTGAACCGTTGTAAGCACCGTTGAACTCAGCGAAGTACTTATTATTATAATCATAGGTAGTACGGAATACCCAGTCCTCACGACGATTCTCGAGTTCTGCATTACCAGCCTGGATACGACGCTTCCAGTTACCCATCAGAGAGATGTTATGCTTGCCGAACTGACGCTGCCAGAAGAGCTGGAGTGACATTTCAGTAGCACGGTTAGTGCTGCTTACGCTACCTCCTGCGGTACTCCAGTCCACCTTCTCATAGAAATCGAAACCAGTTTGTGTGTTAATAGAGCTTTCCGGGTGCAGGATACCATCCTCAGGAAGCATGTACATACGTTTGGTGGAGTGTCCACCACCGGCCTGGTCGATACCACGACTACCCTCGTTGAACTGGTTATCCCAAGAGATGGTACCGCGAGCAATAAGACCCTTCGTAATAAAACCGAGATCCTGCTCCAAGGCAAAGTCGGTGAAGATACGTGTAATGGTCTTCAACTCATAACCAGACAAAGCAACGTTCATAGGAGAGTTGGCCATATTAGAAACCAACGGGTAGTAACCCCATGAGTTATCTGAGAACCGAACGGGGAACACGTTGGGCGGCATACCGTAGGCACCGGCCCAGTTCTGCTGCTGGAAGAACTCACCGCTATTACCATAATAATAACGTGGGGTCTTCTGCTGGGCATTAGAACCAGCGAGGTTCACCTTGAACTGAGTGGTCTTGGTAATCTGGAAGTCTAGGTTTGAACGTACATTCAAACGGTTATAGGCATAACCGCCCTCATAACCTTGGTTGTTCTCCCAGATGCGAGTCATATCACCTTCGTTCTGGTAGTCGAACGATACGAAGTACTTCACAAATTTCGTACCGCCAGAGATATTCAGGTTAGCATTATAAGAAAGGGCTGTACTCTTGAACATCTCATCCTGCCAGTCAACGTTAGGATAACGCTCGGCCTGGCTGTAGTCGCCAATATAGTTACCATTAATATCATAGTTGGGAATAACAGTACGGTCCTGATTGCGGAACAAATTGATGAAAGACTGGGGACGATAGTATGCCCAAGAAGCCTCATCACCGAGGGCCAACTCATTCTCAATAGCCTGGTTGCGGTACATGTAACCATCGTAAGAGTCGTACTTACGTGGCAGCTTAGACACCGTCTTCAAGGTAGCATTGAAACCAAAGTCGATACGAGCCTTACCTTCCTGACCACGCTTGGTGGTAATCAGAATAACACCGTTAGCACCCTCCACACCATAAACAGCGGTAGCAGAGGCGTCCTTCAGCACAGAGATGGTAGCGACTGAGGCAATGTCCACAGACTTAATCTCACGCTTTACACCATCCACCAAAATCAGTGGCTGAGCATCGGTGTTCCAAGCAGCGGCACCACGAATGTAGATTTGCGGGTCTTCTTCACCAGGCTGACCGGTTGTAGCAATGGTAGCAACACCAGGGAGGTTACCCGTCAGAGCTGCACCTACACTACCTATACCTGCGGCACGTTCCAGCACCTCACCTGTGGTCTGGGTAATAGCACCGACCACAGAGGCTTTCTTCTGCTGACCGAAACCTACGACAACGACTTCCTGCAACTGGGTGTCGTCCTGCAGTGTCACCTTGAAGGAGCGCTGTTTGCCGATTTTGATTTCCTTAGTTGTCATACCTACATAGGAAATCACCAGCACAGAAGACTCCGATGGCACCTTCAGCTGGAAGTTACCGTCGAAATCAGTCACTGTACCCAGGGAAGAATTTCCTTTCACAATTACTGAGGCACCTATCAATGGGTCCGCAGTAGCGTCCGTCACATTACCAGTTACCGTAATCTGAGCCTGCATCGAAGTGCAGAACGCCATCAACAGCAGGATGGTAGGGAACGTCTGTCTAATCAATTGTTTTAGATTCTTCATTTTGACAGATTTTGATTCATAAATTTTATTTTGTTAGTTAG
This sequence comes from uncultured Bacteroidales bacterium, assembly GCA_902799355.1. GTDB lineage: Bacteria > Bacteroidota > Bacteroidia > Bacteroidales > Bacteroidaceae > Prevotella. The sequence goes on from CADCAG010000002.1 coordinate 95,066, forward strand.
TTCTATTCACTAAGCAGTAGCTTTTCAGCATGCAAAAGTACGAATAATATTCATATTATATAGCATCCAAGTGTATCACAAACTTTATGTTTTGTAACACACATTAACAAATCACCCGAAAAAGCCCTATAAATAGGCGGTTTGCAGCTATTATATGTCTTCATGTCCATGACAATTTTGATTCGTTTTCTTTGAGAAAGTAAGAGGATGACATCGCGTCATCCCCCACCCATTAATACATACCAAAACTACTAAATTAAGTAACTTATAAAAAAGCTATTTATGCAATGCTTAACGCATTTGTTTGCGCTGCAAAATTAGTATATTATGCGCACACATACAAATATTTCTATTACCCAAACTTTATTTTTCGTAACATTTTTTTGGTTGTTTAGTGGAAAAGTAATATCTTTGCATGGTTTTTGTAACTTGAAACAAACTATGAAACGAAAAATACTACTGGCGCTGACCTGTTTTTTAAGCAGTCTGAGTGTCAAAGCCCAGATGGGAAAGCTCTTTGATGCCGACAAACAGATGTCGAGTAGCTTCACAACACAAATTTATCTGGATAAAGACGGTTTTATCTGGGTAGCCACCCGTAACGGACTGAACCGCTATGACGGCTACCAGTTCCGTATATATAAAAAGGAGGGGCGCCAAGACCTCGGCATGGCCAGCAACTACGTCAACTGCATGACACAGGACCATAACGGTCGCTTCTTCATCGGTATGTACGGCGCCCTCCAGATTTTCGACGGTCAGCGCTTCCGTACCGTTACCACCTACGATCTAAACAAAAAGAAGGTTCCCTGCTACATCACCTGTCTGCTGGAACGCAAGAACGGCGAGATGCTCATCGGCACCTCCGGACACGGTCTGCTGAAGATGAAGGGACACCGCGAAGCATACCAGATAGGCGACCAGTTAGCCAACCTGAGTGGCATACACCGCGTCATAGAAGACCGCCGCGAGCATATCTGGCTGGTCACAGAGAAAGACGGTCTCTGGCGCTGGGACGGCAAAGTCCTCACCCGCTATTTCCAGGAAGAAGGGATGCGCAGCAACATCCTGGATGTCTGCGAGGGTGACAACGGCAGAGTATATGTTGCCACCGCCAACCACGGACTGTATCGACTGGAAGGCGACACACCTATACATATTGAGAGCACGGCCAACAGACACATCTCCGTACTCTACTTCAACCGTCGTGGACACCTCATGCTGGGATATGACGGTATGGGAGTGGGCATCTACAACCCACAGAACGGTCGTCTGGTGGACAACCCCTACTACAGTCGCGAGGTTGACCTGAGCACCGCCAAGGTCTACTCTATTTGCGAAGACCAGAACAGCAACGTATGGCTGGGACTGTTGCAGAAGGGTATCTATATGCACCCGGGCCACACGATGGGCTTCGGCTATATGGGCCCTAAGTTAGGGGTGCGCAACGTGCTGGGCACCGCCTGTATCACTAGTGTGACGGGCGACTCACAGGGCTGGCGCTGGACAGGTACCGACCGTGACGGCCTCTACCTACAGGACAATCAGTACCAGGTCGTCAAGCATTTCAAGGAGAACTTCCCTGCCACCATCCTCGGTTCCTGTGAGGACACGAAGGGCAACATCTGGATAGGCAGCTTCAGAGAAGGCTGCGGATGGATTGACCGCAAGACGCTGACATACCATCCCTTCCGTCTGCCGCAGGGCTCTGACGTCAGCATCTTCGACGTCATCTGCGACAAACGGGGACATATCTGGATGGCATCCATGGGCTATGGTCTGCTACGCGTCGACTTGGAGAGCGGCAACGTGAAAGCCTATGTACAGCACCGCAAGGCTCCCGACGACCATCAGATCAACAGCATCGTTAACGACTACCTCTCACAACTCTCTCTCTCGCCCGACGGCAAGCGCATCTACGTGTCTACCTCGATGGGTGTCTGTGCCCTGGACATCGAGACGGAGAACTGGGTCAGCACCTTTGGCGAGAACTGTCTGAACTACGGCACGGCAGCCCGTATTGCCCGTGAGTTCGGCGGTGTGCTATACATCGGCACCAACGACGGACTGCTCTGCTACGACCTGGAGCAGCGCAAACTGAAGAGGCTGGCTATCGAGAGCGGACTGGCTGACAACGGCATCGCCTCCATCGAACAGGACAAGGCGGGACGCCTCTGGATAGGTACCGACCACGGACTGTGCTGCCTGAATCCCAAGACGGGGAAGACCAGCAACTTCTTCGTCGACAACGGACTGCAGTCGAACGAGTTCAGCGACGGTGCCTCGTGGGCGTCGCCTACCGGCTACCTGGTCTTTGCAGGCTTGGGCGGTGTGACATGGTTTAACCCTGCAGATGTCCGTGAGCGTGCTTGGAAGGCTGACGTGAAGCTGACAGGCTTTACCGTCAACGGTGAACCCGTCAACCGCGGAACCATGTCGGGTGTCTGGCAGGTAACGGACACCACGGTCATCGCCTCCAACCGCTTTGTACTCAGCAGCAGCGACAACACCTTTGCCGTGCAGTTGTCGACGCTGACCTACGACAACCCCGAGCATATCGTCTACTGCTACCGCATCAACAAGGAAGACTGGGTGCGCATGCCGCCAGGCGTCAACGAGATTACCTTCAGCCACATGCAGCCGGGCAGCTACAGCTTCTGCGTGGTGGCCGAGCAGAACGGCATCCCCACCCCAGAGCGCTGTTTTGAGGTGATTATCCATGCACCGTGGTACAGGACATCCTTTGCGTACCTTATATATATAGTAATACTGGTCGTGCTCTTCCTGCAATATCGTCAGCGACGTCACCGCAAGGAGCAGGACAACCTGCGCCTGCAGCAGCATATCCATGCTGAGGAGATGGCCGACGCCAAGCTGCGCTTCTTTATGAACATCAGTCACGAGATCCGCACGCCTATGACGCTTATCCTGGCACCGCTGCAGTCGCTCATCAAACAGGACACCGACGCGCACCGCCGTGGTGTCTACGAGACCATCCGCCGCAATGCAGAGCGCATCCTGGGTCTCATCAACCAGATGATGGACCTCAGAAAGATTGACAAGGGCCAGATGCAGATGCACATGCGCGAAACCAACCTGGTGAGCTTCATCAGCGACATCTACGAGCTGTTTGCCCAGCAGGCGAAGAACAAGAACGTGCTGTTCCACTTCGACTGCAACGAAGAGCGCATCATGGCATGGATAGACCGTGGCAACTTCGACAAGATTATCATCAACATCCTATCGAACGCCTTTAAGTTCACGCCGACAGGCGGTGAGATACGCATCCGACTGACTGCCAGCGAGAAAGAAGCAGTCATCAGCGTCTACGACAATGGCGAGAAGATACCGGAAGACAAGCTGGAACGCATCTTCGAGCGCTTCTACCAGTCACCGTCGAGCGCCAACGACCGCAACATCGGAACGGGCATCGGACTGGACCTGACACGCTCGCTGGTAGAGCTGCACCACGGCAGCATCGAGGCCCACAACAACCCCACAGGTCCTGGCTGCGAGTTTACCGTCACCATACCATTAGGTAACGAACACCTGACGGCTGAGGAGATGGTCACCGAGGAGGAAACAGAAAAGGCCCCAGAGAGCATCATCACGGAGGAAGAGCAGCTGCCGGAGGAAGAGGAGATGGCCAGCACCGAACTGCCTAAGATGGGCAAACGCCAGAAAGTGGTTATCGTTGAGGACGATAGCGAGATTCGCGACTACTTGACAGAGGCGCTCTCCAACGACTATGACATCACGGGATGCGAGAACGGAAAGGAGGGTCTCGCCGCCGTACTGAAACAGATGCCCGACCTGGTCATCTCGGATGTCATGATGCCGGAAATGGACGGTACCACGCTCTGTTCGAAGATCAAGACCAACAACGCCACCAGCCATATCCCCGTCATCCTGCTGACCGCCAAGAGTCGCGAGGAAGACCAGCTGGAAGGCCTGGAGATGGGTGCCGACGCCTATATCGTGAAACCGTTCAACATGGACATTCTGCGTCGTACCATCGTCAACCTCATCCACTCGCACCATACGCTGCAGCTGAAGTTCGGCCGCAACGACCAACTGGAGGAACTGGTGGACGACATCAAGGTGAAGTCGCCCGACGAGAAACTGCTGGAGCGCGTCATGACGGCCATCAACCACCACCTGAACAATACCGAGCTCAGCGTCGACAAGATTGCCGACGAGGTGGGTATCAGTCGTGTACACCTGCACCGCAAGATGAAGGAACTGACGGGACAGACGCCCCACGACTTCATCCGCAACATCCGCATGAAGAAGGCCGCCTCCCTACTCGCCTCCGGCGACATGAACGTCTCGGAAGTGATGTATGCCTGCGGCTTCAGCAACGCAGCCTCCTTCTCCACCGTCTTCAAGAAGATGTACGGCATGTCGCCGCGCGAATACATGAACGAACATTCGGAGAGAAGCGAAGGATAAAAAAGTTTTTGCTTGAAAAACCCTGTCACAGTCACGCCTAACACTCTGTATAACTGAGCGTTAGGCGTGACACTTGTTTTTTTATAGGGCGACGAGACGGTGGGTGCTTCCCCGTCGGGTGTGACGCGGCGTGAGTCCCATGTTGACGAGTCGCTGTCCGAGGGCGTCGGGCGTCAGGTGGCGGACCACATACTCATCTTTAGACTTCATGATTTGGAGTATTTCGTCGGTAGTAATCAGTTTGCCCTCCGTCTTGTTGCGGGGTACGCGGAAGTAGGTAGAGAAGAGCGTTTCTACCGCATCTTTCACCATGTAACGCTGGTTTCGACGCTGTATCTCGCGCTCCTGAGCCTTCGTAAAATAGGTAGGAAGACCCGTTTCGACCTCATGAATGATCTGGGCATAGAGCTGCTCGTAGTCGATGTCGCCTGTACGAATCATCCCTTTGGGCTCCATGATGAGGAAGCGGCGCGAGCCTGTGTGGTCGTAGAGCAACTGACGCGAATTGCTGGTACCCACGAAGGAGGCGATGCGAGGCAGACGGTTGAAGTTCTTCTTATACGCCCCGATAAACGAGGGTTTCATGGTCTGCATCAGCGTCTTCAGCTCCGGCATCTTCTTGGGATTCTCCTTGTCGAACTCGTCGATGTTGACGATGGCAAACTCCACCAGCTTTCGCTGGGCATTGCCCTTTGCTGACAGCGAGAAGTCGTCGGTATAGTAGTCGCGCAACTCGGGAGGCAGCAGTTCGCGCATGAAGGTACTCTTGTGCAACCCCTGCTGTGGGCTGACCAACAATAGCATGACGGCGTTGGCGTGCTCAGTGTCAAAGCCGAGCCATTGGCTGACAACGGCACGCAGCCAAATGCGGCCAAACTCGTGACAGTAGCGGTAGGGCAAGATGCGGCCAAACAAATCAGCTGTTCTATCCACGCCGTCCCACTTTCCGCGAACGGACTCAAGCCACTGGCGTACAGGGTGATAGTCTTTAGCGAAGTCGGAGCGCAGCCAGTGCTTGATACGACTGTCAAGGCAGAAGATGTTGGCATCCTCAACACCACAGGCAATGGTGTTAAAGCCTCGCTCGTCGAGCGGACGCCACGGGTTGTCAACCGTTTCCTGCTCCTTCGCTTCCGTTTTGCGACGGAATTCATAGACATCGGTAATTACATTGTGGCGTACCTCAAAGTTGTCGGCCACGTACTGTTTCATCTCGCGAACAGGCATGAGCAAGAGCTGCTTGCGCTGTTCATAGTTTTGAGTCATTTTGTCTTTTTGTGTCATTTTACTTTATTATTCTTTTTAAATTTTGATAGTTCTGTATAACTGTTATGTGCTCAACGAGTTCCTATTTCTTGACAACAAATCAAAACGAATGTTAATTGATGGTTGCTGAGACCCGTTTTTGACGCTGCAAAATTACAAAATATTTTTCCGATTTCCAAATATTTTTGCAACATATTTGCCTCATTATCAACAAGTTACAAGAACAGCTATATAACATACAAAGGCGCCTGTTCACATCGTCCAAATACACTACTTCTAGTATTTTTGACGGCCGTCAAAAATGCCTGCGACAGCCATCGCGGATATTTACAACGGCTGTCGCATGATATAGCATAGCAGAAAATGGAGAAAAATGATGGCGGTATGGAAAATAATGGCTACCTTTGCAGTAGATTACCTTAACATACATTTCAACCTTAAAAAAAATATGAAGAAAGTCAACGCCATTCTCTACGATGTGTTCCCCACACCGAACCCTGACGAGACCCATGAACAGTTATACTATCCTCGTGCTGTGACCTATGGCCAGCAAATGAACGACAAGGAGCTGAAAGAGTATCTGGAGAAGAACACTCGCATCAACTCGTCGCAGTTTGTTGGAATGATAGAGGCCTTAGTGCAGGAGATTCCCCAGCAGCTGCTGCAGAACAAGAGCGTCCACATTCGCGGTATGGGTACCTTCTTTCTGAAGATTGGTGTGCGCAGTCGCAAGGATGCGAATGGACACGTTTACGTCCAGAAGTTTACCGACCCAGACGCCATCACCGCTCGCGACCTGTGCATTGAGGGCATCGGATTTCGTGCAGACCCTACGTGGAGTCGCAAGGTGACGAAGAGCGGACAGCACTTCGAACGTGTCAAAACCCGTCACCAAACGCCCGTCCAGAAGAGTAAACTGCTCCTCTATATCAATCAAATGGTCAGTGAGAAAGGTTTTGTCACCGTAAAAGATGTGGAATGCGACCAGAACACGACAAACTATCATGCTCGCAAACTGCTAGAAGGTCTCTGTACAGGCAAGCAGCCCAAATTGTATAAAGAGATGGTTGGCCACGCTTATATCTACAAGCGCTTTAGTGATTAGCCAAAACAAGTGTCACGCCTAACGCTCAGTTGTACAGAGTGTTAGGTGTGACTGTGAACCCAATTTTCTCGACAACGTCGAGAAAACAATACCTATGTTGCCATTTACTTCTTGGAACGTTCCTTTTCAGCCTGCTTACGGAAGCTGTTGAGTTTCTCGCCATAGCAGAGGTCGCCACAGTCGCCGAAGCCGGGAACAATGTATTTGTGCTCGTTCATGCCTTGGTCGATAGCGGCACACCAGATGGTGCTGTCCTCAGGCAGAGCCTGCTTGACGACCTCGATACCCTCAGGAGCAGCGATGACGCAGCAGACGTGAATCTTCTTGGGCTTGCCTGCTTCCATCAAGCTCTCGATGGCGGCAGCCAGCGAGCCACCCGTTGCCAGCATAGGATCAACGATGATGAGCGTCTTGTTCTTAGCACTCTGCGCAGCAATATACTCCGTATGGATACCTACCTCCGTATGTTCGCGGTTGATATACATGCGGAAGGCAGAGACAAAGCCGTTATCTACGTTGTCGAACATCTCCAGAAAACCCTCGTGGAAAGGCAGTCCGGCACGCAGCACGGTAGCCAGCACGATATCCTCCTGCTTGGTCAGAGGAATATCGAGGGTGCCCAACGGTGTGGTGACGGTCTTGGGCTTATAGGTCAGCGTCTTCGACAGTTCATAAGCCATCAGCTGACCGATGCGCTTGATGTTATTACGGAACAGCAGACGATTCTGCTGATACTTTTTGTCGCGCAACTCAGCCATATAATGGTTCATCACGCTGTTCTGCTCTGAGAAATTGATTACTTGCATAATTATCTGGTTTTTATGACTGCAAAGATACGACATATTATTGAAAATGTAACACAGAGTTGGCAAAAATGTTGAGCGCGCACAGATTTTTATATACTTTAACGCAAAAAAGCATGAAAAAAGTAAAATTCTCAAGTATCAATTCTCAATTCTCAATTATAATGTGTAACTTTGCATCCGCAAATGCAAAACGCAAAATAGGTAATAGTAAAATTCACTAAATAACAAGTTAACAAATTATGGCAAAGTTAGATTTGACACAGTATGGCATCACTGGTTCTACCGTGATTGCTCACAATCCTTCGTATGAGACTCTCTTCGCAGAGGAGACTAAGGCTGGTCTGACTGGTTTCGACAAGGGTCAGAACACCGAGCTCAACGCTGTAAACGTAATGACTGGTATCTACACTGGTCGTTCTCCTAAGGACAAGTACATCGTGAAGGATGCACAGAGCCAGGACAAGGTATGGTGGACCACCGAGGAGTACAAGAACGACAACCACCCCATGAGCGAGGAGGTTTGGGCCAAGGTTAAGGAGATTGCCATCAAGGAGCTCTGCAACAAGGAGCTGTATGTAGTAGATGCTTTCTGCGGTGCTAACGAGGCTACCCGTCTGGCTGTCCGTTTCATCGTTGAGGTTGCTTGGCAGGCTCACTTCGTAAAGAACATGTTCATCCAGCCCACCGCTGAGGAACTGGAGAACTTCAAGCCTAACTTCGTCATCTACAACGCTTCTAAGGCAAAGGTAGAGAACTACAAGGAGCTGGGTCTGAACTCAGAGACTTGCGTAGCCTTCAACACTACTTCTCGTGAGCAGTGCATCATCAACACCTGGTACGGTGGTGAGATGAAGAAGGGTATGTTCTCTATGCAGAACTACTATCTGCCTCTGCAGGGTATCGCTTCTATGCACTGCTCTGC
>CADCAG010000003.1 GCA_902799355.1 uncultured Bacteroidales bacterium
ACTGCCTCAGCATACGTCGCTGTTATTTGTTTCTGTTCCATATTAATCGTTTGCAAAGTTAATGTTTTTATTCCGTATATCGTTATTCTCTCTGCATTTAATCGCTTTTAGTCACTTATAGAAGGTAATCCAATTGGTCCTATACTTGTAACTTGGAGCCAATTTGCTTTCAGGGAAGATTTCTTTCTCCTGCAAGTCTTCATCCGCGCCAAGCAGAATCAGTCCGCCTATGGTATTGGCAAAAGCCGAATACGTCTGCCAAATTGACTTCGGCACCTCAGCCTTCGCTTTCTTGCACTCCAGTGTAACCCGCTCACCTTTCAGCAATGTCTCTTTTATTGTTTTCTCGTCCATATTCATATAACGCAATTCTTCTTTACCCTATTGTTCTGCTCACTAATCAGAAGAATTGAAAATGTGATTTTGACTAATTTGTTTCTTTATTTATTCTTAAATTAACTATTTCCTTATTATTTGATAAATCAAGATTTGGCAGCAAGTTATCGTAACACCACAAAACCTTAAGTGCTGTGTTCTTAGATAAATCCAATTCTTTCAGTAAATTGTTATAGCACCACAGTTCTGTTAATGCAGTATTTTTAGACAAATCAATAGAACTTATTTTATTATGATCAAATGCCAGTGATTTTAACTTTCTATTATTTGAGACGTCAAGTGTCGTAATATTGTTTTCCCCACAATGTAATGTTTCTAAGCTTTTGTTATATAACAATTTTAATGATGCCAGTTGATTCTTATCGCAGTATAAGGCAATAAGCTCTGTATTATTTGAAATATCTAATGTAGTCAGATGATTATCATCACACCATAGTTTCTGCAGTTTATTATTTTTAGACACATCAAGCTGAGATAATTGATTATGATTACATTGAAGCGATTCTAAATTTGGATTAAACGTAACATTAAGTGTTTTTAATTGATTGTAATCACAACTCAGATTTCTCAATTTAATATTTTGAGATATATTCAGATTATTTATTTTATTACTACCGCAATCTATTGTTTGCAATTCTATATTGTTAGTAATGTCAAGTAACACGATTTTATTCTCAGAGCAGAAGAGTCTCCATAAATCTGGGTTATTTGACAAATTTATGGTGGAAAGGTTGTTCCTTTTACAGGACAAAGTACCAAGAGAGGTAAAATATTCAATACCTTTTAGATTCTTAATATTCAAATTGTCTACATTCATCTCTGTGATTTCTTTTATCTCAGGACCTGTCAATTTTCCATCTTTCCCATACCACTGATTTAAAATAAAACTCCTAAAATCATAATCCGGGAAAGTGGACTCATTAATGATAATGACACTATTTGAACAACTAAACAAAGCGAGGGTAAATAGGAAAAGTATTTTCTTCATATTACTATTATATTTAACTATTAAACAAATAATTATACAAACCTTCAACTTTTAGCACGTGGTCGATATTCCTTCTTGATTAAATCGTAAAGACTTTTAGTCTCGTCTATATACATTTCAGAGAATAGAATGTTTGGATATAGCATTTTTGCAATTTGGTATATTGTCGTCTTATGTCTTTCAGTGCATCTAAAACCAAATATAATTTCTTCTATTATAGAATCTTTTAGAGGTTCTGTAATCCATTTTTCGTTTATATATGGATTGTAACAAATTAAACGTACTTCATTTTCTATTTCCCATGCTGATTGCTTCCTACAAATAAGTTCTGTTGAGTCAACTGCTTTAATGCCTTCCAATGAATAACTGGGTTTATAAATCACTGGATGTAAACGAAATACTTTATAAACATCATCTTCACTGTTGTCAAAAGGTGTTTCTGATTTTATGAAATGCCGAGAAAGTCTGTATTTCACACAAAGTCCTTTGTGGGCATCAGCGTAGTGAGACCACATCTGGACATTTTTTAAAAGGTCGTTATCTGTTTCAAAGGTACTCTTATTCGCAACAAAACTTCGAATACGATAATAATCGAAGGAGCGAGAATAAATTTCGCTATCCTTTCTGTTTTTACTTAAAAAATCCAAATTTCCCTTTTCACTCCAAAATGACAGAATATTATCAAATGGGTCATTCATTTCAGTAGGCGGCGATAACGTTATTGTTTGATTTATTAAGTCTTCAATAAAAAACTCATTATACGAACGATATGAGTACACAATAGCGCTACTTTTATCTCTCAAACTCTTATATGGCTTAACTTGCTGCTTCCAGAAATGACATAATTTATATGCTTCTAAAGCTTTACCATACTCTCCGACATTCGTGTAAACATCTCCTACGAGCAAATAGAATTTGTCAATAGTAATGATACCACTGGGAAAAAAAATCTGCAATATATATTTATCGTTTATATAACCATTAAGGTCCAAGAGATTCAGTTCCCGAACTATACCATCCAAAATAGGAAAGGCTTCTTTATCTTTTTGGAGATAATGCAGAGATATTACTTCTTCGATTATTTCCTTTATGTATGTATTTGTAATTTCCATTATCTTTGAAATCAAAACACCAAAATATTTCTTAAAAGGCAAGATGAGTTATTATAATGCATTTGCAGATTGGCTGCTGTCTTTTTGCAAGAAATCTCTTTTCAAATCTTTATCCGCTTTCATAACATCATCAATAAAATTATTAGCTTCGATATTGTTTATTATATCCCTAAACTGAATGGTAATCGTGTATTTGAAAGGCAAATCTTTATCATATACTCTTCCGTCCATTTCTGTTTCTTCCAAATATATTCCGATTGTTTTGTTATATGCCTCCCAATAGGCGAGTCGCCCCATGACGATAACTTTTTGACCATTAATTATTCCGCCAAAGTTATTGCATAATTGCAAATCCTTTTCTGTGCATTTCCCGTATTTCTTTTCAAAAAGTTTGATTAAATGGTTAACCTTCTCAGATATTACATCTCCATTTTCTCCATACTCATAAAAGGAATTCCAACTTATTGAATATAATCTCCCTTTGTAAAACTTAATACAATTGTTATATTTAAAATCATCCATATAACTCATGAAAGATTCACATCCGGGAGTATAACCATATGGATAAGACTTAATATAGTTTGTACGCAGATTTTCAATATCAACGAAATTGTCCATTGATTGGAAATGATATCCATCAAAAAAAAGCCCAATCCATTCTTGTTTTTTAACAATTTCTCAAACTTACTAATAGCCAAATTTGCTTGAACTTGACTCATCCCGTAGCGAACTGTACCAAAAATTGTATCACCTAATGCGACAAAAATTCGTTCTCGTTCTATTGAGTCTTGCTGACGAACAAGATTAATTTGAGCCAAAGAATCATTGATCTTTTGACTGTCATTATCTACTTTGTACCCACCTTGATTCTTACATGAGAATACTGATGCTAATACTATAATTGAAAATATGATACGTCTCATAAGCCTGTTACAATTCAAAATTATGAATATTATAAACCATGAAGGATGTTAAGAGGATTATTCTTTGCTTTGTATATTTCGTTTTCATTTTTATCAAAGACTCCTTTTAATTTGCAGTGAGGACATTCGAATTGTCCGTTGGTTGTCCTCATCTGAATTAGTTTTTCCTCATTATCCCAACAATGAGTGCAATAAATGGCATCGTTATCTCCTTCTAATGTAAGGTATAACTCTGGATGTCGTTGTATTCTTTCTTTATTTTTTAGTTTCTTTTCTATTCTTTCGATTTCTTCGTGTAAATGATTAATCGTGTTCTGCTGATCTAAAGCTTGTTCGCTTAGATTAGTTAACTGACGGTATAGTTCTATATTGTCTGATTGTTGAACAATCTTAGCCACGTCTTTAATGTTTTCAACTAATCCCATATACTATTTATACATTAAATATCTTACTTCATTGCTATTATTACCTGCATCAAAACATAAGTTTCAACTTTTATAAATGAGATATTAACTGTGATAGCAAATTTTCAAGACTCGTCTCGTCCGTAATCAGTACTTCACGGGGTCTGCTACCATGAGCAGCACCTACGATGCCAGCCTTTTCTAACTGATCCATTAGTCTGCCTGATCGATTATAACCAATTGCAAACTTTCTTTGGATCAGACTTGTTGAGCCTTCTTGGCTCTGGACAATTAGACGTGCTGCATCTTCAAACATTGGATCAAGATGTTGCATATCTACGTCATGTGATTCTCCGTATTCAGTATCATCAAAATATGGATCAGGTAATTCAAATGGACTAATGTAGCCTTGTTGTTGGAATCAATGCTTTTACCTGCTCTAAACAACATATCACCATTCCCTAACAACTCTTCTGCTCCATCACAATCAAGAATGACTTGAGAATCTATACGCTCTGGCAGCCTAAAAGCGATACGTGTTGGGAAATTAGTCTTGATTGCTCCTGTGATAATATCATTGGTAGGCCGTTTCGTTGAAATGATCATGTGAATACCGACTGCACGAGCATATTGTGCCAATTGAACTATTGGTGTCTCGAAATCTTGTCCTTTCTCTTCAATAAAGTCTCCGTATTCGTCAATAACAACAACAATATAAGGCATGAATCTATGCCCAATTCCTGGATTTAACTGACGATTTACAAATTTGTTGTTATATTCTTGGACATTCCTAACACATGCCATTTTCAACAAATCATAACGAACTTCCATCTCCTTGCATAAACTGTTCAACGTGCTAATGGCTTGACTACCATTAGATACTATAAAAGGTTCGTTAGGCAATGAAGCAAGGAATTGTTTGGCAATCTGAGCATACGCCCCAAACTCAACTCCATAAGGATCCATGAGTACAAGCTTTAATTCTGCAGGATGTTTCTTATAGAGCAAGGACATAATCATTGCATTTAGTGCTATTGATTTGCCCTGACCTGTTGAGCCTGCAATAAGGACGTGAGGTGCTTTGGTTAGGTCGAACATAAAAACTTCATTGGTAATGGTCTTACCTATTGCACAAGGCAACTCCATCGTTGTTTCTTGGAATTGTTTAGTGTTAAGAATACTTTCCAACGAAACGATAGAAGATCGTGTGTTTGGCACTTCTATTCCAATGGCTCCTTTTTCTGGTATAGGAATTAGAAAATGAACATCATGAGAACTCAGTGCTAAAGCAATATCATCCTCTAATCCTTTCAACTTTGAGGCATTCACGCCAGGAGCAAGCATTATCTCATATAGTGTAACTCTTGGCCCAACACTCGCTTTAATAGTAGACACAACAACTCCAAAGTTCCACAGAACATCAACAATTCTATTCTTATTAGCTTGTTGTTCTTCGATGTCAATGTGTGATGTATTGTCATACTTCTTCAGTAAATCAAAGGTTGGATAGTGATAGTTCTCCAAGTCCTTTTTGGGGTCGTATGGAATTGAGAGATCACCATAGACAATGTCATTATGATTATCTTCTTGATTAATAGGTGTATGGTGTGTGTACTGCTGAGAACCTACAGGACCTTCATATTGTAGTTCTTCTTTGCTGACAGTAGGAGTAACTTCTTTTTCTCTATAATTTTGCGTTTCTTGTTGTATTCCTGTTGAACTATGTTTAGAGCTATCGACTTTATCTCTTCTATACAATCCAGTTCCCGGGATACCTGTATTTACATATGTCCCATTAGGACCTACTGATACATTTGCACCTTTTGGACCAATATTTACCCCTAAACCACTTTTACTAATATTAATGTAAAAGCCGGGAAATATCTTTATGCGTTTTCTAAATCTCCATCCCATATACCCTAACTATTATTAACAGATTCCATAAATTTCTTATTGAACAACTCCTCCACGCCAACATTCAATAGTTTTGAGATCCTTGCTAAAGTCTCAATGTCAGGCTGTGAAGAGTTGGTACACCATTTGGAAACTGTAGATGGACTCACTCCAAGTTTCTCAGATAGCCATTTACTGGTTTTCTTCTGTTCCACTAACACTAATTTCAGGCGATTAACGTCTTGCATACATTTCAAATTTTTAGTTTGGGTGTAAAGTTAGTGAAAACTATTCATCTTTTGCTTGACATACTGCAAAGAGTTTCCGTTGAAGGGTGTTGCCTAATACGTAGTTTTCTGTGGAGTGCCACACAAAAATGCTTGTCTGCTTTCTGATGAGCAAGCTCGACAGACATTTTGTCTTCATTCCCTTGAATTGAGCGCAGTACCTGCGAGGTAATCGGCTTGCCTTTTTTACAGGCCGAATTCTTGCTTTGGCAAGCGTTTCTTAGAAACGATTAGCGTTAATCTTCCAAAATCGCTTCGCTTTTACAAGCTTTTTTCGTAACTTTGCGGTCGAAACCTCGAAGCATCGAATTGTCGAATTGTCGAAGCTTCGAAACATCGAAATGTCGAAACATCGAAATAACGTTATATTATGGCAAGATTTAAGAGAATTCTATTGAAGCTGTCGGGCGAGAGCCTGATGGGTAAGCAGGGTTACGGTATTGACCCTGAGCGCTTGAGCGACTATGCCAAGCAGATTAAGGAAGTGAGTGAGATGGGCGTACAGATCGGTATCGTCATCGGTGGTGGCAACATCTTCCGCGGACTGTCTGGCTCACAGAAGGGCTTTGACCGTGTGAAGGGCGACCAGATGGGCATGTGTGCCACCGTTATAAACTCGCTGGCACTGAGCTCTGCACTGGGTGCTATCGGTGTGAAGAACAAGGTGTTGACAGCTATCCGCATGGAGCCTATCGGTGAGTTCTATACCAAGTGGAAGGCCATCGAGGCTATGGAGGCAGGCTATGTCTGCATCTTCTCAGCAGGTACAGGTTCGCCTTACTTTACCACGGATACGGGTTCTAGTCTGCGTGGTGTCGAGATTGAGGCTGACGTCATGTTGAAAGGCACCCGTGTGGATGGCATCTATACTGCAGACCCTGAGAAAGACCCCACAGCCACCAAGTTCGACGCTATAACATATAAAGAGGTACTCGCGCGAGGTCTGAAGGTAATGGACCTGACGGCTATCTGCATGTGTCAGGACAATAACCTGCCCATCTACGTGTTCAATATGGACGTAGTAGGTAATCTGAAGAAAGTAATGGATGGTGAGGAGATTGGAACCTTAGTACATAACTAAGGTTTCAAGTTTCAAGATTCAGGTTTCAAGCCTCCTCTACGAAGTCTACATATTCGCCATCGGAGTCGTCGAAGATCTTCTTGCTCTCGCGCTCTTGATGGCGATTATCTATGATGGTCTCGCCAGTGGCCGTCTGTGTTGTGCGAGGCTGCTCGTAAGAACTGGTGTCGTCCATGTCATCGGCCTGACTGGTTGGGCCATACTGCTGGCGCTGGTTATACTGTTGGCGCTGGCGCCCCGTTTCCTCACGGTGCTGCTGGGCTTGTCTTTCTGCTGCACGCTGAGCGGCAACGCGTATCTTTCTGTAGGTACGATAGATGTAACTACCCACCAATAACAGGATGAGTACAACGAGGAAGAAGATAAAGGCAAAGAAGCCTAACAGGCCTTTTAACATAGTGATGGATAATTAGTTTAACATATAGGTGTTTACTGCCGACAGGATGACATACCATGCGATGACGGCTGCCAGTCCGAAGATACCCAGGAAGAGTAGCATCGGTATACATGTCAGCAGGAAGATGTATTTAATCTCATTACCTTTCCAACCCCACGTCTTGAACTTCAGTGCGAACATCGGTATCTCGCTAATCAGCAGGTAGCTGCTGATAAAGATGCCGACAATGATGTACCACTCCATACCCTCGAAGTATATCTGCTTGCCGTGCAGTCCACCAATCAGTGCTCCCCAGAAGAGGGCATTGGCAGGTGTCGGCAGTCCGATGAATCCCAAAGCCTGACGCTCGTCGAGGTTGAACTTCGCCAGACGAAGGGCGGAGAAGGCGGCGAGGATAAATGCCAGGAATGGCATTAATTGAGAATGGAGAATGGAGAATTGAGAGAGGTAGCTGAAGATGATGGCAGAGGGCGCAAAGCCGAAGGTGATGTCGTCAGCCAGCGAGTCGAGTTCCTTGCCGATAGGCGAAGAGACGTGCAACAGGCGAGCCACCATGCCATCGAAGAAATCGAAGACGGCACCGATGACGATAAACAGCAATGCCATGCGGTAGTCACCCAGGAAAGCCCAGTAGGTGGCTATGCAACCTGAAATGAGATTCAGGCAAGTGATGATATTTGGAATATTGAGTAACTTCATTATGCCAATTTTGCTATAACTGTCTGGTCACCCGTGGTGGGCTGACCCATCGTCACACAAGCGCGAGCGGTCAGTGGCAGATAGACATCAACGCGCGAACCCAGCTTGATGAAACCCAGGTGCTCGTCGATATAGCACTCCTCGCCCTCCTTGGCATAGGTCACGATGCGACGTGCCAAAGCACCGGCAATCTGACGACACAGAATGTCTTGTCCGTCAGGAGTGGTAATCATAATGTCGGCATGCTCGTTCTCCTCGCTGGCCTTAGGCAGCCATGCTTTGTGGTAGTTGCCGTTAAAGTGCTTCACGAACTTTACCTTGCCATCTATGGGGAACCAGTTGGCATGAACGTTCAGCGGACTCATGAAGATGCTGATCATGAGACGCTTGTCGTGGAAGTAGGTGTGCTCCTCGGCTTCCTCTACGACCACGATCTTTCCATCAGCAGGGGCAACGACCAACTTGTCGGTGTCACCATTGAAGTAACGGATAGGACAACGATAGAAGTTGAGGGCCATGAGCCATGCAGCACCAAAGATAACAACGAATATCCAGAAAGGAATGGTAGTGTCGAGGGCGTACCACAAGCCTGTGCCAATCAGGGCTATTGCCAGCATGCTGAGCGTGAGCTCGTTGGTGCCTTCACGATGTATTCTAATCTTTTTTAGTTTCTTAATTCTTTCTCCCATGAGGTAGTTAATAGTATTCTTTGTTGTGCAAAGGTACAAAATAATTCTTAATTCATAATTCATAATTCATATTTTTTTTGGTTATTTCGGTATTTTGCCGTAACTTTGAGGCTCGAAAGCGAAAAAGCGACGCATTTTATGGAAGATTTCATTCACTTACACGTACATACATATTACTCTATACTTGACGGACAGTCGAGTATCAAACGACTGGTGGATAAGGCTGTTGCCAATGGTATGAGGGGCATGGCCATTACCGACCATGGCGATATGTTCGGCATCAAGGAATTCCACGACTATGTGGGTGGCATCAACAAAGGACGCAAGAAGGAAGGGCTGGATCCCTTTATCCCCATCTTCGGTTGCGAGATGTATGTGTCGCGTCATGGCTCGAAGTCGCTACGTCGCGGTAAGGAGGACCAGGGTGGCTACCACCTTATTGTATTAGCCAAGAACTACAAAGGCTATAAGAACCTTATTAAGCTGGTCAGCAACTCCTGGGTGGACGGCTACTATATGCGTCCCCGTACGGACCGCGAAGACCTGGAGCGTTACCACGAGGGCTTGATGGTCTGCTCGGCATGTATTGCCGGTGAGGTGCCTGCCAAGATATTGAAAGGCGACATTGAGGGAGCCCGCGAAGCTATTGAGTGGTATCATAACCTCTTCGGTGACGACTACTATCTGGAGTTGCAGCGCCATGAGGTGAAAGACCCCAGCATCCGTGCCAACCGCGAGACGTACCCGTTGCAGCAGAAAGCCAACAAGGTGCTGATAGATCTGGCCCGTGAGTATGGCATCAAGCTCGTCTGCACCAACGATGCCCACTTTGTGGACCAGGAGAATGCTGAGGCCCACGACCACCTGTTGTGCCTGTCGACGGGCAAGGAGCTGGACGATCCCACGCGTATGCTCTACTCCAAGCAGGAGTGGTTCAAGACCCGCGAAGAGATGAACGATGTCTTCTCTGACATTCCTGAGGCGCTGTCTAATACGTTGGAACTGCTGGAGAAGACCGAGATATACAGCATTGACCACGACCCCATCATGCCGTTCTTCCCCATTCCTGAGGAGTTCGGTACGGAGGAGCAGTGGCGCCAGAAGTTCACCGAGGATGATCTCTTTAAGGAGTTTACCTCTGATGAAAACGGAGAGAACCCGTTGCCACAGGAGGAGGGCGAGAAGAAAATCAAGAAGCTCGGTGGTTATGACAAACTCTACCGCATTAAGTTCGAGGCCGACTACTTGGCGAAGTTGGCCTATGAGGGTGCTGCGAAGCGTTATGGCACGCCGTTGCCCAAGGAGGTCGACGACCGTGTGCGCTTTGAGTTGCACATCATGAAGACGATGGGTTTCCCTGGCTACTTCCTCATTGTGCAGGACTTCATCAACTCTGCCCGCGACGAGTTGGGCGTGATGGTAGGTCCAGGCCGTGGCTCTGCAGCCGGTAGCGTAGTGGCTTACTGTCTGGGTATCACGAAGATAGACCCATTGAAGTACGACCTGCTGTTTGAGCGTTTCCTGAATCCTGACCGTATCTCACTGCCCGATATCGATACCGATTTCGATGACGATGGTCGTGGTAAGGTGCTGAAGTGGGTGATGGATAAGTACGGCCATGAGAACTGTGCACATATCATTACCTACGCCACGATGGCCACGAAGAACTCCATCAAGGATGTGGCACGTGTGGAGAAGGTTCCTATTCCGGTATCGAATGCATTGTGTAAGGCTATCCCTGATCGTCTTCCTGATGTGGATGGTAAGACACCAAAGATGAATCTTACCAATGCTATTAAGGCTGTTCCTGAGCTTCAGGAAGCGGAGGCATCGGCAGACCCTGCTCTGCGCAATACCATCAAATATGCGAAGATGCTGGAAGGCACCGTGCGTGGCACGGGTATCCATGCCTGTGGCTTCATTATCTGTCGCGACCCGATTAGCGACTGGGTGCCTGTGTCTACTGCCGACGACCCCGACTTCAAGGATGTGAAGACCAACTGTACGCAGTATGATGGTCACGTCATTGAGTCGACAGGTCTGATTAAGATGGACTTCCTTGGACTGAAGACGCTGTCCGAGATGAAGGAGGCCTGCGCCGTGATTAAACAGACACGCGGCATTGATGTCGATCTGGATACCATTCCCATCGACGACCCCAAGACCTTCGAGCTCTATCAACAGGGACGCACCATTGGCACGTTCCAGTTTGAGTCGGCGGGTATGCAGAAATATCTGCGTGAACTGAAACCTACCGTCTTTGAGGATCTTATCGCTATGAACGCCCTCTACCGTCCAGGACCTATGGGCTACATTCCGCAGTTCATCCGTCGTAAGCATGGCGAGGAGCCTATCACCTACGATATCCCCGTCATGGAGAAATACCTGAAGGATACTTACGGCATTACCGTCTATCAGGAGCAGGTGATGTTGCTCTCGCGTCTGCTGGCCGACTTCACCCGTGGTGAGAGCGATGCCCTTCGTAAGGCCATGGGTAAGAAAAAGAAGGATATCGTTGACGCCATGAAACCGAAATTCATTGAGGGTGGTAAGAAGAACGGTCACGATCCGAAGGTGCTCGACAAGATATGGAGCGACTGGGAAGCCTTCGCCTCCTATGCCTTCAACAAGTCGCATGCTGCCTGCTACTCGTGGGTGGCCTATCAGACGGCTTACCTCAAGGCCAACTATCCTGCTGAGTTCATGGCGGCTATCATGAGTCGTCGTCGTGACCAGATAACGGAAATCACGAAGTTGATGGATGAGTGCAAGGCCATGGGCATTGCCACGCTGGGTCCGGATGTCAACGAGTCGTACCAGAAGTTCGGTGTGAACAAGAAGGGCGAGATACGTTTCGGACTGGCAGCCATCAAGGGTATGGGCGACAATGTGGCGCAGGCTATCATTGACGAGCGTGAGAAGAACGGTCCCTACAAGGATATCTTCGACTTCGTGCAGCGCGTCAATTTCGGACAGGTCAACCGTAAGGCTTTTGAAGCCTTGGCACTGAGTGGTGGTTTCGATAGCTTCGGTATTCGTCGTGAGGACTTCTTTGCAACGAATAGCAAGGGTGAAACGCTGATAGAAATTGTGATGCGCTACGGACAGCTCTACCAGACGGAGCAGCAACAGGCACAGACCTCGCTGTTCGGTGACTTCGGCGCTTTGGAGATACAGACACCTACACTGCCGAAGAGCGATGAGCGATGGAGCGATATCGAGCGTCTGAACAAGGAACGCGAGTTGGTGGGTATCTACCTGTCGGCACATCCCTTGGACGAATATAAGATAGTGCTCGACAATCTGTGTAATACCCGTTGCGACGAATTGGATGATATCGGCAATCTGGCAGGTCGCGAAGATGTCACCATCGGTGGTATCGTCACTGCCGTACGTACGGGTTTCACCAAGAATGGTAAGCCCTTTGGCATAGTGACCCTCGAAGACTTCGTGGGCTCTGGCGAGCTGCCGCTGTTTGGTGAGACATGGGGTGACAAGTCGGGATTCTTCACCATTGGCGCTTCGGTATATATCACGGGTAAGGTCAAGCCGCGCTTCTCGTATAACCCCGATGGTCCCAAAGACCTGGGCATTACGGGTGTGGAGTTCCTGCAGACCATCAAGGAGCGTGCCATCGACCGCATCACCATCTCGCTGACTACCGACCTCTTGAATGATGAGGTGGTGACAGAGTTGGGTGAACTGATTGCCGCTCATCCTGGCAAGACCAACCTCTTCTTCCAACTGCACGACCTGACGGGTAAGAACCATGTACTCCTGAAGAGTACCTCCAAGATGGTGGATGTAAAGAGCGAACTGATACAGTTTATTGAACAATCGCCAGCATTGGACTACAAGATAAATTAAACCTGAGCCCCCTAAGTTAGGGGGCAATAGGGGTCTGAACAATGGCATAGATTTTGCAAGTAACTAATAAACAATATTGTATAACCCTGGGGTGATGACGTTTGTTCAGACCCCCAACCCCCTAACTTAGGGGGCAAATGATTTTAAGATTATGGAAGTAACAATCACAAATGAGAATTTCGAGAGCCTGAAGAATGGCGAGCAGCCATTAGTGGTAGATTTCTGGGCAACATGGTGCGGTCCCTGCCGTATGATTGCTCCTGTTATTGCTGAGTTGGCCAAGGCCTATGACGGCAAGATTACTGTCGGCAAGTGCGATGTTGAGGAGTGCGAGGAGCTGGCTGCTGAGTTCGGCATCCGTAACATCCCTACCATCCTCTTCTTCAAGGGCGGACAGGTTGTTGACAAGCTGATTGGCGCACAGCCCAAGGCTAATATCGAGGCAAAGATCCAGGCATTGCTGTAATCAGCTGCATGAGATATAGAGACCTTTTTGTCGACTTCGACGATACACTGTACGATACTCATGGCAATGCTGTCATTGCGCTGAAGGAGACCTTCGAGGCGTTCCATCTGGAGCGTTATTTCAGTGACCCGCAAGTGTTCTATGATGCCTATTGGCTTGCGAACATTGACTTGTGGAGTCACTATTCTAAGGGCGACATCACGCGCGACTACCTTATCGTGGAACGGTTTCGTCGTCCATTGAGCGTGGGCGACGGTTTATCCGTCACCGAAGCGTTTTGCTTGGAGGTCAGCGACGTCTTCCTTGACTTCTGCTCCAACAAGCCTGGGGTAGTAGAAGGTGCCCATGAGTTGATGGACTACCTGAAAGGGAAAGGCTATCGCATGCACATGACCAGCAACGGTTTCCATGAGGTACAGTATAAGAAGTTGGCAGCCTGTGGACTGAAGGACTATTTTGACACCATCATCCTCAGTGAGGATGCGGGTGTCAACAAACCTTCGCCACTCTATTTCGACTATGCCCTGAAGATGTCTGGCGCAGACCGTCAGACCACCTTGATGATTGGTGACAACCTGCAGACAGACATTCAGGGAGCACTCAATGCCGGCATCGATGCGATGCTCTTCAACCGTTGGGGCGTCGATGTCGATGAGGCTGACAAACGACCGACCTTTGTGGTAGACCGTTTGCTACAAATCAAAGAGCTGTTGTAATTACGGATATGCAGACGAACATAGACCAGACAAGATGGTATGAACGCATCTGGGCAGCCTTTATCTTCTTTACCCGACTGCCTTTCTGGCGCTGGCACCAGCCGCCACAGGCGTGCTATAAGACGGTGGTGGAACACTGGCCACTGACAGGCTGGCTGACGGGAGGACTGATGGCGGCGACATTGTGGGTGGGCAGCCACTATCTGCCGTATCTCGTGGCCGTACTGCTGGCTGTCGTGGTCAGACTGCTGGTCACAGGAGCGCTGCATGAAGACGGCTTGGCCGACTTCCTAGATGGCTTTGGCGGAGGTGGTCACGACCGTGAGCGCATCCTGACCATCATGAAGGACTCGCACATCGGCACCTATGGTGTCTTGGGACTGATTGTCTACGAACTGCTCCTGGTGGCAGCGCTCTATTCCCTTCCCCCCACACTGGCTGCACTTACCATCCTTGCTGCCGACCCGTATGCCAAGATGGTGACAGCCCAGCTTATTTCGATGATGCCTTATGCCCGTAAGGAAGAGGAGGCCAAGAACAAGACCATCTATCGGAAGATGCAGTGGCCTGCAGGCATTAGCCTGGCCATCCAGGGCTTGTTGCCAATGGGCTTATATCTGTGGTACACAGGGCTGCCATGGGAGCTTATTATCTTCCTACCCTGTCTGGCAATGTATCTGCTTTATCTGCTGATATGGAACCGTCTGCGTGGCTATACGGGCGACTGCTGCGGTGCCGTCTGCCTGTTGGTGGAACTTACCGTCTATTTAGTCGTTTGTGCGCTATGAAGAAGGTAATCCTTATTACTGGTGGTCAGCGCTCTGGCAAGAGCACGAAGGCCGAGACGCTAGCGTTGAGTCTGAGCACGAATCCCGTCTATGTGGCTACTGCCAAGGTGTGGGATGAGGAGTTCCGTGAACGGGTACGCCGCCATCAGGAACGTCGTGGTCCGGAGTGGACGAATATCGAGGAGGAGCTATACCTTAGCCGACACCACCTGACGGGTAGGGTAGTGGTTGTTGACTGTGTGACGCTGTGGCTCACTAACTTCTTTTTCTCTCATGATGAAGATGTCAACCGCTCTTTGGAAGCTGCCAAGCAGGAGTTCGATGCCTTTACAGCCCCCGATGCCACCTATATCTTTGTGACTAACGAGATTGGTATGGGTGGCGTCAGCGACAACGTGATGCAGCGTAAGTTCTCAGACCTGCAAGGTTGGATGAACCAGTATATTGCATCAAAAGCCGACGAAGTCATACTGATGGTCAGCGGAATACCTGTAAAAATAAAATGAAATCATTCGACATACATCCTGTTAACCGTTCACTAGAGCAGGCAATTCAAGCGAAGATTGACAACCTGAACAAACCCAAGGGTTCGCTGGGACGCTTGGAGGAACTGGCTATGCAGGTATGCTTGGTTCAGCAGACGGTGGAACCGACGCTGGCTCATCCCTGCCATCTGTTGTTGGGTGGTGACCACGGTATTGAACGTGAGGGTGTCAGCGTCTCGCCCCGTGAGGTCACGTGGCAGCAGATGATTAACTTCACCCGTGGTGGTGGAGGCGTCAATATGTTCTGCCGTCAGCATGGCTTTAAGCTCCGCATAGTCGATGTGGGTGTGGACTACGATTTGTCGGATATTCCTGGTATTCTCAATCGCAAGATAGCCCGTGGCACGAAGAATTTTCTCTATGAGCCCGCGATGAGCGAAGAAGAATATGACCAAGCCATCGCTGTGGGCGTCGATTTAGTCGATGCCTGCTGTGCTGAGGGCTGTCGTGTGTTGAGTATCGGCGAGATGGGTATTGCCAATACGTCGCCCTCCAGCATCTGGATGCACCTCTTCGGCAACATCCCTCTTGATGAGTGTATTGGCGCTGGTGCTGGCCTCAATAACGATGGCATCCGTCATAAATATGAAGTTTTGAAGAAAGCTGTAGATAGGTTTAATGGGCTTAATGGGCAGCCTATTAAACCCATTAAACCCATAATGTTCTTCGGTGGCTTCGAGATGGTGGCCGCCATTGGCGCTATGCTGCGTGCTGCCGAGCAACACCTTATTATATTAGTCGATGGCTTCATTATGACGGCCTGTGCCATTGCAGCCATCCGTCTCTATCCTGCCTCGCAGGACTACATGATCTTCACCCATTGTGGTGATGAGAGTGGTCACAAGCGCATGCTCGACATCGTTGCTGCTAAGCCCCTGTTGCATCTTGGCCTGCGCCTTGGAGAGGGAACTGGAGCCCTCTGCGCCTTCCCCATTGTCGACTCTGCCGTCCGCATGATGAACGAGATGAACAACTTCGACAACGCGAAGATTACCAAGTACTTCTAAAACAGATAATAAAAGGTATGTCACTCACCTGGCATAAACAAATTCACTCATAGCAATCCTGATACTATATCTCCATGACGTTTTTCGTCGTTCTTTACACTTTCCACCTCTGGGAAATCTGCAATCAGATGCTCATAGCCAACAGCAGCAGCGTATTCACCTTTTGCTATCAGCTTATATAGACGCTTCTTTCCCAACAACCGATAAAGGAACGGCATGATGACTGCCATCGTCTTCTTGGGCTTTAATGCCTCTTTGGTGTAAGCATGGAAAACACTGGCATGTCGGCCTTCCTCCTTTGCAAGTTGGAGGAATGTCTCACGCTCCTTGTCTGTCTTTACAACTTTTGCAAGTCTCTGGTACATCAGCACGGCATTCAGTTCGCCCTGCTGACTACGCAATAGTTCTTCGCGATATGAAGCGACCTTTGGGTCGAGCGCTTTGAATTGTTCCTGTGTCATTGTCTGTTTGATTTAGAGCCCAACCATTATCACCATGATATATCATCTGTCTGGTCATGTCACCATCATTCTTCTGCTGCCATGAGCATACCAGTATCCTCATAGTTGCTATCAGGACCTATGCTATCTGGAGTGTAATACATCTCCACATACTTATATGCTTTTTCAAAGACCTCGTTGTCCTTGATTTTGTATTTCAGCCAAAGAATGGTTCTAAGCATCTTGCGCACCTCATTCTGTCCTGTCACAGTCTTAAAGGCATTGCTAAAACGTCGTACAATGCTGACCACCTGCTTATCAATGTCGTTTACCACATTTTCTACGACGATAGGTGTCTCAGGAGTCTTGACACTCTCAAAGAGTTCCGTCAAGGCATCCTTAGCCTTCTTTCGCTTATCCTCTGGCTGTTCCATCTTCTTCTCCGTCTCCAGCGTCTCTTTAGCAAGAGCCAACAGGTCTTTCAGGAATTGGATGCTGTCTATCTGTTGCTGACGCATCTTCTCTTGCAACTCCTTCAGTTTCTCACAAAGCTGTTTAAACTCCTTCGAGCCCGCATGCTTCGGATTGCCCAGACGCAGTTTCAGCATCTTCTCTATTTCGAGAATAGTCCTGTTGCGCCTCTTCTCGTCCTTGATACACTCTTCCAGGAGTCTTGTGTCACTGACCACCAAGTCCTCAATCGTCTCACCAATATCTATGGATACCACGTTCTCATGTATCAGCTCAATGGTTTTGGGTCCCAGTATCGTCCAAATGAGATTGCCAGTACTATTTGCTGGTCTGATACTTTCGTAGACCTGACTGAGCCATACATAATCATTCTTATAGGGCAGCAAGTCTTCGTCAGGCGCCACCACCTCCCATGCTTTGTTTAATCGCGTATAGTGAGCACCGAACTGCGTTTTCCTGTTCTCATCCTTCAGTCTCTCCTGAGCATTCTGCAAGCCTTGGAAACCGCCTATCGTCCTGTCAACGCCAGGGAAGAAGTCCAGACAATCCTTCAGGAAATTAGGAATCAAGCTCTTCACCTCCTTAATATTCTTGATAACTGTCTTCACTGTAGCCTCGTCAAATCTCAGCGAGTTGGCATAGTTGTCGAAGACACCCACATAGTCCACTATCAGTCCACATTTCTTGTGTGCCTCATAGACTCTGTTCGTACGACATACAGCCTGCAACAGCGTGTGGTCTTTCATGGGTTTATCCAGATACATACATTGCAGGATGGGGGCATCAAAACCTGTCAGCAGTTTCGATGTGACGATGACAAACTTCAGGGGCGACAATGGATCGCGGAATTTATTCAGCAACTTCTCCTGCTGGTCATTCGTCAGTTTGTATTCCTTAAACTCGTCACCCTTGTCACCACTGGTATGCATCACGATAGCCGTCTCGTCGCCACTCTCTGCCAGCATCGCATCCAGTTCTTTCTTGTATGCCACACAGCAGGCACGATTATACACCACCACCTGACACTTCAATCCTGTGGGGCGCACATACTGACGGTAGTGCTTTACAATGTGGTCGCAGACTTCATGTATTCTCTTGGGCGAAGTGAAGAAGGCCTCCACCTTGGTACCTTTCGTCAGCTGGTCTTTCTCCTCCTCTGTCAGTTCGTTCTCACGAGCCATCTCGTCAAAGGCCTCCTGCAGTCTGGCCTCGTCCAGATGCATCTCCACAGGCACCTCTCTGAAGTTCAGCTCCAGCGTAGCACCATCATCTATAGAGTCTTGGAAGGTATATTTCGACATATAGCCGCCATGATCCTCGTCGGCACCAAAACACTTAAACGTGTTCTTATCTCTTTTATTAATAGGAGTACCCGTCAATCCGAAGAAGAAGGCATTGGGCAGAGCCAGTCGCATACACTCGCCCAAATCCTTTTCCTGTGTTCTGTGTGCCTCGTCCACCAATACGATGATGTTCTCTCTGGCGTTCAAGGCCTGCTGCACCTTGCCAAACAGGAAGATGGTAGTAATCAGAATCTTTCTTTGGTCTTTCGTGAAAAACTCCTTCAGCTCCTCTCGCGTATAGGCAAAATCCACGTTCTCTATCTCTGAGCGCGTAAAGTCGCCTGTTATCTGGTCTCTCAGGTCTATGCGGTCGTCCACAATGGCTACGGTAGGTGCATTCAGCTCCTGCATCTTCATCAGCTTCTGGGCAGCAAACACCATGAGCCACGATTTACCAGAACCCTGGAAGTGCCATATCAAACCCTTCTTAGGGCCAATGCCCGTCTTCGTACGCGCCATCACACGGTCTACGATAGCCATGCCTCCGTAGTATTGCTGATAACGACATACCACCTTGATTTTCTTAGAGCTGTCCTTCGTGGTGGTAAATACGGTAAAGAATCTGTAGATGTCCAACAGGCGCAGAGGGTCTATCAGGCTTTTCAGGTTACACTGCACGTCAGCCAAAGTGCCGTGCTTTCTATCCTCTTCAGCAAACCATGGGCCCCACTTGGTCAATGGTGCACCAATGCTGCCATAGTAGAGTTCCTTTCCCTCAGAGGCAAAGCTCAGGATGTTGGGCACGAACATCTCTGGTATCGACTTCTGATAGTCTATAATATCTTTGGCACCATCAGCCCACGTAATGCTGGCATTGGTGGCAGTCTTCAGCTCACCTATCACCATAGGGATACCATTAATCAGCAGCACCACATCCAGGCGTTTTCCTCCTGAATAGCTGCTCTTAGGATATTCCCATTGGTTGGTCACGGCATAGTTGTTGTTCTTTGCTGCCGTTTCTGGGTTCGTATCAAAGAAGTTGATGGTCTTGTGCTCACCATTCTTACCAAAGGGGAAGCTATTCTCCTTAAAGAACAGATTCCTCAGTTTCTGGTTGGCAGTAATGATGTCACCGTTCATTCCTTCGAATATGACATCCTTCACTTTCTGAATCACGATTTGTGCTTCAGCCAGTGTGATATGATTAATCTTGACGAGAGCCTCCTGCAACAGCGTCTCCACAATGACATCACTCTTAGCCTCGCGCAGTTCGTCAGCACCACAATACTCATAGCCAGCTTGCTTGGCTATCTCGATGCACATCTGCTCAGTCACATTGTCCTCGTTAAAGTATGCCATATCTTCTTATTTAAACGTTTAACATTTGTTTTGGTTATTTTGCTTTGCATTGATTATTAGGTGTTTATGCTAAATAAATATTCCCGCGTACCCTAAAATAACCAAAATGAATAACCAAATTCATATTATTGTGGTTATTACTCATCATCTATTTGTTCTTCCCTTGAAATCAGTCGCTTCATCTCTTCTTCAGGTGGCAGCAGTTCGCGCAGCCGTTCCTGCATGTTTTTGTAAGTAGCCACACCCATAGGTTTCACATAGTCTTGTAACACATACTCCACGTAAGCTCTGTCAGCCTTCTTACAAAGGATGATACCCACAGATGGATTTTCGTTAGGAAGTTTTTCGTCATCGTCAAGAATACGGAGATATGCAGCAAGCTGTCCCAGATACGATGGTTTGAACTGACCTTTCTTCAACTCCACCACCACAAGGGCTTGCAATTCGCGATTATAAAAAAGCAAATCAATCCAATGATCGTGGCCAAGTTTATCGTAATGCACCTGATGACCTTTATATGTGAACGACTTGCCAAAAGTCATGATAAAGTTCTTGATGTTCATGACAATTTTGCTTTCTATCACCCTTTCATCAACATTGATGGGGTCAGATTCATCTATGTCCTCCACATTTATATAATCCAGAAGATAGGAGTCTTTAAACGTTTGGATGGTGCGCAATGCCAGTTGCCTGTCAGGTATCGTCTTAAAGAAGTTATTGGGCAGAGCGTTACGATGGTCATACACCCGGTTCTTTATAGCCGACTCCAAGTCGTCTGCCTTCATCCTGTTTTGATAGGCTATCTGGATATAATATTTCCGTTCATCATACTCTTTTGCATATCGGAAGATTGCAACATGGTGAGTGAACGAGATATTCAGAAAAGCCGTAATAGGGAAACTTTCATCGCTTGTAAGCCGCAATTGACGAATTGATTCTGCCTCTGAATCAGCTTTTTGCAAATCGGTAGTTTCGACTACCGAATTAGCAGAACGCCCCTGAGTGTTAATATTTGTAATTTCGGTAGTTCCGACTACCGAATCAGTTTCAATGTCTTTCCATGTCTCATAGAAGCGACGCATCAACTTGATATTCTCTTCAGAGAAACCCTTCAAGCCAGGAAGTTCTGATTTCAGTTGTTTACTGATTGTTCCTATAGCGCCAGTTCCCCAGTAGCTTTTGCGTGAATGCTCAGATACATAGCGACCTATGCCATAATACAGCGACAGCTGCTCTTGGTTAACCATTTGGATAGCACGAGCCTGACTTTGCAGAATAGCAGCTTTAATCGTCTTCACTGCACTCCGCAATTCCTGTGTTATCATTTTGTTCTTATCTTGTTCCATATATTACAGGTTTTCGTTAATAAGTGACTTAATGATTTTATCTATTGCGTCTTTATCTACTTGAATTTAATGGGTGTAACAACTTTGCCATTTTTAAATTTTACCGTAGCAATATCTATGACCTGTTTTTCTATCGGATTATCGAAATAGAAAACTGCAGGCTCTACATATTTGCCCGCAAAAACTGTGACGGAGAAGGGGATTCTGCTAAGATTGCTTTGTTTGCTATATAGCTTAACCTTAACATCATATTCACCATCAGGCAACTTGTTTTCCCATATTATATTCTCTTGAGGATTTAAATCACCATTTGCGGGAATAGCATCATGATCTAAAAAACATCTGCCTCCCATGTATTCAACTTGCTTGTTGCTATAATAAATATCATCTTTACCACCAATAACTCCATCAGGTAATAAGAGATGCAAGTCCAGGTCATCTTTTGTATCCCATTTCAAGTTGATTCTAAACAATCCATTTGACCCCAGTAAATCAATATCTTTTATCGAGTTTATGAAATCCTTTTGGTCTAATAATGATTGTGAATCAGATTTTAGTGAAGCGATATCTTCGTTTTGTTTGTTTATCGCTCTGTTTATTCTATTAAGCTCTTGTTTGTGAGATTTTCTTAATTCAAATAACTGATTCTCTTTTTGCGATTGAGACAACCGCTTGGCTTTGATAGTTTCAATCTGTGATTTGTACTTTTCTATGACGACAGATTTATTCTCTGTCATTGCAATAATGTTTTGGGAAAATGCTTCTATCTTCTGTTCATTATTTGTCAAATTCCTTTGTAACTCTTCAGTTTTCCGTTCAATACTATTTCTAAAGAGTCTTTCATCTCTTGTTCGTTCCTCATCGACCTCTTCTTTTACAGAATCAAAATAGTCTGATGGAATCTTATCCGTAGCCAAATTTTCTGGTAAGGCTCTATATACAGCTTTATATAATTCATGCCTTTTCTTCTTTCCAGCATTTTTAGCCTGAATCAACCATTCTTCACTATTGTAATAGTCTGAATAAGAACAACATTCGTAATCGGTTTTCTGAGGTACTGTATGTGGCATCTCATCAACCTTTCTATTCTTTATCAGATTCTCAAATGCAGAAATAAATGATTTTATAACCTTACCATTTTCAATCACAACAATATTTTCATCATTGTTGGTTTCTGCAAGAACTGTCCAATTATAAGAACCATCTATTACAATCTTGTTGTCAACTATACAGAACTTATTATGAATAAGATCAGGAGTTTCAGCGATATAAAGTTTTGCTTCTTCTTCAATCAGTTTGTTAAATGGCAATCCGTTTGATCTGTTATTGATTGCATCGTTATTTATCAAGAGATGCACATCAACATCTCTTTTACATGCTCTCAACAAAGCATTAAAGATTTGTGGATTAGTAAACCATGCCATTGCGATTTTAAGAGAATAAGATGCATGAGATATATGGTCTATGATTACATCTTGAATATTCTCAAAATATGCTTTGCAATGTGGCAAATCTCTTTCATAATCTTCTTGTATCAGCCTTGCAATATCAGCATTTTCTGATTCTATATCTTTTATAAGTCTATCTGCAGGGCAAACACTGACATATCCGTCTAACCACATCCGGTATTGTACATCTTCATTTGCATTCATATATATGCTACTGAAGAATGATTTAATATCAATCTGCGCTTTTTTGCAATATGAAACCAAAGCGTCATAATCCCGAAGTCTAATAGTCCCTATTCGTTCCGAGATTGATGATATGATATCATCCTTTGAAATAACACCTAGTTGGAGTATTGATTTGATGAAGTTATCTACTTTCATAATTCTATAGGTTTTCGTTATCAATGATTCAGTCATCAATACTCAATGTTTCAGACCATTTGTGATCCTTGCCAGAATCATCATCCCAGAGAATCCTAAAAGTTACTTCTGCTGGAGAGTCTGCACATGCCCATAGTTTGATCTCCTTTTGGCGATTTGAAGGAAGGTATTTTATAACATTCTCTTTTGATTCAACACTCCAGTCTTGCCAACCTTCATATCTAATATTTGAAGCAGGAGCCTCACCATCGTTTTCAATTACGAAATGGTCATCATGAACATAACCATATACGTTTGCTTTCTTTTTATTCTCTTTCTCAACTTTCAGCTTTTCTATTTCCAAGTTAGTTAGTTCTTGCACTTTTTTCCGCGTATAAAAATCCCTAATGAGTGCTATAACACTCACAATAAGACCAAGCCCACTTATGGTAATTACTATAATATCTTTAATCTCCATATATCTTGTTTTCGTTATAAATTTATAAACTAAGATTCGAAAATTGGCGATATAGTTTCTTTGTATTTCTCTGGATACAAAATCGTAACAAAGTCTCTGAACCTACTCATCGCCACATAGAGCAAGTTGAGATAGAATCGAGCATTCTTCTTAGGAGACAAAATTTCTCCATTTAGTTTGTTAAATAAAAGTCTATTGATATTCAATAATTGACAAACGGCGTCATCTAGAACTATTATACCAGCCTTATATTCCTTTCCCTTTAAAGTAGGTAGATAAGCGTATGATCTTCTTACTGAAATAGGTAGTTCTTCAGTCCTAAAATTGCTATCCTTTTGTAGATTGCAATAGAAGTCGGAGATGAATTTAGTTACAATCACATCATCTGCATTATAATTGCCTCTATATAAATTGTATTCATCTTCTAGAATGGTATCACAACTGATTTTGTCCTTATAGGACAACAATTTAACATCAGACCCATCAATTGCAGCCTCTGTGTGTAATACCATTTGTATTTCTTCTTCAGTAACCTCACTACCTATTGTATTACTATTAGAAAGAATAGATATTAATTGCATTATTCTCTTCAACTTTATAAGTATACGAGTATTAACTCTATACGAATAATCTAAAACATATTTTTTTACTCCGTCTTTTTGTAATTCATTAGACGTTCTGTTGATAGCTTTATAAATACTTTGAGAATAATCATAGGAAATAGTAAAAGGTACTATTGCTGCCATTTCAATAATCTTACCCAATGCACCTTTGGAGAAATCTTGATACTCATCAAATAAGATATGTTTAACTCGATATTTTATATTTTTATTGTAATAATATAATGCATCCCCTTGCCATTTAAAGAAGCCATCAAGTTTTTCTGTTATTTTATTCTCTTGTATTTGATTAAATAGTGAAACATCGACAATGAACACCTTATTTCTATCATAAGATAAAGCACGAAGCATATCGTTTAAATAATCTTGTAAGGTTGACTTAAAAGTGGAGATTATAATGCATTCCCCTTCATTTAATTCTTTTTGCAGGTTCTTTGCTTTATGGACCAAACATACCGTTTTACCTGTACCTGGTGCCCCTGTTAATAAAACTGATTCATTAATTGAAGTAGCAACAACTTCCTCCTGCTTTGGGTGAAGGAAGATTCTCCATTTCTCTAACGGGTATAATATAGCCTGTTCAAGAATCTCATCATCATTTACAACCCTTATCTCGAATTTTTGAGATACTCTACATGACTTTGCTTTGAGAGAACGCATTGCCAAATCAAAAAGTTTCTCCTGCAATTCTTCAGGTTGCGCTTCAATAAAAGAGAACAATTCTCCATCGCTATTAATCTCGCGTATAGTCTCTATTATTTCAGAAGTAATCTCCTCCGTTTTCTGACGTTGCTTAGCATACGGAACAAATGCCTCATAAGCAAGTGGCGTTTCTGTTGTTAATGTAGAAACAATGCGCATATCACCATTGGGACCACAAAAAACATTTCTTTTCTGTATCCAATTATACGCATCATCATGATGATCAATATATAAGAATGTAACAGTAGAATCTTTTTGATGGGCAATAATACGAATATCCATATTAACGCTAAAACTAACAATAGCGCCACATGGATGTTCTATTTTATGAGCTCTTAAGCCTTTCGCATCCGATTCATGCTTAACAGCCATTATCGTTTTGGAGGCTTTCTTTATTTCATTTCCATTAAGCTTGCCTAAAGCTTCCATGAAATCATCAGATAGAGCAACATTCATAATTCTACAGGTTTTCGTTAATGAGCGACTTGATGACTTTATCTATTGCGTCAATGGACTTGCGCAATTCTGAGATTGATTTATTTGCTTGAGCCAAAATGTTTACCCACTTTTCTTGTTCCTGAGCAGAAGGGTAAGGGCATGGATAATTATATAGCTCATCCATATCGATGCCTGCTTGACCTGCCGTACGAGATTGAAATCGCTCTAAATGATGACGTAACTCGTCTCTTTTTAAATAAAAGCGTAAAAATTCTTTGTTAATCCCAATAGGGACCGCTTTCATTAATGCAACATTATATGCTCCTTTAATTCCACAAAGAATCTGGAAAATTGGAGGACCATATCTACCTATCATTATATCATCTTCTTCACAGAACTTTTTTGTTGAAGATATGGGAATATAGGTAATATAATCGTTAGATTTATAGTCCCTTATCTGAATAAAACGAATATATCCTTCTTTATATTCATAAATAAATTGAGACCGAGGAGGTTGACTTCCACCTATGATTTTACATACATCCTTGATTTTTTTCATCGGAATCCCTAATGGGTTTGTCATAGGATCGCCAAACATCTCGACAAATTGCGATTTAACCATTTCTTCAGTGGCATCAATCATTCTTAAATAGGACTGCTTCACTTCGTATGCCGCCCAAAGTTTCTCTACCAAGACCTTTTGCTCATCTATTGATGGGAGATCGAACTCATACTCTTGAAGTATAGCTGGTGACAAGCGCTTAGACATAGTGCCATCAGCATTTGTATTTGCATAGTCCCAAAAGTTGATAGAATTCAAGATAAATGGGAGCAATTGACACATCGTGTCATAATCTGTTTTTTCAGAACAAAGATTTTTCTTGACCCTCAAGATAATAGAATCACCTGACGTCAAGCCTGAAAAACGTGCTACAGATGCCCTCTGAAGATAAACATTACGCCTTGCAATTAAGACATCACCAGCTTCAAACTTCTTTGTCGCAGTAGTCAGCATCTTGGTGCTGCCAAACCTTTTTATAACAGGCTCCGCTATATCATAATGCTCTAATCCTACAAACACATCAATTCCACTGTTTGAAGGATCTTTCTCTGTTACATTGATAATATCTGCTATATCACTTATCTTCATGCTCAATCATTTCTAAAAATTCAACAAGAGAACCATTCAAATAGGGCGTTGATTTAATCCAAGAGTTTATGCATTCTTCTGAATCCAAGTCGTCGTCGGCATTATTACTCTTGACATAAAGAGCAATGCTTAACTTGGCATTGTTAGCAAGGATGTCATCTTTAGAAGCAACTTTTGCGAAATTATCAATATCAGTGAAAGATTCGTAAGCAGTCTTGATTTTCTCAATATGTTTGGGTTCCAAGTAGCTTTCTGCATTCTTCCTGGTTACTTCCTCTTTGGCATTTATAAATAGAACCTTATTTCTTTTATTCCCTTTATTCTTTCTACATATGATAATGCAAGCATCCATACATGAATTAAAGAACAAGTTTCTGCCAATGCCAATAACACATTCAACCAAATCGGACTCTACAAGATTCTTTCTCAGTTCAGCTTCTTCTTTTCTAAAGAGAACTCCATGAGGAAAGAGAATAGCGCATCTTCCGTTTTCTTCATCCATACTTGCAAGTATATGCTGGAAGAAAGCATAATCTGCACGTCCTTGTGGAGGAACACCTAAGAAATTTCTGCCCCACTTATCATGGGCAAACATTTCTCTATTCCACGTCTTAATAGAATATGGCGGATTTGCCAACACCACATTAAACTGTTGTACGCGCCCACCTTTTGTAAATGCTGGCCTTTCGAGAGTATCGTCATTCACAATAGAAAAGTCATGAATGCCATGCAGATACAGGTTCATGCGAGCAATGGCTGAGGTGCCAGCATTGATCTCTTGACCAAAGACCTTCACGTCGCGCCACTCCTCGCCTTTGTCCTTGAGGTATGTGAGGCTCTTGATGAGCATACCACCAGAGCCACAGGTGGGGTCGTAGATGCTTTCATGGGGCTGGAGCTGAAGGATTTCTGCCATCAGTTCAACGACAGTACGATTGGTATAGAACTCCTGTGCCGTATGGCCAGCATCGTCGGCAAACTTGCCAATCAGGTATTCGTAGCCAGTACCCATCTCGTCGGCAGGGCAGGCAGCAAGGCTCAGTGTGAGCTTGTTGAAGCTGTTCAGCAAATTGCGGATAATGTGGTCTGGCATCTTGTTCTTATTGGTCCAGATGGCCTTGTCGCCAAAGATGCCTTCCAGACCACCCACCATTCGACCATCAATATTCTTGCCTGGATTGGCCAACTCTATCTGGCGGAAAGCATCTACCAGAGCCTGGCCGATATTCTCGGAGGTGTTGAACACCACGTTCCAATGAGCCTCCGTTGGAATCTGGATGGGCGAATCCTGAATCATCATCTGGGCATAGTCCTCGCCACCTTCCTCAACATAGCCGTTGTATTCCTCATCGCGAACATCGCAGATGCGCTTGAAAAATACCAGCGGGAAGATATAGTCCTTATAGGCTGCGGCATCAATCTGACCACGAAGGTCAACGGCTGCCTGCCAAAGGTAGCGTTCCAGTTCGTCGAGTGTTATCTGCTGCGTCATACGGCTTCACGATTTAGAATGTCACGGAACTTCTTTTCTGCATCTATCATCTGCTGATAGGCTGCCTTGAACTCTGCCAAGACTGCCGAATAGGGCTTCACCTCTTCCTTGTGATACTTCACATACTTATTGGGAGAGAGGTCGTAGTCTTTCTCAGCTATCTGACTGATGGTGACGACGGCACTTCTGTCTTCTTCATCATCATACGCCTTATAGAGTCTGTAGAGCTCGTCAACATCGTCGTCGCTCAGTATGTTCTGAGCACGTTGGGGCGTCAGAATCTTCGAGCCGTCAATCATCAGCACCTTACCTTTATGCTCTGCAAGTTTCTCGTCGCGGATGATAAAAAGACATGGCGACAGACCTGTGCCATAGAATAGCTTTTCTCCTAAGGATATTATAGCATCAACATAATCATGTTTTACGATTTCTTCTCGGATACGCCTTTCATCATTACCTCTAAGTAGTGCTCCTTGTGGTAATACTACAGCCATTCTTCCCGTAATACTATGCATACTGCATATCATATGCTGCAACCAGGCATAATCGCCGTTACTGTCAGAGGGCGTTCCCCAAAGATTTCGTCCATAGCGATCAGTCTTCCATGCCTCTGCCCCCCAGTTCTCCAGCGAGAAAGGTGGATTGGCTATCACGCAGTCGAAGTGTGCCAGATGTTCGTTGGCAAGAATCTTGGGGTCGCGCAGGGTGTCGCCACACATGATGTTAAAGTCGTTGGCACCATGCAGGAAGAGGTTCATCTTGGCAACAGCGGCATTGGTGACATTCTTCTCCTGTCCGAAGATGGCGCCACAGCACTGCTCGTCATTCTTCATGTGGTGAACAGCCTCGATAAGCATACCACCAGAACCACAGGCAGGGTCATAGACCGTCTCGCCTGGCTTGGGGTCAAGAATGCGCACCAAGAGTCTGACCACTGAACGAGGGGTATAGAATTCTCCTGCTTTGGCTTTCGAGAGGTCAGCAAACTTCTTCAGCAACATCTCGTAGGCATCGCCCATCAAGTCAGCGGCATAGTCAAGATTGCCCAGACGGCGCTTGCTCATATGCTCTATCAGGTCGCGTAACTTCTCGTCGCTAAACACATTCTTATTGCTCCAGTTGGCAGTAGAGAACACGCTCAACACACCATAAAGCGTCATGGGGTTGGCAAACTCTATCTGGCGCATGGCTCCGATAATGGCGCTACCAATATCTGTGGTGCGCTCACGGATGTCGTTCCAATGGCAACCAGCAGGTATCACAAACCTGTGCTGTTCAGGAAGCGAGGCAA
This sequence comes from uncultured Bacteroidales bacterium, assembly GCA_902799355.1. Lineage (GTDB taxonomy): Bacteria > Bacteroidota > Bacteroidia > Bacteroidales > Bacteroidaceae > Prevotella. Next base: position 29,137 of record CADCAG010000003.1, read on the forward strand.
ACTCCTCGTCACCATCAGAGATAGCCAGTGCGGCCTTCGTCTCTTCATCATACACATCGCTGATGCGCTTGAAGTAGAGCAGAGGGGTAATATACTCTTTGAAGGCATCCTGCGACACTGGGCCACGAAGAATATTGCAGGCCTCGTACAAGAAGTTATACAACTCCTTGCTGGTGCCTATTTCTTCAGCATCTTTAGCTGCCTTCTTTCTCTTAGAATCTATCTTATATATCATGAAAATATTCGCATGCTTCTGAAATGCAAAGATAGCAAATAAAAATGAAAGTAATACGCTTTTGGATGAAAAACTTTTAAAAACAGGCTGAAAATACAACTAATACAGACGCGGGAACAGCTAAGCCAGCGCTGGCTTAGTTGTATTTAGTATGCAGATACAGCTGTCTCGCGCTTGGCTACAGCTAAGTAGCGTCTGGGGATAGCTATTTTTGCGAAAAAGTTGCAAAAAACAGAGGGGAAACAAGAAAAATGAAACACTTCCCCTAAATCGTCGGAAACACCAGTATACAAAGGGATAGTGCGAGGGTAAGTCTTGCTCAAACACTTACCCAACACTTAGTAAACACTTACCCTCGCCATTGACTAAGTGTAGGGGAAGTGTAGGGTAAGTGTTGAACAAACACTTCCCCTCTCTCTATCCCTTTCTGCATCGGCATTTCAGACGGTTAGGGTAAGTGTTAAGTCTTTATCTGCGACTGGTATTGTCATATCAAAGAGACTGCTGCAACCAGCACAATCATCAATACCTCTGCCGTGCGATTCACTCGTACGGCAGTTTTCATGTCGTCTGTGGTCAGCGGGCGGTCGTTGGTGCCGATATAGGGTTTGTCAAACAGTTGGCCGAAGTAATAGTGGGGACCACCGAAGCGACAGTTAAGAATGCCTGCCAAGGCAGCTTCGGGGTAGCCGCTGTTGGGTGAGGCGTGATTTCGTCCGTTCTGACGGACGAAAGCCGTGAGTCGCGGTTTCCCCGCGGCTACCACCATCAGCAGGGCGGTGAGACGGGCGGGGATGTAGTTGGCGATGTCGTCGATATGTGCTGCCCAACAGCCGAAGTCGCGGTAGCGGTCGGTCTTGTAGCCTATCATGGAGTCGAGGGTGTTGACCATCTTATACGCCATCATGCCAGGGATTCCCAAGAGCATGTACCAGAAGAGTGGGGCAATGACGCCGTCGCTGAGGTTCTCGGCAAGCGTCTCCAAGGCGGCCGTGCGAACCTCTTGCGCAGAGAGTGCTGAGGTGTCGCGCCCTACGATGCGGGCCACCTGTCTGCGCCCTTCTTCCAACGAACGGTCGACAGCCAGGAATACCTGGCGTACCTCACGGATGAGTGTGGTACCTGCCAGGCAGTAGAAGACAAGGATAGAGTCAAAGACCCACCCCCAGCCCCTCCCTGATATGGAGGGGAGTAAATAGATATAATGGCGAATAAGATAAGTAGCAACATATACGAAAATAATGAGACCGATGGCCATGAGGGCACCCTTCAGTTTGCGGTGTGTCCCTTTGTTCAGACGACGCTCGCCAAAGGCAATCATCTTGCCAAAGCCAACAACGGGATGGGGCAGCCATGCGGGGTCGCCCAAGAACAGGTCGAGGAACCAGCCGAGGAGCAGGGGCAATATGATGAATACGGATTGCACGGATTACACGGATTTTACGAATTCTTGAATAGCAGCCACCAGCACATCGTTCTCTGCTGGTGTCTGGGCGGCAATGCGGAAGTGGCGGGCGGTGAGTCCACGGAAGTTGGAGGCATCGCGAATGAGCAGATGGTGCTGGCGGGCCAGGTAGTCCTTTAGTTCTGCGGCAGTATGTCCTGACGTAAACTGAGCAAGGATGAAGTTGGTCTGCGTCTCTTGCGTGAGGATGCCGTCAATCTGTTGCAGCATGTCGCGCAACCGACAGGCCTCGTTCAGGTCGGGCGTACAGCGCAACTCGTCATTGTGCAGCAGGAACTTGCCAGCCTCGACAGCCAGGGACGACACACTCCAAGGACGCAGAAAGTGGCGCAGATGAGCTGTCAGTGCGGTATGTGCAGTGATGTAGCCCAGTCGTAAGCCCGGTATTCCGTAGGTCTTGGTGAAGGAGTGAATCTGGATGAGGTTCGGCATGCGTGCTGCCCATCGTGGCTGCATGATGAAATGGTGGGTATAGTTCTCGTAGGACTGGTCGACAACCACCAGGTCGTACTGCGCCATCATGCGGTCTATCACCGACTGGTCGTAGACGTCGCCTGTAGGATTGTTGGGGTTGCAGAGCCACAGCATGCGGTGCTCCTCGTCAGTACGGGGAAACAGTTGGCAGGCGTCTTCATACTCACTGAACGTAGGGCGCGGAATGTCGGCCTGCAGCGGGAAAGCCTGTGCGATGAGGTAGATGGCCTCGGTAGCCCCGTTGGTGACGATGACTTGTTCAGGGGCGATGTCCTGTTGCTCGGCAATCAGCTGTTCCAGCGACCATGCCTCAGGTTCCGGGTAGTGGCTGGCAAACTCAGGGTGAGCAGCCAGATAGCCCATCAGTGCCTGATGACTCTTCTGTGCACAGATGTTCGACGAGAAGTCTGAGACGATGTGCGGGTACTGGTAGGCGTCGTCGCCGTGTCCTTTAATCATGGTCCGAGATGATTTGATAGAGTTTGTCCATGTCGACATGCTGCCGCACATGCGCTGCCAGCTTGTCGTATTGCTGGTCTTTGAAGGACTCAGGGGAGGACTCATGGGGACAGTCCCCATGTAATCCGCTACGCTGCTCACACAGGGGACAGTCCCCCTGATTCCCGTGATTCAGCAGGTGCTCAATGACGGGGGCGTTGTCGAGGAAGCCGTGGATATAGGTGCCGATGCAGTGGTCGGTCTGCAGGATGGCCTGGTCGGTATCGCTGACACCTTGGTGAATCTCATAGCCTTGACACGTTTGCCCATTGAATGGGAACGTCACCTGACGCGTAGTCTTCTCTGCCGTCATCGTGGTATGGATGGGTAGCAGACCGAGTCCTGGCAGACTGCTGATGCTGCCTTCAATGCCGTCGGGGTCGTTGACGGTCTGTCCTAACATCTGATAGCCGCCACAAATGCCAACGACCAGCTTGCCGTTGCGGTGAGCACGCAGAATAGCCTGTGCACAACCGTTACGGCGCAGTTCCAGCAGGTCGTCGAGTGTCGACTTGGTGCCTGGCAGGATGATGATGTCGGCCTCTTGTAAGTCGCTGGTGTTGTTGGTATAGAAGAGGTTGACGCGCGGGTCACGCTCCAGCGTGTCGAAGTCGGTGAAGTTGCTGATATGCCGCAGCAGGATGACGGCAATGTTCACCTTGCCCTCAGCCAGTTGGCGCTGCTTCTTTTCAAGACTCACCGAGTCCTCTTCGTCGATATAGATATCTTTATAATAAGGTATAACGCCAAGGACAGGAATTCCGCAGAGGTCTTCCAGCATCTTACGACCTTCGTCGAACAGCCGCATGTCGCCACGGAACTTATTGATGATGATGCCCTTGATGAGTGCCCTGTCCTCTGGCGTCTGTAGCATGATGCTGCCATAGACACTGGCAAAGACACCACCGCGGTCGATGTCGCCCACCAGGATGACATCCGCCTTGGCATGCTGCGCCATTGACATGTTCACCAAGTCGCGGTCGCGGAGGTTAATCTCAGCAATGCTGCCGGCACCTTCCATGACAATGGGGTTGTAGCGTGAGGCCAGGAGGTCGAAGGCGGCATGGACCTCGGAGGGGAAATCAATTCCCTCGTTCAGACCCCTCCTGACCTCCCCTAACTTAGGGGAGGAATGCCAGTAGTCGTAGGCATCCTTGTTGCCGATGGGCTTGCCGTGCAGCACCACCTGCGAGGTATGGTCGGAGTTGGGCTTCAGCAGTAGCGGGTTCATGTCCGAATGACAGGGGATGCCCGCCGCTTCCGCCTGTACAGCCTGTGCGCGTCCTATCTCCAGTCCGTCAGGTGTTACATAGCTGTTCAGGGCCATATTCTGTGCCTTGAAAGGGGCAGGGCTGTAGCCGTCCTGTCGGAAGATACGGCAGAAGGCGGCAGCCACGATGCTCTTACCGACATCGCTGCCTGTTCCGGCAAACATGATAGGATGTAGACGACGTTTCATATCTGATAGAGATGGGTATAGCTTGCTAATATGTTTTTATATCTGAATACGGGTGTTTCGACGGGTTCTCCTTTGGCATTGTAGACTTGTGTGACTGATTCAGGTTTCTCGCCAAGAAATTGCGTATAGTGAAACTCATGGCCACGATACTCTCTGCCCTCCAGTTCGAATCGCCTGTAGCCGAGAGATAGCTTACGGTCTGCCTTGCAAGCGGTGATAGAGTAGGGCAGCACGCCACACATGGGATAGGCGCCCTCATCTGTTACGATCTGTTGGCAGAGATACATCATCCCACCACACTCAGCGACAATCTTCCCACCCTGCTCGGCAAAGTCCTTGATAGATTCCCTGCAGGCTTTGTTGGCCACCAATGCGTCAAGGTGCTTTTCTGGATAGCCACCAGGCAGATATAGCATGTCGATGTCCTCAAAGGATGGTACGTCACATTCTGGATCAAAATACACGACCTTGCCTAATCGGTCAATGTTTTCCTGATACAGAAACGAGAATGACTCTTTGTTGCGTGCTATTAAAGTTGTAGTAGTTCCTGCCATCTGACGTGTTCCTCTAATAATTTAACCAGTTGAGACTGTTCGGCTTGTTCAGAAAAGTCCAGTCCTAAATAGCGTGAAGCTTGTTCGAGCGACGTATCCTTGGGCAGGTAGCCAAAACAAGTGATATGCAAATCATCGCAAACCTCTCTTAACAGCTGATAGTGGCGTTCTGAGCCCACCTTGTTAAAAATGACTCCTACGATGCGAACATCTTTACGGAAATGGATGAACCCCTGTAATAACGGAGCTATAGAATAGGCTGCAGACTTGGCGTCAACCACCAATACCACAGGAATTTCGAGTGTGGCTGCAATCTCAGCTGAGGAACCTTGATCACGATTATAGCCGTCAAAGAGCCCCATCATACCCTCGATGATACAGATGTCAGCATGCTCTCCATATTGGGCAAATAGTTCTTTGACATGCGCTGGCGTAGCCATGAAGGTGTCGAGGTTAATGCTGGGACGTCCGCATACTGCCTCATGAAACTTCGTATCGATGTAGTCTGGTCCGCACTTGAAGGGCTGTACCCGATAACCCTTGGCCGTCAATAACGCCATCAACCCTCTGGCAATGGTTGTCTTGCCAGAGCTACTGGTTGGCGCAGCTATGAGAAAACTCGGCTTCATGGGTACAAAGATACATACTTTTTATTTTTTTTAGTGTGTCAGTAGCAATTTTTTTACTTTTTGCTCTTCACTTTTCACTTTATTTTGTACCTTTGCCCACGAATTAAGGCAATCTGGTGGCTGATGCCGCCTGATGTAAGGGAATCCGGTGGAAGTCCGGAACTGTTCCTGCAGCTGTAATCCTCGTTAAGAGGTTTGCCTGTATAACGCCACTGAGCAATCGGGAAGGTAAGGCAGACTGAGGAAAGTCAGAAGACCTGCTTTATGAAAATACAATTTATCACCGTACAGGGATATGCGGTTGGAGAAAAAGGAATAGTTAATGGACCTAAAACAGAAATTGGCTTTTGGCCTTTGGCTGTTTACTGTTGGTGCAAGTGCACAGAGCGACATCTGGCGTACCGATAGTTTGCAGGAAGTAGTTGTGACAGGTACTGGCACCCAGCACCTGCTGAAAGATGCGCCCGTGCAGACTGAGGTCATTTCGCGCAAGATGCTCGACAGCTATGGCGGCAAGAGTCTGGAGGATATCCTGTCAGGACTGACGGCATCGTTTGCCTTCAGCGAGGGCGACATGGGCAGTCAGATGCAGTTGGGCGGTTTGGGTAACTCGTACATCCTTATATTAATAGACGGCAAGCGCATTCATGGCGATGTGGGTGGTGAGAACGACCTGGGACTCATTGATCCGCAGAACATCGAAAAGATAGAAATCGTGAAGGGTGCGCAGAGTGCGCTGTACGGCTCGGACGCGATGGCTGGTGTTATCAACATTATTACCAAGAAGCACAGACAGAAGGGCGTCTATGTGGACAACAGCACGCAGTATGGCACCCATAACGACCTGCGACAGCACAATACGTTGGCGTTGAACTATGGTAAGTGGAGCAGTCAGACAAATTTCCAACTGCAGCGTAACGACGGTTGGCAGAATACGGCCGAGGAATATGCAGAAGCCATGGTGCTAACAGATAGCAAGAACATGACGGTCAATAAGTTCCGCAATTGGCAGATTGCCGAGCACCTGACATTCCAGCCAACGAAGAAGATAGAGCTGTATGCCGACGGTACCTACTATAAAAAGGACATCATGCGACCACGCGATGGCAAGCATGCCAGTTGCGATGTCTATACCTACGACCTGCACTATAACAATGCCTCGGCGTCCGTGGGCGGAAAATGGAAGTTGGGAGGTAAAGGCTCGCTGCAAGACTACGTCACACTCGACGTAGACTGGAACATGCATGCCTACTACTATAAATACACCGCCAGACACTATGACTACGTATTCTTGGAGGGTGAGGAGTTTGGTGACCAGAACGGTGAGTGGTTCTCTGTGCCCATGTATCCTGGTCAGCAGAAGTTACAGAGCAATCAGCAACGTGTGATGGGTCAGCTGAAAGGCATCTTCCATCTGCCCTACAATAACACCATCAATGCGGGAGCAGAATACCGCTATGACCACCTGAAAGCGCCAGAGCGCACGGAAAAGGGAACAGCCAGCGACTGGACGACAGCGGTGTATGTGCAAGACGAGTTCAACAAACTGTCGTGGCTGAACATCACAGCAGGATTGCGACTGGTTGACAACCAGAACTTTGGCTTCAGGCTGACACCCAAGGTCAGTGCGATGGCCTCATGGGGCGACTGGCGTTTCAGACTGGGATGGAGTCAGGGTTTCAAGACCCCTACTGTCAAGGAACTCTATTACCGCTATCTGCACGTCATGGGCAGTAGCACGTTCTTCAATTTGGGCAACACCAAGCTAGATCCACAGACCAGCAACTACTGGTCGGCAAATGTGGAGTATCGTGGCGACAAACTGACAGCATCGGTAACGGGCTATATCAATAAGCTCGACAACATGATAGCATTGGTGAATGTACCCGTTGGTGAGATTCCTGCTGGTATTACAACGGCATACATGGGTGACGGAAGTAATAATGTACAGGCACGTATGTATAAGAACATGGACGATGCACGCACCTGTGGTGTGGACGTGACGCTGGGATATAAATTCACCAAGGAACTGTCGATGACAGCAGCATACAGCTATCTCGACACGGAAGCGAACCTTTATGATGCTGGTACAGACCAAATGAAGACGGTAGTGATTGACGGAATGGCGCACCACAAATGGAACGCCTCCGTGATGTACAACCATGCGTTCAGCAACATCTATAAGTTGGGCGTAAACCTATCGACACGAGGCAGCAGTAAACGCTACTATGAGAACAACGGTGACGGACGAGCCTATCAGCTATGGCGCATCAACACTACGCACGACTTTCAGGTTTCAAGTTTCAAGATTGCCAGTTTCAGGCTGGAGGCGGGCATTGACAACATATTCAACTATGTGGACCGCACCATGCGTCCCTACCATCTAGGCAACAACACGTCAGGAACAACGGTCTATGGCAAGGTTGTCGTCAAGTTGAATTACGGCAAAAGTGTTAAACAACATATTTTATCAACAAAACAAAAAAATTACTATGAAGAAGATTAAAACATTCATGTTGGCTTTCGTGGCAATGGCTATGACAGCTCCGATGTTCACTGCTTGCGGTGACGACGACACAAAGGTGGAAACCGTCGAGAAGGTTATTGAAAACCTTGTCTCTGAGTATTCTGCCAACGATAAGCTGGTTGCTGATCAGAAGGCACAGTCGGGCAAGGACGAGGCCGTACTGCTCGTGGCCTTCGGTTCTACTTGGAACAATGCCTTCCTGGCCTTCGACAAGACCATTGAGGCTTACGAGACTGCATTCCCCAAAGCTGACGTTTATTTTTGCTTCTCCAGCGACATCTGCATCAATCGTGCTGCCATTGGTGAAAACGTGGATGACAACGGTAACATCGTAAAGCGCACCTACTACGAACCCCGCTATCTGCTGCACGCTATAGGTGCTGCTAAGTATAGCACTATTCGTGTACAGTCGTTGCAGGTTATCCCTGGTGAGGAGTTTGCTGCTGTCATGGCTGCAGTCAAGAAGTTCATGAATAACGGCTATATCGCCTCTGCCCACTTAGACGATAACTACCTGAAGAACGTTAAACTTTACTTTGGCATGCCCCTGCTGACCGATGCAGAGAACGATGTTCCCAATGTAGCAAATGCTCTCCACACTCTTTATGGTTCAGAGACTGGTGTTGTAGCCTTCATGGGTCACGGCAACCCCGACGACTACGACACGTTCAAGGCTAACGACCGTTACGAATTGCTGCAGAAAGAGTTACAGAAACTCAGCCCCAACAAGTACTTCGTTGGCACAGTAGATGCTCCAGGCCACTATAAGCAGAACGTTCTGGCTGACATCAAGGATGCCGGTATTACTAGTGGCACCGTTAACCTCCACGCACTGATGTCTATTGCCGGTGACCATGCTCACAACGATATGGCAGGTGAAGGCGATGAGTACTGGGACGGAGAGGATCCTGAGAGTGAGGATAACAGCTGGTACGAGTACTTCCGTCACAATGGTTTTACTCCTAATGTTCCACTTTCTGGTAAGCACCCCCAGGGACTGCTGGAACTGAAGAGTGTCCGTGACATCTGGATTCAGCATACTAAGGATGCTGAGCTCTTCGAGGATGCTTACCACTCAATGTACCCTGAGGAATAATACATGACTATGAGACAATTATTATTGATAGCAGCGCTCTCATGCGGGAGCGCTGCTTTCTCCCAAATCCACAAGATGGAACGTGGCGACTCGTCAATGACAAGTCGCACCTATAATCTGAACCCTGTGGTGGTGACGGGTTCTGGTCATCACCAACGACTGAAAAGCACAGCGACCCCAGTAAGGGTCCTCTCCAGTCAGGAGATTCGCGAGCAAGGCATCACGACGTTTGACGGTGCTCTGACGCGTATGATGCCTCAGACCTCGATGGCACCCAGTAGTATGGGTACCTTTTTGCGTATGAACGGTCTGGGCAATAAATACATCCTTATTCTGATTAATGGTCAGAAGCTTTCAGGCGACATCTCTAACAATGTTGACCTGAACCGTATCAATATGAGTCGTGTGAAACGTATCGAGGTGCTCGATGGAGCAGCTTCGTCGCTCTATGGCTCAGACGCTATTGCAGGTGTCATTAATATTATTACCGACCAGCCTACGCAAGACTTCATCAACGTGACCAGCGATACCCGTGTCTCGGGACACGGCGTGCTGACGGAGTCTGTCAGTCTGGACATCTATAAGAACGGTTTTGGTTCTTACACCTCTTTTTCTCATGATCGTGCCGATAGCTACCGCAACAACGACTTGGAATACCAGAAAAATTCGGAAACGGAGACGCAATCATCAATAGCACCGCTGTTTACTGGCTATCGCTCGACCATCATCGGACAGAAATTTACCTATGCCCCCAATCAGCATCTGGCGCTGAATGCAGGCATGGACTATTCATATAAGATCACCGACCGCCCTGAAACACGTACTGACATCGCGGGTGGTACCGACTACGAGATGCGCTACAAAGGTTTTCGCTGGAATGTGGGTGGCATCTATAAGTTTACTGCTAAGAATTCGCTACAGGCCGATTTCGTCGTAGACCGTTTCCGCTATGGTAAGGAGTATGATGTGGAGACGAAGACAAATGCCGTGGGCGACTATGTGCAGTCGAAGAAGCAGCGCATGATGGAAGGACAGTTGAAGGCAATACTGGGTTTGACAAAGAACTCGACGACTATCTTCGGTGCTAATTGGCGTCAGGAAAATCTTTCAGCTACCAGTGGCAATATCGACCAGCATGTCTATTCGCTGGCCGCCTATGCTCAGCACGAGATGAAGTTTATGAAGAACTTTACTGCGACTCTGGGGCTACGACTGACCCATCACGAAACCTTCAATCAGCACCTAACGCCTAAAGCTACGTTGATGTATGCGCCAGGCAACTTCCGATTCCGTGCTACCTATTCTGCAGGTTTCCGTGCGCCAGGTCTCGACGAGCTCTACTATCATTATTTCTCCGTGAATCGTGGTAAGGCACAGATTAGTTTTGGCAATAAGGACTTGAAGCCTGAAAAGAGCAACTACTTCTCGCTGAATGCCGAATATCGCACACAGCAAGTTGCTGTCAGTATTACGGGTTATCTGAATCGTATCAATGATATGGTGGTCAAACAGAATGTTGACGTTGACGATGCTGCAAGAAAGATGTTGCTGGCAGAATTCCCTGAGATGACACAGGACCAAGCAGACAAGATGGTGAGCTATGCCCTCTATCAGAACAGCGACAAAGGCGATGTGAAGGGTATGCAGGTGAATGTCTCAGCCAACATTCTTGAGGGTTTCAACCTCTCTGCAAACTACGCCTATACCTACGCCCGTACAAAAAGCGAAGACGAATGGACTGTATTAGAGCGTAGCATACGCCATGCTGCAACCATTGCTGCCAACTATCATCATACATGGGGCTGGTATGGGCTGAATGTGAATCTAAGCGGACGCTTGCAGTCCAAAACCTACTATACTGGCAGCTATGAGGATGCTCCTGGCTTTGGTGTGTGGAATCTTAATACCACTCACTCCTTAAACGTGCTGAGGTGGGCAAATCTGGAATCCAGCATCGGCGTAGACAACCTCTTCAATAAAGTTGATCGACGCATCGACTCCTCTACACGCAAATATGCACTCTACTCGCCAGGTCGCATGCTGGTCGTGGGTTTGAAGTTGACGTTTAAGCAATAATATTTGGAATTTTGCCAGAATCTTCCTATCTTTGTGGGCAATATGGGAAAAATCATCGTCGCAGGCATCGGTCCTGGCAGCAAGGAAGACATCACCCCCGCTGTACTCGAAGCAGTACGTGAGGCAGATGTTATTGTGGGATATAAGTATTATTTCCAGTTCATAGAATCGTATGTCAAGCCTGGATGCGAGTGCATCGACACAGGCATGAAGAAGGAACGTGAACGTGCTGAGCAGGCCTTTCTGCTTGCTGAGCAAGACAAGACTGTTGTCGTGATTTCCTCTGGCGATGCAGGTATCTATGGCATGGCTCCGTTGATATATGAGATGAAGCGTGACCGACAGTCGGACATTGAAGTGGAAACACTGCCAGGCATCTCTGCTTTCCAGAAGGCTGCCTCTTTGTTGGGTGCACCTCTCGGTCACGACCTCTGTATTATCTCCCTTTCCGACCTTATGACGCCTTGGGAAGTTATCGAACGACGCATCAAGTCCGCAGCCATTGGTGATTTCGTCACCGCGATCTATAACCCTAAGTCACATGGACGCTTTTGGCAACTGTATCGTCTGATAGAGTTGTTCTTGCAGGAACGGTCTGATGAGACCCCTGTCGGATATGTTCGTCAGGCGGGACGTGAGGAGCAGGAGATAAAGCTTACCACCCTTGGCGCTTTCGACCCAGAGGACGTTGACATGTTTACGGTCATTCTCATTGGTAACTCACAGTCGTATGTTGCTGATGGCAAGTTCATCACTCCTCGTGGCTACTATCGTGAGCAGACGAACGAGGGCGAAAAGATAGGCCAAAACATCATGATAGAGTCATTTCGCACCATTGCTAGTGAATTGAAGAGAGACTATCCTTTAGATCACAAATGGGCGCTGTTGCATGCTATCCATACTACGGCAGATTTCGAAATGGAAGACATTCTCTATACTGATGACAAGGCTGTGGAGATACTGTATAATAAGGTAAAGAACGGAGAACTAAAGACCATCATCACGGACGTCACCATGGTTACTAGCGGTATCCGCAAAGGAGCCTTGCAACGCTTAGGTGTCGAGGCGAAATGCTATTTGGGCGATGCTCGTGTGGCAGAATTTGCCGCTATCAATAACATCACGCGTACTCAGGCGGGCATTCGTTTAGCCGTCGAAGAACACCCTGATGCACTCTTCGCATTTGGCAATGCTCCAACGGCATTGATGGAACTCTGCGACTTGATTCGCAAAGGAAAGGCCAAGCCGGCCGGCATCATTGCTGCTCCTGTAGGTTTTGTGCATGTCCGCGAGTCGAAGCACATGGTGAAGCCTTTTAAAGATATCCCCAAGGTTATTGTCGAGGGACGTAAGGGGGGCAGTAATCTGGCGGCAACCCTCTGTAATGCCATTCTGACCTTCGATGATGCTGAACAACTCAAACCAGGACGTGATTTATGAAGTTTATCGTTATTGGTATCACAGACAATCCTGACCCTTGGCTCCCTCCTGAAGTGATGGCGATTATCAGGCAGGGTAGGGTGTTCTCTGGCGGCAAGCGACATCATGAGATAGTCGCGCCACTACTGCCTGTTGATGCTCAGTGGATTGATATTACCGTTCCTCTGGATGCCGTCTTTGAACAGTACCACGACGAGGTGATCATTTTTGCGTCTGGCGACCCTTTGTTCTATGGCTTTGCCAATACCATCAAGCGGAAGATGCCAGAGGCAGAGGTTGTGCTCTATCCTACATTTAACTCCCTACAACTGTTAGCCCATCGGTTGGTAATGCCTTACCATGATATGCGAGTCGTATCACTTACTGGTCGCCCTTGGCCTAAATTTGACAGAGCACTGATTGAACGGGTAGAGAAGATAGGTGTGTTGACGGATAAGGAACATAACCCTGCCGCCATTGCCCAACGAATGTTGGAATATGGCTACACCAACTATATGATGTATGTTGGTGAACATCTCGGTAACCCATTGTTGGAAAAGGTAATGACGCTATCCCTCGAAGAGGTAACAAAGACGGATTTCTCCATGCCCAACTGCGTAATACTCAATTTATGTGGTTCGTCTCATTCATGGTTTGGTATCCCTGATTCCGAGTTCACACTCTTAGACGGTCGAGAGAAGATGATAACCAAGATGCCTATTCGCTTGTTGACATTACAGGCACTCGATCTACCTATAAAGAAGGTGTTCTGGGACATCGGTTTCTGTACGGGGAGCATTTCTATTGAGGCTCGCCTGCAGTTCCCTCATCTACAAATCGAGGCCTTCGAAGTTCGTCCTGAGTGTGAGTCCATTATCCAAGAGAATACCCGCCGTTTCGGAGCGCCAGGCATTAATATCCACATAGGTGATTTTCTTGAAAAGGACCTCTCTACACTTCCTCGCCCTGATGCTGTATTTATCGGTGGGCATGGGGGAAAACTGAAAGAAATATTCCAAAAGGTACTGACAGTACTGGCGGATGACGGCTGTATCGTGATGAACAGCGTGAAGGCGCCAAAGGTAACTACTGACAGTCATCAGCTATGGGACGAAGCCTGTGCAGAACTTGGGTTGAAACAAGAGCCGCCCACCAGGATTCTCCTCAATGAAAACCATCCTATTGAATTATTGAAATGCAAAAGATAGCCATCATACAAATTAGTGAGGCCGGCAAGAAAATCGCCGATATACTCCAACGTGAACTTGGTGCCCAATCCATTCAGCGTACGGATGTTGGTAAACAATGGAACCAGTTCGATGCCTTTGTCTTCATTGGCGCTATGGGTATCTGTGTACGCACCATTGCCCCATATGTCAAGGACAAACACGAAGACCCTGCCGTTGTCTGTGTAGATTCTTTTGGCAACCACGTAATCTCTGTCCTCTCTGGTCACGTAGGAGGGGCTAATGAGCTGACCAAACAGATTGCTGGCGCTTTGGGTGTTGAGCCAGTCATCACCACCCAGAGCGATAATGCTGGACTTTGGGCCCTCGACACGCTTGCCGACCGTTATGGATGGTGGGCGAGAGTGGATTGCTGGGAATGCCATCATGATGACATGACTGCCTTTGTCACAGCATTTGTCAACAGACAACCAACTGCCCTATTACTGGAAATTCGTGATGAAGGCACTGATTATTTAGAGCGTACCATGCCGGATCATGTGACGCTTGTTACCTCATATGAGGAAGTTAAGTCGGGAAGATTCAAACTGCTCATCTCTGTATCTCCCTATGATTATTCCCACGACTCCATTGAGGGCGTTGATGTATTAAACTTTGTTCCATCAGTACTCGATATTGGTATTGGATTGGCTCATCAGGCTGGCCCTGTGAACGATGTGATGTCGCGAATAGAGGAATTAATGGGTTACGAACTGAATCCTAAGAAGTCATTTTTCTTTACTCCCCGCAGCATTAGTACGATTGACATTAAGGCAGATGAGCCTGTCATGAAGGAATATGAACGACAAGGCTATCAAGTGCATTTCTTTACTGCCGATGAATTAGCTCAGGTAGATGTCCCGACGCCCAGCGAAACGGTGGCCAAGCATGTGGGAACGCCCAGTGTTTGTGAGGCTGCAGCCCTGTTGGCGTCCAATCATGGGAAATTGCTGCTGCCCAAAGTGAAGGGAAAGAATTTCACACTTGCTGTTGCCATTGACCGCAAGTATCTCCGTGAGGGACATATCGAGATTGTCGGTGCTGGTCCTGGCGATCCTGACTTGGTAAGCGTTCGAGGTCGTAAAATGTTGGAACAGGCTGACCTGATTCTCTATGCAGGCTCGCTGGTACCTAAAGCATTGACGGAATGTCATAAACCTAGCGCTGTAGTGCGCTCTTCTGCTGGTATGGCGCTTGAAGAACAATGTGCACTTATGAAGGAGCACTATGACAAAGGGCATTTCATCGTTCGCCTACATACTGGTGACCCCTGTATCTTTGGTGCCATTCAGGAGCAGATGGCGTTCTTCGACCAACAAGGTATGCATTATCATATTACCCCCGGTATTTCATCGTTCCTCGCTGCAGCTGCTGAGTTGCAGAGTCAGTTCACCATTCCTGAGCGCTGTCAAACTATTATCTTGACACGTGGTGAGGGACGTACCCCTATGCCAGAGAAAGAACAGCTCCACTTGTTGGCCAAGAGCCAAAGCACGATGTGTATCTTCCTATCGGCATCGATTGTTGATGATGTGCAAAAGGAACTGTTGATGGAATATCCAGAGGATACTCCTGTTGCAGCTTGCTATCATCTTACATGGCCTGACCAGAAAATCTATCGTGGTAAACTGAAGGACCTCGCGAAGATTGTCCATGACAATCATCTTACTCTTACAACGATGCTTGTCGTTGGTGAGGCTATCGATAACCGTCAGGGACTCTCTGAATTATATTCAAAACATTTCACTCACCTGTTCCGTCAGGGCGACGATACAGCATCATGATACTAGTATTCGGAGGGACGACGGAAGGCCGTAAGGCTGTAGAGGTGTTGGAGGAGGGTGGCTCGCTTTACTATTATTCTACCCGCAGTGACGGGCAGAAGATAGAATTGGTGCATGGCATTCATCTGACGGGCGGTATGGAAGTACCTGAAATGATTACTTGTTGTCGTGAGCACGATATCCGTCTCATCGTGGATGCGGCTCATCCCTTTGCCGAAGACCTGCATCGTAATCTGTTGTTTCTTGCCAAGCGCATTCAAGCTCCTATTATTCGGTATGATCGCATATATCCACAACATGACAAAGAACTTATCTGGTGTAAGGACTATCAGGATGCGATGGACAAACTTGAGCATGAGAGTATAGACCGTCTATTAGCCTTGACTGGAGTGAATAATATTGGTACTTTACGTCCTTATTGGCAAAAGCACGAGTGCTGGTTTCGAATCCTAAACCGCCAGTTTTCACAGATGTTAGCACATAAGTCGCACTTCCCTGAAGACCATTTGGTATATTATGAGGAGGACGAAACTCAAAACTTGATAAAAAAGCTGAAACCACAAGCTATTCTTACAAAGGAGAGTGGAATCAGTGGCGGTTTTACTGAAAAGGTTGAAATAGCGAAACATGCAGGCATCAAAGTTTTCGTGATAGAGCGTCCGAAATATCCACCCGTTACACCTAATCCACAACATGTTCATATAGAACATGTCAATGGACCTTATGGATTACGACGGGCGGTGGAGAAACTGCTGCCAGAGTTCTATCCCTTACATAGTGGACTGACGACGGGTACTTGTGCTACGGCTGCTGCCACAGCCGCTACAATACGACTATTGAAAAACGAGATGCCCAAGGAGGTGCCCGTATTATTGCCTGATGGAGAGACGATACAAGTTTCTGTTGGATATGGCGAGGATTATGCCTATTGCATCAAGGATGCAGGTGACGACCCTGACGTGACTAATGGAATTGAAGTGAGAGCGAGTGTGAACCCTGCTGATACGTTTGAGATTATAGGGGGTGAAGGGGTAGGGCGCTTTACGCTGCCAGGCTTTGACTATCCTCCTGGTGAGGCAGCTATCAATAAAGCCCCACGAGAGATGATACGCAAGAATTTAGACCGACTGACAACAGTCAACAATCAATTGTCAATTACTATTTCTGTACCAGCAGGCGAGGAGATTGCACGTAGAACATTTAATCCTCGTTTGGGTATTGAGGGTGGCATCTCAATTATTGGAGTCAGTGGTATTGTAAAACCATTTAGTGAAGAAGCTTTTATCGACAGCATTCGCAAGTGTATGACAGTGGCGAAGGCCTCAGGCTCTGAACGGGTGGTCATCAATAGTGGTGGCAAGAGTGAGCGTTATATAAAGGCACTTTATCCCAACCTGCCTCAACAAGCCTTTGTGGAATATGGTA
The DNA here is from genome assembly GCA_902799355.1 of uncultured Bacteroidales bacterium. Classification (GTDB taxonomy): domain Bacteria; phylum Bacteroidota; class Bacteroidia; order Bacteroidales; family Bacteroidaceae; genus Prevotella. The sequence goes on from CADCAG010000003.1 coordinate 46,004, forward strand.
ACTTCGTTGGTGAGACGCTGAAGATAGCTCACGAACTCGACATCAAGAACGTCACCCTTGGCGTGATGCTTGGTAAAGCTGTAAAGTTGGCTGCCGGTCATCTTGATACCCATAGTCGTAAGGCTACGATGGATAAAGAGTTTATTGGGCAGATGCTTAACGAAGCAGAGTGTATGGCAGATTTAGAAGAGATAACGCTCGCTCGTGAATTATGGCAGGTAATTCCACAGGATAAGATTGAGGACTTCTGTCACGTAGTGTTGAAGCATTGTCTGAAGTATTGCTGTCCGCTGGTGCCTAACAGCCACCTTACTCTTCTATTGATTGACGACGGCGGAACAATACACTCGCTATAACGGGGGCACCAACAAGAGCTGTTACACTATTGACTGGTAGGGCACCTTCGAAACCTGGCATACGGGCAATGAGGTTACAAATCAGTGCCAAGACGGCACCGCAAAGGGCGGTGGCTGGCATCAACAGACGGTGGTCGCTGGTGCGGAAGATGGCACGCGCCAGATGCGGTACTGCCAAACCGATGAACATGATAGGTCCGCAATAGGCAGTGACGATAGCTACCAGTACGCCAGACGAGATAATTACCAGCATACGAGCCCGTTTTACATTGAGTCCCAGATTGGCTGCATAGCGGTCACCTAATAGCAGAATATTCATAGGTTTTACTAACAGACAGGTCAAAGGTAGCAGGATACACATCAGTACCACGAAGAGTATCATCTCGTCACCCGACACCCTTGAGAACGAACCAAGTCCCCATACCACAAAGGCTTTTACGTCCTCTTCTGGACTGAGGAATTTCAGTACACCGATGATGGCATTGGCCAGATAGCCAATCATCACACCTATTATTAATAAGGTGACATTACCTTTTACCTTCTGTGCAATCCATAATATTAACAGCATAACAGCCAATGCACCAATGATGGCGGCAATACTCATAGCTGCATTCCCTAGATAACCAAGACGGCTCAGCGCTACACCGCCGATTTTGCCCGACAGTAGTACCACGAAAGCTACACCCATTGCTGAACCGTTCGAGATACCCAGCACGGAAGGACCCGCCAGCGGATTGCGGAAAACCGTCTGCATCTGTAGACCACTGACCGCCAAACCAGCACCCGCAACAATTGCCGTCAGTGCCTGTGGCAGTCGTGACTTCCAGATGATGTTTGTCCATATCTCATGACTATCATCACCCAGTAGGATACGACAGATGTCCGCCATGGGTATCTTGACCGAGCCTATGAGCAGATTGACAATGGCCATGACGACGATTGCCAACACCAATAGAAAAATCAGTGAAATCCGTGTAATCTGTGGTCGAAAGGTCATTTCAGTAGATAATAGAAAGTGGGTTTGTAGTCAGCCTCCACCAACTCTGGGTGGAAGATTGCTACGAAGTCCTTTAATAGCACGTCAGGTTGTACAGGCGATATCTCGTAGTACGGCGTCTGCTTCATGTTACAGTAGATGACCTTTTTCTCTTTGTATGCCTTGAATAACTCGTTGCGAGGTTCCGAGGCTTTCAGTGCTTCATACGAGAAATCACCAGGATAACTGTTCAGAATACGCCAGTAGGTAGCATTGGCAGCCAGTGAATACATCTTTTCAAATTCCAAATCCTCACCGCCAGTCTCCTCGTCATTGATGACATAGCGTGCCCCAGCATCACGGAAAATCTGTGCCAGATAATTCTTTCCGCCCACAGCGTGCCAGTTTCCATAATGCATCTCACCACTGAAGACACTCGGTGCTGCCATCTTTGAACTTTGAACTTTGGACTTTAGGTCGTTGTAGCGATTCTCGATACCCGCGAAGACCTCATTGGCTTCTTTTTCTTTACCGATGAACATGCTCACGAACTTAATCCATTCGGCCTGCCCTAATGGGTTGAGCTCCTGATATCCTAAGTGGGGTACTAGTGTGATACCAGTTTCTTTGATAGCATCATATCCGCCACGCTTCGAGGGCGATATGAAAATGATATCTGGATTGGCAGCCAACACCATTTCCGTATCAAAGTTCCCCTCCATGCCAATCTTTACGATGCGCCCATCATTGACTCTTTCAAGGATATCCTGGTTAAACAAATTCTTTGTGCCCGTCAAGCCCTTCACCACATCATGGGCATCCAAGATGGTAAAGTTCGACAGTTGCAGAGCAGTCATGCAGATGGTACTCTTAACGGGTACATGTACCTTAGTATAGCCATCGGGTACTTCAGCATCGACTGATGAAACTAAGGCAAAGTGATACTTTTCGCCAACATCAACAAGGCGAATGCCGGCTGTGTCTCGCACACAAAATCCTGTGGCATACTTTACTGTAATATTTGTTGAGGAACCATAACCGGTATCCTTATTATTGTCGGTTGATGACTGGTTGCTTTTGAGAGAACAGGCACTTATTATTGTCGACAATACGATAGTAATGACAAGACTTCGGCCAAATTTTATCTTCATAGGTTTCATTTCTTTATTTTCTTCAGTGTGCAAAGATACAAAATTTTTCCTCTCAAAGTATGGCATTTACTTTTTTTTTTGTAATTTTGCACCCGCAATAGGTTAGGGAATGGGGTGAGAAGCCCCGACTGTCCCGCAGCTGTAAGCAGCCATTCGCGGTGTGAACACGATGTCACTGATATTATTGGGAAGACGTTCGCCACCCGGTTGCAAGTCAGAATACCTGCCTGTTGTACCAATCGTCTTCTGTACCTCTGGGGTTAGGTCCGTAAGACGAGATACGTGTATTATTATATAAGTCTCGGAGAGGCTTATGTCGTGAGACAAGGGTCTCTCCACTTTTTGTTGGGAAACTATTTTAATGAAGAAGATATTCTGTTTTTTCATCTTGTTCAGCATATCCATAGGGAGTATGGCTCAATCGGATACCTTAACTGGCAAGACACACCAATTACGCGAGGTTACCATCAGCAAAGACCGCCATCAACGTGCGATGCAGAGTTCGGCACCGATGCACGTACTGGACCGGCGTGACATGCTGACGATGGGTGTGACCGATATGGCCGATGCCTTGCATCGTCTGCCAGGCATCACGCTGCGCGACTATGGTGGCGCGGGTGGTATGAAGACAGTCTCTGTACGTGGTTTCGGTGCCAAGCATACGGGTGTCAGCTACGATGGTGTCATGCTCTCAGAGTGTCAGAGTGGTGAGATAGACCTGTCGCGCTACTCACTGGATAATGTCGACCATCTGTCACTCGTTGTGGGCGATAATGATGACATCTTTATTCCTGCTCGTCAGTCTTCCACGCCTGCAGTGCTCCATATTGAGACGTTGCGCGTACCTTCTGAAGACCTGCAGCCTCATTTGACGACACAGCTGAAAGTAGGCTCCTTTGGCTATGTGAATCCATTTATGCGTTATGAGCAGAATGTGAGTAGTCGGTTGGCGCTGTCTGTGGTAGGAGAATACACCTATGCTGACAATGAATATCCGTATACGTTACGCAATGTGACTATTGTCACTGAGGATACGCGTAAAAACAGCCGTATGAATAGTGGACACGGTGAGGTCAACTTCTTATGGAACATCAACGACAAGAATCGCTTGAGTGGTAAGTTGTACTATTATGACAACGATCGTCAGTTGCCAGGACAGGTACGCTATTATACCAATGAAAGTAATGAGACATTGCGTGACCGTAATGCTTTCGGACAGTTGCAGTACCAGACACGAAATGCCAGTGGGTGGGCATTGAAGATAGCAGCCAAATACAATTGGTCGGCATCCATTTATAAAGATGGTGCCTACTTTGGCAGTACCAGTGAGTCGGACTACTGGCAACGTGAGGCTGTGGGAACCGTTGCCGTGTTGTATGCCCCAAATAACCATTGGGCATTTAACTATGCTGCTGATTATGCCTATAACTCACTCAATAGCAATACGGGACAGATAGTTCATCCGTGGCGATATTCGCTACTCCAAAGTGCTACTGCTAAATATCACAATGGACGACTGACCTTGTTGGGAAGATTGCTGCACTCTCTTTATCTCAATCATGCCGAAAAGGGTGAGAGTGCCCGCGACATGCGACAATTGTCACCATCACTGTCATTGTCCTATCGAGTTTTCCCAGAGCAAGACTTATATGTGCGAGCCTCGTACAAGAACATTTTCCGTTCTCCAACGTTCAATGAAAGCTATTATTTCCACTATGGCAGTGCTGACCTGCTGCCAGAGAAAACAGACCAGTTGAATGTAGGTATGACCTGGCATGATGACCTTTGGCAATGTCTGTCTTTCCAGATGACGGCTGACGGATATTACAATCGTGTACACGACATGATAGTCTCTGTGCCGCATAATATGTTTGTATGGACGTGTATCAATGTCGGTAAGGTTGAGGTGTTTGGACTGGATGTCACAGGTTCTGCCTCTTTGACGTTAGCTCCTAAGCATGAGTTGAAAGCTTCGGGCAATTATACTTACCAACAAGTAGAGAACCGTACCAATCCGGAGTCGCCTAACTACCGAAAGCAGATTGCTTATTATCCGGAACATACGGGTAGCATGTCTGTCAGTTATGAGAATCCTTGGCTAAACATGAGCTTCCACGGTACCTTTGTCAGCAATCGGTGGGCAACCAATGACCATTTGGAGGGTACGCTGGTAAAAGGTTATCAAGACTATGGACTGACTGTATGGCACCATTTGCATTGGAATCGTCACTCGTTGGAGGTTCGTGCCGATATTAAAAACTTGTTCGACCAACAGTATGAGATAGTGAGTCACTATCCTATGCCTCGCAGAAGTTATCAGTTTTCTATTAAATACCAATTTTAACAAACAACAAACATGAAAAAGAATTTATTAAGTTTAGCTATGTTGCTCGTTGGAGCATGGGCTTTAGTTGCTTGTAGCAACGATGAAGAGACACCCTATGTGCCTAAATCTGTTGATGTCACTAGTGGTGTTTTCGTAGTTTGTTCTGGAAACATGTCTTCTTCTATCATTGGAGGCTTGACCTATTATGACTATGAAACGAAAACGGTTACTCCGCAAGCCTTCAAATCTGTCAATGGTCGCGAGTTGGGCCTTACTGCCAACGATGCATTGGTATATGAAGACAAGATGTATATCGTTGTTGACAACGAGAACACCATTGAGGTAGTAGACAAGGGTAACCTGAAGTCTATCAAGCAGATTAAACTTAAGGAACTGATGGCTGACGGACAGGGCGCTCACCCACGTCACATCATTGCACAAGACGGAAAGTTGTATGTATCTAACTATGGTACATCCAGTGCTGACTGGGCAGCATACACTGTCAATGGTAATGGTTCTGTAGCAGTTATCGATGCTAAGACCTATGAGCTGAAGGCTACCTATGCCGTAGGTGGCTATCCTGAGGGCCTGGCTATTGTTGGTAACAACCTCTATGTGGTTAACTCAAACTACGGTATGGGCAATGGCACTATCTCTAAGATTAACCTCTCAACAGGTGCTGAGACCAAGATTTCTAACGAAGATATCATCAATCCTGTAGCTGCTGTCGCTATCAATGGTAGTCTGTACTATCTGGATTCTGGTTCATACGATTACAATCCTCCTTATGCCCAGATTAATGCAGGTGTTCGTAAAGTTACAGAAAACGGAGAGGTTACCAAGGTTCTTGATGCTACGGCTATGTGCTCTGACGGCAAGAAAATCTATGTGATCAATTCACCCTATGGACTCAACAGTACGTCTTATTCCGTTTATGATGTAGCAACCAGCAGTACGTCTGCCTTTACCCCCAGTGAGGAAGTTGAATATCCTAACACCATCGGTGTTGATCCTATTACCAACAATGTCTTTATTGCTTCTAATTCCAAGGATCCCGACACTGGTAAGGCTAGCTATAAGACTCCTGGCTATGTCAAGCAATATAAGGCTGACGGTTCCTTCGTCACTAAATTCGACTGTTGGGTAGGCCCGTGCGCTATTATTGCCAAAACGAGCGTAAAGTATGAGTAAGCAACTAACCTTACTATCTATACTATTTTCCGTTGTTGTCGCCTTGGCTTCGTGCCGAGGTGGCAACAACACTTCTTTGTCTGTAGAGGGAGGCGACACCGTTGCACTGAAGTATTCGTCACTGCTCACCATCGTTGAGCACGACGGCTATGTCGTTGCCGACATCAAGAATCCTTGGAAGCCCGGCAAGATGCTGCATCGCTACTATCTCGTGCCCCGTACTTCAGACATTAAACCTCAGACCTCAGACCTCACTGACGGCACAGTCATCGAGATACCTATTCAGCGTGCTGCCGTCTTTACCACCGTTCACTGTGCTTTGCTCACCGAACTGGGGCTGGGCAGCCATATTGTGGGTGTGGCAGACTCCAAGTATATCAAGGTGCCTTATATCCAGCAGCAGATCAAGGCAGGCCGCATTGTGGACTGCGGCAATGGCTTGAACCCCATCGTCGAGAAGATTATGGACGTGAAGCCCGATGTTATCATGCTGTCGCCCTTTGAAAACAGTGGCGGCTATGGTAAGACGGAGGAGATAGGCATCCCATTGATAGAGTGTGCCGAGTATATGGAGACGTCGCCACTGGCACGTGCTGAATGGATGCGCTTCTATGGCTTGCTGTTTGGTGCCGGCGACGAGGCCGATGCCTTGTTCCACAACGTCGACAGCAGTTATGTTGCCTTGAAACAACAGGCTGCACAGGCTGGCAAGGGGCGCTCTGTCATTGTTGACAAGGTGGTAGGCTCTGTATGGTATATGCCTGGCGGTCGTAGCACGATAGGTCAGATGTTGCAGGATGCTGGTGGACAGTATCCGTGGGCAACAGACGATCAGAGCGGTTCGCTGTCACTGCCTTTCGAGACGGTGCTCGAAAGAGGAGGGGAGTCTGATGTGTGGATGTTACGCTACTCAAGCGACCACGACTGGGATTACAAGGAGTTGCTGTCAGGTCATCGTGGCTATAGTCAGTTGAAGGCATTCCGCCAGCATGAGGTCTATGGATGTAATGTGGAACAGTCGCATTTCTATGAAGACACACCATTCCATCCCGACCGTCTGCTCTGCGACTTCCTGCAAATTTTGCATCCCGATATAATAGGATTGCCTCCGCTGTGTTATTATAAGAAACTGAAAGAGTAACGGTTATTGTGAAGCGAGGTGTTGTTCTCTGTTGCCTGTTGGCACTGTTGATGGTTGTATTGTTGGCTGTCAACCTGGCCGTGGGGTCGGTATCCATACCGCTCCGCGATGTTGTCAGCATCATCATGGGACATGAGGCTGCACGTCCTTCATGGCAGTTTATCATTATGGAGAGCCGACTGCCGCAGGCTATCACCGCCATGCTTTGCGGTGGTTCGCTGGCAGTCAGCGGTCTGATGCTGCAGACGGCATTCAAGAATCCGTTGGCAGGCCCCAGCATCTTTGGCGTCAATAGTGGAGCCGGTGTGGGGGTGGCACTCGTCATGCTCGGCATGGGGGGCTCGCTGTCTGTTGGCTCTGTCAGCATCACCGGTTTTATGGCTGTCCTCGCCGCCGCCTTCGTTGGTGCCATGGCCGTCATGGGACTGATCTTCCTGTTTAGCACCATGGTACACAATAATGTCATGCTGCTCATTGTGGGCATCATGATAGGTTATATTGCCAATAGTGTGGTGGCATTGCTCAACTTCTTTGCCACGGACGAGGGCGTCAAGTCTTATATGGTATGGGGCATGGGCTCTTTTGGCGGCGTGCCGATGAGTCAGATCCCTTTGTTCGCCTCATTGTGCGTATTGGGAATGGTGGGGGCTCTGCTGTTAGTGAAACCCCTCAATGCCCTGCTCTTAGGCGAACGCTATGCTGAGAATCTGGGTGTGAATACCCACAGGGTGCGCAACTGGCTAATCATCGTTACGGGTCTGTTGACCGCTATTACCACTGCCTATTGTGGTCCTATCATGTTTATAGGTTTGGCGGTGCCTCATATTGCTCACCTCTTATTCCGTCAGGCCGACCATCGTATTCTGATGCCGGGCACCATCCTTTGTGGTGCGGTCATTGCCCTTGTCTGCAATGCCATCTGTTTCCTTCCTGGCGAGTCGGGCGTCATTCCGTTGAATGCCGTCACGCCAGTGATGGGTGCACCCGTCATCATTTACATCATAGCACGCCGCAACTAAGCACATCACGCAGCCATGGCTTTACCACCCGCTGTTCAAAGGAACTGGCGGATTTTTTTAAAGAAGCGTTCCGTTTTTTTACTCAAATATCTTGAAGGCATACCCTTCGGCCAACAGCCACTCGATAGCAGCAGGCAAGGCAATGCGTAGCTTCTCAATGCTCTTCAAGGAGTCATGGAAAGTGATGATGCTACCATTACGTGCATAACGCTTCACATTGTTAAGAACATCGGTGGCCGTCATCCATTTGGAATAGTCGCGCGTAACGAGGTCCCACATGACAATCTTGAATTTGCGCGAGAGCCAGGCATACTGATCGTGACGCATCCATCCATGAGGCGGACGTACCAGATTGGTATGCAGGTAGGCGTTGGCCTTTTCTACATTGTAACTGTATTCGTGGACGGAATGGCGCAAGCCACCCATGTGGTTGTGTGTATGGTTGCCAACGCGGTGGCCTTCATCGACTACCCGCTGGTGCAACTCAGGATATTTTCTGACATTGTCGCCCACCATGAAGAACGTAGCTTTGATGCCATAGTGCTTCAGCGTGTCAAGAATGAACGGCGTAGCCTCTGGAATGGGGCCGTCGTCGAAAGTGAGGTAGACGGCCTTTTCCTCAGGATTCATGCGCCAGAGTGCCTTGGGGTACATCCAGCGCAGCCACTTGGATGGTTGCTCAATAAACATTAGTCTTCGTATAACTTTCCACCACGCTGCTCGAAGATGTTGCTGAGGAGGGTGAGTTCTTTCATCTGTCGCTCGTAAGTCTTCTCGTCAACAATCTCAGTGAGCGATGCCAGTTGTTCCAAGATGTAGAAGTTGACTAGGCAGTCGTGCTTGGCAGATTCGAAACGGTATTGTTCCAGTGAGCAGAACCACTTCATATACTGCACGGAATTTTTCCACATCTGGTTGATGATGTTCAACGCTTCCTTTTTCTTTCCCAGCGAAGCCCATGTGCGAGCCATGTCGAGTGAGCCAGAGCTGTAGTTGTGGGCTACATTGAACGATGGAATCATCTTTTCTGTATATCGCAGCACCTCTTCGGCCTTCTTTTCCTTGCCTTCGTACATCAGTTCCAATGCCAGTTTGGCCATGGTACGACGGTGGGTGTAGCACATGCGCATTACCGTCTCGTCGAGGTAGATTCCTGGCTTGTCGATGCCACCGAACTTGAAGCGGTGCATCACGTTGTCATAGGTCTTCTCTGTATCGAAGTTCTTGACACCAGGGATGGGCCTGCCATCGCGAGTGGTTGTAAACGGTGTGATACGGTAGGCCAGACCTTCAGTGATTACATTATCGCCTAAGTTGATGTAATTGTCGTCGCCAACAGAGACAGCCACGTAAATCGGACGCTCCCAGTTACACTGAGCCAGCATTTCCAGAATCATGAGGTCGCCCTTGTACAGCGCACGTTTGCCTTTCAGTGAGATGACCATCTTGTCAGGGATTGAGTCGGTAGCCATCAGCATACCACTGCGACGTACGGCATCCTTGTCGATAGTCATATAGAGCGTGTCGGTAGGTATCATGTGCACATCGGCATTCTTGGAACGTACCCAGTATTTCAGGATGTTCTTCAACTCAAAGGGCTCGTCGCCAAACTGTTGGCGGGCCTGTTCAGGATGCTGCTGGTAGAGGTTGAGCACAGCTTCCTTCATCTCTGGTTCGATAGATACGTATTCATTGGTACCTGCGCAGTACTCGATACGCTCCCACGAGATGGGCACGCTGGGCGAGTCGTAGGCAGGACGGCGCATCTGGTCGATGTACCAATCTGTCTGTAGGTACGACAGGTTACAAACGCGAGCATCGGTACGCACACCCTCTACATCCTGGTTATACCACAAGGGGAAGGTGTCGTTATCACCATTGGTGAAGATGATGGGATTGTTGCCCTGCTGGCAGGTGTTCAGATAGTTCTGGCCGAAGTCGCGACAGGTGTAGCGATTAGAGCGGTCGTGGTCATCCCATGTCTGTGAAGCCATTTGAATGGGGACAAACAGACAGGCCAGTGAGATAATAGAGGCAAGTGCCACCAAGTTAACTTTCTTGAGTTTCTGCTTCAGCAACTCGATAATGCCTGCTACACCGATACCACACCAGATAGCATAAGCATAGAACGAACCAGCATAAGCATAGTCACGCTCACGAGGTTGCGAGGGCGTCTGATTCAGGTAGATGACGATGGCCAGACCTGTCATGAAGAACAGGAAGAAGACTACCCAGAACTGACGGATGCCCGTCTGGTCTTTGAGACTTCCGTGGTGTTTGCCCAGTGACTGCCAGAAGAGTCCTATGAGACCCAGCAGTAGTGGCAGACAGTAGAAGACGTTATGTCCCTTGTTCTCCTTCAGTTCATCTGGCAACTTGCTCTGGTCGCCCAGACGCCAGTTGTCGAACCAGTCGAAGCCGGTAATCCAGTTGCCATGTTCTAACTCGCCATTACCCTGCAAGTCGTTCTGGCGACCGGCAAAGTTCCACATGAAGTAGCGCCAGTACATCCAGTTGCACTGGTAAGAGATGAAGAAACGCAGGTTCTCAAACTGTGAGGGCACCTTGACGCTCACCATTTCGCCACAACGATCGTACATCTCTTCACGTCCACTGATCTCGCCCATCCAACTCTCGTAGTTGCCACGATGAGCGGAGCTGTACATGCGGGGGAAGAACATATTCTGTGCATACTGGTATTCATCCTTAGTGCGTACTACGAAGTACTCGTCCTTCTCATCGGGAGAGGCTTTCTCCTTACGTTGCCAGACAGGGTCGCCCTTTTTCATGACAGGCTTGCAGTATTCACCGTCTCTTTCCAAAGCGACCTGTGAACTATAGGCGGGACCATAGAACAATGGACGCTGACCGTACTGCTCACGACCCAGGTACTCACCAAGCGTGAAGATGTCCTCTGGAGAGTTCTGGTCCATCGGTGGGTTAGCTGATGAACGAATCACGATGAGTGCGTAGCTAGAGTATCCAATCATTAGCATCAGCATGCAGAGCAACGAGGTGTTCTTGATGCGGGCGCTGACCAAAGCTTTGGGCTTTTGACCATTAGCCTTAACCTGATAGCCGAGAATGAACCACAAAACGACCAGTACCACGATGCCGATGATGGCTGCTGAGTAGCCGTGGCCGTAGAAAGGAATACCCAACATGGCAACAGCCAGCAGGAACGCAGCGTTCTGACGCTTGGGAGCCTTATCGTTGTAGGTCTCGTAGATAGCCCAGATGATGACGGCTACGAGCAGGAAGATATAGATAATCTCACCCGTATTGAACGGACAGCCCAGCACGTTGACAAAGAACAGTTCGAACCAGCCGCCCACCTGTACGATGCCTGGTACAACACCATAGAGCACGGCAGCCAAGATAACCACTGAGATGAACAGTGCTAAGAGTGAACCCTTCAAGTCGCGTTTGGGATCGTCGATGGGGAACTTGCGATAGTAGTAGACCAGCACGATGGCAGGCAGGCACAATAGGTTCAGCAGGTGAACACCGATGGACAGACCTGTCATGTACATGATGAGTACCAGCCAGCGGTCGGCATGTGGCTGGTCTGCCTGGTCTTCCCATTTCAGAATAAGCCAGAAGACAACAGCTGTAAAAGCGCTGGAGTAAGCATATACCTCGCCCTCAACGGCCGAGAACCAGAAGGTGTCGCTGAAGGTGTAGATGAGGGCACCCACCAAGGCCGATGCCTCGATGGCTATCCACTTGTACATGGGAATGTCCTTCAGTGTTACGGCATTGCGGAAATCTTCCTGTTTGATAAGCAGACGACGTACCAAGTGCGATATCGTCCAAAACAGGAACAGTATCGTTGCTGCCGATAACAATGCACTCATCATGTTCACCATAAGAGCTACCTGTGAGGGGTCGCTGGCAAACTGTGAGAACAGATTGGCAGTCAGCATGAAGAACGGTGCACCGGGTGGGTGGCCGATTTCCAGTTTATAGCCTGTAGAGATAAATTCCGGACAATCCCAGAAGGATGCTGTCGGTTCGACGGTGGAGCAGTACACAAAGGCTGCGATGGCAAAAGTCAGCCAGCCCAAGATGTTGTCCACGATTCTGAATTGTTTCATTATCTGATTGTTGATTGATTTTCGTTCCAACCTGCAAAGGTAATATATATAATGAAGAATGAAGAATGAAGAATGAAGAATTTGCTTTAGCCTTGTTTTTTTTAACGTTTAAACAGCTATATAAACAGTTGTGCACCATATATCAAAACCACGTAGCGTAGGAATTTACCCAATGCGATGCTGGTCAGTGAGATGGGAATGTTGGCGCGCATCAGTCCTAAGACGATGGTGATGGCTGACCCTAGCAAGGGTACAAAGGCAAAGAACCCCATCCAGGCGCCATGACCTCCCATGAAGCGGGTGGCCTTGTCAAGATCCTGCTGTTTGACATGCAGGTATTTCTCTATCCACTCCAGCTTACCCATGCGCCCTACGAAATAGTTGAACATTCCACCAGCCACATTGCCGATGGTTCCATAGATGATAAGTCCCCAAGGGTCCAGTCCTGCAGCCAACAGTCCAGTCATTACCGCCTCGCTAGAGAACGGGAAGAAGGAGCCGGCAATGAAGGCTGTGATTAACATGCCCCAATAACCGTAACTAATCAGGAGAGAGATGAGAACATCCATATATTATAGATCGTAAGTAACAGTGTAGCAATGCAGAGTGTCATAAAGGTGATGTTCGTCAGTTTGGTAGATGACAGTGCCGCAAAATGGGCTATCAGCGGTGAGGTGTTGAGTATCATGATAAGCAACATGGCATTGAAATGCTGTGGCTGCAGCAGCAGGAACAGCAGGGCTGCCATATCCATAAAGATAAAGAAACCATAGAACATACGGATGCGTATCTTGTCCAGATAACTTTTTCGGATATAGTGTACCGTACCTATAATGGACAGTAGGATGACCAAACCTAGCGTAGCCTTTTGACTGTCAGTGATGCCATAGAAGTTAAAGGGCTCGTCAAAGGCTGTCAGTGCCATGAAATGATCAATGATTGCTGAATAGTCTTTCTGGTAGAACAACCATGCGCAGTAGAACCAATAGGGTGTCACTAGTCCTAACAACGATGCTATCCAGGTGCGCCAGGATAGTGACATCGTGTTGGTAATCATCAGAAGCCAGATTAGTGGCAGGAAGAAGAGCACATGAATATATGAGATTGACGCCACGCCGAGAAAGAGAAAGGCGTAGTAGGTGAGTCCTGCCGCCTCTTTATTCTGGTACGTGAGAAATAGCAATAGAATGCTTACTACCAGGCACATCAGCATGGAGACCTCGCGGAGGGCAGGGAAGAGGAAACATGCACAGCAAGTCAACGTCAGGAATGTACTACTCACCATGCGTGAGAAGATGCGTATCAGGGCATTGATGTTGTTGAGTTCTACCATCAGGTAGGTGGTGAAGCCAAAGCATATCAGCTGCCACCACCAGTGATTGGTCACAACACCACAAGATAACCATACTGCCATGGCATATACCGTGGTGACAGGCATGGTCATCTTGCTTTCCGCAATCCTATTCTGTAGTAGTTTCCTCACTATTCGTTATTCACTATTCATTAGCGAAGCGCCTTCTATAGGTCTGCTCCAATGTCACGACGGAAATATCTGTCGGTGAACTGGATCTTCTTGGCTTCTTCGAAAGACTTCTGCAATGCCTCGCTCTTGTCTTTACCATATGACGATACGGCAATGACGCGTCCACCATTGGTAACAAGTTTTCCGTCCTTGAGTGCAGTGCCAGCATGGAAAACAATACTACCATCGACCTTGTCAATACCACTCATCTCATAACCTTTTTTGTATGCTTGTGGATAGCCTCCGCTGACCAACATGACACAGACGGCGGCACGCTTGTCGAACTCGATGGCGTGTTGGTCAAGATTGCCAGCAGCAACACCTTCAAAGAGGTCTACGATATCGCTCTTCAGGCGCAGCATGACGCTTTCCGTCTCTGGGTCGCCCATACGGCAGTTGTATTCGATAACGTAGGGCTCGGGCTCGCCAGTGGGGGTGTTAGTGCGGTTGATAAGACCAAAGAAGATAAAGCCTTTATAGTCGATGCCATCGGCTTTCAGACCCTCTACGGTAGGACGGATGATGCGGTCTTCCACCTTCTGCATCCACTCTTTGGTTGCAAAGGGTACTGGGCTGACAGAACCCATACCGCCCGTATTCAGGCCAGTATCTCCCTCTCCGATACGTTTGTAGTCCTTGGCTTCAGGCAGTATCTGATAGTGGTCGCCATCAGTGAGTACGAAGACGCTGCACTCGATACCGCTCATAAACTCCTCGATGACGACACGACTGCTGGCATTGCCGAACATGCCGCCCAGCATCTCCTGCAGCTCCTTCTTGGCCTCGTCGAGGGTGGGGAGAATGAGAACGCCCTTGCCGGCACAGAGACCGTCAGCCTTCAGTACGTAGGGTGCCTGGAGGGTTTCCAAGAAGGCTAAACCTTCTTGCACATGTTCTCCGTCGAACGTCTCATAGCGGGCTGTGGGGATGTTATGACGTGTCATGAATGCTTTGGCAAAGTCCTTTGACCCTTCCAATACGGCACCAGCCTTTGATGGGCCGATGACAGGGATGTTCTTGGTACGCTCATCTACCTTCATGTCGTCGTAGATACCTTTTACCAGTGGGTCTTCCGGTCCGACAACAACCATATCGATGGCTTTGTCGACACAGAACTGTTTGATGGCTTCGAAGTCGTCAGCCTTCATAGCTACGTTCTCTCCGCAATTGCCAGTACCACCATTGCCTGGTGCAATATACAGTTTCTCACATTTCTCACTCTGAGCAATTTTCCAGGCCAGCGCATGCTCACGTCCGCCACTGCCTAAAAGTAGTATCTTCATTGTTTTTATTGTTTTTTTCGATATTTCGAGGTTTCGATATTCCGATATTTCGTTATAGTTTACCTTGTTCTCCCAGATAGCTGTCTTTAAAGCCGAGGAAGTAGAGCACGCCATCCAGTCCGATGGTGTTGATACTCTGCTTGGCATTCGCTACCACACGGGGCTTGGCATGGAAGGCAATGCCGAGACCAGCCTCACTAATCATTGGCAGGTCGTTGGCACCGTCGCCAACGGCGATGGTTTGTGCCAGATTCACCTTTTCCACCTGTGCGATGAGCTTGAGAAGCTCGGCCTTACGGTGACCATCTACAATCTCACCGACGTAACGACCTGTCAGCTTGCCGTCCTCGCCTACCTCCAACTCGTTGGCATAGACATAGTCGATACCATAGCGGCGCTGTAGGTATTCGCCAAAGAAGGTGAATCCACCAGAGAGGATGGCTATCTTGTAACCGCAGGTCTTCAGCACCGACATCAAGCGGTCTGCACCTTCTGTGATGGGCAGGTGTTCGGCAATGTCCTGCATAACGCTGACATCCAAGCCTTTCAGTAGAGCCACACGACGGGTGAAACTCTCCTTGAAGTCTATCTCGCCACGCATGGCACTTTCGGTGATGGCACGTACCTGGTCGCCCACACCATTGCGCTCAGCCAGTTCGTCGATACACTCTGTCTGGATGAGGGTAGAGTCCATATCAAAGCAGATGAGACGGCGCATGCGTCGGAACATGTCATCCTTCTGGAACGAGAAATCAATCTCCATCTCGCTCGACAGCTTCATCAGCTTACGTTGCATCTCCTGACGATTGATGGGCTCGCCACGTAGTGAGAACTGGATGCAGGCACGGGTGTGCTTGTCGAGTTGCTTAATACTCTTTCGACCAGTCAGACGCAGGATGCTATCGATATTCAGCCCCTGATCGGCAAGGATGCGCGTGGCAGCCTCTATCTGGCGTGCCTCCAACTGGCGACCCAACACCATGAGGATGTAACGGTTCTTTCCCTGGTGACCTACCCAGTCTTCATATTCATCATCGCTGATAGGTGCAAAACCGATGTTGACACCCAACTCAGTGGCCTTGAACAGTAACTCTTTCATGGCCAATCCTGACTTCATCTCGTCAATACGCATCAAAATGCCCAGTGACAACGTGCTATGGATGTCTGCCTGACCGATGTCTAGAATCTGAGCATCGTACTTGGCAAGGATGCCCATTACTGCGGCAGTCAGTCCAGGACGGTCTTGTCCTGTGATGCGAATTAGAATCTGCTCCTCTTTCATCATTATTCCTTATTTTAAGTAGTCTTCAAAATACTGCGTGATACGTTCATGCAGATGGACACTGGCATGGCCTCGCATGTTGTGCTCTTCACCGGGATAGGCGAAGAAGTCTGGCTGTGTGCCGGCCTTGATGCAGGCATCAAGGAACGACAGACAGTGCTGAGGGACAACGGTGTTATCGTTGTAGCCAGTGATAATCTGCAACTTACCCTTCAGGTTCTTTGCTTTGTCGATAAGACTGCTCTTGGCATATCCTTCAGGGTTGTTCTGTGGGGTACCCATATAGCGCTCACCATACATAATCTCATACCATTTCCAATCGATGACAGGACCACCAGCAACACCCACTTTGAAGACGTCGGGGTAGTTGAGCATCAATGAGATGGTCATGAAACCACCGAAGCTCCATCCGTGGATACCCATTCTGTTGGCATCCACATACGGCAAACTCTTCAGATACTCTACACCCTTCATCTGGTCTTGCATCTCTATCTGTCCTAACTGATGGAAGGTAGCCTGTTCAAACTCCAGACCGCGATTCTCTGAACCACGATTGTCAAGGATGAACAGCACATAACCCTTTTGTGCCATGTATGTCTCCCATGTGCGACTATACCAATGCCACGCAGCCTCTACGTTGTGGGCATGAGGACCTCCATAGACATAAACCACTGTGGGATACTTCTTGGTAGCATCAAAGTCGTGAGGCTTTACCATACGATAGTATAGGTCCGTCTTACCGTCGGCAGCCTTGATGGTACCACTCTCGAAGATGGGCTGTTGATAGCCCTCCCAAGGGTCTGCTGCTGTAAAGAGACGAGTGGCTTTTGCTGTATGAGTAGAAACAACATCGATATTGCGAGGTACGTCTGGTTCTGTATAACGGTCAATGATATACAGACCGCTTTCTGACAACTCGCCATGGTGAGAACCACGGCCGTTGTCAAGCAGCGTGCGCTTGCCCGTCTTGACGTCAACGCTGTAGATGTTACGTTGTATGGCGTTCTTCTCGTTCGAGACGATGATGATGCTCTTGTCTTTCTTGTTAAAGCCCAGCACCTCTTCCACGACCCATGGACCTTTCGTCAACTGCTTCAGCAACTCTCCCTTATTATTAAATAGGTACAGATGGTTATATCCGTCGCGCTGACTCTGCATCATGAACTTCGTATCATCCCATGGTAGGAACACGATGGGATGCATCGGTTCTACGTATTTATCGCTGGTCTCACGATACAGCTCACCCAAGGGCATACCTGTTTCAGCATCATAGCTGACGAGTCGGCAGTCGTTCTGAGCGCGGTTCAGCTCAAACATGTAAATCTTCTTGGAGTCGGGACTCCATGCGATGTTGGTGAAATAGCGGTCTGTGGGATCTCCTGCTTGCAGATAGATGGTCTTGTTGGTATTGAGGTCATAGACACCCACCGTTACCTTGTGCGAGGTCATGCCAGCCATAGGGTATTTGTCAGGCTCATAGGAGGCCTCGCGAGGGAAGATGTCTACCTGAGGGTAGTCGGACACCATGCTCTGGTCCATGCGATAGAACGCCAGACGTTGGCCGTCAGGGCTCCAGAAGGTTCCCTTCTTGATTCCAAACTCGTTTCTGTGTACAGCAGAACCATACACAATCTCGCGACTGCCATCGGTGGATAGCTGGTATTCCTTGCCCTGCGCATCAACGACGTACAGCTGATGGTCCTTGATAATTGTTGTGGCTTTCGATCCGCTTTTCCGCTCGTTGTTCTCGTCGTCAGTAAGGATACGGATGTCTTTGCCTGTCTTTTTGTCAACGAGGAAACACTGCTCATTGTCGATGCGTATCAGTTCGTCGCCCCACCATGCATACCATTTGTTCTCAGGCTGTAGGTTACGGTAGTTGGTGCCACCGAAGTTCAAGTCTTCCAGGGTGAAGAGTTTTTTTTCTTGACCACTCATGGACAGTGTTGCGCAAAGTAACAATAACAGAAACTTAATCTTCATCATTGTCGAAACGTCTGTTGTTCTTTCTCTTGTCAAATCCGCGGCCACCCTTGTTGAACTTTCTGGAATCTCTGCTATCTCTGCTGTCTCTAGAATATCTAGAACCTCTAGAGTCTCTAGACTCTCTGGGACTTCTAGAATCTCTAGATTCTCTAGGATCCTTGCGTTCGAAACTGTGGAACTTGAAGTTGCGGATGTCCGCCTCTGCATTCTCCTCCTGTTCGTCAAGGCGCTTCTTGAACTCGCGGTTCTGCTTGAAACGGCGCTTCTCTGCCATCTTCTGCTTTTCCTCTTCTGTCTTGACAGTACCGCCCTCAGCACGGAAATCCTTGATTTTGCCGTCAAACATCTGGTATTTGCGGAACTCACACTCCAACGATCCGTTGAAGACGGGAATCTTGATGGAGGGCTTCAGGCCAATCTGGTCAAAGCATTCCTCACGATAGGATAGTATCCACGCGTCGTTGCCAGTAAATTCATGCTTCAGGCGTTCACCAATCATCTTGTATGTTCCCAGCAGGTCGGGTGTAGAGATACGCTCGCCATAGGGTGGGTTAGTGACGATAATGCTCTTCTCCTTGGGCTTGGTGAAGTTCTTGAAGTCCTGTTCCGTGACAGTGATGTCACTGGTCAGGCCTGCGGCCTTCGCATTGAGGCGTGCTGTATTGACAGCCTTGATGTCGACATCGTAACCATAGATATGGTGGTTGAACTCGCGCTCCTGTGAGTCGTCATTGTATATCTTGTCGAAGAGGTCAGCATCAAAGTCGGGCCACTTCTCAAAGGCGAACTCCTTGCGGAACAGGCCTGGTGCCATGTTGCGGGCAATGAGTGCTGCTTCAATGAGCAGGGTGCCAGAGCCACACATGGGGTCTATGAAGTCGGTGTCGCCCTGCCAGCCTGTCATCAGGATCATGCCTGCAGCCAGTACCTCGTTGAGAGGTGCCTCGACAGACTCCTGACGATAGCCACGTCGATGAAGTGATTCGCCACTGGAGTCAAGACATAGTGTACATTGATCTTCTGCAATATGGATGTGCAGGCGGATGTCGGGATTAGAAATGCTAATGTTAGGGCGCTTGCCTGTGCGCTCACGGAACTGGTCCACGATAGCATCCTTGACCTTGTATGCTACGAACTTCGAGTGTCTGAACTCCTCAGAGAATACCACCGAGTCGACGGCAAACGTTTTGTCAAGGGCTATATATTCACTCCAGTCAATATCTTTTACGCCATCATAGACGTCATCGGCAGAGAGAGCACGGAAATGTTTGATGGGTTTTAAGATGCGTATTGCGGTGTGTAACTGGAAGTTAGCTCGATATAAGAGCTCCTTGTCACCCTTAAAGGTTACCATTCGACGCCCTATCTGTACGTCATCTGCGCCCAGTTGCGTTAACTCCTTCGCTAAGACAGGCTCTAAGCCCATAAAGGTCTTGGCGATGATTTCAAATTTTTGTGCCATTATGTATAATAGGTATAATTATGGTGCAAAGGTACGAATAAGCGAGCAAAAAAACAAATAAACTCCACATTATTTTGGTTTTTACAAAAAGAATTCGTAACTTTGCGCAATCATAAGTACTTAGCTGTATGCCGTCAATAGTAAATCTTCCGCTGATGACCTTCTCCGACCTGCTTCAGATAGATATTCTGTTCTGGTTGATTGCACTGCCTATTGTGGTAGTGCTGGTATGCTGTTTGATATGGCAACGTTATCAGCATCAAAAACTTGAGTCAGAGATGTCCATGTTGAACAAAGTGCAGCGTCGTACCATAGAATACAACTTGGTGCTGAAGGCGATGAAGCTGGCAATATGGCATATTGATGTACAGGAACGTACCATTACTTATGATGCAGATTATCGTGACGCCCTCGATATTCCATCTATACCACCGGGTTCTGATGTAGAGCAATTCTGTGACAATCTGCTACCAGAATATAAGGAACGTATTGCGGCAAGAATGATGGATCTGGCGGAAGGTCGTACCGACCAGGTTCATGAGCAGTATCAGGCTCATTCGCCCTTGGGCGATGGTACCACATGGGGCGAAACCTATGCCGTGGTAGACAAGCGCGATACCAATGGACGTCCCGTAACCATTGTTGGAACATCGATGCGCATCGACAAACAGAAAGAGATAGAGATGGCACTGATCAAGGCTCGTAATCAGGCGGAAGAGAGCGACCGTATGAAGACGGCATTCTTGGCCAATATCAGTCATGAGGTGCGTACCCCTCTTAATGCGATTGTCGGTTTTAGTGAGGTGCTGGCAGGTAATCCTTCTGATGGAGAACGTACGATGCTGTGGAAGCTGATTAGTCAGAACAATGACCGTCTGCTGCATCTTTTTGAAGATATGGTGAATATGTCAAGGTTAGAAGCTGGCGGAGGCTCTGTGCATAAGACTCGTTTCTTGATTGGCGAGTTTTTGCAAGAGGTCGTGGACAAGTATGCTGCACAAGCTGCCGAGAAGCATCTGACACTGACTGTCGACGAACATTCAGAAACGTTGGAACCCAATACTGACCGTGACCGTCTCATGCAGATAGTGTGTCATTATGTGGATAATGCACTGAAGTTTACGACGACGGGAAGTGTGACAATCGGTTCTAATCTGGAAGTCGGTAATATGCGTGTATGGGTTCGTGACACAGGAAAAGGAATAGACTCTGAGTACTGTGGTGACAAGCTCTTTGAGCGCTTTGTGAAGATTGATGAGTTTGAACAGGGCACAGGTCTGGGTCTGAGTATATGCCGTCGCTTAGCAATTACGCTGGGCGGTAAGGTTGGTATGGAATCAGAGTTAGGCGTTGGCTCGCTATTTTGGGTTGATGTACCCTACGCATGAATAGAATCAGAATTATAGGAGTGCTGCTGTTGATGATGATTGTTCTGCCATTACAAGCGCAGGATATCATCCATGGACGTGTTGTTGACGAGGCAACAGGTGAGGGTATAGGCTTTGCTAGCGTACAATATAAGGGACTCAACCTTGTAACAATCACCGATCCGCAAGGACGTTTTACTATTCGTTTGCTGAAAGGCAAACGGTTGACTATCAGTGTGCTGGGTTATAAGTCGCGTACTATTGATATCTCTGATGATAGTGAAAAGCTTTTCGTCTCGTTGCGTCAGGATGCCAAAGCCCTGAAGGAGGTGACCGTCAAGAAGAAACGCACACGCTATAGCAGGAAGAATAACCCTGCCGTAGAACTGATGAAGCGAGTGATTGCCAACAAGAAACAGACAAATCTGGCGTTGCGCGACTACTACCAGTACCAGAAATACCAGAAGCTTACGCTTGCTCTTAACGATGTGAATCCAGAGCTCCTCTCTAATCCCAAACTCAGTAAGTTTCCTTGGTTACTTAAACAGGTGGAAACCAATCAGTTGACAGGAAAGCTGATATTACCAATCAGTGTCGATGAGACAGTGACGCAGAAGGTCTACCGTCGCAGCCCTCATGATGAGAAGGATATTATCAAAGGTCAGCGTTCGTCGGGTATCAATGATTTTTTCCAGACTGGAGATATCCTGAATACCGTGACGAAGGATGTCTTTACGGATATCAATATCTATGACGATCAGGTTCGCATCCTACAGCATCCTTTCACGTCTCCTATCAGTGACGGTGCCATCTCGTTCTATCGTTTCTATATAGAGGACACGCTGGCCCTGGACCGTGACAGCTGTATCCACCTGCATTTTCTGCCTAACAATCAGCAGGACTTCGGTTTCCGTGGAGACTTGTATGTGTTGAAGGACTCGTCGTGTCAGGTGAAACGCTGTGAGCTGATATTACCTAACCAGACGGATGTCAACTTCGTGGAGAACATGAAGCTGGTACAGGAGTTCAGTCAGTTGCCAACAGGTGAATGGGTGCTGTCTGTTGATGATATGATCGTGGAAATGGCCCTGTTCGACTTCATGCAGAAAGGGGTTGCCATCAAGACGACACGCCTGTCAGACTATGCTTTCGACGAGATTCCTAAACAGCTCTTCCGAGGCAAGGCCAAGACCGCTGTAGACCCTGACGCTGAGATGCAGGACGATGCTTTCTGGCGTGACCACCGAAAGGTGGAGTTGACAAAGAGTGAGGGCTCTATGGGCGACTTCCTTAGTGGCATGCAGTCTACGGGTGGTTTCAAGTATGTGTTGGGTTTCCTGAAAATTTGCATGGAGAACTACATAGAAACAGGCAAGAAGAGTAAGTTTGATATTGGTCCCGTCACCTCCTTCGTGAGCAATAACTTCATTGATGGCTTGCGTACCCGCTTTGGTGGGCAGACAACAGCCAATCTGAACCGTCACTTGTTCTGGAAAGGGTATATTGCCCGTGGATGGAAAAGCAAGAATACCTACTATAGCAGTGAACTGACGTGGTCGCTGAACAAAAAGAAATACATGCCTAGCGAGTTTCCCAAACGGAATATCTCGTTTTTGGCAACCTATGACGTCATGTCGCCCTCCGATAAATTCCTGAGCTCTGACAAGGATAATGTCTTTACTGCATGGAAATGGGCCGTGGCTGACAAGATGATGTTCTATCGCCGCCAGAAACTGACCTTTGAACGCGAGGAAGACTGGGGTTTCCGTAGCTTGTTCAGTATTAAGACCGAGCAGAACGAGGCTGCAGGAAATATGCAGTTTATTCCGTTGTCATCCTCTGAGCCCGTTAAGATTCATACGACAGAATTACGTGCTG
The DNA here is from genome assembly GCA_902799355.1 of uncultured Bacteroidales bacterium. Classification (GTDB taxonomy): domain Bacteria; phylum Bacteroidota; class Bacteroidia; order Bacteroidales; family Bacteroidaceae; genus Prevotella. The sequence goes on from CADCAG010000003.1 coordinate 69,041, forward strand.
AGATAGAGTATAGTCCTGGAGCCTTGTATGTCAATTCCAAGATGAGACGTCACAAGGTGAATCGTGAGGCACCAATCATAACCCTCAGCCATGTTGTCGGCGTTGAGGGACTGTTGGGTGGCGACTATACCTATAACTATACCGAAGCCAGCATCTTCAAGCGCTTCTGGTTTGGCTCATGGGGACGTTTAGACCTCTTTACCCGTGCTGGTGTACAATGGAACCAGGTACCTTTCCCACTGTTGTGCATGCCTGCTTCCAACTTGTCTTATTTCAGTCATAAGCACATGTTCAACCTGATCAATAGCATGGAGTTCATGAACGACCGCTTTGTCAGTGTCGACTTCAACTGGGATATGCAAGGAAAGATATTCAACCGCATTCCGCTGATTCGTCGCTTGCATTGGCGTGAGTATATCGGTGCCAAAATGCTATGGGGGGCATTGTCAGACAAGAACAATCCTTATCTGGAGCGTAATGCAGGCAGCAACGTGCTGTTGGCTTTCCCTGAACAAACACAGTTGATGAACCCTGACGTCCCCTATTGGGAGATATCGCTGGGCATCCGTAGCATATTCCGTTTCTTCCAGGTGGAATACGTGCGTCGAATGAATTATAATGACACTCGTTTCGGTCCTAAGAACAGCGTACGCCTTGGCTTTACGCTGATGTTCTAAAAAAAAACAAGCAAACGTTTGCAATTTTGCTTGTTTTTTTTTACCTTTGCGGAGACTTAGAACTTTAAACGTTATTACTCAACAGTTGATCATTCGTGAGACTACTGCCAAAGTGATGAAATATACTGTGTCGACATGAGAAAAACGCTCTATTCCGTGCTCCTGCTGCTGTTGGTGCCATTAGGCATCCAGGCTGTCATTCCTGATATCAAGTTCCGTCGTCTGGATATTCGCGATGGGTTGTCTAATTCGCAGGTGAACTGCGTCTACCGCGACTCGCGAGGTTATGTGTGGATGGGAACGATGTATGGTTTGAATCGCTATGACGGTTACCGAGTCAAGACGTTCTACGCCAATTCCCGTGATACCACTACCATGCGCGACAACAATACTACTGAGATTATGGAGAGCCAGGATGGTAAGCTCTGGCTTCATCAGGGTATGAACTACTGCGTGTATGATCCTGCAACGGAGTCCTTCGAACGTAATATTTCCAATGAGTTGGAGAAATATTTCGGTTTCAATAAGGGTGTCGAGCAGATGTATATTGACGGGAAGAAGAATTTCTGGGTGAAGTTCTACGATAAAGGACTATATTACTATAACCCCAACACCAAGAAGACAAACCATTTTAACTTCGGCTATGGCGATAACGAGTTGAATCCTACCTATAACTTTATGGCTTATGCAGACTATAACGAAGGAGTGATGATGGTCACTTCGAACGGTGAATTGGTCTGTTTCGACGGTGAGAGAGGTAAGAAGCTGAGTGACGACAAGTGGATGCGTGAACATGGGTCGCCAGAGAACAGGGAATACCATCTGTGTGTAGATAAGGATCATAACATCTGGGTGTCGGCGGAAAACTATAGCTACGTCCGAGTAAATAAGGACAAGAAGTGGCGTGTAGGCTATGCCAATCTATTCCGCGAATACCAGATAGAGAATGTTCCTGAGGACTTGCAGGTATGGGACTTGAAGGTGGACGCCAAGGGACGTATCTGGTTGGCTACCGACCACGAGGGACTGTTGGTGGTTGACCTGAAGAACCACGAGATGCGACAGTTCCTGAACAATAAGTTCGACGAGTCGTCCATCAGCGAGAATACCCTTCGTAATATTTACATGGACGACCACGGACTGGTGTGGATAGGCTCCTTCAAGAACGGCGTGAATATGTATAAGGAGGGATCAGCCAGCATGATGAATCTGGAAGTGGGTGACATCAATGCTGTTGCTGAAGACCGTTTCGGCAACTATTGGTTGGGTTCGAACGATCGTGGTATCCTCGTCTACAATCCTAAGCGTCAGGAGGTTGTTGCTCACTATACAAAAGAAAACAGCCCGCTGTTTGGCAATATCATGGTTGGTGCCTATAGTGCGAGTGACGGCAGCATTTGGTTTGGTGGATATAACAGTGGTTTGACGCGCTGTATTCCCAAGAATGACAGTGGCGAAGCAACCATCATCAACTACCACTATACGGGCGAGGCTGGAGGACTGGCTACGGATAATGTATGGAGTGTTACTGAGGACAAGTGGCACCGCATATGGATAGGTACTTTGGGAGCAGGTATCCAGATGCTCGACCTGAAGACGGGTAAGTTCCGCACGTGGGATACCAGCAACACCAAGATCAATGCCAACTACGTTACTTCTGCTTCGTGGATAAAAAAGGGTTGGTTGGTGATGGGTACCAGCTGGTATTGGGTATTCTTGAATCCTGTAACTGGTCAGCTGTGTCCTCGCGAGATACCGGACGCTACGCGTTTCCCATCGCAGATGGGTAATTCCGTATCGGTGATAGAGGACTCGCGTGGCTTCATCTGGCAGGGTTCGTTCTGTGGTGCTCTTGTCTATGACCAGAAGCGAAAGACGTGTAATTTGCTGGATATGGAGGATGGACTGCTCGGCTCCAGTGTCTGCTCGATTGTTGAAGACCTGCAGCACAATATCTGGATCGTCACTGACCACGGTGTGTCAAAGGTCGTTCCGCAACAGCAAGAGGACGGTACGTGGCAGTTTAATATCAGTAGCTATAATAACAGTGACGGATTGCAGCAAGCTGTCTATAACCAGCGCTCGACCTGTCTGACGCACGATGGTAAGATATTGATTGGCGGTCAGGGTGGTCTTGATATCATTAATCCCAAGGCAATGACTGATGTAAAAATCAAGGAACGCCCAGTCTTCAGTGGCTTGCAGCTGTTTGATGTCGATGTCCCTGTAGGTAGGGAGATTGATGGACGTGTCATCCTTGACGAGGCGCTGGATGTCTGTCGTGACATCACCCTGCGCTTCAGCGACCAGTTTACTATCCAGTTAGCTAGCGACGCAGGTGTTGTTGCTAATGAGAAACGCTTTGTCTATAAACTGGAGGGCTTTAACGAAAACTGGGTGAAGACGTCTGAACTGAATCCCAACATTACCTATAACTCATTGCGTGCTGGCTCGTACACGCTGTGTGTGCGCATGCTCAACGATGACGGCACCATAGGCGACGAGGAGGCTAGTATGGACATTACCATTCGTCCCGCTCTCTGGCGTACCCGCTGGGCCATGCTGCTTTATATTTTTGTCATTGCCGCTATTGCCCTGTTATGGCGCCACTGGTATATGAAACGTCTGGGTCGCCGTATGGAAACGGAAACTACGCGTCGTGAACTGGAGAAGAAGCAGTGGATGAATGAGGTCCGCATGCAGCTGAAGAAGGAATTTGCAGAGAAGAGTGGTACGACAGACCATCCTGGTGAGGCCGATCCTGGCTATCATGTCGTGGCTCGTCGTCATTTGGGCGATTTGGTAGATTTCCTGCGCCAGCTCTGTAAGGACTATACGTCGCCCGACAAGCAGAAGTCCGTGAAGGTCAACTTCGTATCGCCCATTCCTGAGTTAGAGGCGGAGTATGACGCCTCTCTGATGTCTGAGGCTATCCTGACGCTCTTCAACAACTCGGTGCTCTTTGCCCACCATGACTGCGTCATCAGCGTGGGTGTGGTGCGCCAGCAAGACGGCTGTCCACAGATTCAGGTGGCTGACAATGGCATAGGCATCAAGGACGAGTACAAGGAGCATGCCTTCGATCCTATGGTCAATGGTGACGGCATTGGCTTGGACCGTGTGAAGGCCATTGTCGACGCCCATGAGGGTACTATCCGCATTGAAGACAATCCTGGTGGTGGCACAATCTTCATTATTACCCTTCCTCCTGCAGAGGAGATAGAAGAGGCCGTATTATTGGATGATTAATAACAACCAAAACAGATAAATTTAAAGCAAATGAGAATTTTGAGAGTAGTGACAGCGGGAGTGCTGTCAACGGTAGCTACAGTTTTACTGGCTGCCGATTATACCGTGAGTGGTCAGTATGTAACCATCCCTGTACAACAGCCTCAGGACAATGGTGCCAAAGTGGTACGCCTGCAGGTGGTGACGGACAATATCATCCGTGTACAGGCTACGTCAGAGAGCCAGTTGCCTGAGAAGCAGAGTCTGATTATCGTCAAGCAGACTGCTAAACCTAAGTTTGAAGTGGTTGACGGACAACTGGTACGCGTCAAGGCCGCCAATATCGAGGCTCGTGTTGACAAGCAGACAGGTCAGGTGCTGTTCTACGATGCTACCGGCAAGAAAATTATCGGTGAGGCAGAGAAGGGCAAGACCTTCAAGCCCTTCCGCGTACCCGACCGTGAGATTGGTGTCGACATAGACAAAGTCCCCGAGGACCAGCGCAACGGACTGTCGTGGCGTCTGCTGTTCGATGGTAATCCAGGCAATCTCTACGGCTTGGGTCAGCACCAGTCTGAGGAGCTGAACATGTACGGCAAGAACGAAGACCTCTTCCAGTATAATACCAAGGTCAGCGTACCGTTTGTCCTGTCCAGCAAGAACTACGGCGTGCTGTGGGACGCTTATTCCTACGGCCGTTTCGGTAACCCCGACGACTACCAGCAGTTGAACCGCATCTTTAAGCTCTATGATAAGAAAGGCGTAGCAGGTCACCTAACAGGTACCTATGTTGATATGAATGGTAAGACGCTGGTGCGCCAGGAAGACTCGCTGTATTACGAGTTCGATACCCCAGAGAAGTCAGAATTGGCACAGCAGACAGAGCCTGGTGGCATTAAGAACCTGCCCAAAGGCTTCAACCTCAATGGCGCTACTGTTGTTTACGAGGGCTTCATTGAACCAGCTACTACCTCTGCCTTTAACTTCATCCTCTACTATGCTGGCTATATCAAGGTATATATCGGTGGCGAAGAGGTCGTCCCGGAACGTTGGCGTACCGCCTGGAACCCCAACTCTTATAAGTTCCAGAAGATGCTGTTCAAGGGCCGCCGCTACCAGTTGCGCATCGAGTGGAAACCGGATGGTGGCGTCAGCTACTGTGGCTTGCGTGCTTCTGTAAAGGGTCGCCAGCAAGACCGCTTGAGCATCTGGACGGAGATGGCGAAGGATATGGACTACTACTTCATTGCTGGTCAAAATGCCGACGAGATCATCTCTGGCTACCGCACCCTGACGGGCAAGGCTCCCGTCTATCCCAAGTGGGTGCTGGGTTTCTGGCAGAGTCGTGAGCGCTACAAGACCTCCGACGAGATTGTCGGCACCCTCAGTGAGTTCCGCAAGCGCCAGATTCCCTGTGACAACATCGTTCAGGACTGGAACTACTGGGTAGAGGACCAGTGGGGCTCGCACCAGTTTGAAGCGTCGCGCTTCCCCAATCCGCAGGCTATGCTTGACGATGTGCACAAGATGGGTGGCCGCTTTATGATTTCCGTATGGCCTAAGTTCTACTGCAACACGGATAACTATAAGGAGCTCGACAAGAAGGGCTGGATGTACCACCAGGCTGTCATCGACGACATCCACGACTGGGTAGGTCCTGGCTATGTGGGTTCGTTCTACGATGCCTACGATGCCGGCGCCCGCAAGATGTTCTGGCGTCAGATGAACGACAACCTCTATTCTAAATATAAATATGGTATAGACGCCTGGTGGATGGACGCCTCAGAACCCAATGTGCGCGACTGTACGCCGATGTGGTATCGTAAGGCACTCAGCGGACCAACCGCTCTGGGTACTACTACCGAGTATTTCAATGCCTACAGCATCGTCAATGCTGATGCTATCTATAATGGTCAGCGTTCTGTCAATCCCAACCAGCGTGTCTTCCTGCTGACGCGTAGCGGTTTCGCTGGCGAACAGCGTTACAGCACGGCCACATGGAGTGGTGATATCGGTACTCGCTGGGAGGATATGCGCGCTCAGATGACGGCAGGTCTTAACTATTCGATGTCTGGACTGCCCTTCTGGGGTATGGATCAGGGCGGCTTCTGTGTAGAGAACCGCTATGCCGCTGCCCAGCAGTTGTTCGACAAGAGTGGGGTAGAGAACGAAGACCTGAAGGAGTGGCGTGAGTTGCAGGCTCGCTGGAGCCAGTTCGGCACCTTCATCCCCCTGTTCCGCGTTCATGGCCAGTGGCCGTTGCGTGAGATATGGAACATTGCTCCCGACAACCATCCCGCCTACCAGTCGTTCGTCTACTACGACAAACTGCGTTATCGCCTCATGCCTTACCTCTATTCGATGGCAGGCTGGGTACATACCAAGGACTATACCATGATGCGCGGCCTCGTGATGGACTTCAATGGCGACGGTGACATCTACGATATCAAGGACCAGTGGATGTTCGGTCCTGCCCTGATGGCATGTCCCGTAGGCTACTATAAGGCACGCAACCGCTCCGTCTACTTCCCCAAGCAGTCGGGCTGGTACGACCTGTACACGGGTGAGCACATCGCTGGTGGTCAGCGACTCGTCGTCGACGCTCCCTACGAGCGCATCCCCGTCTTTGTCCGTGAGGGCAGCATCATCCCCTATGGTCCTGAGATGCAGTATAGCGACGAGCGTCCTGCCGACAACATTACGCTGTATGTCTATGCTGGCAGCAATGGTGAGTTCCAGCTTTATGAGGACGAGGGTACCAACTACAACTATGAGAAGGGCAAGTGTGCCACCATCGACATCACCTACGACGATGCCGCCAAGACGCTGACCTTTGGCAAGCGTAACGGTTCTTTCAATGGCATGCTCAAGGAGCGCAATTTCCGCATCGTCTACGTCACGGCTGACAAGCCCCGCGCCCTCGACTTCGACCCACAGAATGTTCCTGTGGTTAACTATAAGGGCAACCAGATGGTGGTCAACCTCTGATGGTGCTGAACACAAATAAAAGGGCAGTGATTCACTGCCCTTTTATTGTGCCCTTTGTCTCTCTTATAATAGTGACACAGCACGCTTATATTTCGAAGTGTGATGGGAATTTTTATTGACCGCCGTCAAAATCCCAATCTTCGTATTTATCATCGTCAATAAAACTACTTTCCACAGGGCTGCCTGTTAGCAAATAGGACTTGTATTTAAGTATTACCACGCTCATGGCGGGTTTTTCATATTTTTTCTTCATTGCTGTGTCCTCCTATTTGTTAATGTACTTTTTACCGTTGTGGATATACATGCCCTTCTGAGGCTTGCCATTGAGTTGACGACCATTCATGTCGTAGTAGTGCTCTGTGCCGTCGGCATCGATGGTGCGAATCTGCTGGATGTCAGTTGCCTCACCGTCCTCTAATACCATATCGAGGATACGGGCATTACCAGAAGTTGCAGTTGCCTGGAAGTAGGCACGGAAAGGACCAATGTAAGCCTTCGGCTGGTTCTCAGGCACCTTATGCCACTTGCCGTCGCTCTGCAGGATGTATGCAGGTTTATCGACATCGTAGAGCGAGCTGTTTGGTATCTCTACCGTGGTGCCCTTGAACTGGAAGTCGCCTACTGTCCAAGGATGGGTTTCGTTCAAGCTCACCGTAACTTCGTTATCCATGCTAAGATTCACATCGTTCTCGCCGCTAACAACAATATAATAAGGTGTAAAGGCTGCCATTTCCTTGTTCACAACCTCGGTGAAGGTAATGGTGGTGACGCCTGCAACATTCGCACTACTGGTAGGATAGTACACCTTAGCGTTTTCATTGGTGAGTGTTAGCGCGTAAGGCAGATAGCTGGTATATCCCGTAGCGACATATTCGAATGTGGATTCCTGCTTTTTCACAGTTTGACCATCAATCACAATATCCTCGTTGGTATCTGTTACTTTCTCAACGAGATTAGCCTCGAGGCTTCGGTTGAAGTTTACACCATGTGATACCGTAAGAGGTGTTACGCGAGGATTGAAATTCCAATCCTCTGTCAACGACAGTCGGTCTACTGTGCTACCGATGACGACGTTGAACTCACCAGTATTTGCCGTGTTTCCGGTAAGCCATGATTTTATTCCAGTAGGCAGATAAATCATGGTGTAGTCGCTCATGCCATAGAACGGATTGTCGGGGTCACTACGGTCAACGTTCACGTTGATATCTGCTGTAGCGTTATTGATGAATCCATTAATGGCCGTTATATCCACATAGCGAAGATTGTAGGCTTCATCAAAAATGGCAGCGTCCAGTTTGAACCACTTGCCAGATGGGAAAGTGATGCTGGTCAGTCCATCGCAAGAACTGAAACAGTTGCTCATAATCCAAACGCAATTGTTTGTAATGCCCTCCGTTGGTAAAGTATAGTCACCCGTCTTTCCTGGAGCACAAACTACAAAATAACTGCCAACGCCTGCTACATTGTGTATCAGCACGTTGTCCACACTGATGTAGCCATTGGTATTCCCATCTGCCACGGTAATCGTAGTCAGCTTAGGACAATAGGCCAGGAAGTTGCCCTTATGATCCTTGAAACCTGTACCGATAGTGAAACTGGTGAGTTCATCGCAGAAGCCAAAAGCTTCCTCACCAACATAAGTCACAGCATTGGGCAAACTTACGCTAGTCAGGGCGTCACTATTGTAGAAGGCTCTGTCACCAATAGACGTGATGTTACTGCCAATAGTTACTGAAGTCATCGTCTGGTTATCCATGAAGACTTCTGAAGCGATGCCTGTAACAGGTTTCTCATTGAAGGTATTGGGAATGGTTACCGACGTAGCATTGCCCGTATATTTCACTATCTCGTAGCTTGCATCACCAGCTGGGCGATAAACGAAATCGCCAGAAGCCACGTCTACGCAGTTGTTAAAATACATGTCTTTCAGCGTGGCAGGCACAGGATAGTCTATGTAGTTGTCGGTGAAATAATACCAGTTGTCCGTACCCAGCACAGTCTTGGTTTTGTCCTGGTTCATGTCTTCTGATGATTCTGAATTACCATACATCACATTGCCAGATGCGCTTAATGCACCACCGCCTTCTGCATTTCCTAATACAGATCTATCTACATTAGCTTTCCAATAAGCGCAGTTCGTAATGGTACTTCCCACATTGTTTTTGGTTTTTCCGACTATTTTACCCAGATTATCGGTGGTCACGCTTCCCCAGAGATATTCGCTTCTTGCAAAACAGCGATTGACATTGACAGCGCCAGCGCCACCAACGATACCACCAATAACGTCAGAATTGAAGCTATGGAGAAAGTTAGAAGCCGAGCAATCGGAGATAGTCACATTGTTATAGACATTGCCGACAATGCCGCCAGTCCAACCAGAACAATACACCCGTCCACGGAACATGCAGCGCTCTATGGTGGCATTCTGGGCATAGCCTACAATGCCGCCACCACTGCCACTGTTTGCATTAACGGTATAATCACCACCGGAAGGGAAATTGCTGGTCACCAGCACGTCGGTAATATGGCTGCTATTATATGCAAATCCTACTACAGAGCCTACATAGTCTTGACCAACTACCTTGGGATTCAGCAGATGCATATTGTAGATGGTAGCGTTAGTGGCATAGCCAAATAATCCCTGATAATTAGTTGAAGGATGATTAACATTAAGATTCTTGATGATGTGGCCTCCACCATCAAAAATGCCATCGAAAGGATGTTCATACAATCCTATAGGAGTCCAGTCTTCACCACTCAGGTCAATGTCTGCCATCAACTTAATACTGGTTGCGTTAATCGTACTGTTGTTCACAGCATTACGGAAAGCAATAAACTCTTCTTTCGAGGTGATAGCCAAGGGCTCGTTGCTGAGCTCGTAGATACGGGCGAAAGCTTCCTCCCAACCCACTTTCTCGTTGGCACGAGTCAGTGTGCCTGAAGAAGTGCCGTCAAACTTACTATTTTTATAGTTGTCCAAATTACCTGCAGGAACAAAGAGGTTGCGCACTAAGGATTTCTTTCGCATGCTCTCCTTGGTACCAAGCACAGAGAAGACATCGTTCCACTGCCATGTGGGGGCAGTGGTTCCCATGCAACGCATAGTCGTCAGACTGGTGAGGTTACAGAAGGCGCCGGCTCCGATGGTTTGCAACGAGGCTGGCAGCCTGATCTCTGTCACTGAGGAGCAACCTACAAAGGCATAGTCGCCAATGTGCTCAACACCTTCTTCGATGGTTACTCTTGTCAGTTTGTTGCACAGACGGAAAGCAAACTGTCCAATAACAACTTTATAGGACTCTGCCTGATAGGTCACCGAACCTGGAATGACGAGGTGACCATCCTCGTAGTGATTGATACAGGAGGTATAGCCATTGCCCAAAGTGGCAGTCTTGGCTTCGGTGTCATAGACACAGATAGCCTTTGTGTCTGGAGTTGCCAGTGTCAACGTTCCTGTCACTTTCTCTGCAAATGCCAGTAAAGGCAGCAGAGCGACCATGATTAGGGATATATATTTTTTTATCATAACTCTATTCTTTATTTGCGCTTATATCTATATTACTGCTTCTTCTTAAGCACCCACTTGAACAACTCATAGTCAGGCGAAGTGCCAAATAAATTACCCGTCAAGAAGAAGTTCTTACCAGCATCTATATGGTCCTTAGTACTATTGGTGTCGTTGATATAGACATCTGCCTTTGTCTCATCAAATACCTGCGAGTTTGTTGGATGGGCGTTGGCAGCACTTAAGCGTGCAGAAGGGCTCTTAATGTAATACGACAGTTCGGGATGGTTCTTGACAAACGAGCACAGGTTGACAAAAGGCACCACCGTGTCGTAAGATGAGTGGTAGAATGCAATGCGATGCTTGGGAGTCCAGCCCACAGTGAGGTTGTTGCTCTCTAAGGCACGGTGTAGATCCTGCATAAAACCACGCTCAGTAGGTATCACGCGCTTGCCGTCGACCTCAAAATTCGATGTGGTTGTGAAGTATGTGTAACATGCAGAGGTCAGCATCTGCTCGAGTTTACCAAATACTGTGTAATCACCAAACAAGAGGAAGGGCTTTGTCGACTTGTAGAACATCTCACATACCTGAGCGGGAGTATAGTAAACTCTAAACGAGCCAGTCCCTGTTCCATAAGGGTCGTCAAGATTAACAAAATTCTTCAAACCATACTTCATTTGCCACTGATAGCGCTTGGTGACGTCTTCGGTGCTGAACTGGTCATCTCTATTAGGATTCTTTTTGGCTGCAATCATATCCAGCGACCCCGTTGACAGGAATTTCTGAGACAGGTATTCATCTACCGTGTGCTGGCGCATCAGCGGATTGCTGTCGCACATGCCTTTCAGAATGAGCGGCATCACGATAGGCATAGTCACCGAGCCTGCATCGTGGGCAGTCGGGTTGGTATCTTCGGAATTATAGTTCTCACCATTGTCCGTAATATAATAACGCAGGTGGGCCACAGGATCGTAGGGACCGTCACCACAGACGGAGCCTGCATAGTGTAACTGCTCGTCAAGGCCGTTCTCTTCGATGAACTTATGTACAGCAAGTGCCACGCTGCCACCCTGTGAATAGCCCAGTGACACACTCTGCCAGTTGTTTTCGAGAGTGTCGAATTTCTTATCACTGCCTGCATTGGCATTGTAGAGTGCCAGTCCATAGCGCACGGCATCCACCACCTGGCGTGCAGTCAGTTCCTGATAAAGGTAGGGGTGGGCACGGTCGGCAGTGATGCCATAGCCCTCATAGTCGGGCATAATGACCAGACAGCACGGCTGGCGGACGCGGTCGTAGCGAGTGTACATGAGCATCATGCCGACACCCGTCTGGAAACTACCACCTTCGTTGTTATAATTGGTAGGAGCCTCAAAGTTGCTCGTGATGGTCTCGTGGCAGGCAATGAGCACATTACTGGGATGGGCATAACCCATTTGAAACTGGGCACGAGGCACGCCCATCATGGATGATAGGATGACCTTGTTGCCGTCAGCATCTATCGACGGGTATTTATAGGCGAAGAGATAGGCGCCAGATCGAGCCAATTGCATACCTTCCTCCGTTAGTCCTCCATACTGGCCATAGTCGTCAGTACTAGGAGCACGACGCGGTGCACGTGCTGGTCCTATTTCATCCTCAACGGGTTTTATTGACCTGATGCCCTCGTCAATGAAGAGTGTGTCGACTCGCCCTGTAACGGGGTCTATCACAATACTGTCGCGACTGCCAAATTCAACCTCCTTGACAGACATAATCTCCACCTGGCCGAGGTCTACCTCAGCCAAGTTACCCAGAGCACTCTGTGCCCATGTCCCCATAGCTGTAAACGCCATGGATAAAAGAAGCATTTTTCTTGGATTCAAAATCATATAGTTTTATTGTTATTATTATTGGCAGATTATAGAGGGATACCCGTCATCTCAGAGACCTTGTCTCTGATATATTCTTCAGCCTTGTCGATAGCATCCTTTATTGCCTGCTCCCTGACCGCATCTTTGTCGGGCATACAGTCCTCCATCAGAAGAATGGTCTTGCCGATGTGCTGGAAGAGTCCGTAGTCCACATGGTTGCCCCAGTCGTTAAACTCGGTTTCGACGTTGCAGCCGTGGCCCTTCAGGTAGTTGGCCATTTCCTCGCCCACATGCCAATCCATGTATTTGTCACCAGCAGAGTGCATAATATAGTACTTGGTCTTGGTATTGGGCTGCCAGTTCTGTCCTTCTCCGCAGAGGGAGTTCTCACGAAACTTCTTGGCGAGTTTCTGGCCGATGGCGGAGTTGGCATCGAGGGCGGCAGGGGTGAGAATCATGTTGACAGGACAGTCCTTAGCCAGTTTCTCATCGCCACCGGCAATGAGCTTGTTGATGTCCCACGTACCATAGTCCTTAGAAAGTATCCACTTCTGGATGTTGCTGGCCAGAGGTTCCACAAAAACGTCTTTATACTCGAAGTCCATGTGGTATGTCTCTTTGTAGGCTACCACGACGAGAGGGAAGGAGCAGGCATAACCCGAGGTCTTGGATTCGATGTTGCTCTTATAGACGGAATAGATGCTGAAAGGGGCGGCACCTGCCGAGGTGAGCTTCCAGTCAAGGTCGCTACGCCCCTTGGCACGAAGCTCGTCGGAATAGCGTTGAACGGCAAGTGCCGAGAAACCGCCGCTGCTGTAGCCCACGTTAAAGGTGGGCAGACCGCTAATGGCATAGCCCTCGTCTTTCAGAATCTGCATGGCGGCATCCCAAGCATCGATGGTCTCAACGCTGGTAATCTCCGGACAGCAGTAGGCCTGTGGCTTGTCCTCGGTGAGCGTCCAGCCATAGAGGTCGGCAGAAACCATAATGAGATTCTGGTATTTGTTCATGTATAGACCGATGTCGTCAATCTCGTTCTGAGAAGTACGCTCACCATGCTTGGCACATGTAAACTCATTATAGAGCATCAGACCACGTGGAGCCACATCTTTATTATATACGGCGGGATTCATTGAAATGACGCCTGTCAGTCGCACAGGTGTCTTCATGTCGGGACCGACGCTGGTATATTCGAACACAATCTGACGGAACTTCAAGTTCAGCGCATCATTCGCAATCGTTTTCAATGCGTGACACTCCCGACGGTTCGTTATCTTCTGGTCGAGACTGTATGTACGACCTGAAATGGGGACAGTATTGTCATCATTGTTCGAACATGCTGTGAATACGTGACTGCAAATAAGAATAGCAGCCATAATCGTTGTCAGTAAAGACAACCTTTTTAATGTTTTAGGTGTAGTCATTTTTTTTGAATTCTAGTAATATTAATTATTAGTATGGCAAAGGCGCGATTGGGCTTCGAGCTATTGCATTATAAGCTTTTTCTCGCTAGTGCCATGTTGTAATAGTTTGCATTCTTGATGCAAAGATAGTATGTTCAGTGTTAAATTCAAAACAAATAAAACAAAAAAAAGTTAAATTTGAAGAAATTAGTACAAGATTTCTAACAAACAACCAAATAAAAGGGAAAAGTTTGTTTTGCTCATGTCCGTGTGCGGGATGGGCGTTCCTTGCGACGGGAACAGCTGTCTCGTCTGTGGGAACAGCTGATACGGCGATGGGAATAGCTGATATGCGAAAAAGCCGTAGGACTTTCTGAAAAGTGGTACGACTTTTTGACGGGAACAGCTAATATGGCCAAAATTCTCTAGAGAATTTCTCGTGTATACAGCTATCTCGTGACTGGGACAAGCTAATACGTAGAGGTATCAGTCTGTCTTTGGCGCATATATAATGTACATGCGTATGGGTGTCTCGCGCGCGAGAGGTTTTCAAAAAATACCTTTCACCTTTCACCGACATGGCGCAGACGCCCTGTACAAAGGCATTTCGGCCTATCCACATCCCGAATTAGCTTTCACATCGCTTTCACACCGCTTTCACATCGAGCGGTGAAGGTTGGGTGAAGGTTCTGTGAAAGCGATGTGAAACGTTGGCAGCCCTTCGCGCCCATGGGAAACACCCGCGAACCCCTATTTACAGGGATTTTCTGTGCAGGGTGTGAAGGTGAAAGGAAATTTTCAAAAAGCTTTACTTATAATTAACCGTGGCTTGCTATATATAATAAGGTGTACTTGTTCAGATGTGTTATCATTGTGACAGTTTCGCGCTTAAATGCATTTTTTTGTAATAAAAACACGAAAAAGTTTGTGCGAATGCTAATAAATTGTTATCTTTGTACCCGTATTTATATATGCTAACGGAAAAGAAATATAACTTTATCAAATATTATTTATATTATTAATTAACTAAATTGTTCAATTATGAGTAAAAAGTTTACTTCTTTTTTGGTATTAGCTGCAGCGTTGCTGCTGACTGTACCTACTCATGCACAGATTCTTAAGAAGGCCGCTAAGCAGCAGGTTACTACGCTGAAGGCTGGCCCTCTGAAGGTCAATGATGTGCAAAAGGTCAAGGCTGCCAAGGCTAAGGCTAACGACAAGACTGTTGGTTTTGCCTTTACTGGTGCTATGCTTCAGAAAGTTGCTGAGGCAACTCTTTTGAAAGATGCTGTTAACAAAATCGAAGAGGATAAAGTCTCTTTCGAAAAGTTGATGGCTGAGAACATGGCAGGCGCACACAAGGTGGCCAATTCTTTCTTGGGTGGTACTCCCCGTCCTGTAGTATTCAACTCACCTGTCGCAAGTAATTCTCGCCGCGCAGAGACTATTGATGAGCATGGTATTATCACTGCTCCTGCAGAAGGTGAGGTAAAGCTCTATACAAGAGCAGGTGCTGCCTATTATTACAGCGGAGGCTGGGGTGTAACGACTCAGTCTGGTCATGCTACACTGATTGAGTGTGAGGATGGTACAGTATACTTCAAAGACCCGATTTCTCGTCTGTCAAACGAGACCTATATTAAGGGCACAAAGAGTGGAAATACCATCACATTCCCTGCTGGTCAGCCAATTATCTATGTTTCTGACTATACTGCTACAATTGATGTAAAATGGGGTTCTTATGTTAGTGGAACAGGTTTTACAGCAAGTGCTGAGCAGCCTGACATTGTTTTCACTATTGATGGAAATACGCTTACTCTGGAAGGAACCAGCTCAACAAATTATGTTGTAATAGGTGGCTTCTGGAGTGATGATAATACTATGCAATCTGGTGATTCAGAGACTGTTCTGACTCTTGATACTGAATATACTCCTGCATCTACCGATCCTATCGTTGCTCCTGAAGGTTTGGTAACTGAAACATGGAACACGGATATTGATGGTGTCGTTTCAACTGCTACCATTGGTTTCGATAATAACGATGTATATGTCAAGGGCTTGTTTACCGCATTCCCTGATGCTTGGATTAAGGGTACTATTGATGGTACAACCGTAACGTTCTCTAAGCTCCAGTACGTTGGTGCTTATCAGGGTAGTGTTAGTATCTGGGCTACTGGCGTTGATGAAGATAGCAAACTGGCTGATTTCGTCATGACTTATGACGCAGTTGCAAAGGTGCTGACAGGTTCTAATCTCCTTCTGAATGCTGCTGATGATAAGATTTATTATCTGTCATGGTTTGAGAATGTTACCATTCAGGAGGCCGCATTTACTGAGCCTGAGGCTACTACTGGCGATCCTGTTGACGCTGTGCCTTACAGCAACGCACTGAGTACTGCTGTTGAGTTCGCAGACTTTGGCGTTATCGACAGCAACAAGGATGGTAAGACATGGGGTTTCAGCGCAGATTATGGTACATGCTATAGCTATAGTAGTGCAAATGCTGCTGATGACTGGTTGATTTCTCCTGCTATTAAGCTGGAGGCTGGCAAGAAATATCACTTTGCTATTGATGCCAAAGCTGCAGGTGCAAGCTTCCCAGAGAAGTTTGAGGTACTGCTGGGTACTGAGGCTAAGGCTTCTGCCTTCACTCAGGGCGTTCTTCCTGAAGTAACAGTTTCTTCAACTGAATTTGCTACCTATGAAAACGAAGAATTCTCAGTTGCAGAGACTGGCTATTACCACTTTGGCATTCACGCTACCAGTGATGCTGACCAGTTCAGACTGACAGTAGCCAACTTCCTCGTAGAGGCTGGTGCTGAGGCTACTGCTCCTGCTGCTGTTACTGACTTTGCTGTTGCTCAGACTCCTGACAAGCTCGAGGCTGTTGTTTCATTCAAGGCTCCTGCCAAGACTGTTGGTGGTGACGACCTGACCGATCTTACCAAGATTGAAGTTCTGCGTGATGGTAAGGTTATCAAGAGCTTAGGTGGCGCAGAGCCTATCAGTTGGGATGCTTCTGCTCAGGGCTATGAGAATGCTCAGAATGTTGCTGCTATTGACTTCGGTGGTGGCTTTACTGCAACCCTTGATGGTGGTGGTAACAGCAATACTCCAAAGTATTACACTTCTGGTACTGCTCTCCGCATGTACGGCAACAATACGATGACTATCACTGGTTCTGGTATCAAGAAGATTGTGATCACGATGACTGGTAATGCTGACCAGACATGCTTGGAAGCTGAGGGCTTTACAGTGGAGAATAAGGTTGGTACATGGACAGGTAATGCTAATGAAGTAGTATTCACCGTTACTTCTGGTAAGCAGGCTCGTATTCAGAAGATTGAGATTGAAGGCGCTGCTGCTGGTCTGACTCCTGGCGCTGAGTACACCTACGTTGACGATGCTGAGGACCTGACTGTTGGTACCCATGTATATCAGGTTATTCCTTACAACGCTTCTGGCGCTGGTGTGAAGAGTGAAGAAAAGAGCATCTTCCTGTCTGTTTCTTTTGAAGTTCCTCAAACATTCGATTTCACTCAGAATCTGCTGGATCTGTTCGGCGTTATTGATAACAATGGCGACGGCAAGACTTGGTCTTGGAGTGAGTCAAATGGTGCTTACTATGGCTATAGCTCTTCTAATGCCGCTGATGATTATCTGATTACATTGCCATTCAAACTGAAGGCTGGTAAGAAGTATAATGTGATTGTTACTGCCCGTAACTCAGGCTACGATGAGAAGTTTGAGGTGCTGGCTGGTAAGGAAGCTACAGTAGCAGGTCTGACAGAGACTGTTATTGCTGAAACTACTATTTCTGCTGATGACGAAGCTACTAACAGTACATGGGCTGAATATGAGGGTACATTCGCACCCGCTGAGGATGGTTCATATAATTTCGCTATCCACGCAACCTCTGATGCAGACATGTTCAACCTCTGCGTAAAGACTCTGGTTGTTGAGCTGGCTCCTGAGGAGACTGCTCCTGCTGCTGTCGCAGACCTTGCTGTTGCTGCTGGTGCTGAGGGCGCTCTGGAGGCTAACCTCGCATTCACCGCTCCTGCAAAGGCTATCAACGGTGAGGCTTTGACTGCTAATGTCGACGTGAAGATTTATCGCGATGGCGAGGTGATCAACACACTGACTGGCGTTGCTCCTGGTGCAGCTACAACTTGGAAGGATACCAACGTTGAGAATGGCAAGATCTATACTTACTATGTAGTTGCTGCTAACGAGTCTGGCGACGGTCTGAAATCTGAGAAGGTTTCTGCATTCGTTGGTATTGACGAGGTCGCTGATGTAGCAAACATCCAGGTAACTGGTACAACTGCCAATACCATCAGCATGTCTTGGGATGCCGTTGCTGGTAAGAATGGTGGCTATGTCAATCTGGCAGCTGTGAAGTATGCTGTAGTAAGCATGCACGTTGAGACTGTTTGGTTCTGGTCAGTACTTGTTGTTGACGAAGTCCTCGCCACCGTTACAGGTCAGACCTCTGCTACATTCGACTATCCATGTGATGAGGGTGAGCAGGATTATAAGTACTTCGGTGTTGTAGCTCTCAATGAAGGCGATGCTGAGCCTGCTGTAGATGATGAGTATGAAGGTGGTTACACATGGGCTCTGTTAGGTACTCCTTACCAGTTGCCGTTCGCAGAGAGCTTCACTGGTGGTAATCTCGCTTATGGTACATGGGCTGTAGAGGGTTGCGAATATACTTACGGTTTCTTCGTCGGTTTATCTTCTGATGACGACTGCGCACTTGGTATTACCACTGTTGACGAGGCTGGTCTGGTTCGCTTGGAGTCTGGTCGTGTAAACATCAAGGGCGTTGCTAACCCAACTCTGTTGTTCGATGCTCTGGGTATGGGTGCTACCAATGCTAAGGTATTCGCAAGCAAGGATGGTGGTGACTGGGAGGTAATTGCTACTGTTCCCGTTACTGAGGACTACTCAACAGTAAAGGTTTCTCTGGCCAATATCAATGCTGAGCGCTTCGTTCGCTTCGCTATCGGTTTCGACGTTACTAATCCTTCTGTTGCTACAGGTTATGATGACAATGGTAATGTTGTCTTAGACTACGGTGACCTGCTGCTGATTGACAATATCAAGATTGTTGACCTGTATCAGTACAATCTCGTAGCTGACATCAAGGCTCCGAAGTCTGTCGTAGCAGGTAAGAGCGCTAAGGTTCTTGCTACTGTAACAAATGCTGGTGAGAATGCTGCTAAGGACTACACCGTAACCATTAAGGCTGGTGATAAGGTTCTGACAACTATTGTTGCAGATGAAACTCTGGAGCCATTCGCTTCTGATGAGATTTCTGTTGACTTCGAGACCTCTATCTTCGACGAGGCTGGTGACGTAACACTGACTGTTAGTGTTGAGTATGAGAACGAGTTGCTCCCTGAGGACAATACCGCAAGTACTATCATTACTGTTCAGGAGCCTGCTGCTGTTGCTCCTACATCTCTGCTTGCTGAGGATAAGGGCAAAGCTGGCGTAGACCTCACTTGGACTGTTAGTGAAGGTGGTGTTGCTGAGGTTACTGAGAGCTTCGACGACGAATCAGTATTCGAGCCATTCGGCTTGGGCGACATCACTGCAGATGAGCACTCTGGTGCATTTGGTGATTGGACTTTGTATGATGGAAATGGTATTTCTACATACGGATTCAATGGTACTGACTTCCCGAACGCATATCAGCCAATGGGATTCATCGTATTCAATCCTTCTCAGGTTTCTGAAGCAATGGCATCAACCTACGCTCCTCATAGCGGTGAGCAGTTCCTGATTTCATTCTGCCCTGCTGAAGAAAATAATGCTCCTGCTACAGATCACTGGCTGATTTCTCCTGAACTGCCTGGTATTGCACAGACTGTCGGCTTCTATGCTCGTGTTATTACTGATCAGTACGGTCCTGAGACCTTCGAGGTTTGGGTTTCTTCTACTGATAACAATGTTAATAGCTTCACAAAGGTTGCTGATTACTCTACCGATGCTACTGAGTGGACTGAGTTCACTGCTGCACTGCCCGCAGGTACTAAGTTCTTCGCAATCCGTCATACTTCTACCGATGTATTCGGTCTTATGATTGACGACGTGAAGTTCAGTGCTAACACAGCTGCTACAGCTGCTTCGTTCAATATCTACTACAATGGCGAGAAGATTGCTACCGTTGAGGGTGACAAGACTACTTACACTGTAGCTAGAGAGAAGGTTGAGGTTGGTACACAGACCTTCGGTGTATCTGCTGTATATGCTAACGGCGCAGAGTCACGTGTTACTGTTGCTACGATTGAAATCGTTACTGGCATCCAGCAGATTGCTGCTGACGGTAAGGCCGTTGACGTTTACTCACTCGATGGTAAGCTGATTCGCAGTCAGGCAACAAGCCTCGACGGTCTGAAGGGCTTCTACATTGTGAACGGTAAGAAGGTCATGGTTAAGTGAGAATAAAGCAAGAGCTCGCTCTTGCTTTATCGAGCGGGAATGAGCTCGAGCTGAAAGCTCAAGGTCATGGTTAAGTAATCTGAAACCATATATTTAAAAGGAAAAGGTGCAAAAAACTTGCACCTTTTCTTTTTTTTATGCATTTTCTTTGCAATTTCTTACTTTTTTCTTACCTTTGTATGCAATTTCAAACTAAACACACAAAAATGAAAAGAAATCGTACAGTACTGCTGGGTCTTATGTTGATGGTGGCCCTGATGGTAAATGCTGCTCCTCGTACACTGGCACAGATGAAAGAAGCTGCTGCCAAAGCAATTAATGGAGAGCGTAAAGGTAAAAAGATGGCCCCCCGTAAGGCTGCTGCTTTGAAAGTTTTGAAAGCTACTGCTGAATACCAGATTATTGGTAATGAGCAGGGTGGCTTTGCCGTAATTGCTGCCGACGATCTGGTACCAGAGGTGCTGGGTGTCTCGACATCAAAGTATTCTGAGGGACAAAACGAGAACTTCAAGTGGTGGTTGGAAGCTGTTCAGGGTGCCGTACAGTATGCTGTACAGAATGGTGTCAAGATGAATACAACCAAGCCTGACCCCTCCAAATATCCTACACAGGTTGGTCCGTTGGTGACCACATTTTGGGACCAGGGTGAACCCTACAACCGTCTGTTGCCCACCTCTATCTATGGTGGTGGACGCTGTGTGACAGGTTGTGTAGCCACTGCGATGGCCCAGGTGCTGAACTACCATCAGGTACCCGTCTGTGGTATCGGTTCGCGTACCATCTACTATCCGCAGGGAAACTATACAGGAACACCTGTTACTGCTGACTTCGGAGAGCATGTCTACGATTGGGCTAATATGCTGGATGATTACAGCACTGGTAACTACAATGAGGACCAGGCAATGGCCGTGGCTATATTGATGCGTGACTGTGGTGTCGCTGCTGATATGGAGTATGGTGGATCGAACAGTACGGAGAATGGCTCTGGTGCCTATTCTACGGAAGCTGCTGCTGGTCTGCGTACCTATTTCGGCATTGCTGATGCAGAGTGCCTGGAGCGCGATAACTATGGTGAAGCTGAGTGGATGGATATCGTCTATCGTACACTGAGCGAGGAAGGTCCTTGCTACTATGGTGGTGGTAGCTATAGCAGTGGTGGCCACGCTTTTGTGCTTCATGGATACAATGCTGAAGGTAAGGTGTATGTCAACTGGGGCTGGTCTGGCGACGATGACGGCTATTACGATATCGCTCTGCTGAATCCTGGTTGGTACACATTCAATATGTGGCAGGATATGATTATTGGCATCAAGAGCGCTCCACGCGACCTCACTGAGGAAAGCGTTGAACTTGCTGAGGCTGGCACGCTGAACACGGTATTGGACGATGAGAAGATTGGTACCGTTGGTACACTGAAGATTACTGGTAATCTCAACTCTACCGACCTGCGTCAGATTCGTCGCTTGGGCGGTATTGATGAGAATGGCGCGAAGACTGGTGGCTACCTGCAGGTGCTTGACCTCTCTGAGGCTCGCATTGTCAGTGGTGGCGAACCTTATCTGATTGAGAATGGCAAGCAGATGACAACAGCTGACGACGTATTGCCCTCTAAGGCTTTCTTTGGCCTGAAGTATCTGCAGAAGCTGGTTCTTCCTGCTGGCTTGAAGACATGGGGCGAGGGCGCTATCGGATACTGCCCACAGTTGCGTGAACTGGAGATTGGTACACCCGCTGAGGATGCTGACTTTGTCATTGACGACGAGATAGTATGGAACCCTGAAAAGACAGAGGTGATTGCCGTACTGCCTACTAAGGGCGGCGAGCTGAGTATCCCCAAGGGTACTGAGGCTCTGCGTAACTGCGCAATGGCTGGCTGTGGCCGTCTGTCGAAGGTGGTGCTGCCTGCCAGCTTGAAAACGATTGGTCGCGAGGCTATGCGCAACTGTACTGGATTGCAGGAGATCCGTGTCGTTGCCAAGACGGCTCCCGAGTTGGCTGGTGCAGACGTCTTTGCTGGTCTGCCCATCTATACTTGTAAACTGTATGTTCCTGCTGGTACCAAGACCCAGTATGCTCAGAAGGCACAGTGGAAAGAGTTTAAGGGTTCTGACTATGACAACATCGTTGAATATGGTTCCAGCGTCAAGGTGCGTAACACCATCCGTAAGTATGGTGAGGAGAATCCCAAGTTCGTCTATTCAGTATCTGGTGACCCCATTACTGGTGAGCCTGTCCTAAGCTGTGAGGCTACAAAGACATCTCCTGCAGGTAAGTATCCTGTTACTATAAGCATAGGTACCATTACTGGTGAGAATGTTGACCTGTTCGATGGCTATCTGATTGTACAGAAGGTGGACGCTACTGCTACTGTAGAGAATGCCACTCGTGAGGCTGGACAACCTAACCCAGAGTTTGCACTGGTATTCGACGGACTGGTAAACGATGATACTGTACCCGTATGGTTGGAAGAGCCAGTCTTCACCTGTGAGGCTGACGAAAATTCTCCTGAGGGTGAGTATCCTATCACTGTTACCGCTACAGCTGAGAGCTATAAGCTGACTTTCGTGGCTGGTGTATTGACAGTCACTGAGTCAACCACAGGCATTGCTGAGGTAAGAAGTCAGAAGGAAGAAGTCAATGGTACATACTTCAATATTGCTGGTCAGCGTGTCGTACAGCCCAGCAAGGGCCTGTATATCCAGAAAGGTAAGAAGTTCGTGAAGTAACTTCTTCATCATAGTATATTAAAAATGGGCGGTCTGTTGGACTGCCCATTTTCTATGTTGCTATTGTTGGTGCTTATTTGTAGCACTCGAAAATCTTGTTGACAATGCTGTGGTCCATCTTCTTTGTCAGCAGGCTGACCAGCCATACAACAGGGAAGCCGCCTAACATGGCGATGGCACCGCAGTTGATGGGGTTGATAGGATTACCTGCCAGCATATTTACAACTGTCAGACCAACGCCCCAGAAGAAGCAAGCCCATACGCTGCTGGTGGTGACGCCACGCCAGTAGAGGCCGAGCATGAAGGGAGCGAGGAAGGCACCAGCCAGTGCGCCCCACGAGATACCCATCAGCTGGGCGATGAACGTTGGGGGATTGAGGGCGATGAGCAGGGAGATGGCGATGAAGAACATGATGAGTACACGCATCACCACCACTTTGCGGCGCTCCACCTTCTCAGCTACCACGTCGTCGATGGTTCCTTCCTCCACCTCGCCAGGCAGCGCCTTCTTGTCGCGATAGATGAGGTCGAGGGTCATCGTCGAACTGCTGGTGAGTACCAGTGAGGCCAGTGTCGACATAGAGGCAGAGAGTACGAGCAGTACCACCAAGGCGATGAGTACGTCGGGCAGTGTAACCAACATGGCGGGCACGATGCTGTCGTAGGCAATCTTACCGTTGGCTGCGATGACGGGGTCGTAGAGACGTCCGAAGCCACCGAGGAAGTAGCAGCCACCAGCCACGATGAAGGCAAAGATGGTGGAGATGACAGTGCCACGCTTGATGGCACTCTCGTCAGTGATGCTATAGAACTTGCCCACCATCTGGGGAAGTCCCATAGTGCCCAGCGATGTCAGGATGATAACGCCCAACAGTCCCCACGGATCAGGACCAAACCACGAGGCAAAGCCACCATTCACAGTAGGATCTACGTCGGAGGGCAACTCTGCCAGCTTCTCTACAGCTGCCGTAAGACCACCCTGTGCGTTGAGCACAGCAAGGATGACGGCTACAATGCCAAAGAGCATGATGATACCCTGGATGAAGTCGTTCATGGCCGTTGCCTTATAGCCACCAAGGATGACATAGACAGCGGTGAGGACAGACATGATGACCACGCAGTATTCGTAGGGGATGTTGAAGCCCATCTCAAAGAGTCTGGAGATGCCGCTATAGACACCAGCGGTATAGGGAATCAGGAACACGAAGGCGATGATACTTGCAGCAACGCGCAGACCCTGATCCTGAAAGCGGGTGCCGAAGAAGTCGGGCATGGTGCGACTCTCAATATGCTGGGTCATCAGCTTGGTGCGCTTGCCGAGGATAATCCAAGCCAGCAAGGAGCCAATGATAGCATTGCCAATGCCAATCCATGCGCTGGAGAGGCCGTATTTCCAACCGAACTGTCCGGCATAGCCCACAAAGACTACTGCCGAGAAATAACTGGTACCAAAGGCAAAGGCGGTGAGCCACGGACCTACGGCACGTCCGCCCAGGACGAAGCCGTCAACACTGCTGGCCTGCTTGCGGGTATAGAGACCCACACCAATCATTACGGCCAGGAAAATAATGGTTAAAAGAACTTTAATGAACATTTTTAATTTCGATGTTTCGATGTTTCTAGGCTTCGATATTTCGAGGTATTAGAATGCTACCTGCACCTGTGCCTGGACGCGGTTGTAGTCGTCACCCATCATCTCACCACAGAAGCTGTGAGTGTACTGCAGCTGCAGACGGCACTTGGGGTAGAACCAGTATTGCAGACCACCAGTGACATTGGTCTGCTGCCAACCGCTCTCTGACGTGTTGCGGTCGTAGTAGTCTGCTGAACCAATCACGTCGATGCCCTTGCCCAAAGCTACAGAGCCTGTGAGGTAGGCACCACGACTGCTGACATCGCCATCCTTGCCAGCGAGGAACTCACTGCGCAGACAGATGCCACCACTTGTCGACTGACGACCCAGCAGGGTGGGGATTTTTGCCTCGCCACCAAAGCTGACGCGGTCGCGACGATAGTCGTCACCAATAGCTACACCAGGGTTCCATGCAACAGTGCTGACAGCATGTCCACGACCTTTCTGTCCAGAGGCAACGATGCGGAATTCCTTAGAGGGACGGTATTCCAGCTTCAGGATGACGTCCTTGTCGGTGTTGCCGTCGTTGGTGTTGATACCCTGTCCGTTCATCACAGCCAGCTCGTAGTGGAAGTGGTCGTTGAAGAGGTCGCCCAACAGCATGATACCCTGATCACGTCCGAAGTTAGGACCAAGCAGCGGCTCGTTGCCATTGGCCAGATTCGTCACAGCCTGTGAGGTGATGTCAACCAGCTCAAGCATAACGGGAGACAAGGGACTCTCCAGCGAGAAAGGGTGCTGGAACTGTCCGATGCGAATGGTCAGCGCCTTGTCGTTCGTCACGCGGTAGTCTGTCCAGAACTCCAGGACACCCTTTGACAGGGCGAAGTTGTTCATGAACATGAACGACCAGCGGTCAGTAATGCGTGCTCTTCCCCAGAAGATGGCGCGCTTGAAGTTAAACGTGCTGGTGGTCTGACCGCCTTTGTCACCATATTCATAGCCACCTTGCATGTAGCCGTTGATGGTAATGCGACTCTTCAGCTCTTGCATCCAGTCAATGTCGCCAGATTTCTTCTCTTGTGCTGATACTGTCAGAGTGCACAGCATCAGCAGACCAATCATTTTCAATGCTTTCATCTTTATTTAATGGTTAATTCTCAATTCTCAACTTTCAACTTTCAATTTTCAATTTTCAACTTCTCCCTGTTGACGATATACTTCTGATAATAGGTGATTAATAGCGTCGTCATTGGCAGGGCGATAATCATACCCAGAATGCCCAGCAGCGAACCCCATATCGACAGTGACAGCAGGATGATGGCTGAGTTGAGGCCCATCACCTTACCCATAATCTTGGGTGTCAGGATGGTGTCCTGAATGGCCTGTACTACGGCAAAGACGATGAGCGCTGCCAGCATGATGAGCCAGAAGTTCTCGCCCGTGTCTGCTGCCTTGACAATAGCCAGGATAATGGTGGGTATGAAGCCCAACAGCTGCAGGTAGGGTACCATGTTCAGCAGTCCGATGAACATGCCCAGGCCTATCGCCATGGGGAAGTCGATAATCAGGAATCCGATGCTGAACAGCACACCTACGCAGAAGGCCACCAGACCTTGTCCACGGAAGTATTTGTTCATGCCTTGCTCCACATCGCTGACTATCTGGGTAGCGATGTTACGATAGCGGTTGGGGAACATCAGTATCCAACCATTGGAGAACTGCTCATAGTCTAATAAGATGAAGAGGGTATAGAGCAGTACCATGGTCAGGGTGAAGACGCTAGACACGATGCTGAACGACTGTGACAGCACGCCCCAGATCTTGGGAATGGTCTGCTTGACACTTTCTATAAAGCCTTCCTGGGTGACGAGCGCCTTGAGGTCTTCTGTCGTGACATGTTCGTGGATGAAGTCCTCAATCATGTTGGGGATATTGCTCATCAGCGCATCGTGCGACACGTAGGCAATCAGCAAGTCCTTGACGCGTGCTGCTTCTTCAACGATGGGTGGTATCATCAACAGGAACAGACCTGTCAACACACTGCCGACAACAAGAAAGGCTGCGAAGATACCCAGGATGCGGTACTTCAGATGGCAGCGATACTGGAAGAACTTGACCAGCGGGAACAGCAGGTAAGAGATGAGCCAAGCCAGGAAAAACGGTAACAGTACACCACTGAGCACGTTGAGCAGCATGACGATTCCTACCACGATGATGACAGCCATAATGCTGCGGATAAAGCTGTCAAAGGTAATCTTTTTCTGTTCCATGGGTGCAAAGATAATAAATATTTGAGAAATACAACGTTGCAAGATTAGAATTTCCCATAATTTCCCCTAATTTCTTTCCAATAATCAATCTTTTTTGTATATCTTTGCAGTATGAATATTGAACCGATAGCATATTTTCGTTCACCCCTGACCAGTAAGTTTGGTATTCCACGACAGAGTGGTATCGTCAGTGAACTGCGTGGACGCATCGAGTTTGTACCCAAATACCGCCATGCTGAGGCCTTGCGTGGCATGGAGGACTATGACTATCTGTGGCTCGTCTGGGGATTCTCCGAGAATGTCGACGCAGAGAAGCATCCTACTGTGCGTCCGCCCCTGTTGGGTGGCAACGAGCGGGTAGGGGTGTGGGCTACGCGCTCCCCGTTTCGTCCCAACAACTTAGGACTGTCGTCTGTGCGCATCAGCAAGATAGATACTGTCCATGTAGCGATTGATGTCCTGGGGGCAGACCTGATGGATGGCACACCTATCTACGATGTTAAACCCTACCTGGCTTATGTCGACAGTCATCCTGATGCTCGTGGCGGCTTTACTGACAACCACCAATGGCAACAGTTGGAGGTGGTGCTGCCCGAAACCTTGTGTCAGTTG
This sequence comes from uncultured Bacteroidales bacterium, assembly GCA_902799355.1. GTDB lineage: Bacteria > Bacteroidota > Bacteroidia > Bacteroidales > Bacteroidaceae > Prevotella. The sequence continues at coordinate 96,335 of CADCAG010000003.1, forward strand.
CTTCCCGCTGCCGATCTTGAGGTGTTGCGACAAACTTTGGCTCTCGATCCGCGCCCACACTACCAACAGGATGCTACCCGCCAGTATGGTATGCCCTTTATGGGCTATGATATCCGCTTTCATGTCGTTGACCATACATTATTTGTCGACGGATGGGAAAAAAGTTAATTAAACAGAACCCATTAAACTTTGTGTGGCCGTTTTCGTCAAAAGAACAGTAACCACACAAAAACATCAATATATTTTTAGTAAGAAAACATCATAGTGATTTAGGTTAACATAGTGTTTTTAAAAAGGCAAGCGTGCCCATCTCCAAGATGGTAATGAGTCAAGGTAATAAAGACCCAGGACGACAAATGGATGCTCCGCATGCAGGCGGAGCATCTATTTTTACGTTAATTCCTTGCATATATCATTGTTTTTTACTACTTTTGCAGAAACATATCTATAGATATTCATTATGAAGCAGCTATTATCAGTAGTTCTCCTGGCCAGTATGGTTGTCGTACTGGCAGCTTGTGGAGGCAAGAAGAAGAGTGAAGATATCATTGCACCACGCATTGTCAAGGTGCAACCCAAGGAGCCTATTCGCATGCAGCCTTATCTCGACGAGAAGCAGGTGTCATGGATCGGCAAGACGTATTTTGTCACTGTCAGTCGTCAGCCCAGCGACTCGCTGCCGATGGTCAAGGACGAGACTGGTCAGAAGTTTGTGGATAATGTGTTCCGCCTGACAGTGTCACGCAAGGACGGTTCTGTATTCTTCAGTCGTGTATTCACCAAGAAGGCGTTGACGCAGTATCTGGATGACGACTTTACCAAGACGGGTGTCTTTGAAGGACTGGTCTTCGACAGGGCTGAGGGCGATTGCCTCTTCTTCGGAGCCAGCGTAGGTCATCCACAGAGTGATGAGTATATCCCCCTGGTGTTTAAACTGTCGCGCATGGGCGATCTGAGTATCAAACGTGATACCCAGATGGACAACCCACCAGCTGACAAAGACGAGGAAAATCTTCCCTAAGCGCTGTCATCTTCGGATAGATGAGGTCGGCACCTTCTTGGGCGAGCAGCTCGTCGGGTAGGGGACCACTATTGACAGCTATGGTGAAACAGTGGGCGGCATGTGCTGCCCGTACGCCCAGGGGCGCATTCTCTACAACGATAGCCTCCCAAGGCTCTACGCCACATTTTCGCGTACCTATTATATATGGTTCAGGGTCTGGCTTCCCATGGGTGACGTCAAACGCTGTCACCATCAGTTCTGCAGTCAGCAGTCCAGGGAAGTCGCTCTGCAGCTTGTCCAACAGCGTATGCTGTCCGCTGCCCGTTACCACACAGATTTTCATACCACAGGCTTTGATTTCTTCCATCAGCTCCTTGACGCCAGGCATGATGGTGGCAGGTGTCTCTTTGCAGTGCTCAGCAAAGCGTCGTGACTTATGCTGATACATCTTCAGCGCTTCTTCGTCGCTGACAGCCTTGCCCCATTGCTGGCGTGTCAGCAGCTTGATGGTCTCCACACCACGCATACCCTCAAATTCATAGGCCTTGCTGTAGGGCATGTCGATGCCGTAGGAGTCCATGGATTCATGCCACGCCAGCGCATGGTTGGGCATGGAGTCGTAGATGACACCGTCCATATCGAAAAGCACGGCTTTCGGGCTGAACTGCCCGAAGCCGTGTCTTTCTATGTATTGCTCAATGGCTTTATTCATTTGCAATGCGCTCGCGGATTGCCTTGGTTTCTGCCTCGTAGCCAGGCTTAGCCAGCAGGGCAAACATGTTCTTCTTGTAAGCCTCTACGCCAGGCTGGTTGAACGGATTGACACCCAGCACGTTGCCGCTGATGCCGCAGGCAATCTCAAAGAAGTAGATGAGCTGTCCGATGTAGTATTCGTTCAGCTTGGGAACGCTGATGCGGATGTTGGGCACACCACCATCGACGTGGGCCAGACGCGTACCCAGCTCAGCCATCTTGTTGACCTCGTCAACGCGCTTGCCAGCCAGGAAGTTCAGACCATCCAGGTTCTCCTCGTCCTCAGGGAACAGCAGCTTCTTCTCAGGCTCCTCGACAGAGAGCACAGTCTCGAAGATGGTGCGCTCGCCGTCCTGAATCCACTGACCCATAGAGTGCAGGTCGGTAGTGAAGTCTACGCTAGCAGGGAAGATACCCTTCTTGTCCTTACCCTCAGACTCTCCGTACAGCTGCTTCCACCACTCGCTGAAGAAGTGCAGCTTGGGCTGGTAGTTAACCATGATCTCAATCTTCTTGCCGTTCTGGTACAGACCATTACGGACAGCAGCATACTGAGCAGCGGGATTCTCCTCGAAAGGTACGCTGGGAGCGCAAGCCTTCTCCATGTCCTGAGCACCACCTACCAACTGCTTGATGTCGAAACCTGCGCAGGCAATAGGCAGCAGACCTACAGGAGTGAGCACTGAGAAGCGGCCACCCACGTTGTCGGGGATGATGAAGCTCTTGTAACCCTCCTTGTCAGCACAGGTACGGGCAGCGCCGCGCTTGGCATCCGTTACGGCTACAATCACCTTCTTGGCCTCTTCCTTGCCACGCTGGGCCTCGCACTGCTTCTTCAGCAGACGGAAGGTCAGAGCGGTCTCTGTGGTGGTACCAGACTTTGAGATATTGATAACACCAAACTTCTTGTCCTTCAGATACTCAGTCAGCTCGAACAGATAGTCCTCACCGATGTTGTTACCTGCAAAGAGGATGGTTGGATTCTTCTGGTCCTTGATGAGCCAGCCAAACGAGTTGCTCAGGGCCTCGATAACGGCACGGGCACCCAGATAAGAGCCACCGATACCAGCAACTACGACAGCCTCGCAATTGTCGCGCAGCACCTTAGCGCAGGCAGCAATCTCGTCGAGGAAGGCAGGCGTGATGCTTGAGGGCAGATGCAGCCAACCCAGGAAGTCGTTACCAGGACATGTTCCGTTCTCCAAAGCCTCTTGTGCGGCCTTTACCTTTGGCTCAAAAGCCTTCACTGCGCCAGCCTCCAGAAAGCAAGCTGCCTTGGTGATGTCAAGTTTGATGTTGTTCATAATAATGCTTTTATTTTTTTGTTATTTTTGATATGTAGTCACAGTGTGCAAAGATACAAATTTATTCTCTAATATCCGCTATCTACTGTGGATTTTTTCTGTCTGTCGTCAAAAATTCCAGAACACCAGCGCGATTATGCTGCTACAATCTCGCGGGCTCGTGCCAGGGCGAGGTCGATGTGGTTGCAGATGTTCTCAGCACCCAGCAGCTTCTCGAAGTTGTTACGACGCAGCACGCTGTCGACCTTCTCGTTGACACCTGAGAGGACGATGGTGATGCCCTCCTTCTGGCTCATCAGACACATGTTCTCCAAGTTGTGCAGACCCGTAGAGTCGATGAAGGGTACCTTACGCATGCGGATGATGCGCACCTTCGGACGCTTGCCGTAGCGTGCCATGATGTCCTCGAAACGGTTACCAGCACCAAAGAAGTACGGACCATTGATCTCGTAGACCTCCACATCCTCAGGAATGGTGAGGTGCTCCAGGTTGCCACGCTCCATATCAGCATCCTCGTTGAGGTCTATCTCGTCGTAGATAGCCTTGACATCGGTAGTCTCAGACATGCGGCGCATGAACAGCAGACAGGCGCAGATAAGTCCGAACTCGATGGCAACGGTAAGGTCGAAGATGATGGTCAGGAAGAAGGTGAGCAGCAGCACAGTGACGTCACTCTTCGGATTGCGTGTCATGGCCAGGAACGAGCGCCAGCCACTCATGCCGTAGCTGACGACAACCAGCACACCAGCCAGACAGGCCATGGGGATATACTGTGCCAAGGGCATGAGGAACAGGAAGATGAGCAGCAGCACGAAGGCGTGGACGATGCCAGCCACAGGGGTGCGTCCGCCATTGTTGATGTTGGTCATGGTACGGGCAATGGCGCCAGTGGCAGGGATACCTCCGAAGAGGGGCGATGCCAGGTTGGCAATACCCTGACCAATCAGCTCAGTGTTCGAGTTGTGGTGGTCGCCAATGACACCATCAGCAACAGTGGCTGACAGCAGCGACTCGATGGCACCCAGCACGGCAATCGTTACCGCAGGACCTACGAGACCTTTGATGGTCTCCCACGACAGCTCAGGAACGACGGCACCAGGCAGTGTGGAGTTGATGCTGAAACGGTCGCCGATGGTCTCGACAGTGGTCACACCAGCATACTCTTTGAGCAGCAGCACGCCTACCGTCATCAGGATGATGGCTACCAGTGAACCTGGCAGTGCCTTCAGTGGTGACAGGTGGAACAGACGTGCCAGCTGTGGCCATACGGCTATCAACACGACACTGGCAATACCCACCAGTGCACTCCATGGGTCTATATTACCTATATTATATATGTAGGCCCCCCACTTCTCGATGAAGTCGCTGGGTACGCTGTCCATCTGCATGCCCAGCAGGTCTTTCACCTGAGTGGTGAAGATGGTGACAGCGATACCGCTGGTGAAACCAACCACAATGGGGTAGGGAATATACTTGATGATGGTTCCCAGGCGCAGCACGCCCAGCATGATGAGGAAGACACCAGCCATCAGCGTGGCAATGGTCAGTCCCTGGATGCCATACTGCTCAATGATGCCATAGACAATGACGATGAAGGCACCCGTAGGACCTCCAATCTGTACCTTGCTACCACCGAACAATGAGATGAACAGTCCGGCAACGATGGCGGTGATGATACCCTTCTCGGGCGACACGCCGCTGGCAATACCGAAGGCGATGGCCAACGGCAGGGCTACGATGCCCACGATGAGACCGGCCATCACGTCGGCCATCAGCGTCTGGCGATTGTAATTCTTAATGGCCGAAACAATCTTCGGCTTGAAATCAAGTGTTTTCATTTTCTTCTATTACTACCTATATTTACTTACCTATTGGAAATGAGGACGCAAAGGTACACATATTTTTTATAATAAAGAAAGAAAGCAGCCCGGTTTTTTGGTTCATGGCTGCTTTCTTTGATTTGTGATAAGACCAGAAGGTCAGAAAAGTCACTTACTTCTGCTTCAGCAGGTCGCGAATCTCAGCGAGCAACTCTTCCTGCGTGGGACCCTTGGGAGCCTCAGGAGCTGCGGGCTCTTCCTTCTTGCGGTTCAGCTTGTTGATGGCTTTCAGCATCAGGAAGATACAGAAGGCAACAATGATGAAGTCTACCGTGTTCTGGATGAAGTTACCGTATGCCAGCACAGCAGCTTCCTCGCCCTCGCCAATCTTGAACGACAGCGTCGTGAAGTCGATGTTGCCCGTAATCATACCTACGAGAGGCATCAGCACATCGTTGACCAGACTAGACACAATCTTACCGAAAGCACCACCGATGATTACACCGACTGCCATGTCCATCACGTTGCCCTTCATGGCAAACTCTTTGAATTCTTTAATAAATCCCATAGTCGTTAATGTTTTAAGTTTTAATGTTTAATATTTAATGTTTAATGTAAATTTGCTATCTGCGTTTTACAATCTTAACCATGAAACAGCAATTTCGGGCTTTTTCGCTGCCCCTTTTTCACTTTTCACTTTAATTAAGACAGATTTCAAGTGCAAATATAGATATTTTTTTGTAACTTTGTGCCCGAAAAGAAAAAAAAGTGCAACAAAAAGCAAATTTTTTACTAGAGAAAGCAAATTTATAACTCATTTTTATAAATAAATTAAGTATTATGACAAAAGTAGCAATTAACGGTTTCGGCCGTATCGGTCGCCTCGCATTCCGTCAGATGTTCGAGGCCGAGGGTTATGAGGTAGTAGCTATCAACGACTTGACCAGCCCCAAGATGCTGGCTCATCTGTTGAAGTATGACACCGCTCAGGGTGGTTTCTGTGGCAAGTTCGGTGAGAACAAGCACACTGTTGAGGCTGGTGAGGACTACATCGTTGTTGATGGCAAGAAGATCACCATCTATGCTATTCCTAACGCTGCTGAGCTGCCTTGGGGTAAGCTGGACGTAGACGTTGTTCTGGAGTGCACTGGTTTCTATACTTCTAAGGAGAAGGCTTCTGCTCACCTGACCGCTGGTGCTAAGAAGGTTGTTATCTCAGCTCCTGCTGGTAACGATCTGCCCACCATCGTTTACAACGTTAACCACAAGACTCTGACTCCTGCTGACACTGTTATCAGCGCTGCTTCTTGTACCACCAACTGCTTGGCTCCTATGACCAAGGCTCTGAACGATTTCGCTCCTATCCAGAGCGGTATCATGACCACCGTTCACGCTTACACTGGCGACCAGATGATTCTCGACGGTCCTCAGCGCAAGGGTGATGTTCAGCGCGCTCGTGCCGGTGCTCAGAACATCGTTCCTAACTCTACTGGTGCTGCTAAGGCTATCGGTCTCGTTATCCCCGAGCTGAACGGTAAGCTGATCGGTGCTGCTCAGCGCGTTCCAACTCCTACAGGTTCTACCACTATCCTGCACGCTGTTGTTAAGGGTGAGGTAACTGTT
>CADCAG010000004.1 GCA_902799355.1 uncultured Bacteroidales bacterium
TGTAGGAACAAAGCGCAGCGGCAAGTGGTATGCCCGCATGGTGCCCATCGGCATGATTGACACCCGCGGACTGGCCGAGATCATCCAGCGAAACTGTACGGTGAAGCGCAGTGACGTGATGGCCGTGCTGGAGGAGCTGGTAGACACCATGCGTGACCAGCTGCAGGACTCCAAGCGTGTGAAGCTGGACGGCTTCGGTTCGTTCAAGATCGGCATCAACTGTCGCGGAGCGCGTTCTGCCAAGGCGTTCACCATCAACGACAACATCGAGGGTCTGCACGTGGTATTCACCCCCGAGCGTACCCACGACCAGGCTGGCAACAAGGTGAAGCAGTTCCTGCAGGGCGTCAGTGTCGAAGAGCTGCCTGAGAACAAGGTGGACAAGGACGAGGACTAACCCTCCCCCTAACCCCTCCGAGGAGGGGAGTGATTAGAAAACAAGTATTATTAATTAAAAAAGAAATGGAGCCCCTTAGGTATCTACGCCCCTCCCTCACAGGGAGGGGATGGGGGTGAGTCTCTATGAAGAATTCACGATTTTGGGATGTGCTGTTGAAGGTAATAGTAGCAGCCATCACGGCAGCCGCCACGGCGCTGACCACGACCTCATGTATGGGCCACGGCCCATTCTAAAATGGAAAAATGGAGAAATGGAAAAATGGGAACCGACAAGGGTTCCCATTTTTATGTCGAGAAAAAAAACAGGACTACAGTCGGCAGGTGATGCCGATCTTGGCCTCGAAGGTGTTGGCATGTACCGTGTCGTGGTATTTGTAGAAGGTGCGGCGCGAGAAGTAGGAGCCTGAGAGGCAGAGGGCCCACTGGCGCGCAAGATGGAGCTCGAGGACGGGATTGACGACGAGGAGGGCGGCATTGCTGCGGTCGCCCTGCACGTTGAGGTAGTGGAGGTCGGCGGTGCCGTCGGCATAGGCCTGGAGGTCTTTGTCTTCGTAGCCCTTCCAGGTGTAGAGACGGAAGTACTTGGCATTGAGCACGAAACGGCCGAAGCCGCCGAAGTCGAGCTGGGTCTTGGACTTGATGCTGAAGCCGCTGCCCATGTTGTAGTCGCGCTCGATGACGTTGAAGTAGTCGCTCTTGGTACCACCCAGCAGAATGCCGCTAAGGAAGACGCGCTGTTCGAGCTTGTCGAGGCCGCCCATCTTTGGCAGCGAGAGGATGAAGCCTGGACCGAAGCCGGCAGCTTCGCTGATGCGGTAGGGCGTGAGCTCGGAACCGTCCTCGATGGGGCTGGCATCGTAGTAGTTGAAGTGCTGGTAGATGCCGAACTCGCCCGCCATGTCCTTCTTATCGAGGATGGGCGTGCTCCAGAGTCGTCCCACGATGTTCAGGGTGTTGACGAAGGGCTGTCCGCCTCCGAAGGCTGAATTCATCTCGACGTCGAAGAAGTCGTAGGGCAAGGTGTGGCGCTCGCCGTCGACGGGTATGCCGTAGGTCAGCGTCATGTTGACATAGGGTGCGTGGATGCCGCGGAAGAGGGCTCCATCGTCTGCCAGATAGCGCCAACCGACGGAGAAGGTCATGTCGACGGGTATCTTGCTGAAGTCGTGATAGCGATAGTTGCGGCTCTTGACGCGCCAGGCATCGCCGCTGATGATGCGGTGCAGACCCTGGATGGGGTTGATGATGGCTGCGGCGGCCTCGCGCAGGAAACGGCTGGTGCCGAAGTCGCGATCGTCGAGGACGGTGAGGCTCAGGCGATGGGTCATCTCACCGATGGCCATACCGCCACAGCTGGTGGCGATGACGTCGTTGATGGCTGGCGGCTCGGTCTCGCCCAGGAACTCCCACATGAGCGAGCCTCCGAGGGCGTAAGGTGCTGACTCCCAGAACGTCAGACCGTTGGTGCGGGCGGCGTTGAAGTAGAGGTTGCCATGATAGGGATGCATGAACATGTTGGTGATGAAGTAGTCGTTGTCCCACACCATGCCGTCAGTGAAGTTGCGCTTCAGCGAGTTGAGGGTGGTCTGGGCGAAGTCTGTCCTCAGCACATAGCGGTCGAAGAGCTGTACGCCGACATTGATGGCTGTAGCTTCGGCAACGGCCTGCCAGTAGCGTTTCTCGACGGGCAAGGCCATCGTGGAGTCGGCAAAGACGAGTTTCGAGCGTTTCTTATCCAAGGCTCGCTGCCATGTGTCGCCATGATGGTTGCGCGACTGACGGTAGGTCAGACCCAGCTCCACCAGCGGGCGGTTGCGGTAGGTCTCGTTGCGGTCGTAATAGCGCGTCAAGCCCCACCCCACGGAGGCAAAGGCGCCGAACTTATTGCTGAAGCGGTAGTCGGCATTGAAGCGTGCCTGCAGGGAGTAGAGGCGCTCGGGCTTGGCACTGTTCTCCCTGGAGAAGGTCTCGACATGGTAGTAGCCTACATCGCCGCTGAGCGTCCAGCGGGGCGACATCTGGAAGTACTGTCCCAGGCGGTAGAACACAGCACCCGAGAACTTGGAGTCGAGGCCCATGAAGTGCGTTCCCACACCAACGATGTTATAGGTAGAGCGGTTACGATAGCGCACGGCAAGGTTCGTCTTGGTCGATGAGCCAGCATAGACCATCAGGTCGATATCTGTCGAGGGGTTGATGTTGACCAGACCAATCTTGTGGCCGATGCTGTCGTACGACAGGTTGACGAGACCAATCTGCACACCCTTGGGACGCTGACGGGAGACGTTGAGAAGACCTATCTGCACGCCGTCGAGCGAGTCGGCATAGTTGACGGCACCCCACTGCCAGCCACGCATCATGCTCGACGAGACATTCAGCAGACCCGACAGCTGCAGGCCGCGGTTCATGCCCTTGGTGATGTTGCTGACACCACTGAGCTGGAGACCACTGAACTGGTGAGCCGTCGTATTGGAGACGCCCGACAGTTGCAGGCCACGGCCTCCGTCGACAGCCACGGACGAGATAACACCAAACTGTACACTCTTGACGCTGTCCATCGAACTGACAATGCCAACGGGAAACCTCTGTGCTGATACTGTGCCACCTACCAATGTCATTAAGACAGCTATGGCCATCGTCTTTATATTGTTCATCGTTAGTATGTTAGGTTATTTAATTACTGGCAGTTACTCTTGTTATTCTCTTATAGCTATCGCACAGTCATATGGAAGCAGCCCTGCTTGACTTCATACTTGATGTAGGCGCGGTCCTGTTGGCGAATGTCACGAAGCACCTCGGAGAGCACCCACTTCAGCGTGTCGTTGCGCACCTCGCGACCGATGGCATGATAGCGGTTGTAGCAGATATCGAAGGTGGTGCCGTAGAGGTGGCACGAATTGTCCGTAGCATTGCCGTTGTGGCGCTGCAGACGGGCCACGTCTTCCTTGGTGCGCAAGACGCTGGTTACGATGAGCTGGTTCAAGGGCACGCCCTTCATGTAGAGGCTGTCGTAGAACGCCTGACCGATGTCCTGCAACAGGACGGCAGCACGCGGCACGAGGTAGGGAATGGAGCTGTTGAGCTTGTCAACATGGTAGTAGGGACTCTCGCCGACATACACCAGTTCCTTCTTGCGGGCCTCGGCATCCTCGCGGTTCTTCACAGGACGCACACCCCACTTGTTGGCAGCGACAATCTGCACGCTCTGGCTGTCGGGGAACGCCACCTTGTAGTTGGGGACAGAGAGAATGCGGTGGTGTTTGCTATGGTGAGTTAAGGAAGTTAAAGGAGTTAAAAACGTTTGTCCTTCTTCAACAGCATCACTACCCTCGCCCGTCACAAAGGGGCGAATGATGGCCAGCAGGGCCACAACAACAGCAAAGCCCAGCAAGTACTGACGCTTGGTGGGCACCTTTAAATTCTTGAGGAATTGTACAATATCTTCTTTCTTCACACTCTTTTAACGTACAACGTTAACGGTTTATTGTTTTCGTTATTCACTTTTCGTTATTCACTTTTCACTAGGGCGTAGCCCGTTTCACTTTCCCATACCATTCTACCAGCATGCCACGGGCTATGCCGCGCTTGACGGCAGCGTCGAGCACACGACGGGCCTCGGTCTTACGACCCAACACCAGCAGCAGGTCGACATGCGACACGACATAGGTCACATCGCGTGGCGACAGCTCTTCAGCACGCTGCCAGTCGTAGAGCGCCACCTCGTCCTGCTTCATGTCGCGCTCCAGATTGGCACGGGCAGCATAGGCCACTGCCGAGTCAGCATGCAGCTGGATGGTCTGGTTCAGCTGATCCAGCGCCTCCTGCTTGCGACCCAGCTGCTGCAAGACGACAGCCAGCGACAAACGGGCCTCGAAATGGGTGGGCACAAAGGCCAAGAGGTCGTTGAGGTCGTTGCGCGAGAGGTCGAAACGGCGCAGGTGGGTGTTGGCATAAGCCCGATAGAACAAGGCGGCAGGATTGTGGGGCTCCTTCTGCAGCACGAGGGAATACTCGTCGACGGCATACTGCCACTGCTTCAGCTGCAGGTTGGCATTGGCCTTGCGCAGGTGCAGGTCGGTAGACCATGCCGACTGCGCTATCTGCTTGTTGAGGATGGTCAGCGAGTCGCGCCAGTTTTGAGATTGAGAGAATGAGATAATGAGAGATTGAGAGATGAGGACTAACGTCATCAATATGCGGCGCCCCAAATAATTTCTCATTTTCTCATTTCTTCCATTTCTCAACTTCTGTTGATATATTCTACAATCCATTGTCCTACTTCTTTTGTTCCATACTTTGCGCCACCTTTGACTTGATTGCGTGCCACACTTGAACCTTTAGGTTCAAGAATTTCGGGTGTGCGAACATTTGCATCCAGCGAGGCATTGACAGCCTCACGAACCAGGGCGCCTTCCCTGTTCAGGCCGAAGTGCTCCAGCAACATGGCAGCAGAGAGAATCTGAGCCAGCGGGTTAGCGATGTTCTGACCAGCAGCCTGCGGCCACGAGCCGTGGACGGGTTCGAAGAGCGGTGTGTGTTCGCCGAGGCTCGACGAGGGCTGCAGACCCATAGAACCCGTAATGCACGAGGTCTCGTCGGTGAGGATGTCGCCAAAGGTGTTCTCCGTAACGATGACGTCGAAGAAGCGGGGCTCTGTCAACACGCGCATGGAGGCATTGTCGATGAACATATAATCGGTGGTAACCTCAGGATACTGGGGTTCCATCTCCTTGGCTACCTGGCGCCACAGGCGACTGCTGGCCAACACGTTGGCCTTGTCGACAACGGTGAGGTGCTTACGGCGCTGCATGGCCATCTCGAAGGCCACCTTCAGGATGCGCTCAATCTCAGGACGTGTATAGACATTGGTGTCGAAGGCCTTGTCATTGTCCTGATATTTCTCACCAAAATACATGCCACCCGTAAGTTCGCGGATGACAACGAAATCGGCACCACGCAACAGTTCTTCCTTCAACGGTGACTTGTGCAACAGACAGTCGAAGGTGGCCACAGGACGGATGTTGGCAAAGAGTCCCAACTTCTTGCGCATAGCCAGCAAGCCCGTCTCAGGACGCATCTTCAGCGTGGGGTCGTTGTCATACCTTAAATCGCCTACAGCAGCGAAGAGCACTGCATCTGCACGCATACACACATCGTGGGTAGCAGCAGGATAGGCATCGCCACAAGCCTCGATGGCGCAGGCACCCACCAGCGCCTCTTCATACTCAAACTCGTGGCCACACTTCTTGGCAATGGCATCCATCACGGCCACACCTTGTTTCATGATTTCCGGACCTATTCCGTCGCCCGGCAATACGGCAATTCTTAACTTCATATTGTTAACTTTTTTCGTTATTTCTTTTGTTCATTCTCAATGATGTTCAGCATCTTGAAAGTAGCCTTGATGGCTGCTTCCGTCTGGTCGGCATCCAGTGCGCGAGTACGCAGCAGTCCACCCTCGTGGTGCCACGAGATAACCGTCTGCACCAAGGCATCGGTGCGACCGCCAGGAGGAATGCTGACCTGATAGTTGGCCAGAATGGGGAAAGTGCGGTCGAGGTACTTCTTATAGATATAGCGCAGGGCCTTGACGAAGGCATCATACTGACCGTCGCCCACGGCACTACCTTCGTACTGCTTGCCATTGATCTCCACCTTGATATTGGCACCTGGTTTCAGACCATAGGCCGTCGACACCACATAGCTGACCAGCTTGACCTTGTCCTCAGAGCCGTCGTGCTTCAGGACGTCGCTGACGATGTACGGCAGGTCTTCCTGGGTGACAATCTCCTTCTTGTCGCCCAGCTCTGTAATGCGCTGCGTCACACGGCGCGTCTGTTCGGGAGTCAGTTCCAAGCCCAGCTCTTCCAGGTTCTTGGAGATGTTGGCACGCCCGCTCTGCTTGCCCAGCGCATACTCGCGCTTACGGCCGAAACGCTCAGGGATGAGCTCGTTATAGTAGAGTTTGTCTTTCGTGTCGCCATCGGCATGGACGCCCGCCACCTGCGTGAAGACATGCTCGCCAACGATGGGCTGGTTGGGGGCTACGGCGATACCGCTGAAGCTCTCGACCATGCGCGAGATGTCATTGAGCTGGTTCTCGTTGATGTGCGTCTTGGCGTGGAACTGGTCTTTCAGAATAACCTGCACAGAGGCCAGCGGCGCATTGCCACAACGCTCACCCAGACCATTCACCGTGACGTGTAGGCCCTTGGCACCACTCAGCACGGCAGCCAGCGAGTTAGACACCGCGAGGTCGTAGTCGTTGTGGGCGTGGAAGTCGAAATGGGTCTGCGGATAGCGCTTCATCATCTTACGGAAATACTCCACCACCTGCAGAGGATTCATCACGCCCAGCGTGTCGGGGAGCATGAATCTTGAAATTGAAAGATTGAGAGATTGAGAGAATGAGGAATTTCTCATTGTCTCATTTTCTTCATTTCTCAATGTCGTCAGCGCATCCATCAGCTGATAGACATACTCTGGCGAGTCCTTCATGCCGTTAGACCAATCCTCTAAGTAGAGGTTGACAGAGAGCCCCTTGCTATGGGCATACTCCACCTCTTTAATAATATCGGCGATGTGCTCCTCAGGCGTCTTGTGCAACTGCTGGGTGCAATGCTTCAGCGAGCCCTTGGCCAAGAGGTTGATGGTTTTGCCGCCACAGGAGACAATCCAGTCGACAGACTTGCCACCATCGACGAAGCCCAGCACCTCTACGCTGTCCAGACGGTCTATCTGACGGGCATAGCGGCAAATCATCGACACTGCCTGCTTCTCGCCATCAGAGACTCGCGCCGAGCCCACCTCGATGCGATCTACATTGACCTCGTGCAACAGCTTGCGAGCCATAACGAGTTTCTCGTGAGGCAGGAAACTGACGCCATTGGTCTGTTCACCATCGCGAAGGGTGGAGTCCATAATCTCGACTAGAGGAGCGATACGCTTATAGCTGTTTACTTGTTGAGCTGTTCTCCGACATGAATGTCGGAGTGTGGCGTTGCATTCCCATGCTTCTATCTTGTCTTTATTTGCCACCAGAAAATCGATGTCGTCGAGACCATTCATCAGGCAGTGCTTCTTGTAGCCATTGATGTCGAACTGCTCAGAACGGCCAGTGGCCTTGTTGGTCACCGTCTGGTTGGGCAGGTCAACCTCTACTTCGGTCTTAGGATTCTGCTTGATGCTGTCGAAGAGCTCAGCAAGGAAGTCTTCTGAAACCACGACGGGCAACACGAAGTTGTTGAGCTCATTGTTCTTGTGGATATCAGCAAAGAACGAGCTGATAACCACACGAAAGCCGTAGCCAGCAATGGCCCATGCAGCATGTTCACGAGAGGAGCCAGAGCCGAAATTCTTGCCTGCCACGAGGATGCAACCGCTGTAGGTGGGGTCGTTGAGGACAAAATCCTTGTTCACGGTACCATCGGCATTGTAGCGCCAGTCGCGAAACAGGTTGTCGCCAAAGAACTGCTCCTCGCGGGTGGTTGCCTTGAGGAAGCGAGCAGGGATAATCTGGTCAGTGTCCACATTCTCCAAAGGAAGGGGAACGCAGGTGGATGTTATAACGTTGAATTTCTGTTTCATAGTAGTGTGCGTGGATCGGTGATTACTCCAGTAACGGCTGCGGCGGCAGCAACGAGTGGCGAGCAGAGAATGGTGCGACTGCCTGGTCCCTGACGACCCTCGAAGTTACGGTTAGAGGTAGATACGCAATACTTGCCAGCAGGCACCTTGTCGTCGTTCATAGCGAGGCAGGCTGAGCAGCCAGGCTGACGAATCTCGAAGCCGGAAGCTTCGAGCACTTTATCAAGGCCTTCGTCCTCTATCTGTTGGCGCACAGCCCATGAGCCAGGCACCAGCCAAGCAACGACGTCGGCAGCCTTCTGACGGCCTTTGACGATAGAGGCAAAGGCTCGGAAGTCCTCGATACGGCCATTGGTGCAGGCGCCGAGGAACACGTAGTCAATCTTCTTGCCCAGCAACTTCTCGCCAGCCTTGAAGCCCATATACTCGAGAGCTTTTTCATAACTCCCCCTCCCTTTGGAGGGGGCTGGGGGGAGGCTCTGGGTAATACCTATTCCCATGCCCGGATTGGTGCCATAGGTGATGCGTGGCTCGATATCCTTAGCGTCGAACACCAGTTCCTTGTCGAAGACGGCATCGTCGCCACTCTTCAGCGTCTTCCAGTAGGCAACGGCTCTCTCCCACTCTTCGCCCTTGGGAGCATACTCCTTACCTTTGACGTAATCAAAGGTCACTTCATCAGGAGCGATGAAGCCACCACGGGCACCCATCTCTATCGACAGGTTGCAGAGCGTCAGACGACCTTCCATAGACAGGTTCTTCACCACGTCGCCAGCATACTCTACGAAATAGCCCGTAGCACCACTGGTGGTGAGCTGTGCCATCAGGTAGAGGGCCACATCCTTGGCGGTAACGCCCTTCTGCAGCGTACCATTAATGCTGATACGCATCGACTTAGGCTTCTGCTGCAGAATACATTGCGAGGCCATCACCATCTCGACCTCCGAGGTGCCGATGCCAAAGGCGACAGCACCCATAGCACCGTGGGTGGAGGTGTGGGAGTCGCCACAGACAATAGTCATTCCTGGCAGACTCAGCCCCTTCTCAGGACCTACAACATGGATGATGCCATTGTCTTTCGACATCATGCCGTAGTGCGTGAGTCCGAACTCCTTGGCGTTCTGTGCCAGCGTGCTGACCTGCTTGGCAGAGACTGGGTCCTCGATGGGCTTGTCCTGGTCGTGGGTGGGCGTATTGTGGTCAGGCATGCAGAAGATGTGGTCGGGACGGAAACACTTCAGTCCACGGGCTCGCATGCCATCGAAAGCCTGGGGCGACGTCACCTCATGACAGTAGAGGCGGTCGATATACAACTGGGTGGGACCATCGTCAACGACCTGTACGACGTGCTTGTCCCATATCTTGTCGAATAGTGTGTTCATAGGCTTATTCCTCTACCTTAAACTTGTTGATACAGTCAATATATGCTTCGACTGAAGCCGTCACGATATCGGTATTGGCACCAAAGCCATAGTACAGCGAGCCGTTATACTCAACCTGCATGTGTACCTTACCCACATCGTCAGAACCCTTGGAGATGGCCTGGATGGTAAACTCCTTCAGCGTCATCTGCTTCATGATAATCTTCTTCAGCGCCTTGATGGCGGCATCGACAGGGCCATTACCAGAGGCAGCGGCTTCGAACTTCTGGCCACTGATGTCCAATCCGATAGAGGCGACACTCTTCACGCCCTTACCCGTCGTAACCTGCAGGAAGTCAAGGCGAACGGCGTGAGTATCGGCAGTATCTGCACCTGCCAGCATGAGGGCATCGGCATCGGAGACCTCCTTCTTCTGGTCGGCCAGCACGAGGAACTTCTCATAGATCTTGTCGAGTTTTTCCTCCGTCAGGTCAACACCATTGACGTGCAGACGATGCTTCAAGGCAGCACGACCAGAGCGGGCTGTCAGTACGATGCTGTTGTCGTCGATGCCCACATCCTTGGGATCCATAATCTCGTAGGTGTGCACATTCTTCAAGACACCATCCTGATGGATGCCGCTGGAGTGTGCGAAGGCGTTGCGACCCACAATGGCCTTGTTGGGCTGCACGGGCATATTCATCAGACTCGACACCATGCGACTGGTGGGATAGATCTTGGTGGTGTTGATATTGGTATCAATGCCCAACGACTTGTGGCACTTCAGAATCATGGCAATCTCTTCGAGCGACGTATTACCTGCACGCTCACCAATACCGTTGATGGTAACCTCCACCTGACGGGCACCAGCCATCACACCATTGAAGGTGTTGGCAGTAGCCATGCCGAGGTCGTTATGGCAATGGGTAGAGATGATGGCCTGATCGATGTTGTCGACATGCTCCTTCAGGTACTTTATCTTCTCGAAATACTCCTGCGGCAGACAGTAGCCCGTGGTATCTGGGATGTTGACAACGGTAGCGCCAGCCTTGATGACGGCCTCGACGACACGAGCCAGATACTCGTTGTCCGTACGACCGGCATCCTCGCAGTAGAACTCTACATCGTCGACAAAGCGCTTGGCATACTTCGTAGCAGCTACGGCACGCTCCAGAATCTCCTCACGCGTAGAGTTGAACTTATAGCGGATATGCTCGTCGCTAGTGCCAATACCTGTATGGATTCGCTTGTGCTTGGCAAACTTCAGCGCATCGAAAGCAACCTCGATGTCACGCTCTACAGCACGCGTCAGCGCACAGATAGTAGGCCACGTAACAGCCTTGGAAATCTCAATCACGGAGTTAAAATCCCCTGGACTGCTAATAGGAAATCCTGCCTCAATCACATCGACGCCCAACTGCTCGAGGGCCTTGGCTACCTGAATTTTCTCAACAGTGTTCAACTGACAGCCGGGCACCTGCTCGCCGTCACGAAGTGTTGTGTCGAAAATGTACAATCTGTCACTCATCTCTTTAATTATTTAATTCTTAACTCTTATTTCTTAACTCTTAACTCTTAACTAAAAAAAGAGCCTCTCTACACTCGGAAGTGAGAAAGGCTCTGTATACTATTGATTATTAATCGTTCATCTGCATATCAGCATACCCTACCACTTCCGGCCACTTTACGCAGTCGAATAATAATAATGTTGCTAATCAGATTTAGACTTTTCATCGTTCGTTATTTCTTAATCGGCTGCAAAGTTATACATTTCTCGCTAACTACACAAACAATTCACAACTTTTTTGCATCAATTTACAACAATTTGTTACTTTTTGACCTATAAGCCTCTTGCACGAAGGATAGCAGAAGCATCTGGCTGCTGCATTCCCGTGAAGTCGGCAAACATCTGCATCAGGTCGCCCGTATTGCCACGACTCAGTATCTTGTCGCGCATGGCCTGACCCGTTTCAGGCTTCAGAGCACCCAGTTTGGCAAAGGTGTCAGCCACATTGACAGCCAGCACCTCTGTCCACAGATAGCTATAGTAACCTGCAGCATAGCCCCCACCCCATACGTGGTTGAAGTAGCTGGTCATATAGCGTGGCGGAATCGGAATAAAAGGATTCAAGAGTCCCACCTTACGCAATGCCTCTGTCTCGAACTCCATAGCCTTATCGGCCGTTGGGATATCTTTCGATGGCAGCATGTGCCAAGCCATGTCGAGTAAGGATGCAGCGAGGTTCTCGCCCAAAGCATAACAGGGTTGGAAATTGATGCTCTTCAGCATGCGCTCCTTCAGTTCGGCAGGCATGGGCTCGTTGGTCTCGTAGTGGCGTGCATAGTGGTCGAAGACCTCAGGGATAGAGGCAAACGACTCGTTGAACTGTGAAGGCATCTCCACGAAGTCGCGAGCGACGTTGGTACCTGCCAACGTCTTATATTCACAGTTGGAGAGCATGCCGTGCAGGGCGTGACCAAACTCATGGAACATCGTTGTCACCTCGTCCCACGTAATCAGCGAGGGCTTACCCTCAGGAGCCTTGGCATTGTTGCAGACATTGTAGATAATAGGCTTCTGATTCCAGTGACGGCTCTGCTCTGCAAAGGCATCCATCCACGCACCACCACGCTTCGACGCACGACGATAGTAGTCGCCATAGAACAGCGCCATAGACTGGCCGTCCTTGTCGAAGACCTCGAAGACGCGCATGTCAGGATGGTACGTCGGAATATCCTTGCGCTCCTTGAATGTCAGACCATAGACGCGATTGGCAGCATAGAAGACACCATTGAGCAAGACACTGTCGACATTGAAGTAAGGTTTTACCTCGTCCTCAGAAATGTCGAGCAATTCCTTCTTCATCTTGGCAGAATAATAGAAGTAATCATAGGGTTGTAACTGGAACTCGGCACCCTGCGTCTTGCGAGCGAAGTTCTCGATGGTCTTTGTCTCAGCATCAGCCTTGGGGACATAGGCCTTCACCAGGTTCATTAAGAAGGCATAGACATTCTCTGACGTCTTGGCCATCGTGTTGTCCAGCGAATACGCTGCATAGCTGGGATAGCCCATCAGTTCAGCCTGTTCGGCACGCAGCTTGGCTATCTCGCTGACGATGGGAAACGTGTTGTACTTGGGATTGCTGCCGTCAGCACGATGGATGCTGGCCTCATAAATCTTCTTGCGCAATTCACGATTGTCGAGACTGGCCAAAGGAGCCTGCTGGGTGGTGTTCATGATGACGATAGCGTAAGGTGCCTTCCCCCCGCGACTCTCTGCATCCTTCTTGCACTGGGCAATGTCGGCATCACTGAGTCCAGCGAGGTCTTCTTTCTTGTCGACCCACACGATAGCATCGTTGGTGGCAGCCTGCAAGAGGTCGCCCCACTGTTGCTGCAGATCAGAGATGCGCAGGTTGATCTCCTTCATACGTGCCATCTTCTCGTCAGACAAGAGGGCACCCTTGCGCACGAATTCCTTATAGATTTCCTCCAACAGCTTCTGATCCTCGCCCGTCAGCGTGTCGTGCTGCTTGTCGTACACCTGCTTGATGCGCTCAAACAACGGCTTGTTGAACGAGATTTCATTCTGCAGGTCAGTCAACATGGGCTGCACCTTCTTCTCAATCTCGCTGAGTTCATCAGACTTGTCAGCCTCCGTCAATGCAAAGAATACGGTCGAGACACGTGTCAGCAGACGATTGCTGTCCTCGAAAGGCACGATGGTGTTCTCGAAAGTTGCAGAGTCCTTACAGTCGACGATAGCCTGGATATTGTCACGCGTCTGCTGGATGGCAGTCTCGAAGGCAGGCAGATAGTCGGACGTCTGAATCTTGCTGAAGTCAGGCGCGCTAAAAGGTAGAGAACTATCTGCCAGCAGAGGATTCTCGTGGGAACTCTGCTGGCAGGCATTAAATGATAGCATCATAACGGAAGTCATTCCGATAGTCAGAATAGTTTTTGCATTCATATAAAATTATTGATGTTGATCGCGTAAGAGGTCATTGACAGTCTTTACAGGATTGAACGTAGCCAGAGGAACTTCTACAAAGACAGTAGACCAGTTGCTCATAGCACCATTCCACAGACCTGGCAACTCCAGCGCCTGCAACTCCTTGCCGCTCTTTGACTTCTGAGAGATGAAGCCTGTAGAGGGGTCAACAAACTTTGGCAGGTCAAAGGCATTGCCCTTATAGTCCTTCACGGCGCAGACGAGGTCAACGGGATTGAAGTGTGTTCCCTTAGTGAACATCTCCATATACTCCTTATTGCTCTTATCAATCTGGCTGGACTCCAAAATCTGCAGCGATACGGTACCATCCTGGTTATAGGTCAGGAACGGACCACCACCAGGCTCACCGACATTCTTCACGACGCCACAGACGCGCATGGGGCGATTCAGCTTGCGACGCAGATAGTCGGGATCCTCTTTCTGTCCCTTAGGATCAGTACAGAGGTTTTCGCGAACGAACTTAGCCATCTCTGCCAGCTGTGCATCGGTAGCTCCTGCATCCAGCATACGCAGATACTCGAAGGCTTTCTCTTGCAGGGTAACCAGTACACCAGCAATGATCTGCTTCCAAATAACAGTATCTGTCTTCAGACGATCAGGAACAACGTTATCGATATTCTTTACGAAGATAACGTCAGCCTCTATCTCGTTGAGGTTCTCGATGAGGGCACCATGTCCACCAGGACGGAACAGCAGCGAGCCATCGCTATTGCGGAACGGCGTTCCATCGGGATTAGCAGCAACTGTATCAGTAGAAGGCTTCTGCTCAGAGAAGGTGATGTCATACTGGATGCCATACTTCTGAGCATAGAAATCAGCCTTCTGCGCAACCTTCTGCTTGAAGAGTTCCATGTGCTCGTGAGAAACGGTAAAGTGTACGTGAGCCTCACCATTAGAGGCAGCATACAATGCGCCCTCTACCAAATGCTCCTCCATAGGAGTGCGTGGACCTTCGGCATAGTTGTGGAACAGAAGCAGACCTTTGGGCAGCTGACCATAGTTCAGCCCCTCAGCCTTCAGCATGTTGGCAGCAACAGCTTTGTAGTTGCCTTCAGCCATCAGTGCCTGGATACCCTTACCATTGTTCTTCTGGCAGATAGCATCCAGTTCACCATAGAAAGCAAACTTTGTGATATTGTCGAAATACTTCTTCTCGAAATCAGTAGTAGGCTTGTCGTAGTCAGCATCGACGAAGGCAAACATGTCCTTGAACATACGGCTGGCAGCACCTGAAGCAGGTACAAACTTCACTACCGTCTTGCCCTTGGCCTTATACTGCTGCCAAGCCTCGATAAAGTGTCTACGCTCAGCATCATTGGGAGCAACGATGCCACGACCAATAGCTGCAGCGGCTTCTAACTTCAGGAACGGGAAACCAGTCTTAAACTGTCCCAGTTGAGTCTCAATCTGCTGCTCAGAGATTCCTTTCTGAGCAAGTTGTTTCAGATCTTGTTGTGTAAGCATAATATCCGTAGTGTTTTAAGTTATTGTTTATCTATTCGTATTTTGCTTGCAAATTTACGAAGAATTCTCTCATTATCCAAATTATTATCCATTTTTTTTACGAAATGGGCCAAAGAAATGAGCAACGCTCAAGAACACACTTCATCCATACAGACATCATGATCCTCTGTAGGAACCGTTGCAACACGCTGGAAAGGGAAACACACACCTACCAATAGAGGTGAGTGATGAGAGGTGAGATGTGAGAAGTGAGTAGACAAGAAACGGTCGTAATAGCCACGTCCCCTACCCAACCGATGTCCGGCAGCATCAAATGCCATACCAGGTATTAAGGCGACGTCTATCTGCTCGTCATCGACAAACGGCTCACCAATAGGCTCCATAATATGGAAAGCTCCCTCGACAAGATCAGCTACAGACTGATAGCGACGCAACTCCATCTGCTCATCGTCCAACACTTTGGGCAACAGGACAAGACACCCTCTCGCCACAAGCTTGTCGAGCAGTGGTCGCAGGTCGACTTCATCAGGCAGCGGCCAATAAGCCATCACCACCCGACTATCTACCAGTCGCCGATATAGCTGTTCAGAAATAGTCTGTGACATGGCCTGCAACTGATCAACATGTTGTCGCTTAGCATCACGCATCTGTTGACGTAAGAGCGGTTTCGTCAATGCGCCATTATGTGCAGAGAATTCACAACCACAATATTGCTGGTTATAGAAGCCATACTCCTTGAGCAATTGGTTCCTACGTTCCTGTAAGCCTCCCTTACGCCAGTTCTGGGCCCAGAAAGTAACGCCGCCAACAGCCTGCTCAGCAGTCCGTCCTGCATGCTCTATCTGTTCCAAACTCTTCCATCGACTGGACGCCAGCGTGGTAGCAAAATAACGGATACCCAGTTCTTTGGCCTTACGTGCTGTAGCCATCAGTCGTAGTGTGAAGCATTGCTCACAACGACGTCCTCGTTCAGGTTCTCCTTCCAATCCACAGATTCCCTGCAGCCAACCCTGATGATTATAGTCATCGTCTATCCACTGGATGCCTAACGACGCTGCATGGCGCTTGCTCTCCTCCTTACGAATCTCATATTCCTCGCGAGGCCAGATGTTCGGATTATAATAGTAGATGACAGGGCGCACACCATTCGCCATCAACCATTCGACAATGGCTGACGAACACGGCGCACAGCATGCATGCAGCAGCACCTCGCAGACTCCGTCAGGAACCATGATTTTATTCATAGACCTCTGGCTTTCCAAATGCGTTCTTTGGCATTATTAATCTCCTGGAATTTCTTCTCAGCAGCTTTACGCACATCCTCACCCAAGGCAGCCACCTTGTCAGGATGATGATTCAGCGCCAGATTGCGATAGGCACGCTTCACCTCAGCATCGGTAGCATTGGGCGATACTCCCAGCACTTGATAGGCTGACTCCAGATCATCCTTACCCATGCCCAGCATCGAGTCTACCTCGTCAGCAGACATCTGCATCCATTGAGCACATTCCTTCATCGCAATGACCTCGGAAGGGTCTACACGACCATCAGCCTGTGAAATCAATACAAGGAAGTTAAGCAGCTGAAGACGTTGTGCATAATCCATATTCATCGCTATCTGACGACAACAGTCAGCAACAGTATTCTTAAACTGCTGCTCTCCTACCCGTTTCTGCTCATCGAAGAGCCGACGTAGTATTTCGTCGCCCTGCTGACTGGCCACCTCGCCAAAGTTTTGGCGCAGCATGTTGCGTACCAGCTCCATCTCGGAGTGCATCACCTTACCATCAGCCTTGATGATGTACGAGGATAGCACCAGCATCGAAAACAGGAAACTGTTACGCTGCCCTTGTGCTGCTCGCCTCTGATAGCCGCTATAACCATCGAAGGTTCCTTGCGTCTCAGGGGTATTCACCCCATCAAGCATATTATCGAGGAAGCCACCAAGAACAATACCAGCCAGTGCTCCCAAGGGACCAGCACTCATGAATCCAACGATTCCTCCAATCCACTTTCCTAAAGCCATAAAGCTATTGTTTGATTTCTATATCTCGTTTCACATTGTTACGAATCTTCGTCAGATAGCCCTTCATACCTGCGGCATCCTTCTGGTCGATAATCTCCAGCAGCTCTTTCAGCTCTGTGCGAATCTGTGCCACCTGGTCGTGGGTATAGGGGTTAAAGAGTATTTCCTGCAACAGGTAGTCATCTTCGTTGAGCACACCTTTGGCAATGCGCATGTGACGCTTGAAGGTAGTACCAGGAGCGTCCTGATGCTTCATGACAGCAGCAAAGACGAAGGTGCTCACAAATGGTATTGACAGCGAGTAAGCCACCGTCTTATCGTGCTCCTCGAAGGTGTATTCATAGATATTGAGTCCCAGTTTCTGGTAGAGGTCCTTGAAGAAGATGCGTCCCATGTAGTCACCCTCACTAATGATGATAGCATTCTCCTCAGAGAGTTGCTGCAGGTTGGCAAAGGTAGGTCCGAACATGGGGTGCGTAGAAACGTAGCGCATGCCTGTCGACTCGTAGAACTCCTTCATATCTGTCTTTACGGAAGCAATATCACTGATGATACACTCCTTAGGCAGATAAGGAATAACCTCTTTGAATACAGGAATTGTATACTTTAATGTGACAGCATTAATGAGCAACTCAGGCTTAAACGCCTTGATTTCTTCGTAACTCGTAAAACGCTGACAGTTGTAGGTGAAACGCATGCGCTTGGCATCACGTTCAAAGACAGCCACCTCGTGGTCAAAGCTCAGCAGGTCGATGAAGAAACTTCCCATCTTACCTGCTCCCATTACTAATATTCTCATTTGTTGATAATCTCGATTTGCTGACGAACACTTTCTTCGTGAATACTCTCAAACACATGTGCTACGAAGTCGGGTGACATACCACAGAGTGAGCCCTGAGCACCACGCTTCGACAGTATCTCGTTGTAGCGAGAAGCCTGCAGCACCGTCATATTGTGTTCCTTCTTATACTGTCCAATCTCACGGCAGACACGCATACGCTTGGTCAGGATATCCATGATTTGATTATCCAGCTCGTCAATCTGCTTACGCAACTGCTGGATACCCTCTGTAGTCGTGTTCTCGTCACGGATGACCAACAGCGAGAGGATATAGTCGAGTACATCGGGTGTCACCTGCTGCTTGGCATCGCTCCAAGCCTTGTCCGGATCGCAATGGCTCTCAATGATAAGACCATCGAAGCCAAGGTCCATAGCCTGCTGACACAGCGGAGCAACCAGTTCACGACGACCACCAATATGTGATGGATCGCTGATGATAGGCAAATCAGGAATGCGGCGATGCAATTCGATGGGAATCTGCCACATGGGAGTGTTGCGATATATCTTGTTATCGTACGATGAGAAACCACGATGGATGGCTCCCAGACGCTTTACGCCAGCACCGTTGATGCGTTCCAAGGCACCAATCCACAGTTCCAGGTCTGGGTTGACGGGATTCTTGACGAATACAGGCACGTCGACACCTTTCAACGAGTCTGCCAAAGCCTGCATGGCAAAGGGGTTAGCAGAGGTACGGGCACCCACCCACAGAATGTCTATGTCATACTTTAATGCCAGCTCCACATGCTCTGGTGTAGCCACCTCAGTAGATACCAGCATCTTCGTTTCCTCTTTCACCTGCTTCATCCATTTCAGGGCAGGTTCTCCATGTCCCTCGAAGCCACCTGGCTTGGTGCGAGGCTTCCATACACCAGCACGGAAATTATGACAGCCTTTCATAGCCAGCTGTTTGGCAGTTGTCATCACTTGTTCCTCTGTCTCAGCAGAGCAAGGGCCTGCAATCACGAAGGGACGTTCATTGTCACTTGGCAAATTCAATGGTGCTAATTCTAAACTCATAGTTATATCGTTTTTACTTTTTTACCTTTTTACTTTTCCATAGCCTTGATACGTTCAAGTGCTTCTTTGATTTTCTCTTCCTTGGCACAGAGCGAGATACGAATGTAGCGCTCACCATTCGAGCCAAAGATGAATCCTGGAGTGATGAAGACGCGGGCTTCGTGTAACACCTTCTCTGTCAGGTCTTCCACGTTCTTGACATCTGCAGGAATCTTACCCCACAGAAACATACCCACCTGCTGCTTATCGTACGTACATCCCAGCACATCCATGATCTGCTCAGCATACTGGCGACGACGGGCATAGAGATTGATATTGTGTTCTCGATGCCAAGCCTCATCATTTTTGTAAGCCTCTGCAGCTGCCAGCTGAATACCACGGAACGTACCACTCTCAATGTTCGACTGTACCTTCAGAATCCATTGGATGAACTCAGCATTCGAAGCACACATTCCCACACGCCAGCCAGGCATGTTATGCGACTTCGACATTGAGTTAAACTCTATGCAGCAGTCCTTGGCACCGGGAACTTGTAGAATACTCAGGTGTTCCTCGCTGAGGATAAAGCTATAGGGGTTGTCATTGACTACGACAATGTTATGCTCCTTGGCGAAACGCACCAGACGCTCGTAGGTCTCCATGCGTGCACGTCCACCAGTAGGCATATTGGGATAGTTGGTCCACATCAGCTTGACCTTTGACAAATCCATCTTCTCCAACTCGTCAAAATCAGGCTGCCAACCGTTATCCTCACGCAGATTGTAGTTCACAATCTTTGCACCCAGGATCTTAGACAGCGAAGTATAGGTAGGATAGCCTGGATTGGGCACCAACACCTCGTCGCCAGGATTGACAAAGGCTAGCGTAACATGCAGAATACCCTCCTTAGAACCGATCAGCGGCAACACCTCTGTCTTGGAGTCGAGGTCAACATTGTACCAACGCTTGTAGAAGTAGGCCATTGCCTCGCGCAACTCAGGTGTTCCCATCGTTATTTGATAGCCATGAGCATTAGGCAGCTTAGCTATCTCGCACAGCTTATTGATGGTCTGCTCAGAAGGTGGCATGTCAGGACTGCCAATAGCCAGACTGATAATGTCCTTACCCTCTGCATTCAACTGTGCCACCTCTTTCAGCTTACGACTGAAATAGTATTCTGACACCAACGAAAGGCGCTCTGCGGGCCGTATGTTACATGGTTTGTTTTCCATCTTTATATTCTCCTAATATCTTAAAATCTTTTGTTAGCGGAATAATGGCATCTATCGACTGGCGATAGCGTGTCAGGTCATTATACATCACATCGACATAGAACAGGTATTCCCATTCGCGACCAATGATAGGCAGTGACTGAATCTTCGTGAGGTTCATCTTATAGAACGATAGGATAGCAAGGACATGTGCCAACGATCCTTCTTCATGAGGCAGTGAAAAGACCATGCTGGCCTTGTTAGCCTCTGTCAACGGGCGAAGCAAGTCTGCCTTATTGGGGTTCGAGACAACCAAGAAACGGGTGAAGTTATGCTTGTTGTCCTCGATATGGTCTTCCAGCACCTTCAAGCCATAGAGTCTGGCAGCCTCCGCATGACAGATGGCAGCCCATCCTCTCCTACCCTGCTCAGCAATCATCTTGGCAGAACCTGCGGTATCTTCAGCCTCTACATTTTTCATTTGTGGATGCTGCGAAAGGAACTGACGACACTGCATCAGTGCCACAGGATGTGAGTGTACCTCGGTAATGGTATCCCAATCGTCTTCGGGCAGACAGCAGATGCTATGGGTGATATGCAACTTATGCTCGCCCACAATAGTGGTGCCAGAATCGCGCAACAGTTCATAGTTGTGCAACAGCGAACCAGCTATAGTATTTTCGATAGCCAGCATACCAATAGCCGTAGGATCTTTCTTCATCTCTGCAAAGACCTCCTCAAAGGTACTGCAGCATAACAACTGTATCTGCTCGTCCTCGAAATAGAGGTGGGCAGCAATGTCGTGGAACGACCCTATCAATCCTTGTATCGCTATTCGCTTCATTTTTATTCTTTACTATTTTTAAAAAGAAACTCCGCTTTCACTTGTTTGTGAAGCGGAGCCTTATTTTATTCTACTCTTATGTTCTAATCTTACATACGGCCTTCCGCTTCACAGTTTGCTGCAAAGTAAAAATAAAAGCCGTAAAAGTAAGCGTTCAACATGTTCATTGTTCTCTCTGTTTTTGTTAATCGGTTGCAAAAGTATAACTTTTCCCGCAATTACGCAAACTTTTTGAAAGAAAAATTACGTTTAGAGCAAATAATTGTCACTTTTTCACTCATCCACTTGGAACAAGGGGTCTTCTGGCATTACCATGACAGGCTTTTGCTCGTAGTCCTTCAGCAGTTTCTCACTGACATATTTCTTGTCAACCACCAGACGGAACATATATTCGCGGAACCAGCGTGCGGACATGATAAGACAACCCTGCTGTCCCCAACTGCCACCCCACGAGTTCTCCACCTTCCACTTCAAAGGCTGTCCGTCGCTGTCGAGGTCAACAGCTGTCAGTGTCATCGCATGTGTAGAACCACTGTCGAAGGTTGAGATACGCTCTGCCTTCGTCATATTGAAAGAGGTATTAAACAATGATGCATAGTCGAAATTCTCCACATCACAGTAGCCACGCTTCCTATCAAGTTGCTTGCCAACGTCATAGCTGCTATAGAGTTTGCGACCATCCTTCAATGAGGCGATAGCCAACTGTTCAATCTCCTCCATAGGCAGGTTCAGATACTTCCAGTTATGTCCGTCATAGACGTGACGATCGTACTCCACCTCATAGGTTTTGTAGTACTCACGACGTGGGTCGTTCATCACCATGATGAAAGTGCCATTGAGTTTTCCACCTACCGTCTCCTCATAAAACGACTTGGGAGTATATTTCTTAACAGGTGTGATAGCCTTGCCATCCTTGTTCTTGAAGGCATAGGAGAACTCCTTGACAGGTTCACCCAGTGTAATAACCAACATGTGATAAATCTCACTAAGCATCTGTGTCTTGCGCTGCTCAATGGCTTTCGCCTTCTTGCCTTCACTGACCATCTTACGCAATTCTAAGCCCTGTTCGCGAAGCTTTGACTTAATGATGCTCGACATCTTCGACGTATTATCTGCCGAATAGGTCTCAGGCTGTATATCAGCAGGCACCAGGCCATATTTCTCTGCCAAGTCTGCAACGCCACAGAACGTACCACCATCATTTAATGGATAATGGAAGAAAAACTGTACACGCTGATCATCAATGGGCTTGTTGCTTGTATCTATCACGCCCTGCAGCATCAGATTTGCTTTCTCCAGCTGATCCCAGAAAAACAGATAGTCCTGTGAGTAGAGCACGCTGAGTGAGTCACTGCGCTGGGCAAAGTTAGCACGCAGCACATTCAATCCGCTGAACATCCAGCAACGTCCGCTCGACTTCTGGTCGGTAATCGACTGCTTCTTGGTTTCTACACTAAAATAGGTATCCAGGGCTCCAGCGTTCTGACGGTTCTGCGCCAGGTTATCGATAGCGTTGGCAGCCAATGCGTTGCGCAGTGCACGGTCAGAGGCCGTTGGTGTGTTCTGTTGTTCTATCTGCTGCAGCATCTGAGGACTGATGCCACCCTGCTTCTGCTGTGCTGACACGCTCAACGCCGTTGTCAGCAACAGGCTCAAATAAACTTTTCTCATGTTGTCTAGTTATTTTTTCTTATTACTCTTACTGGATATGTGAAGGGTCTTTATGCTCTTGTTGTTGCTGGCCGTCTTCAGATTAGCTTTATAGTACTTCTTAGCCTCAGGCAGCCACCCCTGTATCTGCTTGATACGCGTTGCATCGCTAGGGTGCGTGCTCAGCCACGAGGTGGAACCGCCCCCCGTAGCCTGCGACATACGCTGCCAGAAGCTGACAGCAGCCTCAGGATTATAGCCTGCCATAGCAGCGAAGATAATGCCCAGATGGTCTGCCTCACTCTCGTGGTCGCGCGAATACTTGGCACTGGCTCCCTGAGCACCTAGTCCGAAAACAGTACCTGCTACCGACTGTAAACCAGAGCTGGCACCAGCACCAGCCATCAGTACACCTAACGCCTGGGCACCATACTGCTGCTTGATAGCTGTCGACATCTGCTCGG
The DNA here is from genome assembly GCA_902799355.1 of uncultured Bacteroidales bacterium. Taxonomy (GTDB): domain Bacteria; phylum Bacteroidota; class Bacteroidia; order Bacteroidales; family Bacteroidaceae; genus Prevotella. Next base: position 22,858 of record CADCAG010000004.1, read on the forward strand.
CAGAGTGTTTGGCAACAGCATGGGCAATCTCATGTCCCAACACAATGGCCAGAGATGTCTCATCCTTTGTGACTGGCAGCAATCCTTCATATACTACAATCTTACCACCTGGCATACAGAAGGCGTTCACCTGCTGGTCTTGCACAAGATTGAACTCCCACTTGTACTGGGAGACTTCACTACCCAGACCATTGGCATTGAGATATGACACCACGGCATTCGCCAAGTTCTGCCCTACCCGCTTGACCATTGCTGTATTGGCAGCATTTGTCGAGGGTTTTGCAGTCCGCATATACTGATTGTACTGCTCATTCGACAAACTCAGCACCTGTTCGTCAGATACCATCAGTGTTCTCTTTCTGCCCGTAATGGGCACTGTCGACGATGTACCACACCCCACTAAGATAGCGGCAACCAATGCCAACAGTACGATTCTAATCGGTCTCATTTGATTCTCTTTATGGTTAGCGTTCTCACTAAATATGATTTCCAACCGCAAAAGTAGCTATTTTTTTGCAGCTAACCAAATTATTTGGCATAAAACAAAGAAAGAGGCACTGCCTACACGGCAATGCCCCTCACTTTTTCATAACACTAATACTACTAACTAAACTATCTATCAATTACTTCAATCCACGGTTTACGAGCGTAACGTTCAACAGTGTCAGGTACTTACGATACTGATCCTTGTTCAGGATGAAGTGCATGTAAGCCAGGTCCTTGTTGACAGCCTTCTCAACCATCTTGGCACGCTCTTCCTTACCATACTGTGCAGCGAACATCATCTCTGCCGTGAAAGTCTTGTGAACCTCAGCAACACTCTCAACCTGATCGTTGGTCAGACCCAGAGCCTGAGCCAGCTTGACCATGTTAACGGTCATGTTGTATGCCTCGGTGGTATTCATACCTTCGTTCTCTGCAAACGTTGTTGTCATGCTCATAAGAGCAACCAGTGTCAATACAATCTTTTTCATTTTTGTTACCCTTTCTTTAATCTTTAAATTTTCCTTAATAATGTTATCCTTTTGTCTGATTGACGATGCAAAGGTACGGCAAAAATCCATACCTTCCAAGCATTTTCGTGAATTGTGTGCGCAAACACCCCGAATTCTTGACCTTTGTCAAAGAAACCCGAGAATCCTTGATTTTCGTCAAAATGAAAGATTTAGAGCACCTTTATTTGGCTTTTTGCTCGTTTTTTCGTACCTTTGCGGCCAAATTATTATAATAAGGTATATGGACAACAAGACAAACAAGTACATTGCCGTCTCTTACAAGCTGTATGTAGACGGAGACAAAGGTAAAGAACTTATCGAGGAAGCCCCTGCATCACGTCCTTTCTCATTCATCACTGGCTTTGGTTTTGCCCTCGACAAGTTCGAGGAGCAGATGATTGCCACAGAGAAGGGCCAGGAGTTCAAACTCACACTGAGCAAGGAAGAAGGCTATGGCGAATATCACGACGAATATGTCCTTGACCTCGACCGCAATATGTTCTGCATCAATGGACACTTCGACCACGAGCATATCTACCAGGACGCCATCGTACCCCTGCAAAACGAGCAGGGCGAGCGCTTCAACGGTCGTGTACTAGAGATTGGCGAAGAGAAGGTGAAAATGGACCTCAACCACCCGCTGGCTGGCGAGACGCTCTATTTTGAGGGTACCGTGCTAGAGAACCGCGAAGCCACTAAGGAAGAGGTTGACCACATGATGAAGCACCTGACAGGTGGCTGTGGTGGTCACTGTGACAGCTGCGGAGGTGGCTGCGACCATGACGACTGCGGCTGTGGACATGACCATGAGCATGAGCACCACCACGACGGTTGTGGATGTGGGCACTGCCATTAATCTCCCATTCAACCTTTAAAACCCCATAAGACCCATTAGCCCCATGAACACTACAGGAAGAATTTTCAGAGTGACTACGTTTGGCGAAAGCCATGGTGACGCCATCGGTGGTGTCGTCGATGGTATGCCCGCAGGCATCGCTATTGATATCGACTTCATCCAGCAGGAGCTGAACAGGCGACGTCCTGGACAGAGTAACATCACGACAGCGCGTAACGAGTCTGATCATGTGGAACTGCTCAGTGGTGTCTTTGAGGGCAAGTCAACAGGCTGTCCCATAGGGTTTATCGTTCGCAACGAGAACCAGCATTCCTCTGATTACGACAATATGCGCGAGGTGTTCCGTCCTTCCCATGCCGACTTTACCTACACCCAAAAGTATGGCATACGCGACCATCGTGGTGGCGGACGCTCATCAGCACGCATCACAATCAGTCGCTGTGTGGCTGGTGCCTTGGCTAAGTTGGTATTACGCCAGCTGGGTATCGAGATAGCAGCGTACACGTCACAGGTGGGCAATATCGCACTGGACAACGACTACCACCGCTATGACCTGTCGCTGACAGAGAGCAATGCCGTGCGCTGTCCTGACCAGCAGAAGGCAGAGAAGATGATACAACTCATCCAGCAGGTCAAGGCAGAGGGAGACACCATAGGTGGTGTCATCACCTGTGTTATCAAGGGCTGTCCAGTAGGACTGGGCGAACCTGAGTTCGGCAAGTTACACGCCCAGCTGGGTGCTGCCATGCTGAGTATCAATGCGGTAAAAGGGTTTGAGTATGGCGATGGCTTTGCAGCTGTCACCCAGCGTGGTTCTGAGCAGAACGACGTATTCACAGTATCTCACGACACTGTGGGTCACGATTCAGTCGTGACCACCAAGACCAACCATAGTGGAGGCATCCAGGGAGGCATCTCCAATGGTCAAGACATCTTCTTCCGTGTGGCTTTCAAACCGGTCGCTACCCTACTCCGCGAACAAGAAACGGTGGACATTCATGGAAAAGCCACCACGCTGACTGCTCGAGGACGCCACGACGCTTGTGTCTTACCTCGCGCCGTACCTGTTGTAGAAGCAATGGCTGCAATCACCATTTTAGATGCTTATCTGGTTTATAAAAGTGTAAAAAACGGAGATATTTGCATCTAAATGCAAAAAAAACAAAAAAATAATTGCAGTTTAAAGAATTTATACTATCTTTGCAAAAGCTATTTGGGATTTGTGAAAATCTGAATAGTTTTAGTTAAGTCTAGTTTAGTTTTTGTGTTGGTTAAGGGCGACCGAATGGTCGCCCTTAAATTTGTATCTTATCTCCTAAGTTCTTTCTCTTTACACACATCCGATAATCTCATGGATATCTTGGCATCCGTGTGTGTCGAGCCATTCATTGATACCGTCTCTTACCTTGATGGTGACTGCAGGATCCAGGAAGTTGGCAGTACCAATCTCAATAGCTGTTGCACCAGCCATCAGGAACTCCAGCGCATCCTTAGCAGTAGAGATACCTCCAAGACCTATCACAGGGATTTTCACAGACTTGGCGACCTGATTAACCATGCGCAGGGCGACAGGTTTTACGCAAGGGCCAGAGAGTCCTCCAGTACCTATAGACAGCACCTTCTTCCGCTTCTCTACATCAATGGCCATACCCATCAGCGTATTGATAAGCGACACGCTGTCAGCGCCCTCAGCCTCTACGGCACAGGCTATCTCAGCAATATCTGTTACATTGGGCGACAGCTTAACAATCAAAGTCTTATGATAAGCCTGACGAACAGCTTTTACTACACTTGATGCTCCTGCACACGTCACACCAAAAGCCATACCACCGTCTTTCACATTGGGACATGAGATATTCAGTTCAATGGCGGGAATCTTGTCCAGAACATCAATGCGGGCGGCACATTCCGCATAGTCCTCAGGCGATGAACCACTGACGTTAACAATCATATTCGTATCAATGTCCTTTATCTGTGGATAGATGTGCTCACAGAAGTAGTCAACGCCCTTATTCTGCAGTCCCACACAGTTCAACATACCACTGGCAGTCTCTGCCATACGTGGATAGTCATTGCCCTGACGAGGTTTCAGCGTGGTACCCTTTACAATGATGCCGCCCAAACCTGCAAGATCTATAAAATCCTCAAATTCAACACCATATCCAAACGTGCCGCTGGCAGTCATCACAGGATTCTTGAGGCTCAGCGCTCCTATATTTACGTTTAATTTTGCCATAACAGTCTTTTGATATTAAATACAGGACCATCCTTACAGACACACAGATTGCCTTCCGTGGTTTTCTCTACACAACACAGACAGGCGCCCAGCCCACAGGCCATCATATTCTCTAGTGAAGCCTCGCAATCGATGTCATGCTCATTGGCATAGCGTGCAACAGCCTTCATCATGGGTGTAGGACCGCAGGTGAATATCTTGTCAAAGGACTCAGAAAGCACACTATGGTTGGTCACAAATCCCTTCTCACCCAGCGTACCATCCTCTGTCGTTACGCACACGCGCCCGTACTTATTAAATAAGTCAAGCTCCAGCAAATCTTTCGAGCTCCGTCCTCCTAACAGAAAAGTCACCTCACAGCCCTGCTGCTGCAGTACTTCGCCTAAATACAGCAGAGGGGCGACGCCTACGCCGCCACCAACTAAGAGGCATTTAGCTAATGGTTTGAGATTATTAGAGAAACCATTACCAAGCGGTAAAACGCAGTTCAGTGTGTCGCCAGACTGTAAATCGCCTAGTTTTCGGGTACCATCGCCCACCATGGCTACCATGAGCCACAGCTCATTGGCACTACGATTAACAAAATTAATTGAAATGGGACGACGCAGGAAAGTAGAGGATGAACCGTCTACGCGTACCTCAACAAACTGTCCAGGTAGCATTTCAGGAAGTGGCTTATCGTCTGTTAGACACAACAAAATGTGCTTATCACTCAGGCGTTCTATGGCCTTTACGGATAAATCAAGTATATGTTTCTTCATAACGACTGCAAAATTACGAAAAATCCTCGTAATCTGCGCAAAGTAATGGTAAAAAACAAACTATTTCTTGGCAGGAACAAAGGTCTCGTAAGTTTGATCGTCATAATAAACGCGAATTTCAGTCACTTTTCGAGGTCCTTTGTCAATTATTTTGATTTCTTCACGAACAATTTCTGGCTGTGTACTTTTCACACCATGCTGAAAACTAGTCGGCTGGACACTAACTTGACCATCAAAGAGGGAAGGCTGACCAAAATTGAGCATCTGATCTGACCCTCCAACTGGGTGTTCAACAGGCAATTCTTTTATATCAAAATCAGCGTTAGGGTGGGACATATACATCTCACCAGTACCCCAAAGTAACCAATCGGCACTAATGTCAGGAATTTTCGTTTTAATAGCCTCGACAATATTCAGGGTAGGACGGGTACGTCCATTGAAGATACTCGAGAGGGTAGCAGGGGCGAGTTGTAGGAAATCAGCAAACACCTGTTGGGTCATATGCTGGTCTTCCATGATGAGTCTAATGCGATCTTTTAGTTCCATAATGAATCAAATAGGGGCAAAATGCCCAGTTTTTAATGATTTTACAAAGGTAAAGAGAAAAAATGAAATATGCAAGAAATCTAAAGGGAATTTTAAGATGTGAAGTTTGAATTTCTGATTTAAAAGTTTAAATGTGTTGATTTTGAAATGTATAATTCGCACTTCAGAAACACAAACCCGAAATGCAGGCCAAAAGAATAATATGAAGAATCTTTCTAACAGAATAACGCAAATAATTGGGTATAAATAAATTAATTACGAAGTATAGATGTGTATCGCTTGTTTTACTTGGCTCTGTTGACGATATAGGGTAATTAAAGTTTTACTTAACTGTAGCAAAATATAATAACTTATTGGTTTTTAGTTACTTATAAACAGAGGCAACGACCGTATACGTATGAATATGCAAATTTAAACAGAACAATTTTGATTTATATATCCAAAACGTATATAAACTATTATTCGTTACAAACGCCTACATTTAAGTTTTAATAGATAAATTGGTTTGTTTTGTTAAACCGGTTTAAATTTCAAAATCGACAATCCTAAATTACAAAATTTGTTAAACATAAATTTTTAACTCTGGAATGGAGCCATTTTTTTCATTTTCGCGTTATTCTGAATCAACGGTCAGAAAGTAAAAAATACGCGAATTATGAGGCGTTATTTTTCGCAGAATTCCTAGTGTAGATAGGCAATTGAACCCAAGATTTTATGTCTGGGAAAAATCTGCAACGAGAAAAAAAAGGGATAAAAATTAGTGGAATATAAAGAAAATTAACTCCCTCATGAGCTCTCCTGGGGGGGTATTTGGATTATCCAGGCCCTTACTTTTGGCATCAATTTCGCGTATTTTGGCTATAATCTGCATCACTTTCAAACCTGTGTAGTTTTTCATACCCGTCAGATAGTCTTTGGCACCCCAAGGTGACTTCATATCGAGCCACTGTGCAAGTGCTTCTTGACTGCCTTTTTGAGGGCAATAATAGGCAATCATCAGGTTTTGGAAGTAATTAAACACCAACGGGAGTAAAGCATACAGTCCTCCAGCCTTTGGATTTTCGTCAAAATATTTTATTATCTGGTTTGCCTTCAATATATTTCGGTTCACAATGGCGTCGCGTAACTCAAATGGATTATAGTCTTTGCTCACCCCGATTTGATCCTCTACAACCTGTGGCGTCACTCTCCTATCCCCTTCAGGAAGTCCCAGAAGCACTTTATCGAGCTCGCTAGTCAATCTGCTAAGGTCAGAACCGATGGCATCAGCTATCATTTGCGTCGATTTGGGGTCGATACTAGCGTTTTTAGCCTTCAAATACTGTTGAACAAACGTTGGAAGGTCGCGATCTTTGAGTTTCATGCTCTCAAACAGCACTCCATGCTCGCGGATTGCCTTCACCAACCCCTGCTTGCGACCGTCTATTTTGCCGTTTTTGTGGCAAAAAACCAGTACTGTTGACGGCATTGGCTGATGGAAATACTTTTCCAGAGGCTCCGTATTCTTGATATTCTGTGCTTCTTTGACAATGACGACCTGTTTTTCAGCCATCATCGGATAGCGCTTGGCTGCGTCAACAATCTGTGATGCGTTGACATCTGAGCCAAACAAAATCGTCTGATTGAAATCCCTTTCCTCAGGCTGTAGCACGTTGTCAGCAATCCAGTCACTGATCTTGTCGATATAATACGACTCGTCGCCCATCAGATAGTAGACGGGCTTAAAATCGCGAGCTTTCAACTCGCTCATAACGCTGTCGTATGTTACTGCTGCTTGTGCCATTTCGGAGTGCAAAGGTAGTGCAATTCAAACAAAATACAAAAGGAAAACTTGTTTTTCTTGCTATTTCAAACAGATTTTATAGTACGGAAATGAATATAAACCAGATCGTCCTCAGTGAGCGCGCCACGCTTTGGCCCTGACAGCAATGTTTTTTCGCAGACAATCACTGTATAACCATGGCTCGCAACTATGGATGTCACCCACGTTTATCAGCTCCTTATAGGGTTCGTATTCTGACCCGCTATAGCCCTTTACCACAAGGACATGGTGTTCTGGCGACAGCGTCACAGTAATGGTGTCGTGGAGAGTGGCAGACGTAGCGTCTGTACGCCAGTTGACGGGGTTGATAGCTATGCATGAAGCTGCAATAACAGGCTTAGCATACTGTACATCCTTCACCGTATTATAACAGATAGTTACACCCGTATCCTTTTCACCCAAAGCAGGCCGAACATGGCGACACTTAGCAGTATCCTCTGGTGTTACCTTATAGCCAAGGACATAGGCTGCAGCCAGTTGTTTGTAGGTCTCGTCGCTGATATGTTTCAACAGTTCCACAACGGCTCTACCGCCCTGACTGAATCCTGCGATGATGAGTGGGCGACTCTTGTCACGCTTTTGCTCAAAACAATCAAATGCCTCACACACATCGTTCATCGCCAAAGCGATGCGTCGGTTGATGGTATCCTCGTTCTGTGTCACCCAGGCATCTATCGTTGTATGACGGTAGTAAGGTGCATAGAAACGATTGCCAGGAGCCATGTAGGCTGCAGCACGATTAATCTCTGAGGCCATATGTTCTCGATGCGTGGCATTCCACACATCCGCATAATGGGACACGATGCTATCCTCTGTTTTCCAGTCTTCTTCCCATGTAGACACGACATAGAACACGTCAGCCCCCGTTCTCTCAGGGTCTCTGTCTTCAGTTATCCACATGGTCGAATCGGCATAGTCTGGAGCCTTTGGAACGAACTCCTGAGCATCTGCAGTAGCTGAAGATTGCCTATTGCATGCAGTCAACAATCCACATACCATGATGGCAAAAACCACCATTTTTAGTAGTATTTCAATAAATATAATTATCTGTTTCATATAGTTTTAGGGGGATGATACCAGTGCTTACGCATCAGCGAAGACTTTGCCGTCGTCGAGGGTGATGCGGAGCTTGGTGTATTCGCAATGGAAATCATGTTGGAGACGATCGAGATAGCGACGACTCTCCCAATGGCACATGGGAAGGTCATGGAGCAGGTAGTTACCACAAGCCTCCGGACGGGTGGCAGGAACCTCTGTCTGAGTGAGAATCCACTGCAGGCACTCGATGGTCAGGCGACGCATATCCTCTACGGTATAGCTACCCGTCATAATGATGTACATGCCTGTGAGACAGCCCATAGGACCTACGTAGACGACATCGTCCTTTGCCTCGCTATTGCGAAACCATGTAGCCATCAGGTGCTCCAGACTGTGCATGGCTGCAGGAGCCACAGCAGGCTCTTGGTTGGGTTCTGTAATACGCAAGTCGAAAGTGGTAAACCCTTTGTCCTCACGTGATACGTATATGCCTGGCTTTAGGCGAGTGTGATCAATAGTAAAACTCTGTATGACTTCCATTTCTGTTCTTTTAATTCATCTGACTGCAAAAATACTGCTTTATTTCGAAAAAGCCAAACGAATAGCACGATTTTTTACGTGAAGCTATTGCGGGCAATAAAAAAAGATGTACCTTTGCAAAGGAATAACGTACAAGAGATGAACGAACTGAATTTGCCGTCGTTTGATGTGAAGATAAGAGGTACCAGGGAGAAACCCGAGATTCTGGATTTCCTGCGTCGCCGCTATGTCGCGCTTACTCCTGAGGAGTGGGTGCGCCAGCACTTCGTTCATTGGCTTGTAGACCACAAGGGCTATCCCAAGGGCCTGTTGGGCAACGAGGTTGCACTGTTGTGTGGTGACAAGACGCTACGCTGCGACTCCATACTCTACGACAAGGAAGCAAAGCCTCTGATGATTATAGAATACAAAGCACCCACTGTAGCAGTGACACAGCGGGTGTTCAGTCAGATTTCTACTTACAATCTCCTTCTCCACGTGGATTATTTGGTGGTGAGCAATGGCTTACAGCACTACTGTTGTAAGATGGACTACGAGCGCCAGACGTACGTATTCCTTAACGACATCCCCTCCTATTCTGCCCTTTAGCCTTTGTGGCGACGGAACACGCGCTCCTCAATATTCTGGAAGATGACAAAGAGGATGGGCACGATGAACAGCAGGGCGATAGTACCAATGAACATACCTCCAATAGCACCAACACCTAGCGAACGGTTTCCGTTAGCACCTACGCCTGTGGCAATAGCCAAAGGAAGCAGACCGAAAATCATTGTCAGCGAGGTCATCAGAATGGGGCGCAGACGTACGGCTGCAGCGTCGAGAGCAGCAGAGAGGATGCTCATACCCTGACGTCGACGCTCGGAGGCGTACTCCGTCAGCAGAATGGCCGTCTTTGACAGCAGGCCAATGAGCATGATGAGTCCCGTCTGCATATAAATGTTATTCTCCAGTCCCCAGAGGTAGGCAAAGATGAAGCTGCCCAGCAGTCCGAAAGGCACACTGAGAATAACCGCCATGGGGATGAATACACTCTCGTAGAGTGCACAGAGGATGAGGTAGATGAAGACGATACAGATGACGAATACCAGAGCTGTGGTATTCTGTGCAGAAGCCTCTTCACGCGTCATACCGCCAAACTCATAGCCATAACCTTCAGGCAACACTTCTGCTGCCGTCTCACGAATGGCTTGGATAGCCTGTCCACTGCTATAGCCCTCTGCTGCCGTACCATTAACCATGATAGAGGGGAAGAGGTTAAAGCGTGACAGCGTCTCACTGCCATAGATGCGCGTCAGCGTGATATACTGTCCGATGGGCGACATCTCACCACTGGAGGTGCGCACGAAGATGTTGTTGAGCGACTCCGCATCAAGACGGTATTCAGGCGAAGCCTGTACCATGACGCGATAGAGCTTCGTAAAGCGCACAAAGTTAGACGCATAGCTACCACCAACATAGCCGCTAAGGGCTGCCAGCACCTCGTTGGGAGAAACGCCACGACGCTTGCAGAGTGCGGCATCGACGTCGACACGATACTGCGGATATTTCATGGAGAAATTGGTGATGGCACGACTGATTTCGGGACGTTCGTTAAGAGCGGCAATAAGGCGATTTGTATAGGTCAGCAAGTCGTTGACGGTACCACCGTGCTTGTCCTGAATATGTAGTTCGAAGCCGTTAAGACGTCCGAATCCTGGCAGCATGTTCTGCGTGTTGACCTGTATCTTGGCATTGGCGATGTCAGCCGTGCGACGGTATATCTCCTCAACAATGCTCTGCACGTCATCGCCCTTACCCGTACGCTCGTCCCACTTCTTCAGCTTCAGCGTGAAGTTGCCATTTGATGATGACTGTTCAAAATTGTTACTATTACCCGCAATGAGCGAGTAGATGCGTAGCTGCGGCAGGTCTTTGATGCGCTCCTCTACCTCCTTCAAGATGTGGTAGGTCTGTTGCAGACTGCTACCTGGCGAGGCCTGCACGTTGATAAACACAGTACCCATATCCTCGTTAGGCACCAGTCCTGTCTTTGTAGTGCGCATCATCCAGAACAGGCATGCAATAGCCACTAGCACCAACGAGACTGCCAACCACTGCTTACGCAGGGAGCCTGACAGCGACTGCTTATAGCGACGCACCATAGTGGTAAACAGTTGCTGCTTACGCTGCTTGGTAGGTTTCATGATAAGGGCACAAAGCGCTGGTGACAACGTCATAGCGTTGAACAGTGAGATAGCCACAGCAATGGCCATAGTCAGTCCAAACTGCGTATAAAAGGTTCCTGTAACGCCACCGATGAAACATACCGGCACGAAGACGGCCATGAATACCAGGGTGGTCGTGACCAGTGCCGACGTGATGCCGTGCATAGCGGAGACGGTAGCATCGTAGGATTTCTTGCCAGTCTCGTCCAATTTCGCCTGTACAGCCTCGACCACCACGATGGCGTCATCGACCACCGTACCGATGACCAGCACTAGGGCGAAGAGCGTCAGCATGTTCAGTGAGAAGCCTATAGCATAGATGATGGCCAAGGTACCTATCAGCGACACCACAATGGCAACAGCAGGGATGATGGTGGCTCGCCAGCTACGTAGGAAGAGGAACACCACAAAGATAACGAGCACCAAAGCCTCGAGCAGCGTTTCTACGACGCTCGCAATGGAGGCGTCGAGGAAGTCTTTCTTGCTCTCGATGTCTTCAATGACAATACCTGGAGGTAAGGCCTTGCGAATATCCTCCACCTCTCGGTCTATCTGTTTGATAATCTCATTGGCGTTAGAACCTGCCACCTGGTTGATAGAGATGTTAACGCCAGGACTGCCATTGGTCTCACCAATGATGTTATAGTTCTGCGAACCCAGCTCCACACGGGCTATGTCGCCAATGCGCAGCACGTCACCATTAGGCAGCGAGCGTACTACCAGCTGTTCGTACTCTTTCTCCTCCTCGTAACGACCACGATATTTCAGCACATACTGGAACGTGTTGCTACTCTCAGCACCCAGCGTACCGGTAGCAACCTCTACGTTTTGTTCGTCGAGCACCTTTGTAATGTCAGCAGGCGTCAGCCCGTAGCTGGCCATCTTCAACGGGTCAAGCCAGATACGCATAGAGTAGTCTGCACCCATCACGTTTACCTCACCCACGCCTGAGATACGGCTCAGACGAGGTTCGATATTGATCTTGGTATAGTTGGCCAGGAAGGAACGGTCGAAGGTACTGTCAGGACTATAGACAGACAACTGCTTGATATTCGATGTCTGTCGCTTGCGCACAGTAAGTCCGCTTTTAACCACGTCACTGGGCAGTCGTCCCTGGACGGTAGCAGCACGGTTCTGCACGTTGACCATCGCCATATTAGGGTCTGTGCCCTGACGGAAGAAGATACCAATAGATGCTGTACCATTGTTCGAGGCTGACGATGTCATATACATCATGCCTTCCACACCATTGATGGCTTCTTCCAGCGGTACTATCACACTCTTCTGCACCGTCTCTGCATTGGCACCCGTATAGCTGGCCATAATGCGGACGGTAGGCGGTGCTATCTCAGGGAACTGCTCCAGTGGAAGATTGGCGAGGCCAATGATGCCTACCAGCACCATCAACACAGAGATGACGCATGCCAATATCGGTCTGTCTATGAATGTCTTGACGTTCATCTTTGGGGCTTTTGGCTATTCTTAATTTCCACTCCTTCTTTCAGCAGTCCAGCACCTTCTGCAATGATGGTGTCACCCACACTAATGCCCTCTTCGACAATATATTCCTGACCATTGTTCTGGGGGAATAGATGTACGGGCGTGGCCTTTGTCTTGCCATTTAGCACACGATAAACGAAGGTACGGTTCTGCAACTCGTAGGTAGCCTCCTGAGGGATGACAATGCTCTTCTCGCGCTGGGTAGGCACCACAATGGTAGCACTGCCACCATCACGCAACAGATGATGAGGATTAGGAAATACAGCACGCATGGTGACTGCCCCTGTCGACGTCTCCACCGTACCGCTAACAGCATCGATACGACCTTCCAGCTGGTAGTCAGCTCCTGTGGTCATCTTGAGTTTGACGCTGGGCGATTTCTTGATGAAGTCAGCAACAGAGCCATAACGCTCCGTCAGGCTTATGATAAAGCGCTCAGTGACAGAGAAATAGGCATACATCTGACTGTCGTCGGCAACAGTGACCAGCGGTTCGCTGATGTTGCTGCTGACAAGAGCACCCACATGCCAGGGAATCATAGAGGCGACACCATCAACGGGACTCTTCACCTCCGTACATGACAGCTGCCAACGGGCATTCTTCTCCTGAGCCTTGGCCTGCACCAGTGCAGCCTCAGCCTCCAACAGCTCATGGCGGGTGGTCTCTACGCTAAAGTCGCTGACCACACTACCCTCTTTCAGTTGTTTCTGACTATCGTAGTTCATGCGGGCTGTCGACAACTTGGCTTCAGCACTCTGGCGATTGGCTATAGCAACCTCCAAAGCAGCCTGAAAGGGCGTCTGGTCGATGATAAACAATGTCTGTCCACGCTTCACAGCCATGCCCTCACCAGTACAGATGCGGGTGATGGTGCCAGACACCTGTGGACGTATCTCTACAATCTGCCGTCCTGTCAGGCGGGCACTATATTGCTGGTTGAGCGTCATGTCTTTCTGACTCACAACCATCGTCCTATACTCTACTGCATCATGTGCTTTTTTCTTGTCATCGCTACACGACAGCATCATGCATGTCGTGGCAGCAAACAGGCAGAATGCCCACTGTTTTCCTATCATCTGTTCTCTTTTTTCGAAAATATGGTGCAAATATACTATTTTTTTGTTATTTATCAGCATTTTGCATCACTTTTCATGGATATTTCATTACTTTATGACAAGAAGACAAAAAAAAGAGGATGCTGTGAGCATCCTCTTCCTATTGTTTAATCCTCTGCCTCGGGCACCACATCGTCGTCTTTCTTGACGGTCTTGCGGATGGCGCGCTTGCGGGTTTTCTTCTCTTCTGCACCAGGAGTAGCAATCTTAACACCTGCCAGTTCAGGATCAATCAGGATACGTCCGCAGTACTCGCAGACGATGACCTTCTTGTGCATCTTGATATCGAGCTGACGCTGGGGTGGAATCTTGTTAAAGCAACCACCGCAGGCATCACGCTGCACGTAAACGATACCCAGACCATTGCGGGCATTCTTGCGGATACGCTTGAAAGAGGTGAGCAGACGGGGCTCAATCTTTACCTCCAGCTCCTTGACCTTAGCCTTCAGCTTCTCCTCCTCGGCACGGGTCTCTTCCATGATCTCGTCGAGTTCAGCCTTCTTCATATCGAGGGCCTGACGGCGATCATCAATGATGGTCTGGTTCTGCTCCAGCTCAGCCTTCTTCTCTTCAATCTTGTAGTTAGCCTCCTTGATCTTCTTGTTGCAGAGCTCGATTTCCAGTGTCTGGAACTCAATCTCCTTAGACAACGTGTCGTACTCACGGTTGTTCTTAACATCGTTGAGCTGTGTCTTATAGCGCTCTACGCTAGCCTTTGCAGTCTCAATCTCACCCTTCTTCTGGGCTACGGCACGCTGATACTCGTCAACGTCGTTCTGGATTTTCTCGATGCGGGTGGTAAGACCAGCAATCTCGTCTTCCAGGTCTTCTACTTCCAGAGGCAACTCACCTCTGAGGGCACGCTTCTCATCAATCTCTGAGAGTGTGGTCTGCAGTTGGTAGAGGGTCTTCAGGCGCTCTTCCACTGTCAAATCTGTAGGATCTTTCTTTGCCATAATTCTAAATATATAATATTGGATTAGTATTCGTCTCTGCTATCTCTGCGCGTACTCCAGGACACTTCTTTTTTATAATATCGCGGAATATCTCACTGGTGAACTGCTCCGACTGATAGTGCCCAATGACACATATCTGGATGCGCTGTTCATAGCCAAAGTACTGGTGATAGTGCATCTCGCCTGTAATAAAAGCGTCAGCACCAAGACTGATGGCATCAGGCAACAAGAAGTCGCCAGCACCACCACAAAGTGCTACCTTACTGATGGGGCGTCGCAGCAGTTCGTTACACAGTGCACACTCCACACCAAACTGTCTTTTCACCATGAGGATAAAGTCATCAGCAGCCATTGGCTGTGGCAAAAGACCAACAACACCGCTGCCAGCCTCGATATCACCTACCTGCTTCTGGGCAAAGAACTGACACTGCTGCAGTCCTAGTCGCTCAGCAATCTTCCAATTGACACCATTCTGGGCATTATCCATATTGGTGTGCATAGAGATGATGACGATATCATTCTTCAAGGCCTTGATGACGCAACGCTGCACATAGTCTGCACCGCTAATCTGCTTCAAGCCACGGAACAGCAACGGATGATGGCTGACGATGAGGTTACAACCCTTGCGGAGAGCCTCATCGACAATCTGTTCGTTGACGTCCAGACACAATAATGCCCCTGAAACATCCGCCTCTGTCAGTCCCAGTTGCAAGCCAGCATTATCCCAACTTTCCTGCAAGGGCAGAGGCGCGAACTGTTCAAGGGCGTCAAGCACTTGTCGTATTTTCACGCTTCTATCTACGTTTGAAAGTGCAAAGGTACAAAAAAAGTGACGGATTACATGTAGAATCCGTCACTTTTATATTTTTTTAATCTTTCAATCCTCAACTTTCAACTCTCAACTTGCTTATGTAAACCACTTCTCGTTGTCCTTCTCGTGGCAGTAGCTGGTGCCGTCAAAGCAATGGGTACATACCTGGTCTTTAGGCAGCCCAATGGACTCGATAAGGTCTTCGATGGTGGCAAACTTCAACGAGGTCAGTCCCAGTCTACGACCTATTTCCTGAACCATGCGCTCATACTCAGGTGTGCCAGTGGTTGCATACTCTGTGAGTTTCTTCTTGTCATCACCCTCGAAGTCGCGGATGATACGACGAGTAATCAGTTCCAGGTCGCTCTTTGACGAGGTAAAGCCAATGAACGGACAGCCATAGACCAGTGGCGGACAAGAGATGCGGACATGCACCTCCTTGGCACCATTGTCGAAAAAGGTACGCACATTGTCGCGCAACTGCGTGCCACGAACGATAGAGTCATCGCAGAAGACGACGCGCTGGTCTTTCAGAATAGCGGGGTTAGGAATAAGCTTCATCTTTGCCACAAGGTCTCGACGGTTCTGGTTGCCTGGAGTAAAGGAACGAGGCCAGGTAGGCGTATATTTCAGGACGGCACGCTTGTAGGGTATCTTCTTACCCTCAGAGTAGCCCAAAGCCATACCTACGCCAGAGTCGGGAATGCCACATACCAAGTCGGCATCAACAGCGTCTTTCTCACCCATGAGACGACCATTCTTTTCACGGACGAACTCAGTATTAATGCCCTGATAGTCGCTGGTGGGGAAGCCATAGTATACCCACAAGAAAGAACATATCTGACAGCGTGTCAAGGGTTTCTGCAAGACTTCAATGCCATCGGCCTTCAGCTTGACAATCTCGCCAGGACCCACGTCGCGCAACACCTTGTAGTCGAGATTGGGAAAGCTAGTCGTCTCGCTGGTGACAGCATACGACTGGATGAACTCGTCAGTACCGATGGGCGACAAACGATGCATTTCCTTCTTACCAATTACGATAGGTGTACGTCCCAGGAAGTCGCGAGCAGCAATGATGCCGTCCTCTGTCAGAATGATTATCGAGCAAGAACCATCAATCTTCTGGTATACCTTATTAATACCCTCCACAAACGAGTTACCCATATTGATGAGCAAGGCAACAAGTTCGGTCTGGTTGATATTGTTAGCAGACATCTCACTGAAGTGCATACGCTGCTTGAGCAGTTCGTCGGCAATTTCGCGAAGGTTATTGATTTTGGCCACAGTCACTACCGCATAGCGTCCCAAATGGGAGTTGACGATGATAGGCTGTGGATCAGTGTCGCTGATGACGCCTATGCCTTGATGGCCTTTGAACGAGTCGAGCTCGTCTTCAAAGCGTGAACGGAAGTACTGGCGCTCCAACGAGTGGATGCTGCGGTGGAAGCCGCTTTCTTCGTCGAATGTCACCATACCGGCGCGTTTTGTACCTAAGTGCGAGTTGTAGTCAGTGCCGTAAAACAAGTCGTTTACGCAGTCCTTTGTAGAGATTGTGCCAAAGAAGCCACCCATAATGTTTTTACCTTTTGTGTGCTAATAATACCTTTATGGGCTGCAAAATTACAAAAAAATCGGCAACTGCCATAAGAGTTACCGAATTTTTTTTCGAAAAAAAAATATTTTTATCACTTATCAAGTCTTAACAGTTTCTCATCAGCAGGGAAAGGACACCTATTAGCAATAGTGCCCCCCACAGGCGCCATTGGGCTGCCATAGGCACAAAGGCACGCTGCAAGGCGTGGCGATAGAAGGGCCACAGCGACTGATAAGGCGTAGCGCCGTTGGCCAGCAGGTATTCGCGCAGCGAGTCGTGCTGCTGGCGATCTAGTCGATAGCTCCTCAGCCCCCGCAGGAAAGCATAATAGCCCTTCCAGGCGACAACAGCCAACACCAATATGAAATAATAGAGTATCATAGTTGGATATAATGATCATTCAAGGGGTTCATAACGGTCAGCACGGTACGTCCCTGCTGAACGGCATTCACCAGCAGTTGTCCCACTGCCAGCTGACGCTCATCAGTAAGGGGTTCCGCGGGTTCGTCAATGACCAAAAGCTGCTTGTCAGAGTTGACAGCATGGCGCACCAGCTCGACATAGTCGGTAGGCACCTTGTCATAACCCTCAGGAACAGACAACCTCTGGGGTACGTAAGCCATATAGCGACGGAAATAAGGTGCAGAATCTGGCGTCAGCACTTCACCATCAATACAGATATGACCGCCATCGATGGCTATCAGTCCTACGACAGCCTTCAGCAGAGAAGTCTTTCCCCTACCCTGTATTCCGACAATCTGCCCGTCGTCAAGGGTGACTGACAGTCCATTGACGAGCTCTCCTATGGTTACGTTATGCAGTTCTAACATCATAATCAGGTGCAAAGGTAATAAATAATTCATAATTCATAACGCATAATTCATAATTATTTTCTACTTTTGCAGCATGAAAAGTACAAAACGACGCATGTTGGCCGAATGGGAGCCACAAAGCATGGTGCAACTGACATGGCCACACGAAGGTACCGACTGGGCACCTATCCTTGACGAGATTACAGCAGTCTACGAAGAGATGGCAAGCGAAATACGCAAGCGCGAGCCACTACTTATCGTAGACACGATGCCCCATAATGACACTTGGGCCAGGGATCATGGATTCATTACGGTAGAAGAAACCTCTTTTGACCCAAAGTCTAAAGCACTAGTTCTTCTGGACTTCTGCTTCAATGGCTGGGGCGAGAAGTTTGAGGCGACGCTGGACAATCAGATCAACAAGCACCTCTATGAGCAGGGCCTTGTAAATGGTACTTACGAAGACCATTTGGACTTCGTGTTGGAAGGCGGTTCGATAGAGAGCGACGGCAAAGGCACTGTATTTACCACCGAGTGCTGTCTGATGGCGCCCCATCGTAATCAGCCACTGACTAAGGCAGAGATTGAGGAGCGGCTCAAGGAATGGTTGGGTGCTGAGCGCATCGTGTGGTTACAACATGGTTCGCTGATTGGTGACGATACTGACGGACATATCGATACACTGGTTAGGATATGTCCTAATGACACCTTATTATATACAGGGGGTGATGACGACCATCCTGACCTGGTAGAAATGGAGAGAGAGCTCCAGAAGCTGCGGACTCTTGATGGGAAGCCCTACCGTCTTCTGAAACTCCCTCTTCCCCGTCCTATCTATGACGATGGCGACCGTCTGCCGGCAACATATGCCAACTATCTGGTCATCAATGGTGCTGTGCTAGTACCCACCTACAACCAACCCGACCTCGACGCAGAAGCCCTGCGTATCATTGGCAAGGCATTTCCCGACAGGGAGATGGTGGGCATCGACTGCCGTGCTGTCATCAAGCAACACGGTTCACTACACTGTTGTACGATGCAATACTACTGAACCTCCTTTTTGGCGCCAAGCCATACAAGATAGGCCTCAGCATAGAACTGAGTCTGGAGTTTGTCATCCATATACAGCGACTCTGGATACAGCTCCACCATACACTTGTGGACATAACCTGTATCATCTTTCATCATATACTGTGCCAAGCTATTAGAGGCTGTTTCTGTGCTTCTGAAACAAATCTTCACCCGATGCGACGCGCCCTCATATTCTATGGGGAATGTGACATACTGCGGATAGACATACATCAACAAGGGTGAATGATAATAATAACTGTAGGCCATCTTCACATGGATATCGACGTTAGGTGCATTGCAGACAGCGTCGTGCAGCGTTTTCTGACTTTCTGGCATCTTCTTGACCAGCAACTCAACGGGTACGTTCAGCAAGTCCAACGTACTATCGTTGTTGATTCTCCAGGTGGCGGGGATAGAGTCCAGCTTATTCTCGGTCTCTGTAGACTCATTCGACTTTGTGTACAACTTTCCTTCGTAAGTACCTACAGAAGCCTTAATCTCGGTATCGACCTGCTTCACCCAGTCTTGCCACTTCTTGTCCAAGTCTTCACTATCATCGGTCTTTACGCACGATGACAGGCCCACGGTCATCATCAAGACCGTCAGAATCCCAAATACTTTTAACGATTTCATTTTTGTGTTCTATTTTGAAAAATTTGCCTGCAAAGGTAGTAATAAAAATGATAGCGACAAAAAAATATAGAAGAAATGACACTCTTTTTTTCTCTTTTCACTTTTCACTTTTCATTTTATTTTGTACCTTTGCAGCGTTTTTAGAAAACCAAGCCCATGAAGATTGGAATCATACAACAGCACAACGGAGAGGACGTGAAAACCAACGTACTCCACCTGGCTACCAAGATTCGCCAGTTGGCAAAAGCAGGCGCAGAGCTGATTGTTCTGCAAGAGTTGCACAATTCGTTGTATTTCTGCAAGCAGGAAGATGTGAACCTTTTCGACCTCGCAGAGCCCATCCCTGGTCCATCAACCACTTTCTTTGGCAATCTCGCCAAGGAGCTGGGCGTAGTCATCGTCACCTCACTATTTGAGCGCCGAGCCACAGGTCTGTACCACAACACTGCTGTGGTTTTGGAGAAGGATGGCACCATTGCTGGCCAATATCGCAAGATGCACATTCCGGACGACCCAGGGTACTACGAGAAGTTCTACTTCACCCCTGGTGACCTCGGTTTCCGACCCATCCAGACGTCAGTGGGTAAACTTGGAGTACTGGTCTGCTGGGACCAGTGGTATCCAGAGGCTGCACGACTGATGGCACTGGCAGGAGCGGAGCTGCTCATCTACCCCACTGCCATTGGCTACGACCCAAACGACACAACTGCCGAACAAGAACGACAGCGCATGGCATGGCAGACCGTTCAACGTGGGCATGCTGTTGCCAACGGACTTCCCGTCGTCACAGTAAATCGCTGCGGCGAAGAAGATGGCGTCCCTTTCTGGGGCACCAGTTTTGTGGCAGGGCCACAGGGCGAACTGCTCTATGAGGCACCTATTATAGAAGAGGTCACCAAGGTCATTGAGGTTGACATGGAGCGCTCTGAACAGGTACGCCGCTGGTGGCCATTCCTCAGAGATCGCCGCATAGAGAATTATACAGACATTACTAAACGCTATATAGACTAATGGCAAACAATTTAAGATTTCAGGTAGTAGAAGAGGCGTTCAAGAAACACGCCCTCGATGTAAAAGCGCCCAGCGAGCGTCCTTCGGAGTACTTCGGCAAATACGTCTTCAACAAAGAGAAGATGTACCGTTACCTGCCGAAGAACGTCTACGACAAGATGATTGATGTGATAGACAATGGTGCCAGCCTGGACCGTTCTATCGCTGACGCAGTAGCTGACGGCATGAAGAAATGGGCCCTGGAGATGGGTGTCACCCACTATACGCACTGGTTCCAGCCATTGACCGAGGGTACTGCCGAGAAGCACGACGCCTTCGTGGAGCACGATGGCAAGGGCGGCATGATAGAGAAGTTCTCTGGCAAGCTGCTCGTCCAGCAGGAGCCTGACGCTTCCTCATTCCCTAATGGTGGCATCCGCAACACCTTCGAGGCGCGTGGCTACTCTGCCTGGGATCCTACATCGCCAGTGTTCATCATCGACGACACGCTGTGTATTCCCACCATCTTCATCGCCTATACTGGCGAAGCCCTCGACTACAAGGCTCCCCTACTCCGTGCACTGCATGCTGTAGGCAAGGCTGCCAAGGATGTTTGCCAGTATTTCTATGACGACGTCACCAAGGTACAGGTGAATCTGGGCTGGGAACAAGAGTATTTCCTCGTTGACGAGGGTCTCTACTCTGCCCGTCCAGACCTGTTGATGACCGGTCGCACACTGATGGGTCACGAGAGTGCTAAGAACCAGCAGATGGACGACCACTATTTTGGCACCATCCCCGATCGTGTGGTAGCCTTTATGAAGGACCTCGAGATACAGTCGTTAGAACTCGCCATCCCAGTAAAGACCCGCCACAACGAGGTAGCGCCCAACCAGTTTGAGTTGGCTCCCATCTTCGAGGAGTGTAACCTGGCTGTAGACCATAACATGCTGCTGATGTCGCTGATGAAGAAGGTGGCTCGTAAGCATGGCTTCCGTGTACTGCTCCACGAAAAGCCTTTCGATGGCATCAACGGTAGTGGTAAGCACTGTAACTGGAGTCTGAGCTCAGACAATGGAGTATTGCTGCATGCCCCTGGTACCACTCCAGAGGAGAACCTGCGTTTCATCACGTTCATTGTGGAGACGCTGATGGCAGTATATCATCACAACGGACTGCTGAAGGCCTCGATTATGAGTGCCACCAACGCCCACCGTCTGGGTGGCAACGAGGCACCTCCCGCCATCATCTCATCGTTCCTGGGTACACAGCTCACCGAGGTCCTGAATCATATTGAGACATCGGAGGCCAACGAGTTGTTCAACCTGAAGGGCAAGCAGGGCATGGAGATCGACATCCCCCAGATTCCTGACCTGATTGTTGACAATACCGACCGCAACCGCACATCGCCATTTGCCTTTACGGGTAATCGCTTTGAGTTCCGTGCTCCTGGTTCCAGCGTCAACTGTGCCAGTGCCATGATAGCACTGAATGCTGCAATGGCAGAGGCATTGATCTCTTTCAAGGAGCGTGTGGATGCGAAGATTGCGAAGGGGACAGACAAGATTCAAGCCATCCTCGAAGTACTGAAGGACGACGTGAAGACGTGTAAACCTGTCCGCTTCGACGGCAACGGCTACTCAGAGGAATGGGTCAAGGAGGCTGCCAAGCGTGGACTGGATGTGGAGAAGTCATGTCCCGTCATCTTTGAACACTACCTCGACGAGAGTAGTATCAAGATGTTTGAGAGCACCAAGGTGATGAACAAGAAGGAGCTGGAGGCCCGCAACGAGGTAAAATGGGAGATGTACGTGAAGACCGTACAGATTGAGGCCCGCGTCTTGGGTGACCTCGCCATGAACCATATCATCCCTGTGGCTACCCACTATCAGAGCAAACTCATCAAGAACGTACAGGGCATGAAAGACGTCTTCTCACCAGAACGTGCCGAACGTCTGTCAACCCGTAACATGAAGCTCATCGAAGAGATTGCTGAGCGCACAGAGAAGATAGAGCAGTTAGTAGAAGACCTGACGGAGGCTCGTCGTGTGGCTAACCGCATTGAGGATATCCACCAGCGTGCCATCGCCTACCACGACACCGTTTGTCCCCACATGGAGGCTATCCGCAAACAGATTGACAAACTGGAGTTGATAGTAGAAGACGGCCTTTGGACACTTCCCAAATACCGCGAACTACTCTTCATCCGATAAACACAAAGAAAAACGGCAATGCCTTCAAGCACTGCCGTTTTTTTCTTATCTTTTTGTCCAAGATTAGATCTTAGACTCCAGCGTAGCCTTCCAACGGGCGTAAGCAGCCTGATACTCGTCACGATGAGCAGCATCGGGTTCGATGACCTGCAGTTTATCCAAGGTAGCAAAGGCCTCGTTATTATCCTTATAGATACCAGCACCGATACCTGCGCCCTTAGCGGCACCCACAGAGCCATCAGTATCGTAGAGCTCGATGGTGGCGCCACTGACACCTGCCAGTGTGTTGCGGAACAGCGGGCTAAGGAACATGTTAGCCTTACCAGCATGAATCTTCTGGATGTCCATACCCATCTGCTGCATAATCTCCATACCATAGCAGAATGAGAAGACGATACCCTCCTGAGCAGCACGTACAAGATGAGCCTGATTGTGCTTGTTGAAGTTCAAGCCGTTGATAGAGCAACCAATCTCCTTATTCTGCAGCACACGCTCAGCACCATTACCGAATGGGATAATCGTTACGCCCTCGCTGCCAATGGGTACTGTTGCAGCGAGATCATTCATCTGTGCATAGCCTACTTCCGGCGTAATGTTACGGTGTGTCCAAGCATTCAGAATACCAGTACCATTGATACACAGCAGTACACCCAGACGTGTCTGGTCAGCAGTATGGTTCACGTGGGCAAAGGTATTCACACGACTCTTGGGATCGTAGTTGACATCACCCAGCACACCATAGACAACACCTGACGTACCACCGGTAGCAGCAATCTCACCAGGATTCATCACGTTAAGTGAGAGTGCGTTGTTGGGCTGGTCACCACCACGATAAGTAATAGGTGTACCAGCTTTCAGTCCCAGCTCAGCAGCAGCCTCAGCACTCACCTCGCTCTGTACGGCAAACGTCGGTACAATGTCAGCAATCAAAGAACTGTCGAAGCCATAGTACTTCATCAGGAAGTCAGCCACCTGGTTGTTCTTGAAATCCCAGAACATTCCCTCTGACAGACCGCTAACCGTGGTATTAGCCACACCAGAGAGACGCATAGCGATATAGTCGCCAGGAAGCATGATCTTATAAATCTTCTCGTAGGTCTCAGGCTCGTTCTCCTTTACCCATGCCAGCTTGGCGGCAGTGAAGTTACCTGGAGAGTTGAGCAGATGGCTCAAGCACTGGTCAGCGCCCAGCTCATTAAAGGCCTTCTCACCATAGGGTACTGCACGAGAGTCACACCAGATAATCGAGGGGCGCAATGCCTTGAGGTTTTTGTCGACACATACCAGACCGTGCATCTGGTAAGAGATACCGATAGCCTTCACATCGTCTGCCGTAGCACCAGCATCAGCCATAATCTTTTTCAGTGCCAGCTTAGCATTGTCCCACCACATCTGAGGGTCTTGCTCAGCCCAACCGGCCTTGACAGCCATGATGGGTGCCTCCTTCTCAGGATAGAACGCCGTAGCTACACATTTTCCACTGTCTGCATTCACGAGCGATGCCTTGACAGATGAACTGCCGACATCGAAACCTAATAAATACCTGTTTGCCATTGTAAGTTAATAAATAAATATGTTTTCTAATCCTTAAATGCGTACTTTCGCACTACAAAATTCTGCAAATAATCTTTAAAAACCAATTTTTTTACAGATTTTCAATATTTTTTTATTATTATTTGACTACAATTAAAAAATTTTCTATACCTTTGCAGGATAGAAGAACAACAATTAGCTAAGGTTTGTTTGATTTATGAAAAAGAAAATACTAATACTTGACGACAAAGAGACCATCGCAAAGGTGCTCTCTATCTATCTCATGAGTGACTACGATGTACAGTGGTTGCCCGATGGTTTACAAGGTGTGAAATGGCTTCAGGCAGGCAATACGCCCGACCTTATCATCTCCGACATTCGTATGCCGGGCATGCGTGGTGACGACTTCCTGGAGTGGATTAAGCAGAACGAGCTGTTCCGCCACATTCCTGTTATCATGCTGTCGAGCGAAGACTCTACCAGCGAGCGTATCCGTTTGCTGGAGATTGGCGCTGTAGACTACATCGTCAAGCCCTTCAACCCCATGGAGTTGAAGATCCGTGTCAAGAAAATCCTCCCCAATTAATAGATCATTCCATTTTTTGTAAGACATGATAGGTGTTGTATACTTAGGAAACAATCTTAAGACACAAGAACGTCTGAAATACATACCCGGACAGCTGGTCAGAATGGCCACCAACTACAAGAATGCTGCCCAGATATGTACACCACATGTATCCAACGAGCACTTCCTGGTGTTCTATGAGCGCAATGTCCTCAATGAAGACATCACGGCCATCACCTATCTGCGCAAGAAATGTCCCAACGTCTATATCATCCTCATGACGGATACGATGACGGAGGAGGAGCGCAAAACTTATCTGAAATGCGGTATCAACGATACCATCCATTTCGAAGCCTCTGTTACGGATTTGAACAAGAAAATTCAATTCATCTCAGACCGTGAATACATCCTATTCTCTAGCGAGGCTCCATGGCGTGGCATCCTGAAATTCAAGATTCCTGTCTGGAAGAGACTGTTCGACATCGTCGTTGCTTCGTTGGCTATTATCATCCTCTCGCCCATCTTCATCATAACGGCGATAGCCATCAAGATGGAGAGTAAGGGACCGGTGCTATTCAAGTCAAAGCGTGTAGGAACCAACTATGCTATTTTCGACTTCCTGAAGTTCCGCAGCATGTATGCGGACGCAGAGCACCAGCTGAAGGAGTTGAGCAAGGAGCACAACCAGTATAAGGAGCAAGAGTCAGAAGAGCCTAAGTCAACCATCACTGCCCCATTGGGTGACCAGGCAGAGTTGGCAATGATGAATATGGGCATGGAGTCAGAAATGATGATTAGTGACGAGGAGATTATGCTGGTTGGCGACGACTTCGTGGTAGCTGAGAGCGACTTCAACAAGCAGAAGGAAGAGGAAATCAACAATGCCTTCGTGAAGATTGAAGACGATCCCCGTGTCACCAAGGTCGGCAAGTTCATCCGCAAGTTCAGCATTGACGAGCTTCCCCAGCTGTTCAATATTCTCAAGGGCGACATGTCTATCGTTGGCAACCGTCCGTTACCGCTTTACGAGGCTGAGAAGCTGACGGCAGACTCCAGCATCGACCGTTTTATGGCTCCTGCTGGACTGACAGGTCTTTGGCAGGTTGAGGAACGTGGTCGCGGAGGTACGATGTCAGCAGAAGAGCGCAAGCAGTTGGACATCACTTATGGACAGACCTATAGTTTCTTGCTGGATATGAAGATTATTCTGAGGACCTTTACGGCCTTCAAGCAAAAAGGAAATGTTTAACCAGTTGATTTCGCCTATGAACGGTGTGAGACATCTTATCCTTTCGATAGCACTTACTGCAGTGGCTACTACCAGCCACGCGCAATATAATAATAGTGGTATCAGTGCCGGTTTCTTTGATGCCAGCGAGACCAGCACGATTAATTTCTCTTCTTTCCACTTGCCACCATTGGCTGTGCTCTATGAGAATGCCAAGCAGAACCCTAACATCTTGTCCTTGAACAAAGCCCAGGAGATTGCTCAGGCAGAAGTCGCCAAGCAAAAGCGTCACATCTTCTCGTATGTGCAAGGACATGCTAGCTACAGCTATGGCAAGACAGACATGTGGGGTAATAACAGTACTACACAGAGCTATACCACCATCTACCAGTTCCAAGGCAATGAGCAAAGCTATTGGAACGTGGGTATTAACCTCAGTGTACCCTTAGAGGATATTCTAGATCTGACAGCTTCTGTCAAGCGAAAAAGATTGGAAGTCGACAGAGCAAGAATTGAAAAAGATATTGCTTTTGACAACCTCAAAAAGGAAATCGCCTCACTCTATATCAAGATAACCAACAATCTGGTGACCTTAAAAACCTTTAGTGAAGGTGCTGCCATCTATCAGGGTGCTGGTGCCTTGAACCAGGAGGATTTCCACCAAGGCAATATGTCCATTGAAGGTTTCGCAGGAACCAAGTTGCAAGAAGCCAGTCTCGTCAACCAGTACCAAAGTTTGCAGACCACTATTACTACAGACATCATTACCTTGGAACTCTTGACACATACCCCTATTTTAACGAATACCACAACAGACATCACCCTTGATGACGAGCAGTTGTCAGAGAAAGATATTCGTAAACAGAACCGTGAGGTTGCCAAGAACATTAAGAAAGCTGCAGAAGAAGACGATGAGAGATATCGCAAGTTGGAACAAGCTGAAAAGAAAGCACTCCGCAAGGCTGCTAAATCCGAACACAAAAAAACAAAGAAATAATAATACGCACTCAATATGGATTTGTTTAGATATTTTGTCCGTTTCCTCTATAAGATACGTTGGTATTTAGTTGTCTTGCCGATGATAGCTCTTATTGTGGCGTGGTTTATGACCCGTAACATGGAACGTGTCTATGATGCGAATACGACGATTTA
Source organism: uncultured Bacteroidales bacterium (assembly GCA_902799355.1). Taxonomy (GTDB): domain Bacteria; phylum Bacteroidota; class Bacteroidia; order Bacteroidales; family Bacteroidaceae; genus Prevotella. The sequence goes on from CADCAG010000004.1 coordinate 50,029, forward strand.
TACAGGTATGATTACCGGTTACAACATTGAAGGCAGCTCTGGTGCGGCTGGTGGTAACTCACAGACCAACATCACCAACCTGATGTTGATTATCACCACTGACAACACCATCCACGAGGTCGCATTGCGTCTGTTTGCCCGTTGTATGATGTATGGTAATCCCAATAAGGACAACAACTACATTTCCGCTGAACATTTCCGTCAGTTGAATGCTACTGTTCCTGCCGATGTGAAGGCACTCATCAACCATAACAACGAGTCGGCAACCTATGCCAACTTGAAGGCCTATGAGAAGCCATCACAAGACAACTTCCTTTTTGGTTTAATGAACTATCATCCATATTTTAGCATCAACAGCATTACCAGCCGTTTGAAAGTACTCCAACTTCAGAAGAGTGATATTATTGATATCGGCTATTCAGCCAATGACGCAGGCATCGTCTATAACACGCTGGATATACTAAATGATGTTTTTTCAAAACAATATCAGCAGTTGCGATATGGCGAAACCAGTAATGTCATTAAGTTCTTTGAGCGTGAGGTGGCTCGTTTGTACCGTATTCTGACAAGTGCCGAAGATGACCTCATCCGCTATAACGTCTCCAAGCGTATCATTAATTACGGAGAGCAGACCAAGCAGGTTGCATCTTTGGAAGCTCAACAGCAGAATTTTCGTAATGATCAGTTGATGAACTACACCACATCCAAGGCTCTGCTCGACTATTTAGAGCGCCAGTTAGGAAATCGTGCGCAGGTCATTCGATCCAACAGAGAATTTACCAATCAGGTACGTGACATTTCACGCATTCAGTCCCGTATTTCCAATCTTAAACTGATGAGTAGTGAGGGCGGTGGTAACAATAACGAATCACAGGAAGAATTGGCCAAGGCTCAGCGTGACTTGCAGCGAGCTACAGGGCGTGTTAATCAGTTGACACGAGACATAGAAGCAGCTTCTTTCAGTACTGAGACAGGTGTCAAGGCTCAAGACATGTTGGGACGTTGGCTAGAACAGTTGTTGCTATTGGAGAAGACCAAAGCAGAAATGACAGCAACCGACATCATGAAGAACGAGCTAGACAGACAATATCTGTTCTATGCGCCTATCGGTGCCACCCTCGACCGTAAGGCACGCCACATCGGCTTCATCGAAGGTAACTATATGGAAATGCTACGTTCCCTCAACGCTGCTCGTATGCGTCAACGTAATCTTCAGATGTCAACAGCCACCTTACGTGTGCTTAATCCTCCAATGTTCCCACTGAACGCCCAGCCTACAAATCGCCTGATGGTGCTGTTGGGAGCCTTTATGCTCACCTTTGCATTGACTACGCTTTATTTCTTGATTATTGAGATGCTCGACCGCACCCTGCGTGACCGTATGCGTTCTGAGCGTATTACAAATATTCCTGTCATGGGCTGTTTCCCCAAGGAAAGTAATCTGCGCTATCGCCGTTTTAACAAAACCATTGCTGATATGGCGATGAAGCAGTTGAGCAAAGCATTGCTGCCTAATTTCAAGGAAGGTCAACAGAATGTTCTCAACCTTCTTTCCACAGACTCAGGCAACGGTAAGAGCTATATTGCCCAGGAGTTAGAGAACTACTGGATATCCATAGGCTTGCAGGTTCGTCGCTTGACCTACGATGAAGACTTCCTCGCAGAAGACAGTAAGTTTATTTTGGCCAAAGACATCAAGGATCTCTGCCCAGATATCCTCCCCGATGAGATAGCCATTATCGAATATCCGAATTTGGATGACTACTCTATATCTCCTGCCCTATTGAATATGGGTACCATTAATCTCATGGTGACACGTGCCAACCGCACTTGGAAGGATGTCGACCAGAAGGCGCTCAATGAGGTACAAGCCATGTTAGACGAGGAGCACAAAAATACGCTCTATATGTATCTGACGGAAGCCACCCGTTATGCCGTCGAAGAATTCGTCGGACAGTTACCGCCCTACACGAAGTTCAACAACTTCGTCTATCGTATGTCTCAGTTAGGATTGACTGCTACAGAGAACGAACATGCTTTATAATGAACAAGCTCACGTTTAGCACATATGCGAAAGAAAACGGAGGAAGAGTATCATTACTCTTTCTCCTGTTTTTGCTTGCTATCTACGAGTTTGTCACGGCAGGATTTAACACATTTGCCATTATCTGTGTGATGCCAGCACTGGTGGTAATTACATTACTACTTTTTGAATACCGCATGTTGGCTTTCTGGTCACTCATTGTTATCAACTACCTCATACAAGCCAAATGGCTAAGTCTACCTGTACCCACTTCTATACCTAACGAGTTGTTACAGCTCGTATTATTGGCTTTTGCTATCATAGACACTCACGGTAGCCATTTTGAACGTACGCTCAACCTCATGTATTTGGCTGTACTGACATGGTGCGGTTTCTGCACCCTTGAGGTACTCAATGACACCTGTGGTATTGGTATAGATATTGGCGCATGGTATACAGTGGCTCGTATGGTGGGATACCAACTTATATACATTTTCCTTGTATTTACTATATATATATCAACACCCAAGACTTTGGTACGTTACCTTTACGTTTGGGGGGCACTAGCACTTTTTGCTACTTTTTGGGTTTGGAAACAACAGCATATAGGATTTACTGTTTCAGAAAACGAATTTTTACAAGGTCGAGGACACTCTACCCACGTATTGCAAGCAGGAACACTCATTCGTTATTTCTCCATCTACAGTGATGCCGCGAATTTCGGTATAGGTATCGCCTCTACATCCGTAGCCTTTATCATTTTTGGTATTACTGCCAAAGTACGCAAATACAAAATCTTTTTTTTGACTGTTGGATTTGCTGCAGCTTGGGCAATGTTCCCATCAGGAACACGTACCGCCATCGCTTGTTTTATGGCAGGTATGCTGCTATATGTATTTCTGTCCAAATCTTTTAAGATTGCCATCCCCTTTTCCATCGCTTTTGCACTGTTTGTGTTTATACTGGCCTTTACTACCATTGGCAATGGAAACCAGCAGATACGACGTATGCGTTCTGCTTTTGATAAAAACGACGCATCAGCCAATGCACGTACAGTCAATCAACAAGCTATGAAGAAATACATGGCCGAAGCTCCATGGGGTATCGGCATGGGTGTTGGCTATGGTAATGCTCCTGCCAATAACAAATACACATTCATGGCAAAAGTCCCCCCCGACTCTGAGTTGGTTTTTATCTGGATACATACAGGAGTCATCGGCCTCACAGTATTCCTTAGTTGCATGGGACTTATGCTTTTCGGGGCTTGCCGTATCGTATTCTTCGTTCTCAAGAGTCCATCCTTACGAGGTATTGGGGCTGGATGCAGCTGTGCTTTTGCCTCTCAGCTTTTAGGAGGTTATGGAAATCAGGTGCTTCTGCAATTCCCAAACTGTTTGGCATTCTTTGGTGGCTTGACCATCGTTTATATTCTTCCATTTATTGAAAATGAATGGATTGTTTACGAAGAAGAGCAACTCGCTATAGAAGCAGAGAAAAAACGTTTAAAGCTTGAGAAAAAGAAGGCTAAAAGGGTATAACTAGAAAGAGGTTGATTTATGGCAGAAGAGAAAATCATATCTATCATCACCATCAATTACAACGGGTTGAAAGACACCTGTGAATTGATGGATACGTTACCTTTAGACGATGAGTCGATAGAGGTAATCGTGGTAGATAATGCCTCACGGGAAGACGAGGCGAGCGTCATCCAGCAACGCTATCCACAGGTCAAGGTCATTCGCAGCAATGAGAATCTGGGCTTTGCAGGTGGTAATAACCTGGGTATCGAGGCTGCCAGTGGTCAGTATCTCTACTTTATCAATAACGACACCCTGCTGACTTTACAGGAAGAACCTGTCCAAAAAACCAAACATAGCATGCAGGCAGACCTCAGGCACCTTGTCGAGCGCTTGGAGTCCAACCCGAAGATTGGCATGGTATGTCCGAAGATACGCTTTACGTGGGGAGACAATCTGATACAGTTTGCGGGCTATACCCCACTCTCTCGCATCACGCTGCGCAACCACGCCATCGGTTTTAACGAGTCTGACTATGGACAGTACGACACAGCCCATCCGACGCCCTATGGTCATGGTGCTGCCATGATGGTTCGTCGTGAAGTCATCGACAAGGCTGGTATGATGCCGACCTGCTTCTTCCTCTATTACGAGGAACTCGACTGGTCCATGATGATTCGTCGTGCTGGCTACGACATCTGGTATGAGCCCGCTAGCACCATCTATCATAAGGAGAGCCAGACGACAGGACAGGCCAGTCCCTTGCGTACCTATTATATTACGCGTAACCGTCTGCTCTTGGATCGACGTAACAGCCCACTCCCTTGGCGCTTCTTGTCCTACCTCTACCTCATCTTCGTAGCAGGTACAAAGGAGATTGCGAAGGACCTGATGCAACGGCGCTATGACTTGGCCAAAGCTGCTCTGAAAGGAATCTGGCATTTTATTAAACATTGAACGTATGGATTTTTGGACGATTATATATTTTAGCGACTTAGCCTTTTTCATCTTCGTCTGTATGACGGTGGTGTATATGGGTATCTTTGCGATGGCTTCCATGTTCAGCCAGCACCAGAATACTCCGAAGAGTCGTGTAGAAAACCGTTTCATCATATTCATCCCTGCTTACAAAAATGGCCCCAGCGCTGAACAGACAGTACGCTCTATCCTTGGACAGTCCTATCCCCAGCGCCTATTCGATGTGACAGTGATTGCCGACCATATTGACGAGATGAGTAATTTCCGCCTGGCACAGCAGCCCATCACCTTGTTGATACCCACATTCACAAAGAGTTCCCGTGCCAAGTCATTACAGCTGGCCATCAATAACCTGCCACAATTCAAGCTCTATGATATAGCAGTAATACTCAACCCTGGCAACATTGTAGAACCAGAATTCCTTTCTCAGCTAAACGATGCCTACGAGGCTGCAGGCACCAAGGCCATCCAGTGTCACATGCTCTCGCAGAATCGCGATACCGTATCAGCACGTCTGAGTGCTATCTTCGAGGAAATCAACAACTCTATCTTCCGTCGCGGCCACGTCACATTAGGTCTGTCTGCTGCTGCCTCCAACTCAGCAATGGCCTTCGACTTCAACTGGTTTAAGGCTAACATCCTGACGACCAACACCTATTGGGATGACAAGGAGCTGGAGGCTCGTCTGTTGCGCCAACATATCTTTGTAGACTACTTCGACGACATCATGGTATTCTCTGAGAAGACTCGTAAGGCAGAGGATTTCAATCGCCAGCGTGGTCGGTGGTTACTGTCACATCTGGCTACCATCATCCGCAACATCCGCTATCTGCCTGGAGCCATCATCCAGCGCCATTACGACCTGATAGACAAGATTCTCCAATGGATGCTGCTGCCTCGTATCCTGATGATGGCCATCATCATCGCTATGGGCATCTTCATGCCTTTCATCTATTTCTCGTTGGCTCTCAAGTGGTGGGCACTATTTGCTATCGTACTGTTTATCTTTGCGTTAGCAACGCCCAACTATCTGGTTGACGACAAGTGGGATAAAACCTTCTTCTCTATACCGATTATCCTTTTGTCCATTGTTTTGGCAAAGACGTCTATCGGAAAGAAATTGAAAGCGGACTTAAATAAGAAATTGTAACCCATAACACCTTATTATATTATGAGTATCGTTTGGCTGATTTTACATATTATTGAGATATTCCTCTGGTTGTTGCTGGCAGCATCTGGTGCCTACATCCTGTTCTTCGCACTGGTATCGATACTGTGGAAGAAAACCGAATCGCCGCTCTCCGCCTATCTGGAGGGACAACTCCGCTCTATGCGCGAGCCACGACAGTTTACCTTCCTCGTCCTTTATCCGGCCTACAACGAGGACCGTGTCATCGTCAATTCCGTGACCACCTTCTTGGGACAGTACTATCCGTATAAGGGTTTCCATGTAGCTGTCATCAGCGACCACATGCAGCCTGAAACCAATGAGCAACTGGCTCAGTTGCCCATCACCCTGCTACAGCCCGTCTTCGAGAAGAGTAGCAAGGCCAAGGCCATGCAGTATGCGCTACAGCAGATTCAGACAGAATACGACTATATCGTCATACTCGATGCCGACAACGTGGTAGAGCAAGACTTCCTGGCCAAGCTCAACGATGTCTGCAACAAGGGCTACGACGCCATCCAGTGTCACCGCTGCGCCAAGAACTCCAACAATAACATCGCCGTGCTCGATGGTGTCAGCGAGGAAATCAACAACACCCTTTTCCGTAAGGCCCATAACCGCATAGGCCTCTCCTCAGCCCTCATCGGCTCAGGCATGTGCTTCAAGTTCAAGTGGTTCAAGGAGAATGTCTACAAGCTGTCTACCGCTGGTGAGGACCGCGAGCTGGAGGCCCTTCTGCTGCGCCAGAAGATTCATATCCACTACGAGCCGGACATCCATGTCTATGACGAGAAGGTGTCGAACAAAGACAACTTCCAGAAGCAGCGTCTGCGCTGGATGACAGCCCAGATACAGAGTCTGTTCTCGCTGTTGCCCTACGTTCCCAAAGCCATCATGGACGGCAACATCGACTACATCGACAAGACCTTCCAGCAGGCCCTCATCCCACGCTCTATGTTGATTGTGCTGACGTTCGTACTGGCATGCTTGGTCACACTGCTCTCGCTCGACTGGTGCATCAAGTGGTGGCTGCTGTTCATCTTCATCTGTCTGTCGCTCTACGTGTCTACGCCCAAACAGTTGCGCAGCCACTCTGTCTTCGGCAAGATCCTGTCCATCCCCATGCTGGTATGGAAGATGATTCTCAACATCCTGAAGATAGACCGCAAGAACACAGACTTTATCCATACCACCCACGACCACGAGGAGAAGAAATCCTAACGGTTCACGGTTATTGTTTCACGGTTATTGGTTATTGTTCAATAACATAGTACTCCGTACCCGTATGAGGGCGACGGCTCTGGAACTTGTATTCAGGGCGGTTCAGGAAGTTGCCAATCTTCTCGAAGGTGCCAGGCTCCTCTTTGTATGACGAGCGGAAGGTCTGCTTCAGACGGGCAGAGATGTCCTTTAGCGACAGCCACCGACCCTCTTCGTTTCCCTCTGGACGACGATAGAGCGACAATAGCATCTCGCCAAGACCATTCAGCCGCTGGTATTGCAGGTTGTGGTGCATCAGCGCCTGTTCCTCCTCCTTTGTCAGCCAGTAGCGCTCGCCATGAGCGACCTCGTAGAGCAGCTGAGCATAGAGCTGGTCATACTCCACAGGCGTCTGGAAGTCGATATTCCCCTCGGCTACCACGCAGATGAAACGGCGTGAGCCACTAGGGTCGACAAGTGGTGTTTGGTCGTTGGTGGTGCCAATGAACGACGCATAGCGACGATGACTGCTATAAGCCTTGCCATACGGCGGACGGTACTTTAGGTCGGCTGTCGACACGAGGTATTTCAGCACAATCTGCTGTCGTTGCGTAATCTTGTCGAACTCATCGAGGTTGATAAGGGCAAACGACGTCAGTCCGAGGTTCAGGTCCGACTCGTTCTTGAAGTTGATGCGGTCGTTGTAGTACTCACGCTGGTCGCGAGGCAACAGGATGCGACAGAACGATGACTTGCCACAGCCCTGGCGACCTATTAAAAGAGGTACGAGGGCATTACCCGTCAGCTGACCCTTACCCTGCCACATGGCCACCATCGAGCGCATCCACAGGTGGAACAGATGTGTCCACTCCTGGTAGTTGGTCTTGACGCGCTGGGCAAGAGGCGTCACACGATCTTTGCCGTCCCACTGTGGCAGGTGTTCCAACCAGTCGCAGATGGGGTCATAGAGTTCGATGTCGTCACTATTGACAAAGCGGCGGATGTCCTTGTCCCAACAGCGGATGCCCTGCTCCAGCGCACGCATGGTCATCGAGTTGCGAGCCTCCTCCGTCAGGTCTTGGAACGAGAATCCCAGCCCTTTTCTCTGACGGTATTCCGCCACGCCACGCATCACGTTCTTGCGCAGTTCGTAGTGCTCACGCAGGAAGATGTCAATCTTCATCGTCAGCAGCGTCTCTGGGGCGACATTCTTCAGTCTCTGCTTGCTGCCTTTCCTGCCCCGATACTTCTTCTCATTTGCCTCACGGTAGGCGTTCTCAAAGGTCAGGCGCACCATCAACGGGTCTTGGCGGAAAGGCGTACGGGCAGTCGTCATTCTCAAGGCAATACCCATCGGGATGCCCGTTTCCTGACATCGGTCGGCTAGTCGGATAGCCAGCAGATGGGTATACTCAGCATCGTCGCTAAAGTTCTGTTCCTCAACAGTTGCCATCTCATCGTAGGCCTTCATCAAGTTGAACTCATAAATCTTGTGCAACGTCAGGTAACGATCCAAGCCTGGCGCAGTCTCCTTAGGTTCAATGGTCGTACTGACAGCCGGTGTCGTTACCACAGTATCGACATAGAACGCCACAGCCAACGGATTATAGAATGCCTCAGGGTCGTAGCTGATATAGCAGGCACGATCCATTCTAGGTTCCAGTTTCTCAATGGTTACGCCCAACTGCGCATTATAGGCCATACGGGCCTTTTCGTAGAGGTTCAAGTGGAACACTTGCTCCTCTTCTTCCGTCATTCCTTTTCCATTATCCAGCTTGCTTCCACCTTCAGCAATTTCTCCACTACATACAATCTTAACGCTACGACCACTGGCACCCACAAAGGCCAACAGCGTCTGTGGCATCAAGGCAGCACCCTGACGAATAGCAGCAGCCTCCTCATAGCTCTGTAGGTTGTTCACCTCCAGCAGCACCAGTTGCGTATAGCCTTTGCTAACGCGCTGGTGGTTACGGTTCTCCCACAACTGGGCGAAGTACAGCAATGGCAGTTTCCTGGTATACTCTTCGCCACCCTTGAGTGTACCGTCTTCGTTACGTTCCTTATCGATGATGGGATAGTAGGTTCGCAACAGGTCAACCTCCTTACGATAGTCTCCCTGTCGCATCATCTCCACCACCTTATCTATATCCAGCGTGCGCAACGCCTCGCCACCACGCTGATTCTTCATCAATGTAATCTGCTTCATATTCGATTAAGGTAAAATAATCATTTCATATTCTGTGCAAAGATACAACAAAAAACTGATATTTGTACAATACCACCAGAAAAATTTCTGAGAAAAATTTATAAAAAGTTAGTCAAACCTGCACAGCATCTCTGAAATACCGATAAACAAAGGGCTTAGAGGCGTGCATGTTTAATTTTATACCACAGCCAAACCTGCACAGAATTTCCACTTTTCTGACAAAACCGTTATCAACAGCCATATTTCAGAAAAGTGTTTGCATCGTAGTTTCAGTTTACAAACAAAGTGTTTTTACCGAAAAACAACCGATTTTTGATAACTTATTGACTTTCAGCAATGATTAGAGCCAATTTTTGGGAGAGGTTACGAATTAGTTACATACAGGTGTTTGAAATTCTCCGCGATTTGCGTAAACATCAACAACTCTTTATCGACTTCATTTGCGCTACAAAGGTACTAATTTTAATTGAACTAAACAAACATTTTGCATTTTTTCAAGGATAGATGACAGATTCCATTATTGGGCAGATTCCATTATTGATGTAGAATGAAAGAAAATAACTGAATTCACTTGAAACATGTATTTCTACGAAAGTTTATCTTGAGTTTTCCATTAATTGTATAATAGAGGAATAGTAATCTAAAATTAATGGAGTAACAAATTTCGAATACAATTCATAAAATTGGTCAACATCAAGATTTGTGGAAATAGAGCCATCTTCATTTGTTTCCAAGCCAAAAATCATTAAAACATCTTTCATTACCAAAACTTCATCCTGAGAAAATTTCTCATTGAAATATAGTTTATTCTTTTGTTTTCCTTGAAGTATTTTTTCTATATTTAATGACTTTTTTATATAATCTAAAGGCAGTGGGATGGAAGACTCAAATTCTCCATTGGAATATTTAACAATATACCCAATATTCCCATTATTAAAAACCAATAAAGTAGAATTATTTCCTCTCCACACATATAATAATTCTTCTTCACTAATCGAATAACCATCTAAATAGCTATACAATAGTGATTGTATTATGAACGAATCATCCGTTGTGTCACAAAACCTTATGTCATCTATAATCGAATCGTTGCTATATGAAAAACGAGTGCCATGTTCTGGAACTTCTTTATCTTTATCCAAGCAATAAGCTTCTACAATTTCTTCATTTCTTTCTTTCAACACAAGTGCAGGTTCAATTTCCAAACGGCCTTTTATAAGAAGGCTTGGAATCATCTGTGTAGATACTTTTGGTCGTGCTACCATTTTTTGGATTGTTGGTTTTTCTGGAGTAAGCATAAAAATAGTATTTGAAACCCAATTAATACAATAATTGAGTTTCAACATAGGATTTATTGAAGCTTTTAATGAATTACCATAAAAATTTCCAGTACCCTCTATCTTAATTGCCCCTATTTCAATACCATCCTCTAAAGAAACATAGAAACAAGTTTCACCATTAGGCCTAAAACCGAGACCTGCTGATGTACTAACATTATTGAAAACTGTCTTCTCTATCTTAAGTGATAATTCTTTTCCATCATAAGAAAAAGAACCTGTCGTTCCTGAAGGGAAATCATAGTTAAGAGAACCTGATACTTTGCTTGGATTCGTAATAATTATATCTCCAGACAGATAAGTCTGAGCATAAACATTACTTACAATAACTACAGACAAAAATAAAATAGCCTTTTTCATAAAAATAGTAATAGTAAACATTAGGAAATCATAGTTATGACATAAAATTCAAGTATTGGTTTTATACACAAACAGATAATAATATATTCATTTGTTCTGGTTCCTTCTCTTATGTTCAAGCAATAACATCATACAGGCGCATAGCTCCATTCCTTAAAATGGGAGCATCCTGTTGAACCAAATAATAGCCTTGCTTTTTGAAAGAAGGGCGTATTTTATTCTACACAATATTTATTATATGCATCTTTATAGATATTCCTCTCTTCTTCTTGAAAAGCGGCTCTTCTTTTATGCAGTTCTGCCAATTGACCATTTATCTGTTGATAAATAATCTTGTGTGCAGGATTGGGCAATAATGCCTCATCGTATGCATCCATCTCAAAATCCTCCTCTTCTATAGCAGCATGAGCAAGATTTAGCAAGTCTTCTTTGGTCATCTCTGTTACAACCATCCAGTTTCCGCCTCTTGAGAAATAGGCTTTCTGTTCTTCAATTTTTAAGTGTTTCATAAATGTCCTTTCTTTCTGAATATGCTAGTTCTCCAGCCTCTAAACTGTTTAATGTTATCTCATAGTTTTCAATCGTTTTACCATCTACGTCCTTTAGAGCTTTGGCTGTCGGATATCCACTATATATGTTGAAATGAGGTCCGTCTGCTTCTATCTTTTTTTCGGTATATAGAATATAGTCTGGTTTTATCGAACCTCCTATCGTGTTATTATGTGTAGAAATAATTACTGGCATATTTTCAGCCATCTCCTTGATAAACTTATTTACTTCGTTCTTCAAGAAGATATTGTCAAACGAAGACTCTGGCTCATCAATAATGAGAATGTCACACAGAATAGCGTCCTTGATTTTCTGTAAGAAGTTAAACTCCGAACGCTCTCCACCAGACACGGGCAACCCCGATGAATTAAGGATTCTATAGTCTATGGCTGCAAACAATTTATAAATGCGGTCAGTCTCAACACCAGCCGCTTTTAACTCCTCTAAATACAGAACAGGATTTCCATACTTCGCAAACGCATTGATAAGTGAAACCTGTTTCAGTCCGACAGTTTTCAAATCGGTAGCATTCGCAAATGGACGTGCAGATACACTTATGGTGAAATGTCCTGCCTTCTCTGTACTAATTATTTTGTTTTTCTTAACCGCTATGGCTATTTGGTTAAACACCTCACGTTTTTTCTTATTGATGAAGTAATGGAATAAGTCTATATCAGGAATACGAGGTGCCGCTGATTTTAATTGTAACGACTCCTTTACCATCTTAATCATGTTATTGACCTCTTTGAAGTACTGATCCTGAATATTTTCTTTCCGACATCGTTCTATCAGTTCTTTCAAGAGTGCCTTCAGTGAGGCTTCGGGCAAATGCTTATTGATAATAGGCTTGTAGAGTTGTGATTCTAATAATGTCAGTGTTGCTTTGATAAGTCTTTTTATCTCATCATGATTTTGCTCTTTGAAATCGCTCTCATTAAACAATTTCGACTTTGAGAACACATCGTTTACATCACTCTGTTGGGCAGAAGACATCAACGCTTCAAGATATTTCTGCAATTTCATCTCGTCTTCATCAGCAGAACAAGTCTTCAGCATATCTGTAACTATAGCACTAAATTCATGCAAGTAATCTTCTGCCGAGTTCTCTTGTCTAACCTTCAGGTCATTTTCAAACTGGTCTGAGTCGTTCTTGCCAGTATTGAGCAATTCAAACTGTTTGATGTATTTAGGCTTTCCATCAATACGATTAGCAATGGCATTTAACGTATAAGTCTTTCCTGTAGAGCGCTTCCCAAACATAATATTGAGCCCTGTTGACAACATCTGCCCATTTGGAAAAATCTGAAACAGTTTGACGCCTTTTTCTGAGGTTAGTGAAACTTTTGTCTTATCCATAAGGCAGAGTTTCAGCGTGTTGACATTTACCTGGTCAACATCAAAAAAAGTATGACTGACGGGATACTGATCTGGAGTAATACCTTTTTCAACTCTGAAATCGCTGAAATAGACTGGAGTAAGTTCCGACTCCTCCTTCTCCATATAAATAAACTTCTTGACGCTCGAAACTTCACCTGCTATAATGTTCCTCCCAAATTTCTTAATAATATCTTTGTGAAGTTTTGGATCCTTTTCATAATGTGGTATGAGTAAATACCTACTCAAGTCATCAAATATCCGTATGAATGTGTCGTAAGTAATAAAATCTTCTTGTGTTTTAATAAGATTCTTTACTTCTTCACACTTCGTATTAAAGCCAAATAAAGTACCGTCATCATTATTCGCTATAACAAGAATATGTCCTTTTTCCAAATCCACCTCAATACCTGGTAGTACAATGGTATTTGGCAAAGCATTCTTTATCTCTTGAAACTGCGGGTAGTCAAACAGGTTGTGGTTTGTTATGGCAATGACATCCAGACCTGTCTTCGCTACATAATCCACTAAAACGTTTTTGTCATACGTAAACAATCTGTCCGACACAGATGGTACTGTATGAATATGTAGATCGCATCTTTTCATAATAAGTACTAATTTGACAAATTAACCTCTTCTGATACATTCCAAAACAAATCAGGGAATCGCTTTTCAAGTTTGTTCTTAGTCTCATTGTCAGAACAAAAGTTTTCTATATCATATATTGGGTCAGTAACATATTCTAAAATATGTTTTATGTTTGAATCAATGTCACCACTATTAATTTTGAAACGTTCAATAGCCAAATCGAATTGAATTGTGTCATTTTTAAGATCATCATCTAGATAATACATTTTAGAAATCATGTCTTTATAGGCTTTCCCTTCCCTATGCACCTGTTTTGCCTTACGGTAGGAAATCAAAGCCATTTCTCCAGAATAGTTTGATAAGGTATAATGAACATTGGGCTTATTAATAGTGGTAAGAACCATTTCAAAGAATCTGTCAGAGATGTTGTTACATTTGCATAGTTTTTTATATAAGTCAGAAACCTCTATGAGGTCTACTCCATTTTTACTTAAGGTCTTTTTTATTTCTTCCTGCACAAAATGGTATCCAATAGCTTTATACTGACATTTTTTATCATAATATGGACATTTACTACGCCAGTCATTGCGTAATTTGTCTATTAGAGTCTTGTTATCTGAACTTAGTTGTTCATAATATTTTAGTTGCTCAGAATAACAAGCAGTTTTGTCTGATTGATATTCGCAATGACTACAGAAATTATGCAATTTTGACAAGTTGTCATATTCAGCAAATAATGATTCTTTTTTTTCACCATCTTTGTTGCTCTTTGTATAGATGGGGCTGCAATCATCAAATACTTTATAATACTTATATAATGCATCAAACAGAATGTTCCAGTGATTCAAGTCTCTATATATATTCCCCATAAAAGAATTGGTAAAAAGCGTAGTGGAAGTATATGGAGTAATAGTACTCAAAATATTTGTTAAACAGAAAAGGGAATCCTTTATTAGAAATTCTAACAAGTTCATTCTATGTGAAATACAGTCTTCATCTTGGTCAGAATTATTCAAGAAATGGATTGAAGGGAAATATCTCATCCATTTTTCTTTACCACCACAGGAACCATTAACGGAGGGAATTAAATATTGGCATATATATTTTGTATAATCAATAGTGTCTTGATGAATATTATTATGAATATCTTTAAATTCAGGAAATGCAATCTCAAGAATATGTCGGTTTAATAACGTCTTAAACCTTAATGATAATATACGTTCGTATATCGTATTTGAATGACGTAAGGCCCCCATTGACAAATTATTATATATACCAACCAATCTATTTTCAAAATCATCATTACGCTCTTCCAGATTTTTCCAAGAGAAATGTATAGACCCTTCTTCAGGAGAAGAATATGCTATGATGTTCTGCCTAACATCGGTAAAATACGGTTCCAACTTTGCAATATCATTATCAGGAATGAAGCATATGTTTATCATCTCATAATAAATAAGCATTATTTCTTCAACATCAGGGAAAAGAGATAGCCGATTAAGAGAAATATTTTCATACATTTGGGCGTAGAAAATCCATTTTAATCTTTGTATCTCAACAATATTAATATAATTGTAATGTGAATATAGACTAATTAGACATTGCTTGACCAATCGGTTCTTAATTTCATTTAGAAATTCACCCATAAGAACTTTTGCTTGCAACATTTCTCTACAAGAATTGCCCATTTGTGATGTAACACGTAGATAGTTTTGAAAGACTCTTAGTATTTTCTTTAAGCTTCCTGCAGCTTTCTTCAGTTCTCCACCATACTTAAAACATATGTAAGCCTCCCAGTAGTATAATATACAAGTTTCTATTTTTCCTAATTCCAGTCTTGATTTATTTATAAGATGGTATTTTTGCTTTAATTTGATATTATCAATATCTCTATTCATCTCACCCACATCGTGCAAAAACATTGACAGAAATTCTGCAGTAATCGTATCTTTAAAATGATGACCATTTTGAGGATTCGAAAGATTAATATTTTCTATACTCAAGTCAGAACAACTTAACATTGTATTTCCCAAACAGTCCAGAACCTCTCCAAGTTGTATCATATGATTTGTTCTCATTGATTTTGCACTTCCGCCTATTATGATTTGTTCCAGAATGACAATGGCTTTGCTCGTTTTCGAATCACCGTGCAGCTTGATTAACTTCAACTTTTCCTTTTCAATATTAATACCAAACAGATTCCTCATCATAATTCGTAAGCTGCGATTGTAGAATTTACATGAAAGACATGGCATAGTCTGATTCTTTATCCATTTGCATTTCCTATGCTTATTACATTCTCTGATGTCATTAGGACTAAGTGATTTGATTTTTTCTTTAATAATTGTCTCTTTGAAAAATGAATTCACCAATTGTTTGATAATATTTTTTTGTATATTATCATCTATTTGAATATGAATATCACCTTCTTCCACGTCTATAAATGTGCTCTGCTCTTCATTAGTTTTTAATACGGAATCAGGTAAATCGTTAATTGCGTTTAGCATTGGTTCGTAATATTCATAACATTTGTTTTTACTGCAAAAATCATGTAATTCTCTTCTTATGTCAAATGCGAAATAATAAAGGCTTTCAAAGAAACTTTCTTCTATATCCTTCGTCAACTTATTCCTTGTAAAATTAAAGCCAACAAGTCCGTTCTTATAAAACATGATATCCCCTAACCTTCTATAGAAATCAGTTGAGATTAGGAATTTCTCTTTACTATTTGTTGTCCTGTGTATATATAGAAACTCATTCTCGATGATATCTATGTTTGTGCGGGTTATTCCTCCTAATTCTATTTTTTCATTTATAAACAGTTTTGCCAAAAGTGCCTGATAAATTGTTTGTGTATCTTCTATCATTGATAATTTTTGGATTGTATTATGCTTCAATGGAGTCAAATGATATGAAAACTCTGAAATGAAGTCATCTCCATCTATTTTGTATTGGAGTTTTTCATTTGAGCTATCTAATAGCGGGTAATTTATTTCATTAAACGAAGTATCCTGTGTTGGCTTGGATTGTATTTTTGGCATAACATTCTCGAAGAACTTTTCGTTTCCTTTTTTGGTAGATAATATTGCACTATAGTTTGGCCATTCTACCTTTTGTTCTATGTTGAAATTTAAGCCAAATTCTTTCTCATCGAGTTCACGGAATTTAAACAATATATGTATAATCTCTCCATAAATATTATATGCGGAAGATATTGTGCGTCTTTTTTCAAAAGCAAGTCCCAATTTAAGCATGATCCTAATAGTCGCTAAAATATGAGAAGCCATATGAATATCATCTGTTTTGGGGAAAGATTCTTTATTAGAAACTCGTAAGGCTGTTTGATATTCAAAGATGGCATTATTGTAGTCTTCATCTGCCATGTGAAGGTCGGCTAAAATATGATGGATTCCTGCTAAAGAGTCTGGAGAAGTAATCTTTTCATCCTTTAGAGTCTTAATATGGCTGTTTAATAATTCATAATAATGACTCTTAACTGTCTGAGACTCATCTAAAGTAAAATTGAAAATCGCAGATACTTCTTCTGATATCTTTGAAGCAAGAGAAATTTCCTCAGAGATTTGTTTTCTGAACTTGTATTGAAATAAACCACAAGGAATCTGAATGATATGGGTCTGTGTCAGATAAGTTAAAATGTAATTAATGAAACTTCTGAATTCTGGTATCTTATACACCTCTAACAATTCTGGAGTCTGTTCGATATTCCTCCATGAGAAGCCGCCTGTATGGTATTTGTAAATGTGATTTATCAAATATGAAGCTGAAATCAAAAGTTTGTCACCAAATTGATCGGCATCTGTTATTATTTGATTAACAGGATAGGATATGTAATGAATAAAGCCAATAATTCTTTGCTCTTTCTCACTAAAAGACAAAAGATATTTACATGATGACGGAATATGAATATCCACATCGGTATTTTCTAGCGGTCTCCTTTTAAATATCGAAGTTGTTAATTTAAATTCTTTCTTATTCCTCAATGGCCTCACATAACTCTCAAATGTTAACCTCATCTTTTTAGGTGAGCCATTACTTACATGGTATAGATATGCAGAAAAGTGATATAGAAATACTATAATTTTATCAATACTGATACGTGCCTCATCAAATACATCTTTTCTTTGTTCTATTCCATATTCTTTTGTGCCTAAAATCACCTCAGAATAAGTTGTAACTAAATATTCATAATATAATTTCAAATTAATGTCAATATTAAAATATGAAGTGTCTTTTAATTTACATTCAACAAACTTGTCTACGACCTTCTCTTCAATATAACTCTGTGGAAGTAATTGTCTGGAAATAAATGTCTCCGTATTATACATAACATCTCTTTCACTTTTTTCGTTTTTACAAAAACTCTCCACGTAGATTACACCATTAAAAAGGCTTGATACCGCAGATTCTCTGTCTGTCAAGTCTGCAAGGAAACCGTCATACATTTCTCGTCCTGCGATAAATATGAATTTTGCTTTAGCAGTGGTTGTGAAATACTTCATATTTGCGAGTAGATGCATAACTGTAAATTTCCTTTTTCGGGATGTACCGCCACTTGTCAGATATTTTTCATTCGAAAATTCTGGAACATGATCTCTTTTCTCTATAGGAGTTTCAATTTTATCCAGTTCGTCAAAAACAAAATAAAATGTCGGATGAAAAAGATGTTTTTCTATACGATCAAGAATGTCAATTAGCTGGGACTCTATATCTCGTGTGTTTGCAAGTGAATAATTATATGCGGCCTTATGGGCAAAAAAACCAGAGATAATTTTCTTATAGCTAATATTACCTTTTTTTTCTTGATAATAGTATGCGTCTAACCTCTTACTCAGCCTTCGAAGCTGAATGAAAATTCTAATTTGATGGAAAAAGATAATATAGGCCAATATGAGGAAGCCCACCAGTACTATAAGACCACTTATGCAAACGTCGACTTCTATTCCATAATAGTAAGGTGTTATAGGAAGTTGTGATGAGACATTATTAATTAATTGTCTAAAGTATGAGAGTTCACAAGAATTGTCATGATTATGAAAATGGGTGAATAATAATACAAAAAAAGACGATAAAATATATAAAACAAATAATTCAGCATTAGCAATAGGAGAAAGAATGTAATTGCGATATTTTTTGTAAAGTTGTGAAGTTAATACGCACAAAATGTTTCTTTCATCCAGAATTTCCTGTCCCAAATTGATATTTATACTTATATGAGAATATTTTTTGTACTTTTCATTAGACCCATATATTAGATTGTTTATTCTATCCCATTCCTTTGGCTCTAACTTTTTCCACACTGCGATAAATGCTTTTACATAACTTATTATTCCTTTAATATCTTTTTTACCATGAACATATCTTTTCCCTGCGACTAACCTGAATTTGTATTTCTTAAACTTCTCTTTTATCTTATAATAATGACATATACACCATAAAAATGATAAACTGATGCCCAATAATGGAATAACTGCCATAAAGTCTTTTGAGGGCATAAAAAGTATTAATGAAAATGCTATGATTAAAAAGACGAATCCGAAGAAATTTACTCGGAAGCCTGGTTCTCCAACGAGTTCAAACAGCACTCTGTTAACAAAACTCGTTTTTCCCATCCCTCGATATCCTGTTACAAGATAGACACCTCCATTAGTTTTTTCCTTTGTGAGCCACGACTTTAACTTCTCAATAATCCTATCCCTGCCAATAATATAACCAGGAGTTGAATTATCAATGTTTCTTGGAAACCATGATTTATGAACGAAAGTAAAAGAAGGAAGTGGTATATTAATCCTCTTTACTTTAGAACTATAGCGCTCAAATGAATCTTTAGTCATATTCCCTTATTATTAAAAATTTAAAAGTTCCTTGAGCATCATTATGTAATGATTTAGTTTTTTCTTAATTTCATCAATTTTGTCATTATATTCTTGTTTGTTAGGATTATTACTATCACGAAGAACCTCTTTTGCTATCTTTTCGAATTGGCATAATAGTTCATCAATATTAGTATAGTGGGCAAAACTTGCAGAATGAGGGGAATTAATTATTTTTATATGATTCGATTGAAATTTAAAAAATTCATCAATAAAACCATCCGTTGTCTTACTATTATTCAGATAATTAAAACACGCATCGATGTTATCTAGGATATCATTTAACAAGAAATACAATTTTATTTGGCTTTCATTATAGGTGGATTTACAATCTTTGTTTTTGTTGTTTTGGTTTACAAAATCATCAAATACATTTCGTATGGAACTATTTATAGAACTCTTCAAACTTTGATTAATATTAGAGATCTCACTGATTATTAAAGATCGTTCCTCTCTGTATTTATTATTCATATTACAAAACAAACAGAGAATTATTCCTAACAGGACAAACAATAATACAAGAAAAGTAATAAATACACACAAGCCGTATTGGGTGGTTTCTGTAGAAGAATTAACTATTCTTTCCATTAAAGAGTAATAGCCAGAAGTGTCCATATGACAAATGGAATCTACTTTACAACATGAGTAATACATAAAAGATACTTTTTAAAATTATACTTTATAACAAATTAAACATTCGCACATACCATTTGGTATTTTTCTGTGCAAATGTACAAATAATAATTATAATTATCTTATATAACTGTGTTAAAATATTAAAAAAGCTGATATTTTATAGGAATTATACAATTATAAGGTATCCAATTAATAATATGAGTAGTTTGCATTATTAGGTAAGGCTTTCCTTTTTTCTGTTTTACTTTGGATCAACCGCAGAAATAGATTCCTGTTTTTCCTAATATACAAAGCAAATACACTATCGGATTCTGAGATCATGGTGCGTAGATTCAACAAATACTATGTTGGCTGTATGGATAAAGATAGTAATTTATAAGCATAATGTCGTATATGGAATGATATAAAGATTTATCAAATAGTCCAGGAATAAGGGGGCAAAATTGAAGTGACATCGTTGAGGTATTTCCTCAGGTTGACTTCCTGTATTACATTTTGAAACAGGGTGTGTTTGCTCCTGTGGTAATTGTAGGCCCGATAACTTCTTAATGACCAACTCCAAGAGACGGTCATGGCTATTATGGCAATTAACTGTACGTATAACCACCAATAATAAATCGAATGAAAATGCCTATGATAGAACAATGAATTACTTTACAAGTTTAAAGTCTGTTTCTGACTTGCTTTTCTTTATTATTTACCATATCAACATGTGATGTTTTTTTGTATCGTAGTGTTTTAATTGATATCATCGTTATGGTCTGACAGTTTAGCTAAACCGTTGCTCTTTTGAAAAGAGATATCAACAAACAAACTTGTAACAGCACTTATATTTTCAACCTTAATACACATGGAAGGAATAGAAATATAGGAACAATACTAAACATCAGACCTCCGATGGTTCCAACGGCAAGGGAGTACCAGAAAGGCTGGTCATCAGGTCCGTCAATAAGGAATGGAATCATGCCTAATACCGTTGAGAGAATGGTGAGAAGGATTGGGATGATCTTATGATTGAAAGCCGTGACATACTTTTTACTGCCAATCCTGTGTTTTTTCCTCTTGTCCCAGTTGGCTGATAATATTCGTAGATCCTGTTGATTATTATTCTGGCAAATAATATATATACCCGCATTGACTGTCAGTCCCGCAAGCAGTACCATTGCCGCAAACCCACCTGTTCCAAAGGGTACGCCAGTGATGTAGTATGTGAGGAACAGTCCTATAAATGACACAGGGATAAGCAACACGACTGCCAAGGCTTGCATAAGACTCTCGAACAGGATGGCAATGATAAAGAAGATGATAACCGCGACGAGTCCAATAAGCCAGTATTGTGTCCCTTCATCTTCGTATGCACCATATGTTCTGTCCTTACAACGAAAACCTACAGGGAGATAGTGATTATACTTCTCTATCGTTCTGTTTATCAACTTGTATGTATAAGTATATGAGCCAAGAACATTGAATGCCACTTCAAGTATATATTCCTGATCCTCTCGTGGAATAACGTTCTTGGCCTCCCGTTGGTTAATATCCATAAATCCCGACGGACGGAAATCTCTTCCTCCGACATTGACGTACGAGTTTCTTAGTTTCCACTCATCAAACGATTCTTTAGTCGAAGGACGCACAACAACAGGCATCTTCCTGTCTTCGGATATCTCTATGTTATCAGCATTTCCTTCTTCAAGAAGATTCCTCAAAGTGTAATATACGTTTTGCGGACTCAATCCCGAAATGGCAAGGGAACGACGGTCGTACTCCATATACAGTTCATTCTCCTGGTTCTCATGTCCCGGAGTCTGGATAATCAAGTCTGCCACACGGCTGTTCTTTCGCAACTCACGATACATTTCCTCTGCGAAAGCATATAGCCTGTCATAGTCATAACCGACAAGTTGAATACTGTTATAACGATATTGCAACTGTAGCGAATTGCTGAATCCACGTTCACTGACACCGTAGGTTGCCCAGTCTGCGCCGCCAATGGATACCAACTTACCGATAACACGGTTTTCAAGCATGTATGGGAAACTTGTATGAAGTGCCTCGTCTGTGAAATCCACATCTATAGAGCCTCCTCGTCCCCAGATGGAAGTCTCAAATTTCCTGATTTCCTTACTATATTGCGTAAGGAAAGCCTCAACTTCTTTTATTTTCTCATTAAGTTCCTGCACGCTACCGCCCACTGGCATCTGTCCACGGATATGTAGCATCATTCGTGGCTTCTTCGGACGATATGTATTGGAGTCAAGGCACTCCACGAAATAATACAGCGAACCAGCAAAGAGCAATGCAAATACAAGAAGGAAAGCCCAGCGTCCAAAACGATGTTGGCACCAACCTACATACCTCTGGTAGATATGCGAGAATGCCACAACGAAACGTACACGCAGTGTCCTTTTCTTAATGCTCTTCCTGCTGAAAAACCTGAACCTCTCTATCAAGGCAGGCACAAAGACAGATGCTACAACGATGGCAATGGCGAGATTAATCATCACAACAACAGAGAAATCCTTCAAGTCATGTCTTAGGAAATCTGGTAGCCAGAACACGATGACCAACGAGCCGATAGTCGTAAGCATGGCAGCAAGTACACCAATGAAAGCCTTCTGGTTGCGGTAATAGCCGTAATGATCCACCATTACGATGGTAGAATCAATGATGATGCCAAGTGATACCGTTATGCCAGCCATCGACATTGGATGCAGACGGATATCAAAAAGCCAGTAGAGTAATACAGCCATGAGGATATTGGCAAGTAGGGCGATGGCGATAATACCAGTATATATCCATTTCCTTCCACCTGCAAGCCAGACAAACAGCAGAAGGATAGCGAGCGTGAGTGATGAGCGGAGTAACAGCGTGCGAAACTCCTTCATCTGTATCTCTGCACGATCGTATGTGAGGGTTGAGTGTTTGGCTATGAATGAGTTCGCTGACTTTTCCAAGGCATCCTTCACCTTTCCCGATACGCTGACCACACTGGCATCTTTATCGGCATAGACATTGACGTATACAGAGTTCATGCCATTGATACGATAGTAACTATCTGGCTGTTTCTCACGAATGTTGCAGGTGGTAAGATTATTCAGGTATATAATCTTTCCGTCTATGGTGCTCAAAGGCATCTGCTCAAAGGTCTTGCCATTGCCCTTAGAAGTAAGGATAAGCGGAACTGTTACACGACCATGATTTGTTGTCACCTCTCCAATGACGTCCTCACGGCCAGTGAAATTCCTTACGGCTTCCACAATATCGCTATTGGTCAGCCCGTATACACTTATTTCATTGGCATCATATGAAATCTCCATATATTGTGATTTCGTGCTTGACACCTGGACATTGTTCACGCCTGCAATCTTCTCAATGTCGCGTTTGATCTCTTTCTCTGCCAGTTGTTTCATCTGCTCTTCTGACATATTGGCATTAAACTGATAGGTCAGTATGAGTTTCACTTCATCATCGTCAGCCCTTGATGCATCTACCTCGCCACCGCTTACTACGGGGAAAGACATGTTCTGGGGCAGTTTGGGACGTAGTTGGCGCAGGATAGATGCTATCTCAAATTTTGCCATAGAGACATTGGCTTTCGCTTTCATCTCTACTGTGATACGTCCAGAACCGAATGCACTTACTGAAGATACGCTCTCTACGCCTTTTACTACACTCACTGCTGCCTCAATGCGTGAGGTAACGTTCTGCTCCACAACTTTAGCCGAAGCATTCTGCCACCAGTATGTGATGGTAAGCGTCTTTCCCTGTTCCGGGCGTGGCTCGTTGCTGATGTCCAGACGTGGGATAAGAGCCACGCCAATGACCATCAGGATGCACATGACCAGAAGTATGCTAAAGTTATGTTTCATCATTTACGATACAGTATGTAATACACCAAAGGAACGAAGAACAGGCTCACCATCGTGCCGACTATCATACCTACGATAATCGCAAACGATAGAGGGAATTGCAAGGCGGACCCCATATCGCCACGATGCAGGAATGGAACGATGGCAAGTATGGTGGTCAGGGATGTCATGACGATAGGTTTCAACCTTCGATGACCTGCCACCATGATTGCTTTCAATAGCGTATGCTTCTGAGGTTGAGGAACGTTACGATATATCCGGTTGATGGTATCAACCTTCAGGATAGAGTCGTTGATGATGATACCGCACATCACCACCACACCAATCATCGACATGATGTTAAGCGATTCACCTGCTACCCATACGGCAAACAGGACCAGGGCAACGTCAACGACTACCTCCACAAGGATAATCATTGGCTGGATCAGGCTCTCAAACTGTGCTGCAAGGATGAAATACAGCAGTAGGAGCGCAACAACAAGTACCATGACCATTTCTCCTATCATCATACGTGAGGAGAAATAGCCTCCCACAAATGAAGCCTGTAGTTTTCCTTTTTTGTCGTTGTCGGTCAGTGATATGACGTATGCCATTACATCTTTCACCTCACTATCCTTTGCCTTGTCTATATTGATGACCGAGAACTCACCCTCGTCACTCGCATAGAGGTGCTTGTAATCATCTGCACGCTGTTCCCAGACAAGATAGGATATCGGAATATCTATGCCGTCAGTATTACGGATGGTATTGCTCAATAACACTTTCGCATCCCTGCTGTCACTGCCGATAACAACAGGCACGCTTTCCCCACCACTATTGATGCTATAGATACTATTCGTACCAAGAAGTTCTTTCAGTCGGGAGTATAGTTGCTGATAAGACACCTTATAGTATGCCATCTGCTCTGCATCAGATGTATATTTCATATAAACCTCCGTAGATACTGGCTGGATTCCAAGTTGAGGGAAGTGAGCGCGTAGGGAGTCTGTAACCATTTTGGTAAGCTCTACGGCAGGTCTTCCACCGTCACGCCTATGCAGACGTACCTGAAGGTCAGGCTCTTCCGTAGAGAATATCATATCAAAGATATTGGCAGCCAATCCCGTTTCTATTTTCGCATTGGGATAGTATGTACCGATGTACTTCTGCATCTTCCGTGTAGCCTCATCCAGTTCATCAGCCGACTTGCACTTCAGATAGCATACAGCCTCACTGCTCGTAATGTTCTTCGTATGTGATAGGATGAAATCCTGACCTCCCACCATGGTCGTAGATGTCTCAACGAATGGCTTCACCTCCTTCAAGAGTTCTGCCATCCTACGGTTATTCTCCTCTGGTGTGATACCAGCATTCCAGTCTATGGTGATGAGTGCATCGTCATGGGCAATCTCTGGCATACGCTCCTTACGGAGATAGGGGAACAACATGACAATCGCAACAATACAGACGGAAAAGAATACAAGCATCTGTTTGCCATGACGAAGCGTATATCTCATTCCATTTTCATAATAGCGGGTAAGTCTTATATTGAGTTTATCAGCGATTGTGTTTTTCTTCTTAGCCAGTATTTCATGCTTTTTGCATAAAAGGAAATAATACACAGGTACAACCAATGCTGCAACAGCCAGTGAACAGAAAAGTGCAATTGATATACCAATTGCCTGATCGTAGAAAAGTGCACCAGCCGTTCCACTTAGGAATATCAGCGGAATGAATACCGAACATGTAGTAAGTACCGAAGAAAGCATCGGCATGATAACCTCCTTGACGGCATCAACAATATTATTATCAGTAGCCTTGCCTTTCTGTCTGATGTTGTCGATAACGATGATGGCGTTATCCACTATCATACCGACACCAAGGATAAGTCCAGACAAGGATATGATGTTGAGTGATATGCCCATCAGATAGAAGCAAAGCAGTGTAAGTATCAGTGAGAGGGGTATTGAGATAACCACCAACAATGGCAACCTCCATCCACCGATAAAGAGAAACAATACCACGCTCGCCATGATAATACCCAACACAAGGTTCCATTCCAGATTATTCATGCTGTAGGATAGAAGCTGAGTCTGGTCACGAGTGATATTGAACTCAAGTTCCGGGTAGTCTTTGCCTAAATCTGACATCAGCGTGTCAACCCTGCTCTGCAAACTGCTCATCTGTGCATCACTCTGTTTGATTACAGCCATGGTGATGGCATTATGGCCGTCTGATGTCACGATGCCTTTTCTCTCGGCAGCAGATTCTTCAACTTTGCAGATGTCCTTCAACTGCAACAGGCGACCTTCTATCTGAAGATAGATGTCCTCAATGTCATGAATAGAGATAATCTGAGAGTCGAAATGTATGCTATAGCGGTATATTTCATTACGTACGCTTAATGCTGCCAATACAATATTATTGTCACTGATAGCCTTCTCTATATCAGAATTGGATATACCGAGAGCCCGCATTTTCAGTTCATCAGGCAATATGTTGATTTGCGTACCTACCATTCCGCTATAGTCAACCATTGCCACCTCTGGTAGTTGCTCTATACGCTTACTGATTACATTCCGTACCAGTCGGCTTGTCTGCTCTGGCTTTCCTCCCGTGATGTCCACATAGAAGGCAGGAATATCCATCGCACCAATCTTCATCGCCTTTGGTCGTTCCATATCCTTCGGCAGATAGCTCATAGCACGGTCTATCTTCTCGTTTACCTCGATAAAAAGCAGACTCATATCACTTCCTGGGTCAAAAGTCAAAGTGATGATACCTGCATCTGTGCGCGATGTAGATTCAATGCTTTTCAATCCGCTAACCTGTGAGAGCTGTTGGCGCATCGGACTGACTATCTGCTGTTCTATCTCCCGTGCGGAACTTCCTTGTGCCGACATCTGTACCACGATACGAGGTACATCAATATCAGGCATCAAGGATACTGGTATTCGCTGAAATGCAAGCACTCCCAATGTCACGATGGCAATCAGTGTCATCGTGACAGCTATGGGGCGTCGTAGAAGTGTTCTAAGCATCATGACCGGTTATCAATTATCCTCTGATGAGATTTTTACCTCTGTATCATCCGCAAGATTCAGGTTGCCCGATGTGATGACGATATCGCCAACCTTGACCGTAGTCTGTTTCTTCTCACTACCTGTAATGGCAAAACTTGACAGGTTGCTATACAGGACATCTACATATGTCCAGACGGCATGATGCGTATCCTTGTCATATACAAATATCACATGATATCCGTCTCGTTCCACTACAGCCTCCTTGGGTACGACGAACATATCGTGGACAGAGTTTTCAATGATTACTTTCACGTTCATTCCGTCAAGAAGTCTGCCCGAGGTGTTTTTTACCCTTGCCTTGATGGCAACAAGACCCTTTTCGTCAATGGTCGGATTTATTTCTGTTACTGTTCCACTCAGCACAATGCTCTCGTCAATGAATGGAGAGACTTTTACAGCAGTACCAGTCATTACGGAGGCAAGTTCGGATTCTAGAATCTTAAACTCTACGTCAAAGAAAGAATCATCAATCAGCGTACAGAACTTATCTCCACGCTGATGTGGACGAGCAATTAGGTCGGCTATCTTTCCACTGAATGGAGCAATTAGCCTACAATCAGAGAGTGCCGTCTCTGCAGCTTTCAAAGCATACTTGGCAGAATAGAACCCCGATGTCATCTCAGCCTTTTTCAGTACATCGGCAGGCACATTCTTTGCATCAGCATCATAACCAAGACCAATAAGCTTATCCTGTAGTTCCACCTTTGCTTTCTCTAAGTCATGTTTTGCTTTCTCCAGTGCGGTATTCGTATCACGTGTATCTGCCACAGCGAGTACCGTTCCGGCAGAAACACGCTGCCCGTTTTTCACATTGACACTCTTCAACAACTCACCAGCCTTCGGACACATCAGTTCAGCCCGTTGGATGGCAACCAATTTACCATTACATAATATCTGCTTCTGGAAGGTCTGCTTACGAAGCACGATAGTGTCAACCTCTACAATCGTCTGTTCCATAGCTGCTGTGGGGATGGCATTTTCTTCCTTCTCCGTCTTGTGTGTCAATTCATAGACAACGTACGCGACACCACCAAACAGTAGTACACCAGCGATTGTAGAAATCGCAATCTTTATATATTTCTTGTTCATAGCAACTTATTTTATTAGAGATTCAAAATCTACGCTTAAATCATGCTTGCTCTGCCAGTTGTAAAGTGTTGCCTGCTGCAAGGCATAGTAATCCTTCCAGAAAGAAGACAACTGGACAATATACTGGGCCTTCGCAGATTCCATTTCCTGCTGGGCAGTATTAAGTTCCGTAACAGAAATACCACCAGCCTCATAACGCTTTCGGGTTATCTCATATCGTTCGACAGCTATTTCCTGCGCACGGAGTGCATCTCTGCATTGTATTGGCTGAATGTTGAATTGCATCACTTTCTTACGAAGATTCTGCATATAGTCCAGATGACTCTGTTCAAGCTGTGTTTTCACCACATCAAGTTGAGCCTGTGCCATCTTTACCCGGCCTTTACTCACACCCCAGTCAAATATCGGCAGTGATAATGACAAACCAATAATCTCGTTGTCTTTCAAACGACTATATGCCGAGTTAATCGTATTTCCCGTCTGGGAAAAACCTATCTCACTGCTCAATGTCATCTGTATTCCTTTACTGGATTTTGCCTGTGCAAGATTTTTCTGAGCTTCAAGCAACTGAAGTTTCTGTTCAAGACTATGTGACGAATTATTGATTGCTTTCTGGAGCACATCATCAGCATTAATAAGTATATCTGGAATGGTATATGGAGGCATTAACTCTGCATGTTCATAATCTGTCAGACGAAGATAGGAGAACAAATCATACATGGCTTCATCAAGAGTAATCCTATTTTTCTTTACTGCCATACGTGCATTAAGTAATGAGAGTTCCATTTGCAGAACCTCACTCCTTGTAGTTGTTGTCAGATTCAGTCTGCTTTTTGAGATCTCATAGAGGCGTTCCCTATCCTCTACAGTGGTAAGACTCTGTTTATAGTCTGATTGGGCTGCAAGGACACTGAAGAACAATGATGTGACCTTAATGGTTATATCTTGTAGTGCACTGATATAATTACGCTCTGCCATCTGATATTCCACAGGTGCCGTCTTCTTATCCCACTTCAACGCATTGAAAGAACGCAAACTTTGGGTATAACTGATACGGAGAGGCTGGGAATTATATGTTATTTCCTTATAGTCAAACTGATCCAGACGATACAGATACGACTGAAGAGAGACTGTACCACCTGTGGCTGCTATCTTCTGATCAAGTGAGAGTGTCAGATAATTGGTCATAGTATTGTTATTCACCTGATTAACACGGCCAGTCTCAGGGTCACGCGCCTCAACCACAGAATGATTGAAATTACCAAGCATACCACTAAGATTAACAGAAGGCAACAGTTCTGCCTTGAACGAGCGATACTGCCAATATTTACTCATAAATGAGAAACGGGCTATCTGAGCATCAAGAGAGTTCTCCTGTGCTATTTTTATCGCATTCGTAAGTGTAAGCGTCTGGGCGTTTATGGAGCAACAGCCCATCCATAGCATTGTAATGTAAATACCTATTCTTTTCATTCTATTTCGTCAAGAAATTCCTTTTTACTCGTCACCACCACACCTGCTTACCATTTATATAAGTAAATGGTCGTTCTTCAACCCCCTTCGTTATGTCACTAAGAATGTAGAGACCTCCACTCGGCACATGGTCAAACGTGATGTCGTTCTCCGTAGCCATCTTTGTTGCTAAAACGTTCCAGCATCCATCTTGAAATATCTTCAGTTCGTACACATCGCCAATTTCAATAGTATTACCATCGTTTCTCGGCATATACTTAATTTTAGAGATCGTGATAGGACGGCTGAATGCCAAGCCCACCCAATGCCCATCAGGACTATTACCATGAAAACCTGTCAAGATATTACCATCAAATACAGTTTCCTTGCGTTGGCTCTCCACGCCTTCTGTACCAATAATTCGACCTGTCAACTTATGTCCTTCATCATCGTAAAATTCCAATTCGTTGATATTGCAATAAGATCCATTTGGACTCAGATAACGGACATATTTATAGGAATGTTTGTCCGTCACCTTACGCTCATACCAACAACCTTCGGTGATACCTTCATGAGTGAAGAAGGTGACAGGTTTTTTAAATGAAAAATCATTGCAACCTTGGAACTTGCCATAACTCATTCTGAAATTGAAAAAATCCTCTCTACCAAAGAATGGATATTTTCTGAGCAGTGTCATCGTTTGCAGTTTTCTCTCATCATTCTTAATGTCTATGACTTTTCCTTCTGCTGTGATAAAGAAAGGATTTCCAACTGTCTTCAGTACTCCTTTATCCATTACTGCCGCCATATACAGGATGCGACGTCCCATTGATTTAAATATCGCTTTTCCATCAACTATTTTACCATAGTGTACTGGCACCCAGTCCTCCTTGTCGCTCACACAGATGTAAGCCACTTTGTGGTCGCGATATTTTTCAGGAATGTCTCTCCCCACATGGGTTGTCTCATAGTATTCGTCCGTCACATCAATAAAATCCGGTTGTCTGAAAAATGAATAGACACTTTCCTCACCAACAAAGTCTTTCATCATCTCCCTATTCAGACGGAATCGATGTCTGAAGATTTTCGGTTTGAGGTAAGGATGATAATAATGAGCAGTGTCACCTGGCACACATCCCATATAGAAGGGTGTACCTTTTCCGTCAGGTAGGATTAGCACACACCAAGAATGAGAATTAGTTCGGTTTCCCCAATGAGGCGTAAAATCAATAGCTGTAGGGATACCCATGGAGCGAGCCAAGGCAACTTCGAATGCTGATTCATCACGACATTTTCCCGTTCGTTGTCTGCATAACTGCTCCAATGTAGGCGGTATGCCACCTGTTTGACCAATAAACTCAAACTGACTACACATATCCGTCACCTTGACAGCTTTCGAGGCAGCACTACCCAACCTAAAGAAATAGTTGGCTATCGGATTATGACCCTTTTTCGTGATTCTCCATTTCTGAGACGCTTTGCCCATATAGATGTTTTGGACAACAATATCTTCACCAGTTTCATTGTCCTTCGATGCTTCCCAAAACATGCCAGTATCCTTGTTCATTATTTTGTACAAGCCTCCCTCTACTGGTATGAATGCCCATTTCTGATGAGCCGCACCAATATAATTATACTTACCAACAGGCGCCATGGTATCAAGTTTCACCCAACGGTCTTCCAGACACATATTTGCACTATCCTTGGGTGAAATCCTCCAATTTGAGAAGCCCAAATAGTCTAATCTTAAAAGCAGCGTATTATCTTTGGCTGCATACTTTTTCAGTACGACAGGTTTCAGCATTGATGTCGCCAACGTGTCCATAGATACATATTGTCCAGTTTCTATATTCTGTATCTGACAATAGTTCTCGGAAAAATCCTCCGCACTCTTCGTATCAATGATTTCCATGCTTGATACCGTAATGTAGTCCAGTCCGATAGTGTCTTTTTCAAATGCCACTTTCAGTTCGTTGACGCCGCGTTTGAAGTCCATCTGAAATCCAAAACGAGTACTGCGAAACGTATGCATGTTTATCGTAGGTTCCAGATGTAATAACCCTATCTTTTTGCCATTCAAGCTAATTGCTGCTGTAGCTCTCCTCGCCACAGTGTTGTAGTGAAAGCGAATGAGCTTATGACTGGCCACCGGCGCATTAATTTTATATGTCACACTGGCCTGAGGTTTGTTGAGCATTACAACCTGTCCGTGAAACGCGCTGATTTCGTCTTTAACCTCCACTTTGTTACATTCACTTTCCGCAGCCACAATCTGTTGGCCTCGTGAACTCCACACGGAATTGTCATTCATATATGGATAGGTGTGCTTGATAAACTCACGCCAGTCACTCAATGGCTCGTTAGCCACCCGATATGGCAAGACATAGTCAAAAAACACAGATTTATCATATTCTTTGCACCACGTCGAAGCATTCCATGTATCAACTGCCTGATTAATGGCACGAATGAGATAGTCGGCCTTCATTTTTGTGATGTCATTAGCATATTTCAATTTGCTTACGTCAATCTTTTTTCTTAATTCATTCCATTTCTCGCCACGCTTTTCTTTAGGCTCTGCCCCCATCACATCATATGCCCGAATATATTTCTCTATGTCCTTCCCATAGAAAGTACCATGATATGGCATGTTTTCAATAAGGAAACATGCAGCCTCATATTTCAGCGGGTCTTTATCATCTTCAAAATGTGCCAAAACCTTTTCTAATTCCCGACGATTGTCTCCAGCCAAATCAAGACTTTGATCTAACGCATCATTACACGACATCAGAATGACGGAACACACCATCAAAGCAGCCATCTTTCTCATACTATATTTTATTAAGAGATCATACTATTTTACATCTTTACACATATTCTTATTTCATTTTTTAAGGAAAAAATCAGTTCATAATGTTTCATCTGACGATAGAACAAATAAATAGATAATCACCTTTCTTAATGAAGATTGTCATTGGGTTGATGCATCCAAATTGGTAATTC
This sequence comes from uncultured Bacteroidales bacterium, assembly GCA_902799355.1. Classification (GTDB taxonomy): domain Bacteria; phylum Bacteroidota; class Bacteroidia; order Bacteroidales; family Bacteroidaceae; genus Prevotella. The sequence continues at coordinate 82,328 of CADCAG010000004.1, forward strand.
GATATTTTATTAACATCGAGCGATATAATTCAGGATTCTTAAATAAGTATTTCGTTATTTCATAATTGACCAAAGCATAATAGCAGTTTTTATATTTCCACTGTGGAATAAAAGGAATGTTCGTACCATTCACCGAGAAACCAGCCATCTTTCCCGTGCTAGTAGAATAGCATACATATCTCTTTTCACGTCCTTCCAAGTAACTGATAATCAAATTATCTCGTCCCACAAAATAATCCATTGAGAATGTAAAATGCTTTGACCACATGTCCGAGGTCTTCTTAATCTTCTTTGGAGTACTATTTTTCCCGAAGTCAAATATGTATTTGGGAATACATTTCCCATTGGCCCACTGAAAAACGGTATCCGAATACTCCGCCTTTATGTATACATTATTGTTTTCATCTCTGGTAAAAATATTGCTTTTTGATGACGTATCTACAATATAATTTGCCATATAGTGTGTATAAATCAATTTCCCTGCGTCTGTAATAAAATGTACTGCAGGTCGGTATTCAGAATAACATAGAAACCCTCCATCTACTTTAGTAAACCGTTCGAATCCACATGGCATATCAATACTTCCTTTAAAGGATAGACTGCTATCCATCTTAACCATCTTATTTGATCCTGCATCAAAAACGTAAACTAGAGAAGAGTCTGCTGCTAATGCTAATGGCTGAACCAACTCCTGAAGAGAATGTCCAATCTGTCTCTTTTGCCTGATAATCTTTCCATCTCTCAAATCGATGCAAGAGATGGCTTTGTTATTGTCCAGCATATAGCAGTAATTACCAATTTGCACAATATCCACCATCTCACTGATTATAGGCATCGTATCAATTAAAACCAACTCAGATTCTATTTTAATATAATCATCCATGCCTACACGATTCGGAGTATCGGTAACATGAATCAAAACAGACGAATCATAGTCCTTGCTTGCATTCGTACATGATAGGGTAGCAGTGAATGCAATACATGACATAAGTATAGATTTGTTCAGAAACTTTTTTGTTTTCATATAACTCAATTTTATAGCATTTGCATCTGAACATAACAATAATATTTGTCACATTCAAATGCAAAAGCTATGAGATTTGTAATTATAATTGGGTTAGATCTACTGTACATGTTTGAAAACCATGAGAATGGCAACTATTGGCATAATATCCTTCTTTCTTGGCCTGTTTAATTGCTTCTTCTGAATTACATATTCTAGGTGAACATTTCCCTTCAAAAATAGTCTTACTGTATATCGGATAACCCTGTGGAGTAAAACCTATAAGCGCGGGTATATGAGTGTTCCTCCATTTCATCGTAGAAACACCACCATAATCTGCCAATGCTTCAATGTTTTCCTCCAATAAGGGATTTGCGAATGCCAACTGTTGATTCTGATACTGGTTATAAGATACATAACCCATTGTAGCTGATACAGCTAGAATTGCCACAGCAAATGTGGACTTAAAATACTTTTTCATTTTTGTTTTTTTAATTTCTTTCCTACTCTAAGTTTTCGGATTCCCTCCTTTTTACTTGTCTGGTCAAGATATCATCATTCGATTGCTTTTTCTTATTCTTGTTTCCTGAAGGTGTTATTAGTTCGCTCGCATCTTCTTTCATTTCCATCACTGCTGGTGACATCACTTTCGGGGTGAATGCTATGATTTCCCGTGCCTTTCGGTCCATTCGAACGACATCGCCAATTCTTTCGTAGAGCCTCATCTGTCGATAGAGTGGATAGATGCGATTGGGTTGTAGCAGAAAAGCCTGAAGATAGAACGAATCGGCCTCGGCATAGAGGCTCATGTCCTCATAGTTGCGTCCCATTACCACATAAGCCATAGGGTCTGTGTCGAGTTGTGTCTCCATCCTTAGGATGGCATTGCTATCATTATATCGTCCTGCCTCGCGCAATGTCTTTGCGAATCCGAAGAGGTATTCACGATTGTCGTTCATTTCAGGTAATAATTCATAATAGTCATCAATGAAAACTGCTTCATGAATGTAGGCAAAGCTCTCTGCACCTTTCACAATATTCTTGCGTCGGTCCACCTCACGGTTCATAACGATGGTCAATCCTACTGGTATTAACACACACACTGTCGCTATCATTTTTTTCCATAGACTCCATTCACTATTCGTAGTTTCGTAGCTTGCAGCCATCGCAACAAACCAACTGGCCAGTATCATAAATGGAAACAGATGAAAGGGATAGGAAAACAGGGCTGCTATGTAGAGGGCTGTCATGGCATAGACAATGGGAGAATTCTCCTTGGCCAAACGCCATAGCGACCACCCCACCACATTTAGTAACAAGACGATTCCGACGATGCCGTGTTCAACTATTACTTTAACATATTCGTTGAATGCCATATCAGTCGTCCCCACACAGTCCACAAATTTTGAGTCGGGATGGACTGCGAAATATTTCATCTGACCCTGCGCCAAAGCCTGCATGTATCCGCCAGTCCCACATCCCCACCAGGGATGCTCCTTCCATTCATTCATAGCCACCATGTTCATTAGCGTCCTGCTGTCTGCCGACCCACGTTTGATGAGATAGAGTCCAGCCACAATGCTAAGTATCACTGCCAAGCTGATTTTCCAATGACGGAGGCAGAATGACCTGAACAAAAGCACGACCACAATCCCATAGGCCAGCAGAGCCGTTCTGCTCCATGCTGCAGGCATAATGATTAACATCGGTATCATGGAACACCCAATTACTCTGTCATGAGTCTGATGATAATAACAGGTACAAGCCGACAACATCACGGCAATATAGATGCTCATTGGCCCAGAATTGAGGAATGTGCCCGTCATTTGTTCCCTAGTACCCCCCATATCCACCAGTCCTGCCAGTTGCAACATCCCCACGATGGATTCGTATACTCCTGCAGTCGCCATGGCATACACCATTCCTTTTATCGGCAGCTTGCCACCCATGATGATTCGTGCAAAGACATACATTGCTCCGCATTCCATTGTTATGATTACCTGATGAGCCACAGGGAAATGGGACAAAAAGATAGTGTTCACCATATAGTACACCATAGCCGTCATCACCAGCGTGTCGACTACGCCCCACTTCGTCATTTGTTTTCTCTTACAAACACAGACTAAGGCCATCAGTCCCATCATGGTGATGCACCATCCTGCCGCACTTTCTTGTTCAGACCAGCCTTTCCTATAGCGAACCAGTGTCAGAACCATCACACAACAGACGGCTAGCAAAACTGTCCATTCCGTTTTCACGATGCCTGCCATCAGGCATCTAACGTTTATATTCTTCACAACCTCTTCAGCATTCTGTCCCATCTGATCTTTTTTGTCTCCTTGTCTCTCGAATAACTAATCATCTTCACAACTCCTACGACATAATCCTCAGGCACCAGCCCCCAGAATCTGGAATCAACCGACCCCAGCACATTGTCACCACCCATAAAGAAATAATTATCCTTGAAGATGTAGTTCGCTATAGTCCGCCCGCCCAGCATGGCGGAGTCCACTTCCCAATTCCAGATAAGTTCTTTACCCGTTTCTTTTTTGACGATGTCATGATAGAGGGTTACGTCGTTGGGACGGAACTTGATTACGTCGCCCTTTCTCGGAATGTAATACGGCCCCATGTTCTTCACAGTCCATTGTTCAGGCATGAGCCATGCGGTGATGAACTCGCCACGAGCCATAAGTACGGAGTCGGGGGTCGCGGACAGCTTTTCCTGATTTTCAATCACTCCAAGTGTCCCATCATAGTTATTATTACGATAGATACCGTTTTCCACATATAGTGTATCGCCTGGCAATGCCAGTATGCGCTTGCACCACACATTGTTAATCTCAAAACAGATATCGTTCCATTCTGGACGAGGAAAATTGAACACGACAATATCATTATGTTGCAGTGTACATCGCCCCTTTGTTCTGAAACATTGAAGCCGTTGCCCCCCCTTTTTGAAGTTGAAGTCAGTATAGATGCGTGCCCCCATAATAGTTTTGTCTATTATAACCCTGTCACCAGGAATCAATGTTGGCATCATAGAAGATGTAGGAATAACAAACTGGTCAGCTACTAATATGAGAATTGTATAATGCACTAACAGATAAACTGTATATATGCATAATAAGGCAGAAACTGCCACAAGTAGTTTTTTCCTATGTCGGTTACACCAAATAGAGTGTTTCTCCAAGACAACAAACGCTATCAACATCATCTGCTTTTGGCTTCCTAATTAACTTTCTGATCTTTTCACTAGGCAATCTTGAACACATCATTACTGCAAACATTAATACATACAGACACAGCATCCATCAATATGATTCGATGCTTTCCAAGTAGTCAGATGGAAAAACGTATTAAGACCAATCAGAAAAAAGAAACGAAAAATACTATACTTATATAACAATTCTATTTCTCAAACCAATCACTCATTATGCAATAATAATTATTATAAGCGTAATGTACATCTTCACCTTTACGCCCTCGGCAATATGTTCCATATCCTGTACAAGGCGAATCGCATGAAATCCTATGATAATAACAAGTTAATGAATCTTTCATTTCACCATTATCCGTAAATACCTTATCATAAAAAGGGTCGGCAACGTCTTTTATGTTTGCATATTTCTGACTATAACCGCCTTCAGGTTCTGTACTTAAGGCCTCGACATTAGCATCAACTAACTTCGAAGTAATAGAATGATTTCTTACCAATGATAATGTAAAAACCATTACAAGTGAATATATCACTAAAGAAATGGACAAAATTTTGTAATTCAATTTTTTCATCTTTAATTAATATTTGAATGTGAATCCTGTATCTTTTTTTTCAATATTGAATAGAATATCTGTTCAAGTTTTTTATTTTCAGCTATGTTTCCTACAAAAACAATTTTATTATTATGGTTTAACATTAAATAATGATAGACATTCTGAGATGGGATGAAATTATTTTCTGAAATAAAGACATTGCAAGTGTCAACTAATATCGAATGCCTCAAATTACAATTGCGATATAATTCTTTCATATAAGACAACTCTTTCGTTGCAAATATAAAATAGAAATCCACCTGTTTTATTATCTCAAGATTCAGATAATCATTCCATTCAAATAAACTTTTCATTCTACATGAAGAACATTCAGTAGAATCAAAGAAGATGATGAACTTATAGCTTGACGCCTTATCATTGTATGGGCTTTTTTCACACTGTCTATTATCGAGGCACACCATGGATTTTTTGCTTAAAATTATCTGTTTGCCAATTAGACCATTTAATACGTCTTCAACAGTTTTGTTTTTAGTACAAGAGGACAAACCTACAGCAATGGAAGTGAGTATCATAAAAAAGAATACTAACAAAGCAATTCTTATAATATTTGTTCTCATTCTCTAAATTTGTATAAAAAGAGTATCGGGTTGCAGGGTTCCTTTATCTCATTCATAAGAGTAACAAGTTTCCTGCTTAGTTTATTTCTAACTTCTTGCTTATCTGAAATTATTTTTTTTAAAGACTCTATTTCAGATTCTTGCAGATAAAAACACACATCGTAATCGCCATAGCCCTCAAGTGGACGGAACATCCTCATAGGCATGCCTAATTCTGTATTTTTTATCGATGAATATCTGTTACAGATTAATCCATCTTTGATAACAATGTCCCATAAATTAGTTGAGAACATTAAATTACTCCCATTATAGACAACATTTGAGAAACCATAAATTTTATTCTCTTTCAAACATTTATTCAATAAATCTGAGCAATCATACTTAACATCTTTGTTTTCTGGCAGAAGAGTGAATTTATCAGGAGTAAGATAATAGGATTTTACTATCTCTCCTTGACTTAAATCATATATGTTTCTATCAAATTTTCTCACAAACGAGCAATGTCCGTGATTACTAAAAATACTATTCCCTAAACTACAATATGGTGCATACTCAGTTTCAAAAGGTAAAATGTGACTTAAGTTACCTGTTTTTTTGTCTATGGCATCAATTGTATATCCACATTTTCTTCCTTCAATGTAAGTTACATGATAAAGATATATGTTTGAAGAATCAACAGATATATTCGAATAATAGTCGGAAAGGTCTATTTTTGAAACAAAAGCACCATCTGTTGTATATGTACAAACAGCAGAAGGGGCAGTAAGAAATAATAAACGATTAGAATCCTTATCGTAAGAAAAGTCCACTAATTGTACATATTCTCCATGACCTCTTCCCTGTTTATTAATAGTTCTAAGATGTTGCCCTTTTTTGCTTACGACATTAACTTCGTTTTTTAAGCTATTGAGGATAAACAGTGTATCATCAGAACAGTATATTCGTGCCATATCACCGATTACTATATTTTTGTCATTTTCTATTACTACAGTATGTGCATTTGAAAAAAACACAGTATCTTCAACTTGCGAAATGGGTTGATTTATTTCTATTTTTTCCAGGACACCAGTTACTGTATTTACATTAGCACAAGATGTTAAGCCAATAATTGTGCAAGCAAAAAAGTTACGTTTGAATTTCATATTTTAATCTTTGTCTTAATTAACGCTATTTAAATATTTCAGAAAATGGACAAATAAAACTATAAGTCTTGCTATCGTATTTTTCCAAATGTGTATTATCACCTTCCGTAAAACATGTGTGTGTACCATTGGCATCTTTATTATAACATAATACAACATGTTTAACAAATAAATATGCTGTAGAAAGAAGTTCTCCGTTTTCACCATATGCTTCGATTTTACCTATTGGATCAAATCTTGATGTGAAATTAAGGTATTTGTCATACACCCCGGTTTCTGGATCTTCAGCCAACGCTTCAATATTAGTCATATACAACGAAACATATCGTCCACGTTGATACTTACAAGATAACACATGAACAATGGTTGCTGATGCTACAACTATTGCCACGACAAGTGTGGATTTTAAAGACTTTTTCATTTTTTTGAATTTAATATTTATTAATATAGTTTCCCTACACTGAGTTTTCGGATTCCCTCTTTTTTACTTGTAATCCGACCAATGTTCCACTCGTAACAAGAACACCTTTTTTATTGCGTTTCTTTAAATCTGAGTAATATTTTGCAATTTCACATATAACCGATTTCATTTATTTTTGAATATTAGCAAGCCATTTCTTTTTATCATCATAGCCAGCAGCATGACCGCCACCCCCCATAGTACCACACTCTTATAGAACGATTCCATAGGGGTAAAGTGAATCAGTTCGCCAAAACACCCACACGATTCAATGCTGCCAAAATACTCCGATGGAAAGAAAGCGTTCAGACTGGTTAAATATAAAAAGAAAGAAAAAATAGCCACAAGCATCATGCTGACCTTCATTCTACAAAGCCCAGTCAATGTGAGAATTCCGATAAGCAGCTCCAGCACACATACAGCAACTGCGACTCCATGACTCCATTCGTGTAGGAAATCCAACAGATACAAATCAATGTACAACTGTACCTCCTGCGCAAAGGAGCTAATACTGGCGAACTTAAGAATTGCTGACGAAATCAAGACAAATCCCAAAATGCTGCGTATTATAGAAGAGCAGATATTTAACTTTGAACTTCCCATTTGTTAAAAATTTAACAATCAAACATCTGTAAGTATTTTTAACTTCTCATTTCTTTGTCAATTACCTTAAAAAACAATTTTTCCATCCGTTCGCTCTGAAACGGATGACCAACAAACATGACTCTACCATATCTATCCAAGACAAAAGCATGAAATACTTTAAGGTCTGGAAAATGTGGGTTTGCAATTCGAAAAGCATCACAAGTATCTAAGTAAAGCGTTCCTTCTATACGGGCATTGCAAAACTTTCTATAAACATATTCTATCTCTGTTTTTGGGACTCTTACAATATAGGAAAATTCTAACTGAGGAACTTTATCTTTGTTAGACTGTTCGTTTATCGCGATTTTTCCTATTTCACAGGATTGACAATCTGCACCATCAATATATGTATAATAATGCCATTTCTTTTTATACTGGGCTGTGTCAGAATAAAAGGAACAAAACCTCCTCTCCATTTTGTCCGAAGGTATAACAATCGTCTTGGAACAGAAATCTATCATCTTATCACTAAACTTGCTATTTCTGTTGCAGCTTAAAACGACAACGCCAAATATCAACAACAATGGTATCAAAAACCTATTATTCCACATAATTACATTTTCCGTTTCATTTTCAAAATATAGTAATTGTCCTTTTCTGAGACACGCGCTATAATTGATTCTACACATTGATTAATCCCGGGTCTTTTCAGGATACCCCATTCATACATATCCATTATCCAACTACTAGATACAACTTTATAATACTCGCCATTATAATAGCATGCAAAACTACAGTTTATATCGCGGCTTTTATAGAGATCCACTGTCCCTTTGGACAAGACAATCTCAAAATCAAAAGGTATGTTTCTTTTGTACATATGTCCAAATATTCTGTCGCCTGTAAACACAAAAGATTCAACCTCATCAAATTTCTCTTTTAGCAAATCATATTTTCGGGCACGCTCTTCATTCACGATATTGTCGGAGTACAATTGAAAGCGTTCCATTTTTTCCAACTCATTAATATTGAAAACATAAAATGAAGAAGAAAAAAAATCAAAAAAACATATAGAATCTCCTACTTGCTGTATCTGATTCTGCGAATATGGTGGCGATGAAATTGATGCAGAGTCTGTCGGTATTAGATTCTTACAATTAAAAGAGTTAACATCATATATTGCTAATAAATGGTCAATCCCGCGATAATGTGAGGCCATAATGAGAGAATTCTTAGAATATAAAATATTATCCCAAAGATTTCCATCGTCTATGGTCTTGCCATATAAGAAATTGCCTTTGCTATTAAAAAACTTAAGATTGCCATATTCCATAAAGACAACGGTGTCCCCTTTACTATTAACAGAAAAATTACTTATATTTATGTATTCGCTACGTTTGTGACCTGTTTCACCAATTTGACAATTAAAAGTGCCATCATGATAAAACGATAACACCTTAGGAATCGTATTCGAATCGTATATATAGAAGAGACTATCAGTAACTACTAGTTTTCTGAAATTACCAATTAGCGCTTCTCGTGCATTATCCAATGGAATAAGTTCGTAATCTGTAAATTTTTCTATATTACGAATCTCTTCAGAGGATTCTTCCAACTTGAGAATCGTGTTTTTAAGGGGGGGGATAGCATCCACCGCCCCTTTATTACACGATACTAAGACAATCTCTGCATAACCAATGCATATTATACAACAAATGGATAACACATATCTTTTACGAAAGAAGATCATAATATTGTGATTATAAATAATGACCAGTTTCCTTCATTCATATCAATACCATCCCAAATAATCGGCAGGAATTTCATGGGGCGTTCCCCCATATTGACTACAATTTTTTAACATCCAAGACTCACAAAGACGTTGGCTCTTGTAATTTTTTACTTCTATCAATTTACAATTAGCGGCATTTTTCTGTAAATCGTAGTGCCAATACACTTTTTCATCACCTTCACCTTGAGATTGATTTAAATCCTTCACTAGCTTGTGACACTTTGTTATTGATTCTACTATTTCAACCATACCATTTGGAACATAGCCATTAACATCTGCCAGAGCCTCAATGTTTTCCTCCATTAAAGGATTGGCAAAAGCCAACTGTCGATTCTGAATCTGTGAATAAAATACAAACCCTAAAGTGACTGATACACTCATAACTGCCACAGCAAGTGTGGACTTTAAAGACTTTTTCATTTTTTATACGTTTTACTCGCCTACTCTTAGTTGCGGATTTTCGGCTTCCTCCGTTAGTTTGTCATTGCTGTAAGTGGTTACATATACAATTTGCCTGCAAAGTTATAAGGAATATATTAATAAAGCAAATCTTCCGAGTCGCGCTGTTGCACGATTCCGGCATATTATTGCTGATTATCAGAAGGTTAGAGATTGGTACAGTCCGCTATTTGCAACAAATTTTATGCAACATCAGATATCTTGACGGCCTGATTTCGTGATGGCTTTTTGTAACTGTTCAAATAACATTTCGTAGGCGATATTACGTAAAGGGCTTTTTACAGGATGTAATTTCTCTACCCCTTTACGTGCATAAATGATTTGTGCTATATAACCAGGATACTTACTAAGCAAATATTCACTTCGGAGGAACCATTCAAATTGTGCTGGGGTAATGGGACTGAATTTCTGAACTTTACGAACTTGTATCCATGAGCGATTCCCTTGAGAATCAATCTTCCAGAGAATATCTGTACGGTTAGTAAGAGTGCCACGTTCAAACTTCAAACCTTCTTCCTCAAACGCAATATATTCCCTTACGAACTGAATCATCTGAGTTTCAACTTCCCATGGATACATTTCTATAAGGCTTGGCTGAATGTATCGGGCAGGAACTATATTTTCTTCAGTTACGGCATGGCGTAAGTTCCACCCTGTAACATCTATTGGCTGGTATGTACATGGATCATACTCAAACAGGCATGGCACGAGCCGACTTCTTATACAATCATCAATGAACATTCTTCTCTCCAAATCCCATTTCCAGGGTTTATCGGCATATTGGTTCCTCAATAGGTTCTCTCCAATTCTAAGATAGGTTTCAGGATACGTCAGTTGGACAGCAAATACCTGATTTCCGAAGATAATCGAAAAGTCCTCGAAGATTGTATCACTTTCATCACTGGTGAAAATATATGCATGTCCAAACAACTCCCCGTTGGGTCGCTCTGAAATACACTTCTCTATTCGTTGGATGGCAACATGTCGCAAATTACAGAAATGCTGATAACGCTTCCTTCTATTTTCTTCACGAATCCGTTCTTCCTCTTCCCTTTTCTTACGTCTCTCTTCCCGCTGCTTTTTGTTTTTTTCCTTTCTTTGCCGTGCCAGTTCTTCTTGCTGTTGCATCCATCTCTCATGTTCACGACGTATCTTATCCCTCTCTTCCATGAAAACGCGGTGACGTTCTTCGGACTCTCTTTGTCTTTGCTCAAACTCTTTCAGCCACTCTTGATATTCCTCTTCACCCTTTTTACGCTCTCTCTCGAAACGGAGATGCCACCTGATACGTCTGCGGCGATAAATCTCGTCACGATGTGCCGTCTGTTTCAAATCAAGCCATATAAAGTTTGTGAAGAATCCAATTATGGCTGTTACCGAAGGCAACATCCACGAATACATCTCCCTCTTTGTCGTACTATGATATTCCCAGAAGAAGTCAAAGAACCAATAATATAGCCAAGGAAAAATGAGATAATACCAAATGAACGGAAAAGCAATCCATAAAAGCAGTCCACAACCTGCCCAAGGATATTCACGCCATGCTTTATAGTGTTGTTTTCCCCATGCAAGTTTGAGAACTAATCTCCAATGATTTCGTAGCATGAATACTTTTTTCTTCATACATGATATATCATATTTTCAAAGCCGATTTAATATCAGTAGATTTAGCGACTCAATTTATTTTGCAAAGATACCGATTAGTATTTAATTATTTGTAATAACGCATTAAAACCACATATTAATTATATATTCTTAACTATTGCCTCCTTTAGAAAACTTTTATAAGAAACTTATAGTCACGTATAACACTATTTGGATCCGCTTGTATGCCCAATGTTTGGTTGCGAAAGCGGGTGTTGCCGCCCGAAGCAGACATCAGACGAGCAGATGACATCTTCGGGCTGTCTGGGGAATAACCGCAATTCAGAGTGCCACCGCCTGATCGAACACGTTCGCTTCAGCCGACGCGCACACTGAATTGTGGTTGTCCCCTTTTTCTGTAGGTAGGCTTTCGCAATCTGCAACGTCAAGCCAAAGGAAGCATCAAGTAACCGTAAGCCTATTCATTTTATTGTCAATCGTCGGCCACTGACACCGTTATCTGATACTGAAAAGCACATCCGACCGTCGTAAAAGCGTTAATGTCGTCAGGCAAGTCTTATAGCCTTGTCGGTGTGCAAGACACTGATAAGGCTATAAGACACACCCGACTGTCAGCGGACGAGAGAAAACGGCTGTCCTCACTTGCAAACTGGAAACCTTATTCTCATCCGCTCTGTTCTGGTTGCTTTTACGAATCACTCCATCTGATAGCCTGAACATTTATTCGCCCCAGCGAACATCTTAATCTGCCCAGGAGTACGTTCGCCTTGGCGAAGGGGAGAACGGGAGTAGCCCGAATGTGCGAATCCGTTTCCTGAACGCACCGCTTTTGTCCCCTCTCGCCTGATGTTTGATTGTTCCTGTGGCAAAGGTAAAACGCAAATTGGAATGGCAAAGTTTCAGGCCCCAAGGGGTTTCGGGGAAATCTCCACACCCGCAAGGGGGGTAGTATTTCGCCGAAAAAACTTTGCGAATCCAATTCTGCTACCTTTGATCGGGCCGCAGGAACAAACAAACGGCGATAGGAGACGCAAAAAAAACGGTGGATTCGAGGAAACGGATTACAGCTCCTGGATCCACATAAAAATTAAAGATTATGGCATACAGCAGTACAACAACATTAGCGGTTATGGGTTACTCTCTCTTCCGCATCATCCTTTGGGCAGTCCGCATCCTGTGGCATTGCTTCAGGGTAGTCGTAAACCTCGTCCTATGGCTCATTGTAGCCGTATTTGGAATAGTGTTATTCCTTGCACGTATCATCCTCTAACCCCTTTCAGATATGTTCAAATACGCCATTATGCAGTACACTCCGCAGCGTTATATGCGCCGTGCAGACTTCGAGACGCAGGACACTATGCGCCACTTGCTCGACTTCAAGGCAGGTAGGAGGTATGCAACCAAGTGGGCAGCAGACCTTGTGGCAAAGACACTCGCATCGATGGACTTGACAAATACCATCATCGTGTGCATCCCCGCCAGTTGTGAGCAGACCAACAAACGCAGGTATAAGCGTTTCTCTGCCAGTGTTTGCGCCAAGTGCAATGCCATCAACGGCTTTGAGCATATCCAAGTTATCGGCAAGCGTGAGAAAGTGCATATCAGCAAGAAGCACGGACAAAAGAGCAATGTGCAGATAGACACCGACTATTTCAACGGCAAGCGTGTGTTGCTGATAGACGATATTTGCACCACTTGTGCCACCGCCAATGCCTTTATCGAGCAGATGCGGGCAGCAGGTGCAGACGTGTGGATGACCCTCTTTCTCGCCAAGACAAAGAACTATCACAGAACATCAAATTATCAATACAACTGAATTATGAGCACAGAAGCAACAATGAGACTCCCCATTAGCAGATGGAGCATTGAGGACAGACCCACCGAGAAACTACAGCGTTTAGGCACCGACAGCCTCACGGACGCAGAGTTATTAGCCATCCTAATTGGTAGTGGAACTACGCAGTACAGTGCAGTGGATATTGCCAAGCATGTATTGGGCAAGTTTGGCAACAACCTCAACACATTGGGCAAGGCACGTTTCGACGAGTTCGAGGACATTGAGGGTGTAGGCACTCAGACCGCATGTAAGATTATGGCAGCGGTTGAATTGGGCAAGCGCAGGCAGTTAGCAACCGCAGAACTCCGCCCCGACATGGGCACTGCAGCCCGTATCTACAACTATATGCAGCCCCGTATGATGGATTTAGACGTAGAGCAGTTTTACATCCTGTTAATGAATCAGAACTACAGACTTATCAAGTCCGTGAAAATCAGCCAAGGCGGCATCACCGAGACAAGCGTAGATATACGGGTTGTCATGCGCGAAGCCGTACTGAATAACGCCACCATCCTCGCAGCCTGTCACAACCACCCAAGCGGAAGTCTGACACCCAGCAAGGCAGATGATGGACTGACACAGAGCATCAAGCATGCTTGTGAACTCATGCGCATCCATTTCCTCGACCATGTTATCGTAACGGACGGAGCATATTACTCCTACCATGAGCAGGGCAAAATCTAATTATTCATCTAAATACTTATCAATATGGACGCAACAAGAGCATTTAAGGAGACCATTCAGGCATACCTTATGGAAATGGCAACCTATGACACCAACTTTGCAGAAAGGTATGCAGACCCGAAGAAGAACATCAACGACTGCGTGACCTACATTCTCAATCAAGTGCAGGAAAGCGGATGCAACGGATTTGAGGATGACGAGATTTACGGAATGGCAGTTCATTACTACCAAGAAGAGGACATCGAAGTCGGCAAGTCTGTGGACTATCTGCAAGTGGCGGTTAATCATGTGGTAGAACTGACAGACGAGGAAAAGGCAGAGGCAAGACGCGAGGCGATGGCACAATACCAAAGGGACTGCTACAACCGCATTGCCAACCGCAAGAAGCCGACCGCCAAGAGAGAACAGACCGCACAAGTACAACCAATGCTATTCAATTTCTGACTATGAGACCCAAGAACGACTTTCAGCGCCAAGTTGTGGCAGCAATGAAGAAACTGCGCCCTGCCACCAAGAGACAGATGCAGTGGGGCTACGACCATTCCGTGTACTTCTATGCCTACCGGCTGAAAAGCGGAAAGACCACCTGCATGGAGTGCGGACATACCTTCGTCACTGAGGAAGGAACGGAAGAAGCCGTCTGCCCTCACTGCGGAAAGCACCTCACCATCAAGGAAACGAATAAGCAGAAATTTTCGCAATTAGGCTATTTCAGCATCATCACCACGGCTGACGGATTGCAGGTACTCCGCTATTTCTTCATCCGTACCCACCAGTGGAAAGGCGAGAAAACAACCTACACTTGCACAGAGGTCATGCAGAGGTGGATAGACAAGGACGGGAACACCTGCACCACGTCAAGGCTCCGCGCACCCTTTAGTTACTGCATAGACGACTGGCTCTGTGGTTCAAGCCTTGAAATCCGCACCCACTCAACGGCATTCCCCATCGTGGACGGATGCAGTGTCTATCCTCAGTTTGACATCATCCCCGAACTGAAACGCAACGGCTTTGACGGGAACTTTCACAAAACCCTGCCGTCTGCCCTCTTCGAGTCCCTGCTGACAAATGCCAAGACCGAGACACTTGTAAAGGCTGGTTATCACGAACTTGCCCGAAAGTTCATCTACGACCAATACAGAGACATTGACCTCTATTGGGCATCCGTGAAAGTCTGCATCCGTAACCATTATGCCATCAATGACGCATCCGTTTGGTGTGACTATATAGACGCACTCCGCTATTTCGGCAAAGACCTGCATAATGCCAAGTATGTATGCCCGACAGGTCTCAAAGCAGAGCACGACCGATGGATAGAGAAGAAGG
Source organism: uncultured Bacteroidales bacterium (assembly GCA_902799355.1). Classification (GTDB taxonomy): domain Bacteria; phylum Bacteroidota; class Bacteroidia; order Bacteroidales; family Bacteroidaceae; genus Prevotella. The sequence continues at coordinate 97,612 of CADCAG010000004.1, forward strand.
AGAGAAAGGAGATAGAAAAGAATATCAAAGACAAGATAGAACAATTCCAAAAAGATGAAGAGAAGTTCCGCAAACTCAAATCCCGCTACTTCGGCATACACTTCACAGATGGCTTAATCTGTGTCCATGTTCTTGAAAGTGTTGAGGAATACTTGCAGGAGGGCGAACATATGCACCACTGCGTTTACAGCAATAAATACTATCTGAAAAAGAACTCGCTTATCCTTTCCGCTACCATTAACGGCAAACGAGTAGAAACGATTGAGGTATCGCTAAAGACAATGAAGGTACTGCAATGCTATGGGGCATGCAACGAGTTTACGGAACACCATGCCCGTATCATAGACCTTGTAAACAAGAACGCATACCTAATCGGGCAGCGAGTAAAGGCAGCATAATTCATTAACATAAAAATATCATTATGAAAGTACAGATTGAGAACCTAATTTGCGAGTGGGAAAGCGAAGCCACCGCAGAAGTATTCGTAAGATTCTGCAACCTTATCCTGCTGCAGAGCGACCGCCATGACCTCGAAATGGCATTGAAGTTCAGCCCCTATCGCAGCGTATTCGAGAAGAACTTCGTTTGGGGATTTGGCGCACACCACTTTTGGGTAAATCAGCGCAAGCCGTTCAATGGTGAGCCGATGGAGAAACGCTTACTTATTATCGAACTCTAACAAGAAAAGGATATGTGTTACGCAGGACGATTTATCATCCCCACATGGGCAATAGCACCCCTCTGCTATGGGGACTACAGCGGACTGAACGATTTGGATTCAGAGTTGGTAAATGCTTTTATCGACAGCAATTTCCCCAAGGGCTATAGTGTTGAATGGACGGGAATCAATGAGCCGTATATTTGCTCTCACCCCGATATTGGCGATATGACAAGCGAAGTGGTAGATGCAGACTTCTATCACGCATAAGTATCAACAAGGTGGGAGTGGGCAACTATTCCCGCCACTAAAAAACAGAAAGACAATGGCAAGAATAAAAGCAATCAGCAGAACGAGAACCGCCAAGACAAGGCAACTGCAATTCGTTTGGAAACATAAGATGGTGAAGAACAACGGACAGACCACGGACGGAAAGGACGTGGAGGTCATAGACCCGGGATTATTCAACCGCCGAGGCGATGCCCCCGACTACTTCAATGTCAAATTGAAGTTGAATGGTGTACTATGGATTGGCAATGTCGTTGTGACCGAGAACGCATCAGACTGGTATCTGAATAATATGGATAAGGACAAGGCGTATGACAACGTTATCCTCGCTGTGGTGGGCAATGCCGATACGGACATCATCAACTCCGCAGGACAACCCGTCAGCGTTATGCCGATGGAGGTGCCGCAGGAAGTCGCAAAGCGATACTTGATACTCGCATCCGAGCAAGGGCAGACGGTGTGCCATCAGAACGTAAAGGAGAACTGCACCCGCCTCACCGTCAATTCATGGCCCAGTGCCTTACAGACCGAGCGTTTGGAATGGCAGACCGAGGAAATAAGGCGCAGGGCAAAGGAGTTTGGCAGTTGGGAAGCAGCCTATTTCGTGACCATTGCCCGCACTTTCGGAATGGGTGTCAATGGTGACTTGATGGAGCAGTGGGCAAAGTCGCTGCCAATGTCGGTGACAGACTTCCATGCCGATGACCTCTTCCAGTTGGAAGCCCTCTTTCTCGGACAGGCAGGATTATTGGAACTCGACACCATCCCCGAACGCTTTCAGCACGATGCACTGAACGAGGGTTATTTCGCCAAACTCCGCAACGAATATCTCTATCTTGCGCACAAGTATTCACTCCAGCCCCTTGACGGCAAGCAATGGCAACCGATGGGCAACGGATGCAACCGCACTCCGCACCTTGCTTTCTCATTCCTTGCCAATATGTACTATCAGCGCAAGACCTCCTTACACACCATGCTCAAATGCGAGACAATGACGGAAGTGAGGAATCTGCTGAAAGTATCTGCCACATCCTATTGGCAGACACGCTGCCATTTCGGAGCGACAAGCAAGACGGGCACCAATCAACTGACCGCAGAACGGCTGAATCTGATAGTCATTAACGCAGTCGTGCCCATGCTCTTCGCATACGGTCGTGAGATGGCGCAGGAAAAGTATTGTGACCAAGCCTTCGACCTCATTGAAGTGTGCAAGGCGGAGAAGAACGCCATCACCAAGCACTGGCAGCAGTACGGCATCAATGCCGATAGCGCAGGACAGACTCAGGCACTTATCCAACAGCAGGGTGAATATTGTGACAAACGCCAGTGCCTCCGCTGCCGTTTCGGTTATCAGTATCTCAAAGGCACCACGAAGTTGGAGGGCTACAGAAACATGGTGATAGAACCCGACCTTTTCGCAGAATTGTATTAACCACGGGTGGGAGCCGAGGAAGGCGAAATCCTCGGTTTCCTTTTTCTTTCGGATTGCGGAAAAGAACAAGGAAGCGAAAAAGAAACCGCTGAAACGAGAACCAACAGGTTAGTTGCCCAGCACTTTCACTGCAACGGCACCTAACAAAATCGCAATGGTGAAACTTGATAACGTGCCTATCATTACGTACTCCGTTATTTTCACTTCCTTTGCCTTTGTCAGTTCTCCGAAACGGAATACGGATTTAGCAGCAAGCAGGAACCCGATACCTTCCATACAGCCGACCAGCATAAATGTAAGTATCAAAACTCTTTCAAGATAGCCAATCCATGATCCTGCATTCGGCAGGCTATTCTTATCGTTTTCCTTGGGAGTCCACTTTGCAATGAAAGTCCCCAAAAGAATAGAAGAAGGCTTCAATGCCAAAAGATAACAGACTGCCACCACCCATATCCGATAGTCCGACAGCCAATCACCATTCAAGCATAATTGTGTGTCTGTTATCCATGCCCATAACAAAACGATAACCGTAACATGTGCCAACTGGTCTATAATGAATACCCAGGTATCTTTGCTATTCACACATGACTTCACATAATCTATTATATAATGAGTGACAAATACCACAACCGGAATCAGCCAGCACTCCAACATCCCGACAAGGAGATATGCCAGTGCAGTGTTTATTCCGCTATGAATGGCCAGATATATAAGTCGCCTAAAGCCCTTCGAGTTCTTTCCTTCACAAATAGTGTCGGTCTGGAGGAAAAAGTCACCAATAATATGTGCTACAAGTAACTTGATAAGAATGAGAATGTTCATAGTTCCTTATGCTTTATAATGATTGTTTCAAAACGGTTTAAGAATCGCACTAACAGCGATTCCTTTGCAGATGTCAGCATCTTACTGACATTCTGCTGTGATTTCTCAATGCTATTTGCTATAACGGCTTGTGATAGTTCTTGGGCAACAGAAAGATAGATTACCTTCGCCTGATTGACACTCCAGCCAGTAATGAGGTCATCAGCAAATGCAAGACCTGCATCCAATTCCTCATTCACATCATGCCAACAGGTACTGACTGCAAGCCTGTTCTTTTCCATCGCATCAAGTCCTCTTCCCGATAACTTGAATGCCTCACCGTCAGATGTTACAATACTGTCACCCTGATAGTCTGTCGTTCCTATTCCTATTGATATTCGTGCATCCCACACTTCCTTCGCGTCTGTCGGGGAATACGATTTCAACCCTGCCCGTATCATTGACGCAATTTTCAATGATGCTTCAGGACATTCTACGACAATCTGAAAGCTGTCCCCACGAAACATCTCCATCTTCATAGGGCTTATCTTCTGTAGGTCTTCAACAATATCGCGCAAGACTTTAATCAACAAGTCTCGCTTGTCTAAAGAAATCTGCTCCGAACGGACTATATCGCCTGTAATTATTGCCTTAATCTCCATATTTCGTAACATATTTAGTGACTTCGGGTGCAAAATTACGAAAAAAAATGGAATACAACAACCTTTTTCGGTTGTTTTTGCCTTTTACAACCAAAAAGGGTTGTATTTTGGGTTTACAACCAAAAAAGGTTGTTACGAGCAACGAAAAATGGAGGCAAACAGAAAATTCAATCTTCCATTTGCCTCCATTTATTTACTTCACAAAGAACAGGTCAAACTCCACTTGCCTACGGAACTTGATGGACTTCACAGGTCTGCCATGCCATCGGCAGAAGGCGATGTAGTCATTGTAGATGTTCCTGTCACCACGCTCTATCTTCCGCAGCAGTCGGCTCTTGGGACGCTTGGAGGTGCCGAGGATGGCGTATGGCCCGACGTTGTAGGCCAGTACCGAGAGCAACAGCGCATCCTTGCCGTAGCCACGGAACAGATATAAGTTTCGCATCAGGTCGAGACGGAGCAGTAAGTCACCCTGTTTTCTGGTCATCGTCCGTGCTGAGTACCGTTCACCTTTCTGAAGTTGGTGGCCATAGCCGATATACGGATAGTTCTTGGTCGTGTGCCAGCCCTCGAAGTGCTTGATGCAGGCGACGGCCATTTCAAACTGCTTTTCCGTGTATGGCAGGTTGTTGGGTGTCGCCCTCGCCATCCCCACCGTGCAGAGGCACAGGAGCGACAGTAGTCTAATCCTCATCCTTTTCATCCTTCTTGTTCTCGTTGTTGAAGTTGAACGTCAGCGTCTGGCTGTTGCCGTTGCTGTCCTCCACGACCACGATGAACTTGTGCGCATCCGTACTGGCTGAGGTATAGTAAAGCCGGAAGGTCTCATTCTCCAACAGATAGCGGTCGTTGGGCTGGAGGATCGTGCCGTTCTCCATTCGGAGCGAACCCGTGCCGTCGTAGAGAAACCAACGGATGGTATAGAGCGTGTGGGTATAGTCGCCCTCCTTCGCCAAGTGGCAGCGGATTTCCACCGTCTGCCCACGCAAAACCTTTGTCGGCACGGGCATCACCTCCACCTCAAACGGATAGTTGGTCTGAATATCCAGGTCATCCTCGCAGGAAGTAAAACCCACCAGTGCGGCCATCATCGTGGCGCACATCATCACTTTCTTCAATAGTTTCTTCATAATTTCAGTTTCGATTTTGTTTGTTGTTTGTTCGTTAATTGCATTTGCAGGTATTCGTTCACGTCCTTGCAGGGACGGAACACGACGGAGAAGTCCCTGACCCTCTCGCCGTACCGCTTTTGCAGGACTTCGAGACACTGCCGACCCGCGTTGTCATTGTCGAGCCAGCACTTGATGAGGTCGTAGCCGTCCAGATGTCTGTACGCTTTTCCCTTGTTGGCGACAGAGTTCAGCACAAGATTGTCCTCCGTTCTGCCATAGCCGAGTGTCAGCCCCGAAAGGAAGTCCACAAATCCCTCATAAACGTTGACTGTAGCCGAGCCGTGCCTGATGAGCGATACTGCCTTTGGCGGGATGCTGCCCTTGAAGAACCTGTTGCGTATCTCGTAACCGCCGTCCTCATTAGGGAATCCGACGGCAAAATAGTTCTTGTCGTGCAGCCTGTAGTGAATCTCCACGCAGTTCGCCGTTGCAATTTCCGAGGGTATGCCCCTTTCTCTTAGATACCACAGCAATGCAGGATGATTCAACGGTCTTACTTCTACATCCGTGAATTGAGGTACGACTGGCTCAGGCTCATACTTGGGAGACTCAGACTGTTCTATCGGATTGTTCGTCACCTCGCCGATGTACCTCGCCTGTGCCATGAAGCCACCAGAGTTAATCATCAGCCCGGCAAGGGTAAAAATGTCACCGCCTACGCCAGTCCCGAAGTCATTGAAGATGTTCTTCTCCGTATTCACGCAGAACGACGGAGTGCTGTCTGAACGGTAAGGCGCATGGAACCACACTTCTTTGCCCCGCTTCTTCGTTGACTTGCAGCCGAGTCGGTGCATGAAGTCCGTGATGGGCATATCCCGTATTTCCTCTATCGTCATCGCCCGTCAGTTGATCATCAGTTTCAGTCCCACGCCGTACTGCGTATGGAAATGCCCCGTATCGTTGCCCCACAGATAGCGCTCACGCACACTGCCCGTCAGAGCCAAGCGATCAGTAAGATAGACCTCAATATTCAATGTCACTGCACCGCCATAGATAAAGGCATCTTTGTCCTGCAGCGTTGCACCGTCAGGCAGCAGCGTCTTTCCCCAATTCACGCTCTCGTACCCGGCCAGTGCCGACACTCCGCCATATATAAACAAGGTCTTACTGGCATCCGTGAGCAACTTCTGATAGTAACCGCCCTCCGCCGTGAACTGAGCGACGGGAATAGTCGTGTCCTCGTCGTAGCCGTATTCACGCTGCAGGTACCCGCCGCCGAACACCCACTTGCTGCCGTTCTTCGTGTAGGTGGACAGTGCCACGCCGCCACTGAATGCAGCACTCAACGGCTTCCCGTCCACGAAAGCACCGCTAACCTCTATGCCCTGCATCTTGGGAAGACACCGCTGTGCGGAGGCTTGCCCCATAGTCAGGGCAAGCACTCCAATCATCAATAGTTTCTTCATCTTTTGTTCCTTTTTTGTTCCGCTTCTACTTCACTTTGAGTTCACTGATTAACTTCGCACGTATCAGATCCGAGTTCTCAATGACGAACTGCTGATTACGACCGCCGTTCTTCTCCGCCACTTCCACTACCAGGCACTTGTCATCGGGTAGCGTAAACTTATCCATCGTCCACACCGTGCGCTCCGACGAGTTGCCCGATACGTTCAGCACGAAGTTCTGTGTGCGCAGGGGCTGGATCACCTGCTCCTGAATGGCCGTGCGCTTCACCACCTTCTTATCCACGATCTTCCATGTGATATAGTCCACATCGAACGGTACGTTACTGGAGTTCCTGATTTCCGTGTGGAAGTACAGCAATCCGTTGTGCGTATAGATGCCCTTCAGCAAGAAGCGGATGCCAAAGCCCTTGCTGCCGATGTGCTTCACGATGCGCTCGTTCTGACGGGACTCTCCGAGCCGAGTTCTTTCAGATAAATGTCCATCGAGTTATTGGGCCTGTTCACCGCCGAACCGTCATGGATGAAGTCCTTCATCTCGATGTTCAGTTTGTCCGGCTCCTTGGCATACTTCACGTTAAAGGCATAGAAACTGCCGTCCTCCGTGATGACGCTCATGTTCGTCTCGCCCTTGAACCATCGCTTGGCGGCCTTTACCCGGATGACATTCTCCGCCCCGTCAGCCTTGCCCGCCATGATGTTCGCCGAACCTAAGTCCACGTAGGTCACGGAGGCAGGGAAGATAATATGCACGGTCTTGTCGAAGGTCACCTGCAATCCGTGAGGCGGAATCATGCGGTCGTAGGTAATACTGCGCGTCAGTCCCTGAAACAAGTCGCCGTCCTGTGGCAGTGTCGTTTCCTGTGCGCTTACTGCGCTTGCGCCCACCATCAGGGCGCAAGCCATCATCAATACTTTCTTCATTCTCATTGTCGTTTGTCTGTTTGTTAATTGGTTATACACTTAATTCTCCTTCTGGTAGAGCAGCACCTGATACCCGGCTTTCAGATGCACTTTAACGGTTCGCATCTTCTTTGCCACATACTGGCTCGTCCCCTGAATCAGTCCCTTGCCGACGTCAGAGACCAGTTGCGCCTTGGCATCCGACGAGATATTGATGCTGCTACCCATCGACCCGCCCATGTTGGCGGCAACCTCCTTGGCGGCACTCACCTCCATCGAGTTGGGAATGAAGATGCCCTCCTGTCCGTCAGTGTCATAGACTGATAACTCCACGGGAATGATCATCCTGCCGTTCTCTATCGAGGTGATGGTGATGCAGAGCCGTTCGCCCTGGATCTTCGTCGCGCCGACCACAATAGAGTTCTTCTGGATAATGCGCTCTTCAACTGCCATCGGCTCCAACAGCCGTAGTCTCACCGTCTGCCCGTCAGTCACGGTCTGGTAGCCATATACCGATGCCGAAATGGTGTTCTTGCGCGTCACGCCGCCACCCGAGCCTACCGCCGTATTGAACGAATTGAAGGCAAAGCCGCCATTGTCATCCTCACTGTCATACACTTGATTGCTCAGGGCCGAGACCACCGTCTTTGCAACCTGATGCACGGGCGAGACCTTGCGTTTCTTTCCCTGCTGGTCCGAAGTCCCCTGTTCACCTGCTCCTGCGTAGGCAACCTGACCATTTCCACCCTGTGCCGCTGGCATATACTTGGCAGCGAGTTGATAGGACTTTTCCATCAAGGCCAACTGGTCATCAACATTACTCCCGCTTGATGCTGTCTGTGACGTCAGTTTCTGCTCCAGTTCCGCTATGCGGTTCTTCAGTTCCTCATTGGCAGCATCGCCCGACGGCTGGTAGAAACTGCCGAGCGTCTGGCTCAGTTCGTTACACGCCGCAGCCGACTGCTGAACCTTTTGCTTGGCTGGCGACACCTCTTCATCCTTGTGTTCAGCCTTTGCCATCAGGTTCATGTCGTCTGTCACCGCGACGGAATCCGTCTCACTCACCGAGTAGGCTCCCAGGTCGTGCCGTGCCTGCTGGTTCTTCTTCACGCCGTCCATCTCGTAGGCTTTGCTCTTGTCGGCAATGCCAGTACTTCCCTTGTCAGCGTCAGGCATCTCGGTATTGAAACCGCTTCTGCCCACGGCATCGTCGCTACCGCCACCCAGCGAACTGAACAGCCAGAGCACGATGACCACCATGCCGATGACGGCAGCACCAAGCACCATCATCTTGTTACGCTTCAGTTTCTCTTCCTCAGTCAGTTCCTTCCTGGGCTTCGGTTCCTGCTTCTGACTCTCATTCTTCTGCCCCTCCGGGGATGAGCTGTCCGAGGCCCCGCCTTGCGACTGCTCCAGTTCCTTTTTTTCTTCCTGTTCCATTTACTATGTCTTTAAGTTGTGAATAATCCTGTTTCCCATCCACGATGATGGGACTGTCAATGTGTTCAATCACGATGTTCGTGCTTTCTTTCCTGTCGGCAATGTCCGTCACCGTCTGCCAGATGCAGTAGAGGAATAGCACCACGAGGATGCCGAACATCCCGATGACCACGTGCAGCCTCTGCTCAGGCGAGAGCGCATCAAGCCTTGCCCTGATGCCTCTCACCACATTCTGCCTCACCTCCTTCAGAAAGGAGATTCCCGATTCCACGTCCTTCATTTCTTCACCGTCCTGATGTCCCTGTTCTCGATGATCGTGAAGTTCCGTATCTGGAAGCCGTTGGGGTTGTCGTCCGAGCGGCTGGAGTTCATCAGTCGGCACTCCGTCACCAGCGTCCTCT
>CADCAG010000005.1 GCA_902799355.1 uncultured Bacteroidales bacterium
TTCTCCAGTATACAGACGCATAAATGGGTTGTCAAAAGGAGTAAGATTCTCATCTACGACGAAGGTAATACTCCCATCGGTTCGATTCGTAATTTTGTTACTGCCTGCATAACCTGCTATTGTTACAAAGGCGAGCAGGGCGGTGATGATAGTTTTCTTGTTCATTGTTCGTTTCTTATTTGTCTTTACCTTTTATTATATAAACGCCGTAATCGCGGAAATATGACGCTGCGGGGCGTTAAACTTTCCTAATCCATTGGGCATAGAGAAAGCGTGAACAACCCATATCTTTCCCTCGTGGCTGTAGGAAGTGCCAAAATAGTCAGATAAGTTTCGCCCACGCTATAACGTGAACGTTCACCTTATCTATTCTCTGACTATTATTCCTTGAAACTTCCTACATTTCGAGGTCTTTGAATGAGATAGCGAACGCCATTTCTCTTGTCCACAATGTCTTTGGGTATCACACGAATGCGAAATCCAGCGACAAAGGTACGAAAATATTAGAGAAATAAGATACAAATAAGGAGTTTTTTACGCTTTGCGAACAAAAATCGAGGATTTTGCGAACAAAATGCAGATACAAAAGCCTTCAGGAGGTATGCACAATGTTCCATGAAATATCATTTTGTTCGCAAATCAGTGTGGACCAGCCAGGGCTTGAACCTGGGACCTCCAGATTATGAGTCTGTTGCTCTAACCAACTGAGCTACAAGTCCAGTGCAAATGCGATTTGCGGATGCAAAGGTACAAAAAAGATTAAAGATTAAACATTAAACATTAAATAATTAGCCGTTTTTAACATTTTATCGTACCTTTGCATGCGATATGGAAATAAAAAAGGAAGGATTAACAGCCATTGAGGTGGAGAAAAGCCGCCTAGAACATGGTGAGAATGTACTTACACCACCTCGCAGGCAGTCGATGTGGCATCTTTATTTCGAAAAATATCAAGACCCCATGATCCGTATCCTGCTGGTGGCCGCTGTGGTGTCACTGGTGTTGGCCTTTGTCAAGCAGGATTTCGTAGAGACGTTGGGTATCATCTTTGCCATCATCCTGGCCACTACCGTAGGTTTCTTTTTTGAGCGTGATGCCGCTCGTAAGTTTGACGTGCTTACCCAGTTGGGTGAGGAGCAACCTGTCAAGGTGGTACGCGAAGGAAAGGTGGTGGAGATACCACGCCGCGAAGTGGTGGTAGGCGATGTTGTCATCGTAGAGACTGGCGACGAGGTGCCTGCTGACGGACAACTCTTTGAGGCTACAGACCTGCAGGTCGACGAGTCGAGTCTGACGGGAGAACCGATGACGACGAAGGCAGTGGATCACGGGGACGGTTCTCATGATCCAGACGAGGCCTATCCAAAGGATATGCTGCTGCGCTCATCGATGGTGATGGGTGGCACTGGCCGCTATGTGGTGTCGGCTGTTGGCGACGAGACGGAGATAGGTCATGTGGCTCGTCAGGCTACTGAGCTGACGGGTGTGAAGACGCCTCTGAACATCCAGCTGGATAAGTTGGCAAAACTTATCAGTAAGGTAGGTGGCGGCATGTCGATAGCAGCCTTCTTCGTTTTCCTTATCCATGACCTGCTGACCAACAACCTCTGGCATACCACCGACTATTTGGGCATGGCAGAAGTCGTATTGCACTACTTCATGATGGCTGTCACACTGATAGTGATGGCAGTACCAGAGGGTCTGCCGATGACTATCACCTTGGCATTGGCACTGAACATGCGCCGCATGCTGAAATCGAACAATCTGGTGCGTAAGCTGCAAGCCTCTGAGACCATGGGTGCCGTCACCGTCATCTGTACGGATAAGACGGGTACGCTGACGGAGAATAGGATGAAGGTAAACGATGTAAGATGTCTGAAGGAAGAAGGAAGAGATTCAGCCATCAGCCATCAGCCATCAGCCCTCTTTAAGGCCATCGCACTGAATACGACAGCGATGCACGATGTAGGCAATCCTACAGAGCAGGCACTGCTGCAGTGGCTGATGGAGCAAGGGGTGGACTATCAGCATCTACGCGAAGAGAACACCATCACGGCCCGTGAGCCCTTCTCGACAGAACGGAAATATATGTCGACCACCGTTGGTGACACCATATATATTAAGGGAGCCCCTGAGGTTGTCATGGCTCGCTGCACACTGTCGGATGACGAGCGCCACGAGCTGGAGCAGCAATTGCTGGACTGGCAGAACCACGCCATGCGTACGTTGGCAGTAGCGGAAGGTTTCAAGGTTCAAGATGCAGGCTTCAAGTTGCTGGCCATCTTCGCCATCAGCGACCCCTTGCGCAAGGAGGTGCCTGCTGCTATCCGTCAGTGTAACGAGGCGGGCATCGACGTAAAGATAGTAACTGGTGACACGGTAGCTACAGCTATGGAGATAGCACGACAGTGTGGAATCACGGAATTAAGGAATAACGGAACGACGGAGTTCATTACGGGTGCGGAGTTTGCCGCACTGAGTGATGAAGAGGCGTTGGAGCGCATCAAGGAGCTGAAGGTAATGTCGCGTGCCCGTCCTACTGACAAGCAGCGTCTGGTTAGCCTGTTGCAACAGCGTGGTGAGGTGGTAGCCGTCACAGGCGATGGCACCAACGATGCCCCTGCCCTGAACCGTGCCCATGTAGGTCTCTCGCTGGGCTCTGGTACCAGCGTTGCCAAGCAGGCCAGCGACATCACGCTGATTGATGACTCATTCAACAGCATTGTCCATGCTGTGATGTGGGGGCGTTCGCTCTACAAGAACATCCAGCGTTTCATCTTCTTCCAGCTCATCGTCAACGTGGCAGCCCTACTGCTGGTACTCTGTGGTGGTATCATTGGTACGGAGATGCCGCTGACCATTACCCAAATACTGTGGGTGAACCTGATTATGGACACACTGGCAGCAATGGCACTGGCCTCACTGCCACCCTCGCGTGAGGTGATGGAGGAGAAGCCACGAGCCAGCGATGCCTTTATCATTACCCGTTCCATGATACGAGGCATTCTGACTATTGGTGGACTGTTCTTTGTAGTTACCTTCGCGCTGCTGTGGCACTTTGAGCAAGGAGCGGGAATGGATGACATCAAACTGACTGTTTTCTTCACCATCTTCGTCATGCTGCAGTGGTGGAACCTTTTCAATGCCCGCATGCTGGGTTCCTGCCACTCTGCTTTCCGCAGGATATGGACATGCAGGGGATTCTTATTCGTACTACTCATCGTCTTGGTGGGCCAGTGGATGATTGTCACCTTCGGTGGCAGATTGTTCCGTACCGTTCCCCTACCTTTTAATATATGGGCAGCCATCATCGGTGGTACCTCTCTGGTACTATGGGTTGGCGAGATATATAGGAAGTTAAAGAAGTTAATGAAGTTAAGGGAGTTAAAGAAGTAAGAAAAGATGCAAGGATTTGTAGCAACCATTGGCATGTTCGACGGTGTGCATCGTGGACACCAGTTCGTCTTGCAGCACGTCGTTGACGAGGCTCGTCAGCGTGGACTGCTGTCGATGGCTATCACCTTTGACAAGACGGGACCAGAGACGCTGACGCCACTCGCTCAGAAGCGCATCTTGCTGATGAAGACAGGCATTGACCGCATTGAGGTGCTGACATTCGACGACGCCCTCAAGCAGATGACCGCTCGCCAGTTTATGCAACAGGTGCTGCGCGACCAGTATGGCGTCAAGGTGTTGCTAACGGGTTATGACAACCGCTTTGGACATAACCGCTTGGAAGGTTTCGGCGACTATGTCCGCTACGGCAAGGAGTTGGGCATAGAAGTGAAAAGCCTCCCCCAAGCCCCCTCCTTAAGGGAAGGGGAGATTGCCAGTTCCTCATTCATCCGCCAGCTGGTGGCTGATGGAGATGTCAGTAAGGCTGGCGAGCTCCTCGGGCATCCCTATATCATTGCTGGTAGTGTGGAACATGGTGAACACATCGGCACCAAGCTGGGATTCCCTACAGCGAATATTGTGATGGACGACCAGTGCCAGCTGATTCCTGCTGCTGGAGTCTATGCGGTGAAAATCAGGATGGAGAACAGTATGGAATGGAAGCATGGCATGATGAATATCGGCACACGTCCCACCTTCGACGGACAGCGCCAGACCTTGGAGGTGAACGTCTTCAGGCTGAAGGAGAACCTCTACGGACAACAGCTACAGGTTGCCTTCATCGAACGTCTGAGAGGCGAGCAACGCTTTGACAACATAGAAGCACTGAAAGAACAACTACGACAAGATGCCATAGAGGCAGAAAGGATATTAGCATGAAGAAAGCACTGAGTTATCTTTTGATTTTTATTGGTCTTCAACTGGTAGGTGGAGCCATTATGACTACGCTGTGGAACGTGATTGCTGGCAGCAGCGACCAGACAGCAGCCAAGCTCATTACGACGACTGGCGTGATTGGTGTGGTGACCATCGTCATCTTCCTATGGACACGCTATGCTGAGCTATCACCGAAGTGGCTGCGCACACGTCCTTGGGCGGTACTCGCATGGAGCGTCGTGGCATCTATGGGAGCACTCATCCCGTCCATCTGGATACAGGAACAGATGCCTGAGCTACCCAACTTTGCAGAACAGGAGTTCGGCACCATTATGGCTACCCCGTGGGGATATCTCGTCATTGGTCTGCTGGCACCGCTGAGCGAAGAGATTGTGATGCGTGGTGCCATCTTGAAAGAACTACTGAAGTCTGAGAAGTTAGGTGTGTGGCCAGCTATCACCATCTCGGCACTGATGTTTGCCCTCATCCATATGAACCCAGCCCAGATGCCACACGCATTCCTCATCGGACTATTGCTGGGTTGGATGTACTGGCGTACAGGTTCCATTCTGCCTGGTGTTGCATACCACTGGGCCAACAACAGCATTGCCTTCGTGATGTTTGCCTTCTATCCAGACCCCGACATGAAACTCGTCGACATGTTCAAGGGTTCTGAGTTGCATGTCTATATGGCACTTGGCTTCTCGCTGCTCATCCTCCTCCCCGCCCTCTTCCAACTGCATCTATGGATGCGTCGCGCAGAATAAGAAAGATGTTAGCAAGTCATTATTATACAGGAAAGGTAGAGGCTGGCTGTGACGAGGCTGGCCGTGGCTGTCTGGCAGGCAGCGTATATGCTGCTGCCGTCATCTTTCCAGAAGATTATCAGAACGACGAGTTGAACGACTCTAAGCAGCTGACAGACAAACGTCGCAAGCTGTTGAGAGAGATTATCCAGCGCGATGCTGTGGCATGGGCCGTGGGTATCGTCACCCCAGAGGAGATAGACCGCATCAACATCCTCAATGCCTCTATCCTCGCCATGCACCGTGCCCTCGACCAGTTGCAGGTACGTCCTGAGGCTATCATCGTCGATGGCAACCGCTTCAAGCCGTATGCTCCCCCTCTCTTTGGAGGGGGACGGGGGGAGGCTCTCCCCCACACCACCATCGTCAAGGGTGATGGTAAATACCTTTCTATTGCTGCCGCCTCCATCCTTGCCAAGACCTACCGTGACGACTATATGGATGAGTTGGCCAAGGAGTATCCGCAGTACGACTGGCTGTCGAACAAGGGCTATCCCACCAAGAAGCACAGAGAAGCAATACGGCAGTATGGCATTACGCCATACCACCGTAAGACATTTAACATGCTGGGCGACGGCCAGCTGTCGCTAAATTTTGAATATTAGTAAGCAGGCTTGCCTGCTTCAGCGAGTGAGAATCAGTCCACCCATGGGCTGCATCGCTACCTTCACGATACCTTTCTTATCCACCTTCAGGGTCTTCAGCACAGGTGTGCTGGGCATACCCTTCTTCTTACCAGGCTGATCGATATAGCACTGCACCGTCTGTCCCGCAAACATCGGCAGAGACAGTTGCAGGGTCTTCACCTGATTGGTACCATTCAAACCTGCGACATACCACTTAGTGCCTGTACGGCGTGCCAACACCACATACTTGGTAGGATAGCCATCAAGGAAACGCACCTCATCCCATGTGGTAGGCAGCTGCTTGAGGAAGTCAATCTCAAACTGGGGAATATCCTGCAGGTTGTTGGGGTACATCGCCACGCAGTTGACGCTGGTCTGCAGGACGATACCTGTGGCCATCTCAAAGATGTCTGTCGTATAGCGACGATGACGACTCTTGTTGTCACGACTGATGTGGTGGTTCATGATGATGCCTCCCCAATCGAAAGAGCCAATGGCATTGCGGGCAAAAGGATGCATGGTGAGCTCGAAGCCCTCCTGCTTGGCGTGATACTCACTGAACATGATGTTCTCTGACGCCAGACAAGCCTCCGAGGCGACATAGTTGGGGTACATACGTTCCCAGCCACGCGGAATGGTACAGCCGTGGAACACCACCTGCAAGCCATAGCGGTTGGCATCGGCAAGGATGTCTTCGTAGAGTTTCATGTTCTCCTGTTTGTCGCTGCCCAAGAAGTCGACCTTGATACCGGCAATGCCCAACTTCTGGAGCCATGCCATCTCGCGGTTACGTGCCAAGGCGGTATTCATGCAGTGCTTCGGTGTCTGTGGCGCATCATTAGCATAGCCGTTACTGTTATACCACAACAGCAGTTTGACACCTTTGCTATTAGCATAGCGGTTCAGTTCAACGATACGGTCACGACCGATCTGCTTGTCCCACCAGTTGTCCACCAGCACATACTCATAGCCCATGGCTGCTGACAGGTCAATCATCTTCACCTGATCCTCATAGTTGACACTCTCATCCTGCCAGATGAGCCAGCTCCACGTATAGCGGCCTGGCTTGTAGTCCTGAGAGGGTTCGTAGAGTGGTTCTACCACATCGTAAGGGATGGTGGTTTCTACGATTGGCTTCAGCGAGGTTCCCAGCGTGATGGTGCGCCATGGTGTGCTGCCTGGCAAGGGAATGCCAGCCAATGGACTGCCCAAGCCATTCATCTCACCGATATTGGGGAAGGTGACGGTATAACCGTTGTGTGCCTCGTAGTCGCTCAGGTGACTGGCACAGTAGTTGGAGCCAACTCCCGTTTCACTGACGAGTACCCAGCCTAAAGGAACCCTGAACAGACAAGGGAAGGTGAAGCCTTCGCCAAAGGCAGAACGTTCTGTCATGGGGGCGTCAGCCTTGTAGTCTTCCTCATAGGACGGTTTGGTACGCTGCCAGCCAACCATCGGTAGACTCTGCGGTGTCAGGAAGGTCGTCGTACCCTCCGGGAAGTTGAAGGATGACGCCTCGTAATAGACGACAGCACTCAGTCGGCTACCGTCTTCCTTTGCTTGAAGACTATAGCGATAGGCGATATCGTTGTTTGACACACAGAAGGTGACAACCAGCGGCAGTCCTGCACTATTGATATAGGTGATGTCAGCCTGACGAGCGACAAAGTGTGCCGAAGACGCCTTGGTACGTGTCATCGTATAGGTCTTGTCAATCATGCTCTCCTTCATCTCCTTGAAAGACATGCCACGGGTGAAGTCACCAATATCGGTCTTCAGACCCAGTGCAGACTGCTTGAGCATGGTCTGTCCCATATAGCTGACATGATAGCTCAACAGTCCTTGTTCGTCCTCTACAGTTACCACCACTCTACCGTCTGGCGACTTGATAGTGACCTCTTTACCACTAACGGTCAGTGCCATCAGACATAAGCCAATGGCCAAAAGTTTTCTCATCATCTTCTATTTTCCTTTTGCAAATTGTCCGAAATACTTGAGACTGGTGTCACGCCACTCACGGGCATTCTCCACCTGGTGTTGCAGACGCTCGTCGACTTCACGCCAGCGCTGCTCGTCAATATAGTGACGCATTTTGTAACGCCAGGTTATCTGCATGGCTTCAACGAGCACCACACCTTCATGGTACTCTGCCTGCATTGCCTCCCACAAAGTGCTTCCGTCCTTCATCTTATAGTCCCAAGGCACATGATGGAACCAAAGCAGCAAATCCTCCGGACAGGTTGCGATGTTATCATACATACGACCTATCTCCTTGCGATACTGGCTGACAGCATCGGTACCTTTCGACGAACGGTCAAAGCCTACGCCCTGCTTGTCGGCCTTGTGATAGTAGACGGGACACCACTCCAGCGGATAGCTGGCAATGAAGCCATCAGGTTCGGGACCGTAATGGTGGTCGAACTTGAAGATGTGGTGTAAGCCCAGTGGCATCATATACTTCACACAAGCCTCACGACTCTCCTCCATGATGCTTGTCATCTGACGGATAAAGTCAGCATCATTGGTAAAGGTCTGCCGCAGCCACTCACGGGCAATCTTATCACTGGTCAGTGACGGGTTCCATGCCAGACGGCCAAAGGCATACCAGTTAGCCTGTGAGAAATGGTGACCACACCAGTTGCGGTCCAGTCCGATATTGGCCACACCGGCAATACCTTTCAAACTCCTAGGATTCACCTGTGAGAAGAACTCCTTCCACATGGGAGCCAGATAGACCAAATGGCGCGACTGGCCAAGATACTCCTGGGTAATCTGCAACTCCACCATGTTGGGTGTCTGCTTGATCTGGTCGAAGATAGGACTGTATGGCTCGCGCGGCTGGAAGTCCAACGGACCGTTCTTGGTCTGTAGGATGACATTGTCGCGGAACTGGCCATCCAGTGGCTTGAACTCCGAGACGGCCTGCTTCACACGGTCTTCACCCTTGTGGTTGGCACCATAGACGAAGCAACGCCACATGACGATGCCTTTGTAAGGCTTCAGCGCGTCAGCCAGCATATTGGCACCATCGGCATGACTACGCTTGTAGTCGCCAGGGCCAGGCTGTCCCTCACTGTTGGCCTTCACAAGGAAACCACCAAAGTCGGGAATCAGCTTGTAGATTTCCTTGGCTTTATTCTTCCACCATTTGGCTACCGACTTGTCCAGCGGGTCTGCCGTCTTGGTATCTCCCAGTGCCATCGGTGAGGCGAAGTTGATAGACAGATACACCTTGATATTGTATGGACGCAGGATGTCAGCAATCTTCTTCACCTCCTTCAGATAAGGAGCCGTCAGCATCTTGGGAGATGCATTGACATTGTTCAGCACAGTACCATTGATGCCGATAGAAGCATTGGCACGGGCGTACTCCTTAATAAGTTGAGCGTTGAAAGTGACAATCTGATTGTTTTCCTGTTTCCAGAAGATGCTCTCACCAGCATAGCCACGCTCAATGCTGCCGTCGAGGTTGTCCCAATGGTTCAGCAAACGCAAGTCGTACATAGGATGCGTCTCCATATTGGTATCGCCACGCAGCAGGGCATAGGTACCATACAACAGACCAGCCTCACGACGGGCAGAGAGCGTAGAGCCATCAAAGCGGTAGCCGTCGTCATCGGGCATCGTTGCGTCGAGCTTGAGGGCGATATGGGCACCTTGATAGTAGGTTTCTAACTCCTGTTTGGCAATGTCGATGGTGGGCGACTTGCTGTCGCAGACCACCTTAGCTTTGTTGACGGGCTGATAGCGCAGCCATAGTTGATGGCCATCCTCAGCACTGATGCTGACGGTGGCCATGATAGTAAATAATGATATTAACAGTTGCTTCATGATAGGGTTTTATTGCTTCAAAAGGTTGAGGGGCTGCTGCGGAGCCAGTGCATTAGAGGTCTTTTCCGTATATTCCTTCAGTGCCAGAGGCAGGGTAGCCTTGATGTCACGACTTGAGAAACCAATACGGAAGGTATAGGTACCGGCCTCTGTCAGCCACTGTGAGGCAGCCTCGTCGAAGCTGGCCAGATCACGAAGCAAGAGACTCATGGTCAGTGTCTGGCTCTCACCTGGTTTCAACTCACGGGTCTTAGCAAAGGCCTTCAACTCCTGAGCGGGCTTCTCCAGCTTGCCTTTCGGTGCCTGCACATAAACCTGTACGACTTCCTTACCTGCTACGCTACCAGTATTCTTCACGGTAACGGTGACATCAACCATATTGCCACGGCTCTTTACTGTGGGCTTTGAAAGGTCAAAAGTGGTATAGCTGAGACCAAAGCCGAACGGATAGGCCACCTCGCGGTTGAAGGTATCGAAGAAACGATAACCTACATAGATGTCCTCCTCATGGTTGGTATAGGCGTGTCCAGGAATAGGCATCTTGTTGCCTACCATCAGCTCAAAGGTATAGTCATCGAGACTGCCTGGGAAGTTCTTTGTCGAGGCATGGTCTGTAGCAGCGATAGGCCATGTCATGGTGAGTTTAGCAGAAGGATTCACCTTACCTGTCAGGATGTCGGCAATCGAGTTGCCACCCTCCTCACCTGGCTGCCAAGCACAGAGGATAGCGTCAGGATAGCCGCTCCATGATGCTGTCTCAATAACAGAACCACTATTGATAATGACGATGACGGGTTTTCCAACAGCATGGAAAGCGTTGCATACATCAGTGATGAGCGCACGCTCCTCAGGAATCAGGTTGAACTCCGTCTCGATATCGCGGTCGATACCCTCGCCAGCCTGACGGCCAATGGTGATGATGGCTGCATCGGCAGCCTGTACTTCCTTGTTGATGGCGATGGGTGACAGTCCGATTTCAGGATATTTCTGCTGACCCATCATCTCTATCTGGAACCACTTGGCAGGGTGACGCTCTGCCTGGAACTTCACACGGGCATAGTCGATGTATTTACGATAGATCTCTGTCAGTGTGGGCGATGCCTGGATACCGATATTCTTCAGACCCTGAAGCATGTCGACAACATAAGGTGGATGTACACATCCTGAACCCGTACCACCACTGAGGAAGTCATATGAGTTCTCGCCAAAGAGCGCTACGGTCTTGATGGCACCAGACTTCCAAGGCAGCACACCGTTGTTCTTCAGCAGTACGATACCCTCGGTAGCACTCTGACGCGTAATCAGGGCGTGTGCCTCCAAATCAGGCTTGTTGGTAGCCGGATATTTGTTGAAGCTGGGCGTCTTGACAATATATTCCAGCATGCGACGTACGTTGCGGTCGACATCAGCAATATTGAGTTTGCCACTCTTGACGCCATCGATAATCTCCTGAATCTGTGCTGGCTGACCAGGTTCCATCAGGTCGTTGCCGGCCTGTACCTCGGTAATTGTGGGCAGACCCTCACGGATACCAATCCAGTCGGTCATCACAATACCTTTGAAGCCCCAGTCATCACGCAGAATCTTGGTTAGGAGGTCGTGGTTACCCATCGAGAACTGACCATTCACCTTGTTATACGACGCCATGATCGTCCATGGGTCACTCTCGCGAACAGCAATCTCAAAGCCGCGCAAGTATATCTCACGGGCAGCACGTTGGCTGACACGCTCGTCTACGCTGGTACGGTCGGTCTCCTGTGAGTTAACAGCAAAATGCTTGGCAGAGACGCCCGCTCCCTGACTCTGAACGCCCTGAATATAAGCAGCAGCAATCTTACCTGTCAACAGGGGATCCTCACTGTAATATTCGAAGTTACGGCCACACAGCGGATTACGGTGCAGGTTCATACCTGGGCCGAGGATGACGTCACATCGATATTCCTTGGTCTCGTTACCGATGGCTTCACCTACCTTCTTCACCAGCTCTGTGTTCCATGTGGATGCCAGACAGGTGCCGATGGGGAATGCGGTAGCATAGTAAGTCTGGCTGGTACCCTTACGAGTGGGATCAATACGTACTCCGGCAGGACCGTCAGTCAGTACGGTGGCAGGAATACCCAGACGTGGAATTGCTGGTGATGTGCCGGCAGCACCTGCCACGAGGTCAGCCTCGCCACCTACCACGGCACCAGTACCGAAGAAGTTGTTAGCACCGCCAACCAATAGTTTGGCTTTCTCTTCCAGAGTCATCGCCTGCAATACCTCATCAATGTTGTCGGCACGCAGTTGAGGAGTTTGAGCTTTCATTGTCATAGTCGTTGTTAGTAAGGCTGTCAAGCCCAGAATAATAAAACGTCTCATAATCATATAATTGTTTATTAGTTTTGTTATGTTGTAGGTCATCGCGTAATCAGTTTACAAATGTACACTTTTTCTGTGACATGACCAAATTTTCATGGTTTTTATTTGTTTTTTTCTACGTTTTAAGCTACCTTTGCGTCACAAAAAGAAATACTACCAGAAAACTATGAATAAGAAAGTACTATTTTTTGCGATGTTGATGGCTGTAGCCACAACTGTGCAGGCCAAGGTGCGTCTGCCCCACATGATTAGTGACAACATGATAATCCAGCAGCAGACCGATGTGCGTCTGTGGGGCTGGGCAAAAGCTGGCAAGAAGGTGACGGCAACTGTATCGTGGTCAGCACAGAAAGTGGAAGTCAAAGCTGACAAACAAGGACGTTGGCTATTGACGGTGAAGTCTCCCCAGGCCTCTTACGAACCATTAAGCATCACATTTGACGATGGTGACGGAAAGGTTACCATCAACAATATACTCGCTGGCGAGGTGTGGGTATGTGCCGGTCAGTCGAATATGGAGATGCCTGTCAAGGGCTTTGGTATGTGTCCTGTCAAAGACTACAACCATCATGTGGTGGATGCCGTCAACTCCAAGGGCGTCCGCAGCCTTAAGATTCCCAGCATCATGAGTAGCAAGCCGTTGGATGATGCCAACTGTGAATGGCGCCCATGCTCACCCAAGACAGTCGGAGAGTTCTCTGCCACTGGTTATTTCTTTGCCCGCCTGTTGAGTCGCACCCTCGACATTCCCGTAGGCATCATCGAGGCTAACAAAGGAGGTACGCGTGTAGAGAGTTGGCTGACCAAGGAAAACTTAGAGAAATATACCAGCGACCCCACCGACTCAGTGGCTATCTGCAAGAAATGGCCGGAGTGGGATTATCACCGCTCGCTCTTATGGGGCAACGGCACCTTCAATCCCATCCTGAACTATACCGTAAAAGGAATTATCTACTATCAGGGCTGTTCGAATGTCGGTGACCCTGGCGACCAGTATTCACAGCGCATGAAGCTGCTGGTTGAACAGTGGCGCAGCCAGTTCAAGCTCGGCGAGATACCTTTCTACTTCGTACAGATAGCTCCTTGGGCGTATGACGATGGCGACGTCAATGCCATCAGTGGCGCCCTGCTACGTGAACAGCAGTTCAAGGCCGCTCAGCAGATTCCCAACAGTTCGCTGGTATGCACCAACGACCTCGTCTATCCTTACGAATATTCCCAGATACACCCCACCCAGAAGCAAGGAGTGGGTGAACGCCTGGCCTTCACCGCACTGAATCGTGACTACGGCTATGAGACCATCCAGTACAAGAGTTCTTCCTACAAGGATATGACTATCAAGAATGACACGGTCTTCATCCACACCCAGGACAACTACTGGTGTGACGCTCCTTTCGAGCAGATGCAGGGCTTTGAGGTGGCTGGCGAGGACCGTGTGTTCCATCCCGCTGAAGCCAGACATTTCTGGCAAGCCGGTGGTGGCTACTGGGACGAGGCCATTGCCATCACCTCTCCCAACGTCAAGAAGCCTGTGGCAGTGCGCTATTGCTTTAAGAACTTCCAATTGGGTAATGTCAAGAACGGTGGCAACCTACCTTTATTCCCCTTTAGAACAGACAACTGGTAATGGAACACCCCTTAGAGAAATTCAAATACTGTCCCGTATGCGGCAGCAAGCATTTTGAGGTCAACAACTTCAAGAGCAAGAAGTGTCTGGACTGTGGCTTCACGTACTATGCCAATCCGTGCTCTGCTACTGCTGCTTTTATCGTCAACGACCGTGACGAGTTGCTGGTGGTACGGCGTGCCAAGGAGCCTGCCAAAGGAACCCTTGACCTGCCCGGTGGCTTTTGCGACATGTATGAAACGGTGGAGGAAGGCATGCGGCGCGAGATCAAAGAAGAGACGGGTCTCGATGTCAAAAACATCGAGTACCTCTTTTCATCTCCCAATGTCTACATGTACAGCGGCATGGGTGTCCATACCCTTGACATGGACTTCCTTGTTCGTGTTCACTGCGATTCTGTCGCCGTGAAAGCTGCAGACGATGCAGCCGAGGCTCTCTGGATACCTATTAACAAAGTTAATCCCGCCGAGTTTGGACTGACAAGCATCCGAAATGCTGTCATCCGTTTTTTGACAGAAACGTTAAGAAAATAAAAAAACTACTATATAAATAAGGTGTAACCAAAACTTTTGCTTACTTTTGCCGCCCGAAAGTCGACATAAGTCCACTTTTCAGTTTTCAGAAAATATAAAGCAAACAAGAAATATGCAAAAGAATTTGGTGATAGTAGAGTCTCCTGCCAAGGCAAAAACGATTGAGAAATTCCTGGGCAGTGACTATAAGGTAATGTCGAGCTACGGCCACATCCGCGACTTGAAAAAGAAGGAGATGAGTATCGATACCGGTACGCTCGAACCTGAATACGAGATTCCTGAAGAGAAAGAGAAACTCGTCAAGGAATTGAAAAGCAACGCACAGAAGGCAGAGAAGGTCTGGCTCGCATCCGATGAAGACCGCGAGGGAGAAGCCATCTCATGGCACCTGTGTGAGGTATTGGGACTGGACGAAGAGAAAACCAACCGTATCGTATTCCACGAGATTACCAAGCCTGCCATACTGAAAGCCATTGAGACACCGCGACATCTGGATATGAACCTGGTGAATGCTCAGCAGGCTCGTCGCGTGCTCGACCGTCTAGTCGGTTTCAAGTTGTCGCCAGTACTGTGGCGCAAGGTGAAGCCCGCCTTGTCAGCAGGACGTGTACAGAGCGTTGCCGTGCGTCTTATTGTTGAGCGCGAGCGCGAGATTCAGAATTTCCAGAGCGAGGCATACTATAGTGTCGCTGGCATCTTTGCCATCACCAATGCCGATGGTTCTCAGACAGAGGTAAAGGCCACCTTGGCTCAGCGTCTGAAGACTCACGAAGAGGTAGAGCAGTTCCTGCAGAAATGTGTCGATGCCACCTATGCTGTTGAGTCTGTCAGCAAGAAACCGCTGAAGCGCACCCCCGCACCTCCTTTCACCACCTCTACATTGCAGCAGGAAGCCGCCCGTAAGTTGGGATTTACCGTATCACAGACGATGATGGTTGCCCAGCACCTCTATGAACACGGACAAATCACCTACATGCGTACTGACTCTGTGAACCTGTCAGGTCTGTGTCTCAATGCCAGCAAAGAAGAGATTGTAAAGCTCTATGGTGAGGAATATAGCAAGGTACGTAAGTATCATACCAGTTCAAAGGGTGCCCAGGAGGCTCACGAGGCTATCCGTCCTACCTATATGGACCGTACAGAGATTGAGGGTACCGCACAGGAGCGCAAGCTCTATGAGCTGATTTGGAAGCGTACCATCGCTTGTCAGATGGCTGACGCAGAAATAGAGAAGACCACCGTCAACATTTCTATCAGTGGTACTGATGAGCAGTTCGTAGCCCAGGGAGAGGTTATCAAGTTCGATGGCTTCTTCAAGGTTTATCGCGAGTCTATCGACGACGAAGAGAACCAGGAGGAAGAAAGCCATATCCTGCCACCATTGAAGAAAGGCATGGCACTGACCCGTCGTGAGATACAGGCTACTGAGCGTTTCAGCCAGGGTCCTCAGCGCTATACGGAAGCATCTCTGGTACACAAGCTGGAAGAGCTGGGCATTGGTCGCCCGTCAACATACGCTCCCACCATCTCTACCATCCAGCAGCGCGAATACGTGCACAAGGGTGACAAGAAGGGTGAGGAGCGCAGCTACACCATCGATACGCTGAAAGGTAAGCTCATCACACAGAAGACACGTAAGGAGATGGCTGGCTCTGACAAGGGTAAGCTGCTCCCCTCAGATATCGGTATCGTCGTCAACGACTTCCTGATGAAGTATTTCCCCACCATCATGGATTATAACTTCACGGCTAAGGTCGAGCAGGACTTCGATAAGATTGCCGAGGGCACTGAGTCGTGGACAGGCATGCTGAAAGGTTTCTATAAGAAGTTCGAGCCCACAGTGGAGAAGACCATGAATGCCCGTCAGGAGCGTAAGGCTGGTGAGCGTCAGTTGGGTAAAGATCCCAAGAGTGGTAAACCCGTCTTTGTCAAGATTGGTCGCTTCGGACCAGTGGTACAGATCGGTTCTGCTGAAGATACGGAGAAGCCCATGTTTGCGCAGCTACCCACTGAGAAGAGTATGGAAACGCTGACTCTGGAGGAAGCACTGGAACTGTTCCAGTTGCCACGTACCTTAGGCGATTTCGAGGGTTCACCCGTTGTTATCGGTGCCGGTCGCTTTGGACCATACATCTTACATCAGAAGAAATACACCTCACTGGCTAAAGGTACCGACCCCATGGCCATCACTCTTGAAGAAGCCATTGAGCTGATCAACGAGAAGCGCCAGCAGGAAAGCCAGAAGCACATGAAGATCTTTGTAGAAGATGCCAAACTGGAACTGCTCAACGGTCGCTACGGTCCCTATCTGGCCTACGATGGTAAGAACTATCGTATTCCAAAGAACTTGCACGCCAAGGCTGCGGAGTTGACATACACAGAGTGTATGGGCATCATAGAAAAACAGAAGAAATGAGGCGCATCATCCTGATAGGCTATATGGGGTCTGGCAAGACCACCGTGGGCAAAGCTCTCTCCAAGGAGACGGGCATGATGTTCTACGACCTCGACTGGTATATTGAGAGCCGCATGCGCAAAACCGTCTCGCAGATCTTTGCAGAGCGTGGCGAGGAAGGTTTCCGACAAATAGAATACAACATGCTGCATGAGGTGGCTGAGTTTGAGAATGTCATCATCAGTTGTGGTGGTGGAACGCCCTGCTTCTTCGACAACATGGATTATCTGAACCAACAGGGCGACGTCGTCTACCTGAAAGCCACTCCTGAGACACTCTACAAACACCTACTGATGGCTAAGGTAGAGCGCCCACTGCTGAAAGACAAGAGTCCTGAGGAACTGATAGCTTACATCACGGAGCACCTGAAAGAGCGTACCCCTTTCTATGAGAAAGCCCGCTATACACTGGATGTCAACGTGCTCGACAACTACGACAAGATAGCTGTCAGCGTAGAGCGCATCAAATCCTTACTATCCCTATAACCCATATATCCCATTCACCCCATTATACCCATAAGAACTATGAAGAAATGGACCATCGAAGACTCCAAGGAGCTCTATAACATCAACGGTTGGGGAACCAGCTACTTCGGTATTAATGACGACGGTGACATCTATGTCACTCCTTGTAAGGACGACACACAGATAGACCTGCGTGAAGTGATGGACGAACTGGCACTGCGTGATGTACAGGCGCCTGTGCTTCTGCGCTTCCCCGATATCTTGGACAACCGCATCGAAAAGACGTGGAGCTGCTTTAAGAAAGCTGCCAAGGAGTACGACTACAAATCAGAGAACTACGTGGTATTCCCCATCAAGGTCAACCAGATGCAGCCTGTCGTGGAGGAAATCATCTCGCATGGTCGTAAGTTCAACCTCGGCATCGAGGCAGGCTCTAAACCCGAACTGCATGCAGTCATTGCTGTGCAGTGTCAGAGCGACAGCATCATCATCTGCAATGGCTACAAGGATCAGTCGTACATCGAACTGGCCCTGCTGGCACAGAAAATGGGTAAGCGCATCTTCATCGTCGTGGAGAAGCTGAACGAGCTGGACATCATTGCCCGTGAAGCCAAGAAGCTGGGTGTACGCCCCAATATTGGTATCCGCATCAAGCTGGCCAGCAGTGGCAGCGGCAAATGGGAAGAGAGCGGTGGCGACGCCTCTAAGTTCGGACTGACCAGTGCTGAACTGCTAGAGGCCCTCGACCTGCTGGAGAAGAAAGACATGAAAGACTGTCTGCGCCTCATCCACTTCCATATCGGTTCGCAGATTACAAAGATCCGTCGCATACAGACTGCCCTCCGCGAGGCTTCACAGTTCTATGTGCAACTGCACAAAATGGGCTACAACGTAGACTTTGTGGACTGCGGTGGTGGACTGG
This sequence comes from uncultured Bacteroidales bacterium, assembly GCA_902799355.1. Taxonomy (GTDB): domain Bacteria; phylum Bacteroidota; class Bacteroidia; order Bacteroidales; family Bacteroidaceae; genus Prevotella. The sequence continues at coordinate 17,898 of CADCAG010000005.1, forward strand.
GTGTCGACTACGACGGCACACGCTCACCATCGAGCGAGTCATCTGTCAACTATTCTATCCAGGAGTATGTCAACGACTGTATCTATACCTTTGTAGATGCTGCCAACAAAAACGGACTGCCCCACCCCAACCTGATTACGGAGAGTGGACGTTCGTTGGCTGCTCACCATTCGGTGCTCGTCATCGACGTACTGGAGACTGCCTCGCTGCCTGAGATGCCCGAGGAGTTTGAGCCTGACGAGAACTCTCACCAGCTGGTAAAGGATCTCTATGAGATCTGGGACAACCTGTCGCCACGCAACGTCCTCGAAGACTGGCACGATGCAGAACAGATTCGTGAGGAGGTGCTCGACCTCTTCTCCCATGGTATTGTCGACCTGAAGACGCGTGCAGAGATTGAGGCGATGTACTGGAGTGTGTGTCATGAGATTCACGCCCTCGCCAAGAACCTGAAGCATGTTCCTGAGGAGCTAATGAACATCGACAAACTGTTGGCAGACAAATACTTCTGTAATTTCTCGCTATTCCAGTCGCTGCCTGACTCATGGGCTATCGACCAGATATTCCCCATCATGCCCATCCAGCGTCTGAACGAGCGTCCTACCCGTAACGCCACCATCCAGGATATTACCTGCGACTCTGACGGAAAGATAGCCAACTTCGCTACCAACCGCCACAACTCACACTCGCTGCCCGTACATACCCTCAAGAAGAACGAGAAATACTATCTTGGCGTGTTCCTCGTGGGAGCCTATCAGGAGATTCTCGGTGACATGCACAACCTCTTTGGCGACACCACAGCGGTACACATCTCCGTCAAGGACGGTAAGTATCATATCGACCAGATCTTCGATGGTGAGACGGTAGAAGAGGTGCTGGAGTACGTACAGTATAACCCCAAGAAGCTGGTGCGCCAGCTGGAGATTTGGGTGACCAAGAGTGTCAAGGACGGTCGCATCACCTTGGAAGAGGGTAAGGAGTTCCTCTCGAACTACCGCTCAGGACTCTACGGTTACACTTATCTGGAATAACTCGAAATATCGAAACATCGGAACATCGGAATATCGAAACATCGATAATAAATGATGAAAGAAAAACTGACAATAGTAAAGGTTGGAGGAGCTGTGGTTGAAGACGAACTGCAGCTCTCTCAGTTGCTACGCGACTTTTCTGCTATTGAGGGTCGCAAGGTATTGGTACACGGTGGTGGTCGTAAGGCCACCAAGATGGCCGAGCGACTGGGCATCGAGACACAGATGGTCAACGGTCGCCGCATCACTGATGCTGCCATGCTGGAAGTAGTTTCCATGGTGTATGGTGGACTGGTCAACAAGAACCTTGTAGCTCGCCTGCAGGCCAATGGTGTCAACGCCCTCGGACTGACGGGTGCCGATGCTGACGCTATCCGCAGCCACAAGCGCTCACCGCTTGTGGTCGACGGTTCCCCCGTTGACTACGGTTTCGTTGGTGACGTAGACCGAGCTGACGGTCAGATGCTGAGCCGCCTCATCGAGGCTGGCATCACCCCTGTCATGGCTCCGCTGACACATGATGGCGAAGGACATATCCTCAACACCAATGCTGATACCATCGCCTCAGAGACCGCTAAGGCACTGGCACCTTTCTATGACGTCACCCTCATCTTCTCGTTTGAGAAGAAAGGTGTGCTTAGCAATCCCGATGACGACGACAGCGTGATACCTGCTATCACCCATGCTGACTTCGAACGCTATAAGGCCGATGGCACCATTAGTGGTGGCATGCTGCCGAAGATAGAGAATGCCCTCAGTGCTGTCGACGCTGGTGTCAGTCGCGTCATTATTACGCTAGCTACGGCTATCGATGGTCAACACGGAACAGTCATTACAAAACGGGAACCGCCAATATAGGCCGTATCAACCATGATGTTGCCACCGATACGACGGACCAGGGAACGGGCCACTGTGAGACCTATACCAGTACCGTCGTAGTACTCGTCCAATTGGACAAATTCCTCAAAGATACGTTCTGCTTCTTTGAACGGGACGCCGATACCTGTATCCTCGACAGAGAAGAACACACGTCCAGATGATACAGTTATGCGCAAGACCACTTTCTGTTGATGGTCGTCAGATGTGCCATGCTGATGTCCCTTTGCAGGAGCCGTGAATTTGCGTGCATTGTCAAGCAACTGCGACAAGGCACGAACAGCAGCAGACAGGTTGGTCTGAATAGTCGTCTGCTTAGCCTCCGGCGAAACCTGCATGTCGAATGTCAGATGACAGGCATTGGCAATGTTGGAGGAATTAACGGCCTCTGTAGCAATCTGTACGGCAGACACCTTGTCGTTACGCTCGATGACGGAATTATTCTTGGCTTCAGAGAGCTCCAACATTTTATTCACAAGGCCAGTAATACGATCGGTATTCTCCGTAATCTGCCTTTTAAAATCCTCGAGGGTTTCATCGTCATACTGCATGTCTTTCATCGTCAGCACCTGGGTGAACCCCGACAGGATATTGAGTGGCGTGCGTATCTCGTGGGAAATCTGCTGGATGAAATCACTCTTCATGCGTGACGATTCCTCAGCACGGGCATTGGCTATCTCCAGGTCATGGTAGGCAGCTTCCAAACGCATGGCGGCACGGTAACGGAAGAACACAAAGAGTCCAAAGGCGAGAACGACGAGACCAAATATGATGATTACCATCCACAGACGTTGATCCGACATCGTGGCACGCTGCTCTATCAGTTCCGTTTCCTTTTGCTGAGTCTCATAGATGGTGGCCAGTTCTGCTGCGTCGTCCTGCTTTTGCCAGATGAGAGCAGAGTCAAGGGCATGACAAATCTGCACTCCCACCGCTATGGTTGTGTCTGTGCGGTGTGCACCTGCATTGGCAAGGTATTTGGGCAACAAGTAAGAATGAATGATCTCCAACGACATCTTGACGTCATAACTGGAAAACTGTGCATCCATCAACTGGAAATTATCAGCAGCCTCACGCCAGCGCTCGGCTGTCATCAGATAGTTGGTGGCCTCCATCTTTCCATCAGCAGTATTCGCATATTTGGTTTGTAAAGCTGCCGAGTAGGCTTTTGCCGCCTCAGCCTTTTTTCCCAACCCTTCTAAGGCACAAGCCCGATAAAGACATAGTCTGGCCCACTGCTTGTCAACATATTCCTCGCGAACATCAGGATGTTGGCGACACTGTTGTAACATACTGTCGAAATGGGCAGTCCATTCGTAGGCTTCATGATAGTGGGCTGTCTGAATATACGCATCGACGATAGTGACAATGCCGACAATGGCACTGGTATAGTTGGCAATAGCTGGATCCGCCTCCGTTACCTGCAGATAATATTGCCGAGCCATGGAGAAGTTATTGGCAGCTTCATCCAGAAGGTTTAATTTCAACTGACAACTACCCATGAAGGTCAACAGGTTGGAATAGTCATTATTCATGGTGTAGTTCTTCTCCTTTAATAGCTTGATGGCAGGCAAGGCCACGCGCATGGACTCTTCATAGTCTGCCTTCAGATAGAGCAAGCCAACAAGACGGTTAGCCGCCTGTGCGTAATAGTCCAGATCTTCCGCATTGGACACCTTCTGAGAAACCGCATTCTTCCACTCCATCTCTGCCATTTTCACCTTACGCATTCGTGAATAGGCATAGCCACGCCAGTAGCAAGCCTCCAGCTCAGATAGCGTTCCTTCCTGCTGGTGCGAGTTGGCCAGACTCAGAATCGAATCATAGTCGCGAGCCTGATAGGCAGCATTCATCAGACTGTCAACCGACATGTGCTGGTGAATGGTTCGATGCTCCTTGCAAGATACGAACAGCATTACTGCCAGAAGCGAGAATAAAAACGTTGTTTTTCTGAATTCTATCATCCCTCAATTGTTATTTGCCTGCAAAGTTACAAAAAAACATTTCTTTTTTTGCTAAAACGGAAAAAAATTGTAACTTTGCCATCGAATATGATACATACAGATATATATTATTGGTACGGACTATCCGCATTGGTGTACATAGTCACCTGCTGGGTTTTCGCCGCTGTCAGAGGCATCCACAACTGTGGAACCCCCAAAGAGCGCAGAGACTACATCTGGCCAGACCGTAAGATGCAGGTAACCGTTTATTTGTGTGCAACAATCCTGTTGCCCTACGTATTGAATCCGCATAGCGAGGCAGCATGGCTCTTGATCAAGTCATACTTCCCCTGCACCTATTTCTTCTATTTTGGTGCACTGCTGTTTTGCTTCTTCGGTACTGTCAAGCAGTGGAGCAAATGGAAGACAACCACCCGCATAGCAGCCATCACCACCACGCTAACCATGTTGCCGCTCATCATTAACGCCTGGTGGCCCTCAGAACTGCTTAGTCCGGAATTCGTCAGCATTTGGGGCTATGTAGTTGTTACGGTCAGCATTCTTATGATGTGTTATGCATGTGTAGCCTTATGGCAGGTGTGGCAATGGATGGACGAGTCGCGTGACGTCAACTATTCCAACCCGGAAGATTTTCCCACCGAATATGCCCATCGCGCGTGGCTGGCACCTATTGTGATTACTCCCCTGCTGTGGCCTGCCTATATCTTTGATTCTCCCACTATCATGGCCGTGCTTTTCATTCCTTTGTCAGCATTCAACATCATATTGCTACTTATCGTAATGCCTGTCTGGCGACGCACCGCCATTCTTTCCGATGTTGGCGAAGTAGAGACTGTCATTGATGACGCATCTGACGAGCTGGCAGAGGAACGCACCAATAGGATAGCAGCAGAGATTGAACAGTTCGTAGATACAGAAGGCGCCTATCTGGACCCACACCTGAAACTGGAACAGGTCATAGAACGCTGTAGTTTCAGCCGAGGCTACGTATCACGCGTATTCCAAGAACGTTTCGGAGGGTTCTCTGACTATGTCAATGGATTGCGCATCGCCTACTACAACCGCTATATTGCCCAGCATCCCAATTCCTCAGCAGAAACAGCTGCAGAGGCAAGTGGATTCACTTCGGCCAAAGCATACCAAAAGGCAAAAGAGCGACTGTCTTAACCCCAAACAAGACGAAGGCCAATGATTAGTTTCCATACCGATATCCTACCGCTGAAGAACGAGCTCTACCGCTTGGCGCTCCGCATCACGATGAATGCTGCGGAGGCAGAGGATGTGGTGCAGGAAACCATGATGAAGGTATGGAACCGCCGTGAGCAGTGGAATCAGATAGAGTCGATAGAAGCCTTCTGCTTGACTATTTGCCGCAACCTGTCGCTCGACAAGATGCGCCGCATGGACAACCAGACACAATCGCTGGATGCCGCCTATGACCCCAAAGACCAAGGAGTAGCCGCCAACCCAGAAGAGCAAGCCGTGCAGCGCGACCGCATCCAACTGGTACGCCAGCTCATTAACATGCTACCGGAAAAGCAGCGTAGCTGTATGCAGCTGCGCGACATGGAGGGCAAGAGCTACAAGGATATCGCTGCCATCCTTGACATCACCGAAGAACAGGTGAAAGTCAACATCTTCCGTGCTCGACAGACCATTAAAGAACGCTTTCAGAAGATAGAAAATAACGAGAAAATGAAAAAATGAGAAAAAAAAGCGCAGTTTAGTGTAACTTTCATTTTTAACAAACGTCTTTGTATATAGAGAACCACAAAAAGTGATTATGGACTACAAGTACATCGAACAACTTATGGAGCGCTACTGGAACGCTGAGACTACTCTCGAAGAGGAGAGCATCCTGCGTTCTTTCTTCCGCCAGGAGAACATTCCTGCGGAGATGGAGCCCCTGCGCGCCCTCTTTGCTGACGAGGCAAGCAGCCAGAAGTTAGGCGATGACTTCGATGCCCGTATCATGGAGATGATTAGCAAGGAAGAGTCCGCTAAGACCGTCAAGGCCCGCGAGATCTCACTGACACACCGCTTGATGCCACTCTTCAAGGCCGCTGCTGTCGTTGCCATCATCCTTACCATCGGTGGTGCTTTGCAAGCTCCTTGGGACAACAGCTGGAACACGCCGCAAGACTACGCCCGTTACCAGCAAGACCTAGACAGCGTAGCTGCCGTCAGTCCCATCCAAGCCGAGAACATGAGCGACAATGCTGTTGACAGTACCAGCATCCTCATGGAAAGGTCAAAGAATTAGATTATTTTCTATGCTTTCTCTATATTTACAAATCATGTTTAGTTAAAACACCGAAACTGTGAAGTTTCATTTCTCTCAAATTTTTCATAACATACTAACGGAGAACGGGCTGCCCATCTGATGAGTCAGAGGCAGCCCGTTCATTTTATGCTACGGCTTGGAATGATTTTTCCACAGCCTGGAATATTTTTTCCACAGTATGGAATAATTATTCCACAGTGTGGAAAACAGTTCATTCAACTCTGATTGAAAAGTACTACAACCGTCCTGTCTCGCGATAGCTAAAATAACTACCATCGGTAAGGATGACGTGATCCATAAAGTGGATGCGCATAAGCTGGCAAGCACGCTGCAGCTGATGGGTCAGCTCGTTGTCTGCAGTACTGGGGCGCAGGTTGCCAGAGGGATGATTGTGGCAGACGGCAATGACGGTGGCGTTAGCAAGGACGGCCTCACGCAGAATGATGCGGATGTCAACACTGACCTCGGTAATGCCACCATGTGAGATGCGTAGCTTCTTGATGAGTCGGTTGTTTTGGTTCATCAGCAACAGCCAGAACTCCTCCACGTCGCAATCCTGCAGAACAGGATGCATGTGGTTGTATATCTTGGTGGCCGTACCTAGGTCTGGGCGCTCCTCAGGCTTCTCCATCTGGCGACGCTTACCCAGTTCGCAGGCTGCAAGAATCGTGATGGCTTTGGCCTCACCGATCCCTTTGTATTCGCACAACTGGCGAATCGACATTTTGCCCAACGTATTAAGGTTGTTACGACAGTCATGCAGAATATCCTGCATCAGGTCAACAGCACTCACCCCAGGCGTACCAGAACCAATGAGAATAGCAAGTAGTTCTGCATCGCTCAACGACTGAGGACCATTGTCACGCAGTTTTTCACGGGGTTGGTCATCTTCTGACCAATGAGCTATCGTCAGTCGTTCGTTCATTTATAGAAGTTCTTTTCGAAAGCTGTAAACTCGTCCTGCTTCAAGACACAACGCTTCCACCACGACTCAATAAAGCCGAAGCCATAGCCCATCAGCTGGGTAAAGGCAGCAGGTATGCTGAGGAATCCTACCCACAGGCTTTTGTTCTGCAAGGTAGAGTCGACAAGGATGAGCAGACAGTAAAGCAGCAAAGGTATTAGTGTCAAGCCATAACAGAACGGCGCCAACAGCAGACAGCCAATGACACCCAAGGTAAACACCATGGGTAACAGATGTACCAGCTTCATGGTTCCAGGATGGCGCTTCTCCAGGTTGATGCGGGCAATACCACTGTTGTACACCTGTCGGAAGAACTTACGGAAGTCGGTACGACGCTTATGCCACACCCATGCGTCAGGAAACAGCTGTGGCTGATAGCCAGCCTCAACGATACGGTAGGAGAAGTCGACATCCTCGCCAAAGCGCATCTTCGAGAAACCGCCCAGCTGCAGGTAGACATCGCGACGGATGCCCATATTGAACGAGCGTGGGAAGAACTTGTCGAGCTTCTTCTTGCCACCACGAATACCTCCCGTAGTAAAGAACGACGTCATGGAGTAGCTGATGGCTTTCTGCACAGGCGTGAATGACGGGTGCGCAGCATCAGGACCACCCCAAGCGGCGGCTTCACCGCCTAGTGAAGAGTTAATAGTTAATAGTGAAGAGTCAACTGCCTCCAGATAGCCTGTGGGCAGCACGACATCGGAGTCGAGAATGAGGACGTAGTCCCCCTTGGCACGCTCCACACCATAGTTGCGACTCTGACCTGGGCCACTGTTCTCCTTATAGTAATAATGCAAAGCAAGGATGCTTGCGTACTTGTCGCAAACATCCTTGCAAGGTTTTTGTGAACCGTCCTCAACAATAATAACCTCAAAGTCTTTGAGTGTTTGGGAGCAAAGGCTCTCAAGCAACTCGTCCACCTCGTCAGGGCGATTATATACAGGGACGACTATCGAGTATTTCATTACTCCTTAGCGCGAGCCAGGTAAGAACCATCGCGAGTGTCAACCTGAATCAGGTCGCCCTCGTTGATGAACAGAGGAACGCGAACCTCAACGCCAGTCTCCAGCGTAGCGGGCTTCAAGGTGTTGGTAGCGGTGTCACCCTTGATGCCGGGCTCAGAGTGAGTAACGCGAAGAATGGTCTTCACGGGCATCTCAGCGTAGAGGATAGTACCATCGGTGGTGTCGCTGACAACAGATACTACGTCGCCCTCCTTCATGTACTCGTGACCGATTACGAGGTCGTTAGCGATGGGAATCTGCTCGAAAGTCTCCTGGTTCATGAAGATGCGGCCTTCCTGATCCTCATAGAGGTACTGGTAGTCGCGATGCTCGATGACAACGTCCTCCAGCTTTTCACCGATGTTGTAGCGGCGCTCCAACACGCGACCGTCGGTAACGTTCTTCATCTTGATGTTCATGATAGTGTTTCCCTTACCGGGCTTACGATGCTGGAAGTCGATGCAAACCCAAATGGCACCGTCCATGCGGATGGCGGTTCCCTTCTTAATGTCTTGTGAGTTAATCATAAAAATATGCTATTTAATAATGTAATAATCACTTTTGCGGGTGCAAAGGTACGAAGAAAAATTAAAAAATGAACATTAAACATTAAAAAAATTGCTTGAAACTTGCACAATTAGAAATAATTATGTAATTTTGCAGCCCGAATTGACGAATTACAACAATAAAAATAATATAGAACAATGAAAAGAACATTTCAGCCGCACAATCGTCGCCGCGTAAACAAGCATGGTTTCCGTGAGCGTATGGCAACAAAGAATGGTCGTCGCGTACTGGCTTCTCGCCGCGCTAAGGGCCGCAAGAAGTTAACTGTATCTGACGAGCATCACGGAAAGTAATTCTTTAGCGAGTCACGAATAAGAATTGGGTATGTTTTTTAGAAATATACCCAATTTTTTTTGCGTTTATCAAGAATTCTTTGTACTTTTGCGAAATCATAGCACAGTAAGAGAAAAACATGAATATTAAAGAGTCTTTGAGCAAGATATTTGACCGTTATGTGGTCATCAACCTGTCAGCCATGCTGGTGGTTATCATCTTGCTATGCGTAGGTGTGGGCTTCGGCCTGGACCTCTATACACATCATGGCGAAGATATCACAGTTCCCAACCTGAAAGGAATGGATGTCGACAAGGCCGAGCGCCAGATAAACCAGATGGGACTGAGCATTGTCGTCAGCGATTCTGGTTATAACAAGTCCCTGCCCGCCGACTGCATTCTGTTGCAGACGCCAGGAGAGGGTCAGAAGGTCAAGGAGGGTCACGTCATCTACGTAACTGTCAACTCCCCCTCCTCACCATCTTTCGCCATACCTGACATTGTCGACAACTCCAGTGTCCGCGAGGCTGAAGCCAGACTGACGGCTATGGGGTTCCGCCTGAATCCGCACAAGATGGTTGACGGCGAGAAAGACTGGGTGTATGGCGTCTTGTGTCATGGACGTCAGGTGGCTAATGGCGACCGCATCTCTATTGACAACCCGCTGACCTTGATGGTTGGAAAGGGCACTATCGAGGACCTGGACGATGTTGACATGGTAGATGCCGAGGAAGTGGAAGAAGGTGGAACCGACGACTTCGAGGAAGTCAAGGAACCGTAATCATAGATTGGAATGACGGAAGAACTCGACGATATAGAACTCTTGGACGGTGAATCGGATAGCGACCTTCAGGTCGGTGATGGTCAGCTGTATGAGCACCTACGCATGGAGGTTGACCGTGGGCAGGATCCTGTACGTATCGACAAATACATGTCGGAACATGTGCAGCACTCCTCGCGCAACCGCATCCAGAAAGCTGCCGATGCTGGCTTCATCCAGGTGAATGGCACGCCCGTCAAGAGTAACTATAAGGTACGCCCGGGCGACATTATCACGCTGATGCTCGACCGTCCACACTACGACACGACCATCGAACCAGAAGACATCCCCTTGGACGTGGTCTATGAGGACGACCAGCTGATGGTCATCAACAAGCCGGCAGGACTGGTGGTACACCCAGGAGTTGGCAACTTCCACGGCACACTGGTCAACGCCATTGCCTGGCACCTGCGCAACCTGCCCAGCTACGACCCCAACGACCCGAGTGTAGGTCTGGTACACCGTATCGACAAGGACACCAGCGGTCTGCTGGTTATCGCCAAGACCCCTGATGCCAAGACAGAGCTGGGTGCACAGTTCTTCAACCACGACACACACCGCAGCTACCAGGCGCTGGTATGGGGCAACTTCACGGAAGACACGGGGCGCATAGAAGGCAATATAGGCCGAGACCCCAAGGACCGTCAGCGCATGGCGGTATTTCCTCCAGGCTCTGACATTGGCAAGAGTGCCGTCACCCACTACCGCGTATTGGAGCGCTATGGCTATACCACCTTGGTGGAGTGCCGTCTAGAGACAGGACGTACCCACCAGATTCGTGCCCACATGAAGCATATCGGGCACCCGCTGTTTGCCGATGAGCGCTATGGCGGCACAGAGATACTACGCGGAGAGCGTACTGCCAGCTACAAGGCATATATCCAGAACTGCTTCAAGCTGTGCAACCGACAGGCACTACATGCCAAGACCCTGGGGTTTGTACATCCCGTCACGCACCAGCAGATGGACTTCACCAGTGAACTGGCTGACGACATGCAGGCACTCATTGAGAAGTGGAGAAACTATACAAGAGTAAAAGAATAAAACAATATAAGAATAAAAATATAGATGAAACATTTGAAACGCAACATCGCCATTGTGTGTGGCGGAGACTCTTCTGAACACGACGTATCCCTGCGTTCAGCACAGGGACTGTACTCATTCTTCGACAAGGAGCGCTACAACGTGTACATTGTCGATATCAAGGGCCAGGACTGGCATGTAGAGCTGGCGGGCGGCACCACGGCACGCATCGACCGCAACGACTTTTCGTTCGTGGAAGATGGCAAGGCCAAGCTGTTCGACTATGCCTATATCACCATCCACGGCACTCCCGGCGAGAACGGTATCCTGCAGGGCTACTTCGACCTGATAGGCCTGCCCTACTCTACTAGCGGTGTGCTCGTCGAGGCGATGACCTTTGACAAGTTTGTCCTCAACCAGTACCTGCGTGGCTATGGCATCAGCGTGGCCGACTCATTGCTCATCCGTCAGGGCTACGAGCAGCTGGTCAGCGACGACGAGATAGAGCAGCGCATCGGCATGCCTTGTTTCGTCAAGCCTGCTGCCGACGGTTCCTCTTTCGGTGTCAGCAAGGTCAAGAACAAGGATCAGTTGGCCCCCGCCATCCGTAAGGCCATGCTGGAGAGCTCTGAAATCATGGTCGAGCAGTTCCTGGATGGCACAGAGATTTCTATCGGCGTCTATAAGACACACGACAAATCAGTTGTACTGCCTGCCACAGAGGTGGTTACCAGCAACGAGTTTTTCGACTACGACGCCAAATACAACGGTCAAGTACAAGAAATAACGCCTGCTCGCCTGTCAGAGGATGTGACACGTCGCGTTCGCGAAATTACTAGTCACATCTACGACATCCTGCACTGTAACGGCATTATCCGTATCGACTATATCATCTCCAAGGAGGGTAAGATCTCCATGCTGGAGGTGAACACCACTCCGGGCATGACACCTACCAGCTTCATTCCCCAGCAGGTACGTGCCGCAGGTCTGGAAATGAAGGACGTGCTGACAGACATTGTCGAAAACCAGTTTTAATTGTCTATGAACGAGTTTGACGAGATACGGCCTTATGAGGCTGGAGAGATGAAGCAGGCTTTCAACGATTTGTTGAATGACCGTCAGTTCTCAATGATACTGAAGGGCTTTGCCCCTTGGTTGCCAAAGACTGTTCGTAACGGTTTCTTGAAACTGCTGTTTATTGGCATCAAGACACCGCTGGACTTCCAGAAACGCTTCATGAAGCCCATCGTCAACTGGATTATCCGCAAACATAGCGATGGCTGTACGTTCGACGATGCCCTACTGCCAGCAGACAAGTCGCTGCGCTATACCTTCCTCAGCAACCACCGTGACATCGTACTCGACTCTGCTTTCCTGGACGTGAAACTCGTGGAGGCCGGCTATCCCACAACGGTAGAGATTGGTATTGGTGACAACCTGCTGATCTATCCATGGATCAAGCGTCTGGTCCGCATGAATAAGGCCTTCACCGTACGCCGTGGTCTGACAGCTCACGAGATGATGCGCTCGTCGCAGCTCATGAGCCGCTATATCCACTATGCTGTCACCCAGAAGAAGGAGAACATCTGGATTGCCCAGCGCGAAGGTCGTGCTAAGGACTCCAGCGACCACACACAGGATGCGGTGTTGAAGATGCTGGCGATGGGTGGTGACCTCAGCGAGTTGAATATCTGTCCACTGACCATCAGCTACGAGTTTGATCCCTGCGACTACCTGAAGGCTCAGGAGTTCCAGCAGAAGCGTGACAACCCTGCCTTCAAGAAGTCACGCCAAGACGACCTCGATAACATGAAGACAGGCATCTTCGGTTACAAGGGACGCGTCCACTACCACTGTGGCACGCCCATCAACCAGTGGCTGGGCGAGCTGGACGGTCTGCCCCGTAACGAGTTCTTCCAGCAGCTCAGCCAGCGCATCGACCAGGAGATTCATGCTGGTTATCGTCTGTACCCCTGCAACTACATTGCTTTAGACCAACTGGAAGGAACCTCAGCGTATGCCGACCACTACACCGCAAAGGATGTGGAGCGTTTTGAGAAGTATCTGGCTGGTCAGCTCGCTAAGATCAGCATACCCGACAAAGACGAGGCCTTCCTCCGTGAACGTATGCTGACCATGTACGCTAATCCCGTGCGCAACTACCTAAAGGCAAAAACATGAAAAGACTATCGCCCTCTATCCTCCTCGGTCTTCTTCTATCTTCTTCTATCTTCCTTCTGTCTTGCGAGAGGGACAGCTATGAGAAGGGCGAAGGCAGCTACTCATTGCTGCAGGCCGATTTCGCCTGTCTGACGGTTGACAGCGAGAAGCGAGGAGTGTCATTCATGACCGATGAGGGCGAACATTATCTCCTCAGCAATCCTACAAAAGCTTCCTGGATAGAGACAGCAGACACCGTCTATCGCACCTATTTATATTATAATAAGGTGGAGGATGGTAGAGCGTATGTCAAATCGATAGGCATTCTACCCACGCTAATACCTCATGATGTCAAGGACTTCAAGCGCCAGCCACAGGACCCTGTAGGCATGGAGAGTTCGTGGCTGACCCGTGATGGCAAGTATATCAATATGGGGTTGTTGCTCAAAAATGGTCGCGATGACAATGGCAAAGAAGGCATTCACTCCTTGGCATTGGCCCTCGACGAGGTACGACAGAATAGCGACCACACAAAGACAGCCTACTACCGTCTGTTACACGACCAGGGCGAGAGTCCCCAATACTATACCAACCGCCGCTATGTGTGCATTCTGCTACCTACAGAAGAACGGCCAGACAGCGTGTGTCTGACCGTTAAGACCTACGACGGTGTCGTCGTCAGGAAATTCAAATTGTAGACGTTACTCCTCAGGTGAGAAGTCGTCCTTGCCGACGCCACAGATAGGGCATACCCAATCATCGGGGATGTCTTCAAAGGCTGTTCCTGGAGCAATACCGCCATCAGGATCTCCAACTGCAGGATCATACACGTAGCCACATGTTTCGCAAACGTACTTTTTCATAAGCTTTTTTGTTTAAAGGGTTAGTAATTATTTCAGTTCACTCTTCATTCTTCACTTTCAACACCTTCTCCACCTTCTCCACGATGGCCTCCGGTGCAATGTTGCGCATACAGGCATAGTCACCACGCAGACAAGGCTTTTGTCCGAAGATGCTACACGGACGACAGTCGAGCGGAATCTGTACAGCATTGTCCTCTGACTGCCCCCATCCCATAAAACCAGCATAGGGATGCGTAGCGCCCCAGATGCTGACGACAGGTGTGTTCGTCAGTGATGCCAGATGCATATTTGAAGAGTCCATAGATATCATGACATCCAGATGACTCATCAGTATCAATTCCTGGTGCATCGACTCCAGCTGAGCTCCGACGTTCACACAGGCAGCATGCTGTGCACTCCACTCAGTAAAGTACTTCGTCTCCTGTTCACCACGGCCAAAGAGAAGGATGCGTGCCTTGGGATATTTCTCCATGAGCTGTTCTATCACCTGCATCATCAGGCGAGGCGGATAGGTTTTTCCCTCATGTGCGGCAAAAGGAGCCACACCAATCCATTGCTCATAGGACTTCTTGACGCACAACTCAGGAGGCAGCATATTCAGATTACCACCTTCTTCCGGGAAGATGCTCTTAAACTGTATATCCACTGGATAACCCAACTTGGCGAATACGTCGACATAGTTCTGGAACGACGTAGGCTGCTGCACCAGTTCCTTATGCGTTGGTGAGGTAATGCTACGACGGCCCTTACGGTGCTTATTGATATGCTCCACACGATAGCGTCCCAAATTAAAGCGCATGCGCAGATAGTTAGAGCGCAGCACACTGTGCAAATCGGCCACTGCAGTAAACTGCTTGGCAGCCAGTCGACGGTAGAGGGCATTAAGACCCTTGATACCCTTGTATTCGTTCTTCAGGTCAGCAACCATAAACCCGACATTGGGTGCCAGATCTTCGAAGAAAGGACGGGCAAAAGCCCTGCTCAGCACCGTGATACGGATATCAGGATACTGGTGTGCTAAAGAATAGACGACAGGCACCATCATGGCGACATCGCCCATTGCTGAAAAGCGGATAACGAGTATGTGTTCTTTCTTCATGTTGGCGGTTAGCAGTCCCTTGCAAGCAGAGGGTGGCGTTGCGAATTGCTGTTAGCTATTTTTATATAGAACAGGATTGGTCGCGGGGTCGTTGTACATCTTCATTTGGCGGTACACCTTCATGTACTTACGACCGGCCTCGATGTCTTCCAACAGCTGGTCAATGGCTGTAGAGAGGTCCACCTGCTGCTCTAACAATACGCCGAGTTTGCCCTGACACTTCTGGATGTGCTCAGCATCGGCATCTTTACGCTCGGTCTGTTCCTTCATGTGCCAGATTTTCAGTGCCAGAATACTCAAACGGTCAATGGCCCATGCCGGACTCTCCGTATTCAGACGGGCACCAGCCTGAGGCTTCACGTCAGCATAGACCTTACGGAAGTAGGTATCAACCTCTTCCACCAAGTCCGTACGGTCCTGGTTGGAACGATCGATACGACGCTTCAGTCCCAGCGCCTCTGTGGGATTGATGTGCGGATCACGGATAATATCCTCCAGATGCCACTGCACGGTATCTATCCAGCATTTCAGGTAGAGGCTATACTCTATCGTATCACGCTCGTAGGGATTGTTGATGGGAGTATCCACGTCGTCCTTCAAGTGATAGTCACGGATGGCCTGATTGAATATTTTGTTGGCTTTTTCTGTGAATGTCATAGCGTTTATCATTTTGTTTATTCTGCAAAGATACAATAAATAAATGAGAACACCGCATTTTTCCGTAATTATTTTTGTTATCATGAAGTAATTTAAAGATGTTTTGGTCATGTTGGCAGATTTTTGTATCTTTGCAGAACGAACTTAATGAACATACACCCACTCCATAACACGACCTCAGAACGGCCACAGCGCTTCACCTATCCGTTCTGCTATGAGCCTCATCCTCTGTGCCGCGCAGCAGTCACAGAGGTGCAGCAATACATAGCAGAGCATGAAGAGATACGCAGTGATGCCGACCGCGGCAAGATGTTTGGAGTATTGGTGGTAGACAGTACTGACGGACTGGCTTTTCTGGCTGCCTACAGCGGTCTGCTGGCAGGTCGCAACGACTGGCCATATTTCGTGCCTCCCGTCTATGACGCCCAACAGCCCGACGGCCACTTCAAGATGACAGAACGCGAGATTTCTCTCATCTCTCACCACTCACCACTTACCTCTAAACAGATGTCTCAGGAGCTACAGCTGTGGCTGTTCCACCAGTACCAGTTGCTCAACGCCCGTGGTGAGACGAAAGACCTGGTAGACATCTGGCAGTCGTACTACAGCCGCGAGAAGCTGCGCCGCAAGTTTCCGCTGCCACCAGGAGGTACTGGCGACTGCTGTGCCCCCAAGTTGTTGCAATATGCCTATCAGCATGGTTTGAAGCCTGTCTGTATGGCAGAATTCTGGTGGGGAGCGCCCACTAAAGAGGAGGTACGCCAGCATCTGAACTTCTATCCTGCCTGCCGAGGCAAGTGCAAGCCTATCCTGACGTGGATGCTACAGGGACTGGATGTAGACCCAAACCCCGAGACATTAGGTCTTCAACGCATGGAGATACCTACCGTCTACGAGGATGACGCCCTGCTCGTCGTTGACAAGCCCAGCGGTATGCTGTCGGTGCCGGGGCGTATAGAGGACTACAGTGTGGAGACGGTCATGCACGAACGTTATTCCGACAGCATCGTTGCCCACCGCCTGGACATGGGCACGAGTGGCTTGCTCATCGTTGCCAAGAATGGGGAGGCCTACCGCATCCTGCAACAGCAATTCATCCACCATGAGGTGAGAAAGAAATACATCGCTATGTTGGAGCATTCAGGCCAGGGCACAGGTGTCATCAGTCTGCCGTTACGCCCAGACCCCATGAACCGTCCCCGTCAGGTGGTGGATACGGATCACGGCAAACGTGCCGTCACCCGCTACGAGTATATCGGTGACCGTCTGGTGGCGCTATGGCCAGAGACGGGGCGAACGCACCAGCTACGCATCCACTGTGCACACCCTGACGGACTGTCCAACCCCATCGTTGGCGATGAGTTGTATGGCACCCGCGGCCAGCGGCTCTGTCTGCATGCTGCTGAAATCTGGTTCCGTCATCCTATATCAGGCGACGAGATGCATATCAAATCAGAAATACCCTTTTAATCATTTAAAACGTTATCATTATGGTTAAGCACATTATTCTTTGGACATTGAAGTCCGAGCTGAGTGAGGAAGAGAAGAAGGCTGTCAAGGCTGGTATTAAGGAAGGTCTGGAAGGCCTGGTAGGCAAGGTTCCTGGACTCATTGATGTCAAGGTACACATCGATGGTCGTCTGGCATCATCGAACGCTGACGTCATGCTCGACAGCACCCTGGAGAGCGAAGAGGCACTGAAGGGCTATGCCATACATCCAGAGCATGTAGCTGTGGCCAACAACAAGGTACGTCCCTACACCGTACAGCGCAGCTGCCTGGACTTCGAAATCTAACCAACGGTTATTGGTCAACGTGCAGACATCACCCATTCAGGCACTGCAACAGCAGCGGCTGCTATTGCAGTTAGAGTACGAGACAGAGAAAGAGGCCTTCCGCCAACAGACCCAGCAGACGGGTATTGCGCGGAAGGTCAAGCGCGGCGATGCCTGGTGGCCCGTGAAGGTCTGCAAGAGCTACTATAACTCGCTGAACCAGTTGGCTGTTGAACTGGTGCGTACGGCCGATACCGACATCGAGCACAACTTCGAGTTCGGAAAGCCGGTATCGTTCTTTAGTGTGGATGACGATTCTGCCGTCATCAAACACTTCCGCCATACGGGCACCGTCAGCTATGTCGATGGCGACCGCATGGTGGTGACCGTTCCCGACGGTTTCCCCGTTATCGATTTGCAGAATGCCGAGCAGCTGGGCATCCAGCTCTCTTTCGACGAGACCAGCTACCGTCTGATGATGGAAGCGCTGGACCGTGCCATCAAGGGCAAAGGACGCCTGGGCTATCTGCGTGACTTGTTCTATAGTCACCAGAAGCCAGAGACCTTTGTCTTCCCGTCCATGCACTTCCCCTACCTGAATGCTACTCAGGAAGATGCCGTCAACATGGTGCTTCGCGCCAAAGATGTCGCTATTGTCCATGGTCCTCCAGGAACTGGCAAGACCACCACACTGGTGGAAGCCATCCGCGAGACGTTGATGCGAGAGAATCAGGTGTTGGTATGTGCACAGAGCAATATGGCTGTCGACTGGATATCTGAAAAGCTCGTCGACCGCGGCATCAATGTGCTACGCATTGGCAATCCCACGCGTGTCAACGACAAGATGCTGTCGTTCACCTATGAGCGACGCTTTGAGGCTCATCCCGACTACCCGCACCTATGGGCCATCCGCAAGGCCATCCGTGACCTGCGCAGCCATCGCAAGCGAGGTGACGAGAAATTTCACCAAAAGCTGGAGAGTCTAAAGGGTCGCGCTACAGAGTTGGAGATACGCATCAACAACGACCTGTTTGGCGAGGCACGTGTCATCGCCTCAACACTAGTCAGCTCGGCCAACCGTCTGTTGGATGGTCATAAGTTTGGCACCCTGTTTATCGATGAGGCGGCACAGGCCTTGGAGGCTGCCTGCTGGATACCATTACGACGCGTCAGTCGTGTGGTGTTGGCGGGCGACCACTGTCAGCTGCCGCCGACCGTCAAGAGCATTGCCGCCCTGAAGGCTGGGCTGGGCAAGACACTCATGGAACGCATCGTCGAGATACACCCCGAGGCCGTCACACTGCTCAAGGTGCAATACCGCATGAACGATGACATCATGCGCTTCTCCAGCAACTACTTTTACGATGGACAGGTAGAGAGTGCGCCAGAAGTAAAATATCGCAGCATTCTCGACCTTGACACCCCGATGACATGGATTGACACATCACAGCTGGAGTTACCTGCCGACAGTGACGTCTCCTTCAAAGAAGAGTTTGTCGGCGAGAGCTTCGGGCGTATCAACAAGGCTGAGGCCGAGGTGACGCTACTAGCGCTACAGCACTATTTCAATCAGATTGGCAAACAGCGCTTGTTAGACGAGCGCATCGATGTGGGTATCATCTCGCCCTACCGTGCTCAGGTGCAGTATCTGCGGCGCCTGCTGATGAAGCGAGAGTTCTTCAAGCCCTTCCGTAGATATATCAGTGTCAACACCGTCGACGGCTTCCAAGGACAGGAGCGTGACGTCATCGTCATCTCCATGGTGCGTTCCAACGATGACGGACAAATCGGCTTCCTCCGCGACCTGCGCCGCATGAATGTCGCCATCACCCGTGCCCGCATGAAACTCATCATCTTAGGAGACGTCCCCACCTTGACACGTCATCCTTTTTACCATCAGTTGTGGCAGTATATTGACAATTTATAAGGGTATTTATTTGTGTGTTTAAGTTTTTTGCAGTAAATTTGCATGCCGAAAAGGAAAATATGCCATGAGCAAGATTGAAATCAAACCAGTGACTACCCGTCAGGAACTGCAACAGTTTGTGCAGTTCTTCTACGACTTGTATCGCGGCAACGACTGTGCCGTACCCTACCTGTACAGTGAAGAGATGTCGACGCTACGACACGACAAGAACACCTCTTTCGAATGCTGTGAATCCCAGTATTTCATGGCCTTCAAGGACGGCAAACTGGTGGGACGTGTGGCAGCCATCATCAACCACCGTGCCAACGAACGCTGGGACCGCAAGCAAGTACGCTTCAGCTGGTTTGACTTCGTGGACGACCAAGAGGTCAGCGCAGCCCTGCTAAAGGCTGTCGAGGACTGGGGTCGTTCAAAGGGAATGACAGAGATTGCCGGTCCGATTGGCTTTATCGATACCGACCGCGAGGGTATGCTGGTAGATGGTTTCGACAAACTCTCCACCATGTACATCAACTACAACTACCCCTACTATCCGCAACACATGGAGCAGATGGAGGGCTACGAGAAAGCCAACGACTGGGTGGAGTTACGCGTCAAGGTTCCTGAGGTAGTACCCGAGAAATTTGCCAAGATTACCGAGATGGTACGCAAGCGCTACGGTCTGTGCGTACACAAGTTCACGCGCAAAGAGCTCGTCGCTGACGGCTGGGGCAAGCGCATCTTCGACCTGCTCAACGAGACCTATAAGGATCTTTATGGCTTCAGCCAACTGTCCGACCACCAGATAGGCCAACTGGTCAACGACTATATCAAGATTGCCGACCTCAACCTCGTGACAGGTGTCATGGATGGCGACAAACTGGTAGGTTTCGGTATCACTTTTCCCTCGTTCTCCCGCGCGCTGCAGAAGACACACGATGGTCGCTTCCTCCCCTTTGGTTGGTGGCACCTGCTAAAGATACTGAAATGGCACAAGACGGACACCGTAGACTTGTTACTCATTGGCGTACTGCCCGAATACCGCAGCAAGGGTGCCAATGCGCTCATCTTCGACGATCTCATCCGCCAATTCCAGCGCTACGGCTTCGACTGGGCCGAAACAGGTCCACAGATGGAAACCAACGAGGGCGTGCTGTCGCAGTGGCAATACTTAGAGTCCACCCAACATCGACGCCATCGTTGTTATCGTAAAGAATTAAAAGGTTAAACTACCTCGATACCTTGTTTCTTACAAAGTTCCAGGCTCATCTCCTTGAGCTTGAACTTCTGGATTTTACCTGATCCCGTCAGTGGGAACTGGTCAATGAAAAACACGTACTTAGGAATCTTGTAGCGAGCTATCTTACCACGGCAGAACAGCTGTACATCCTCTGCCGTCATTGTGGCACCCTCTTCCAGAATAATGAAGGCGCCCACGGCCTCACCGTATTTCTTGGAAGGAACGGCAGCCACCTGAACATCACGAATGCCAGGCATGTGATAGAGGAACTCCTCTATCTCGCGTGGATAGATATTCTCACCACCACGGATAATCATATCCTTGATACGTCCGGTAATCTTATAGAAGCCCTGCTCGTCCTTGACACCCAGGTCACCAGAATGCAGATAGCCGTTCTTGTCGATGACCTCCGCAGTAGCTGTGGGGTTCTTATAGTAGCCCTTCATCACGTTGAAGCCCTTACAGCACATCTCGCCCTGCACACCAACGGGACACTCCTCGCCAGTCTCTGGATCGAGCACCTTGACGTCGACAAACGGAAAGTCGCGACCGACGGTGGTACAACGCTGCTCGAAGGTATCGTTCAGACAGGTCTGTGTCATGCCTGGCGACGACTCTGTCAAGCCATACACGCTGGTAATGGTCATAAACATCTTCTCCGACACCTGCTTCATCAGTTCCACAGGACAGAGTGAACCAGCCATGATACCTGTGCGCAGACAACTGAGGTCGAACATATCGAACATAGGGTGGTTCAGCTCGGCAATGAACATGGTGGGCACGCCATAGACAGCGGTACACCTCTCTTTGTGGATAGAGGCCAGCACAACCAGTGGGTCGAACTTCTCGACCATCACCTCCGTACAGCCATGTGTCAGACAGTTCATCGTGGCCAGCACCACACCGAAGCAATGGAACAGGGGCACACAGACGCAGAGTTTGTCGTCAGCCGTAAAGCCCATATTCTCACCAGTGAAGTAGCCATCGTTGGCAATACCATAGTGCGTCAGCATCACGCCCTTGGGGAATCCCGTAGTACCACTGGTGTACTGCATGTTGCAGACATCGTAGCAGGTCACGTTCTTCTTCATCTCGTTCAGCGTATCGTCCTCTATATTCTGTCCCAGCAAGAGCAGTTCGGCGGTATTGTACATACCACGATACTTCTCCATACCGATATATACGACACTCTTCAGGAAGGGGAAACGCTCACTATTCAGGTGACCACGCTCACAGGTCTTCAGCTCAGGGAGCATAGTGTAGGTCATGTCGACATAGTTGCAGTCCCACGTACCATCGGTAATGCAGAGCACCTCCATGTCAGAGTCCTTACAGAGATACTCCAGCTCGTTCTGCTTGTAGTTTGTATTAACGGTCACCAGTACAGCACCTATCTTAGCCGTGGCATAGAGGAATGTCAGCCAGTCGGGCACATTAGTCGCCCAGATGCCTACGTTAGAACCTTTCTTCACGCCAATGCTAATCAGTCCCTTGGCGAGGTTATCCACACGCTGGTTGAACGTGCTCCACGTAAAGCGCAGGTTACGGTCTGAATAAACGATATATTCCTTGTCAGGAGTAGTCTCAGCCCAGTACTCCAGCCATTCACCCAGCGTTCTTTCCCACAACTGGTAGCCAGCACTTCCTGTCTCAGCAGGGTAGGCTCTATCAGGCAGTGGTCTGCCTGCCATGTCAAGTCTTACGTTTGCCATAATTTAGAATGGGATATAAACGACGGCGAGAATCTTTGCTGATTTGCCGGGGGCACCGTGTACATGGTGCTTCACAATGCTATCATAGAAGATGCTGTCACCCTCTTTCAGCAAATAGGTCTCCTTGCCATAGACAATCTCTACCTCACCCTGCATCACATAGATAAACTCCTCACCCTCGTGTGCTGAGAGTTGGAAGTCGGGATTCTCCTCCGGATTGATGTCGATGATGAATGGTTCCATATGACGGCCAGCCTTCTGCTGTGCCAACGGATGATACTCCATGTGTTTACGAGCATCGGTAGCACCGTTGGAGAAACTGATGCTGCTGTCACGCTCCCTGTCTTCTGCACGGCATACTACAGGGCCCAAGGCGTCATTATCGTCCATAAAGGTACCCAGTCGTACTCCCAGAGCACGGGCAATCTTGATTAACGGACCCAGCGAAGGCATCGTCTGGCCGCTTTCAATGGAAGATATCTGGTCTGTCGAGAGACCACTACTTTCTGCTATCTCCTCTAAGGAGAGGTTCTTGGATTCCCTGATTCCTTTGATCTTGGATCCTACAAAACTATTATTATTGGACATACCTTATTATATATAACACGTAGGGGCTTATACCCCGTGTCGTCAATATTGGGCGCAAAGTTACGATTTTTTTCTCATTCCGCCAATTATTTTTCAATATTTCACTAAAAAATCAAAAAGAACAACAATTTGTAAAGTTTTTGTGCTTACGTGTAGAATAACACTAAAAGAAATTTAAGAAAAAACTTGGAAGTTTCAGAAATATTTCGTATATTTGCCCCGTTAGAGTGCGCCTAACTGAGCTAGCCTTTTTGAGAAAGAATCCAACTAATTATACATAATTCAATATATACTAATAACTTAAAAAACAAAGACCTATGAAAAGATTGCTTACACTATTTGCATTCTTGGCATTGTTCTTGGGAGCAAATGCACAAGGTGGTAAGTGGGAAAAAGTCTATTCAATAGACTATTCCACTAACAGAGGTTTCCCATTCTACGTAATGGGGTATGTACCTGAGTGGGTAGGCGGTGTTATGACCGATTACGGTTCAGCCTACAGATACGCAACTCAGGAAAATCTTGACACTTACGATTTCAATGACAGCGGATGGAGAGATGGAGAGTATTCTGTTGGTACTACTACAACTGAAAGTGGGATAGAGTATCAGAAGGTAACAGGTGCTGGCCCATATTGGCACCAGTATTTCATCGCTGATGGTATTCCCACCAAGCTTGACGGCAAGTACAAAGTGGTTGCTAAGGTTAAGGCTACCAACGCTGTTAGCATCAACGTCAACATGTTATGGAGTTGGAGCGAAGCTGCCGCTAGTGCTTCTGTAGCCATTCCTGGCGAAGCTGATTTCCAGGAAGTAGTATGGGAGTACAGCGGCATTAATGGCCAGTCTTGTAACCTCGTAGCACAGCCAGGAACTTGCACTGAGACCATCGAATGGCAGAGCCTTGAGGTTTACGAGTGGCAGAGAGAAAGCCAGAAACCTATTGAGT
Source organism: uncultured Bacteroidales bacterium (assembly GCA_902799355.1). GTDB lineage: Bacteria > Bacteroidota > Bacteroidia > Bacteroidales > Bacteroidaceae > Prevotella. The sequence continues at coordinate 41,655 of CADCAG010000005.1, forward strand.
GGCTTGAAAATCTCAACAATGGTGACGCTTCAAGAACATGGGAAGACCTCGGTCTTGCTGATGTCAAATACGATGACATGGACAACTTCTTTAAAGTTTGTGCATGGGCAAAGGAGAAGGGACGCAACTTAGACGGTAACGACGCATGGCAGCCATTCCCTGCTGACATCGAAATAGTTGATGGCGATAGTGTATTCGTTGTTCATGGTCAGGCCGCTACCACTGAGGGGGATCCTTCTTCATGGGATAACGAGTTCTGGATTCAATCGCCAAGAGCATGGAAGACTGGCTCACAATTAAAAATACACTTTCGTTATAGGGCTTCACAGAGTGTAAAAACAGGAACTCAATTTCACAGAGCTCCAGCTAACTATCTATATTGGCAAGCTCTTGGCGACATAGATTTTAAGGAAGAGTGGCAAGAATTTGACAAAATTGTAAATATAAATGAATCAACGAATGGTGCCACTGCAATTGAATTCACTTTAAATACGAATGTTAAAGATGCTGTAGACTTCTATTTCGACGACCTCTCTTGGCAGAGCATGAAACTGGACGAGGGATACTTCTTGGCTGGTATCAACACCAGCATTACTGACTCATACGATGACTTGAGCAATGCTATTGAGTTTATGAATGAAGATTGGGCGCTCGTTGCAACTATCGGCGAAAAGGGTAATCCCGACTCTTACGTTGACCAGTTGATGATTTCTACCGTTCGTGGTGACGACCAGGCCTTCAAGGGGGCTACACTGATGCCTCAAGGCAAGATTTACAACGATGCCGATGATTGGCTTTTCTATGTCGCTTCTGCAAATGCTAAGATTAACGTTCCAAACATTGGGGTTTGGAAGGTTTACCTTGACACAGAGTATACTTCTATGGCCTTTGAGATGCTCGAGGGTGTAGATAGACCGTCTTTTGATATCATTACTAACCCTACAGAGATAATTGTAAATGCTCTGGAGCGCGAAGACTTGATGGATACCTACTCTGATTCTGGTATAACTGTAAGAGAAGAAATGGATGATCCCGCTGGCGTAGAAGTAGGTGGCGAAGGTCATGAAGGCCAGCCTTGGGACAACCAGTTCTCCATCAAGGCTAATCGTGCTCTGAAAAAGGGTGAGATAACGAAACTCGTGTTCAAGTATAGAAGTTCTATTGATGCTAACACCACTACACAGTGCCATGGTGAGACTCCTGGTGCATACCTGCACTGGGCAGCCATCGGTGATGTTAACTTCACGACTGACTGGCAGCTATTCGAGAAGGAATTCATTGTTCCAGATGCAGCTGATGGCATGTGGAATATCGTCTTCAACATGGCTGAAATCAAAGACGCTTGCGATTACTACATTAAGGATGTTCAATGGTATCTGTATGACGGCTATCTGGATGGAGGTCAGACATATGAGAACCTGATTAACGCAGGAGGTACAGCTAACTTCTACGTGAAGCTTGGTGCAGGAAATTCCCCCGTTCAATACGGTGGTGACGATACCAATATCGTATGGACGATTGCAGGTTCAAGTGAAAACATTTTCGGTACAGCTTGGGATCCCACCAACACCAGTAACGACATGCGACAGATTGAACCTGGAGTTTTCCTGCTGGAAAAGCAGAATGTCAGACTGGAAGCTGGTGAGGTCATTGAATATAAGGTTGTCGGCAACCACTCATGGGACATCAACTACGGTGAGAATGGCGAGCCTGATGGTTGGAACGTGACATTCTCTGTTGGTCAGACAGACTTCTATGATTTATACTTCTATTTCTACAGAAACTCTGGCAACATACTGTCATGCACTTACCAATATGCATCGTCAGGTATCGAGCCTAACCCAACGGAAGTTATTGTTTACGCAATGGAGAGAGACGACCTTTCTGACAATGACACGGATGGTATCAGAGAAGAAGAAGGTGGTACTGGCGAAGTATGGGACAACCAGTTCTGGATTGTTGCTAATCGCAACCTTGCTGCAGGCGAGACAACAGTTCTCGAGTTCGATTATATGAGCTCTGACTATGCTTCGACAAGAACAGAGTTCCACGAAGGACCTTCTGAGTATCTCCACTGGGATGCTCTCGGTGAGATTTACTTCACCCCATATTGGCAGCACTACCGCACAGTATTCACTGTTCCTTCTGAGGCTGACAACATGAAGTCTATCGCATTTGACATGGCTGTTGTCAAGGAAGCTCGCGATTATCACATCCGAAACGTGGTATGGAGAGTTTCTAATAGTCAGGAATCTCTGATTAACCAGGAGGGTTCTGAGAACTTCTATGTAAGAATTGGTGCTAATACCGAACCTTACATGTACAATGGTGACTCTCAGGAGAATTTGTTCGCACTGTTGACTGCCCAGATTCAGACATCTAATGCTGCTTTGGAGAAATTGAACTATGCCAACGTTCCTGGAGCAGCTGATCTGAGAACACTCATTGAAGCGGCTCAGGCCATAACGATTGAGAGTGATGTCGAGACCATCAAGAACAGCTTTACCCAGCTGAGGAGTCTGACCTTGTCTGTGGTCAACATGGATACGCAGTACAAGGCTCTGGAAGACCTGATGGTACGTATAGAGACTGTCATTCAGAACAATCCTGATGCAGACGCCACCCTCGCAGCAGAAGCTATCAACAAGATGATTGAAGTTCGTGCTGCACTGAACAGTGGTGCGTATAACCAGGAGGAACTCTGGAGAATGACAAGCATCATGAACGATTACTACTATGCTTTGTCAAAGGTTTATCTGACTATCAACGTCACAACGCCAGGCACGCTCAGAGCACTGATTAACGAGAAGGGCTTCGATGCGTCAAGCATTGTAGGACTGACCGTTAGCGGAACACTGGACTATGATGATATCAACTTCATCCAGAATATGTATGAGTTAGAGATGCTCAACATAAAGGAAACCAATATCACTGAGATTTGGGGCTGGATGTTCAATGGTCGCAACCTGAACAAAGTCGTACTGCCCAAGAACCTGCAGAAACTTGGCGAATATGCTTTCGCATGGAATTCTAATCTGACGGAAGTAGAGCTGCCTGGAGCACTGCAAGAAATCAGTTACTATGTATTCGAAGGCTGCGAGAATCTGAAGAATATTACCTATAATACTATTATGCCGGTATCACTGTATGACTATCTCATGAGTGAATACTACTCACAGAATTGTACATTGTATGTTCCTGCAGTAGCCGTAAGCTTCTTCCAGTCGAACTACTACTGGAGCAAGTTCCGCATTGTCGGTACGGACATGATGCCTGAGGATATCTTCATTGCACGCAACATTACACTGGATTGGCCAGAGGGCCTTGGCACAAGCGTTAAGCCTAATGTAACAATTGGATACTCAGAGTACAATGGTACTATCGGTAGTCTGACGCTGAATGGCAACAGCACTGTTTCGATGAGCAACTTCAACATGCTCTGGAGCCCACGCCGCAGCAGCTGGTCGGTTACATACAATGACCAGACAGGCACTTATGAGTGGTACCGTTATCAGTATAGTTCACTGGTAGCTAATGCTCCGATGCGCGCAGACAATGTTTCTGTATCACTGGAGACCAATACCTATCGTTGGGACTTCCTGACCTTCCCATTCGATGTCAAGGTTAGCGACATTATCAATCAGCAGCAGACCAATGCTCCGCTGGTAATCCGCCGCTACGACGGTAAGAACCGTGCCGACGGTAAGATGGGTGAGACATGGGTTGACATGACTCCCGACATGACACTGGAGGCTGGCAAGGGCTATATCTGGCAGAGCGCAGAGGGCGACCAGGGAAATAGTGAAAACAACTTCACTGTTACTGCATTGGACAATGCAAAGAAGAACAACCTCTTCACTACTGGCGACGTGACAGTAGAGCTCGACGAGTTCATCAGCGAGTTCAGCCAGAACCGCAGCTGGAACCTCATCGGTAACCCATATCCTGCATTCTATGACATCCGTGGCATGCAAACCACTGCGCCTATCACTATCTGGAATGGATATAACAATGTTTATCAGGCATACGTACCTGGTGAGGATGACTACATTCTGAACCCAGGACAGGCATTCTTCATCCAGCGTCCACTTGATCAGGAGACACTCACCTTCATCAAGGAGGGTCGTCAGGCCGATTTGGGCATCAGGAATTGGGACACCAACTCAACACGTGCTGCTGAAAACAAGGAGCACTACGTCTTCAACCTGATTCTCAGCGGTAGTGAGGATGTTCAGGGTGACCGCACACGTATTGTCTTTGACGCTACTGCTAAGGCTGACTATGAGGCTGGTCGTGATGCTTCGAAGTTCATGAGTCCTGAGGCTACTGCAGCACAGATATTCACTACCAATGGTGATGTACGTTACGCTATCAACGAGCGTCCTGCTATGGATGGCATCGTAGAGCTGGGGCTGAGCATCGGCACAGCAGGTAGCTACACAATAGCTCTGAATACCAAGGTGGAGAACGAGGTTTACCTCATCGACCGTCTCACAGGTATGGAGACAAGCATTGATGGTGGTAGCACCTATACCTTCCAGGCTACCAAGGGTATCATCGAGGGTCGCTTCGCAGTACGCTTCGGCAATGGTGAGGTAACAGGTATCAAGGCTATTGCCACCGACGGCAAGAATAGTGATAACTGGTACAACCTGAAGGGTCAGCGTGTTAACGCTCCGACGAAGGGTCTCTACATCCAGAACGGCAAGAAGACCGTTGTGAAGTAAGTAGTAATTAATAGTGAATAACGTCAAAATACAGAAGTTATGAACAGACTATTAAGCCTATTCGCCATCTGTCTCTTCCATCTTGGGCTTTTTGCCCAGGATGGCAAAGAGGCGGAGTTCTACACGTCAGGATACTACGTGCAGGGCGGCGAGACACATATAGCTGGAGAAACGAAGGACATCATAGGCTACATGCTTGACGAAAGTGGTGAACTGACACAACAAACTGTGGCCACACTGACGTTTGGTGTCGAAGGTGGTAGCGACTTTACAGAAGCCACCTGGGACTATTCCATTAACGATTTCAGTGCCTACCTTCGTGGCAATGGTGAAAATGGTAGCAGTGAGGGCGGTACCGTATACGCCATCCAGGCTAATACCAATGGTTATGTAACTGTAGGTGTTGTACTCAACGCCAACAAGCCATTCTATATCTTAGAAGATGGTCAGGCACTTGCTGACTTCAACGGTCTGACCGTAGCACAGCAATACCGTGGCACGTATACCTTCCCTGTCAAGACAGGTAGCACCTATAAGATTTATGCTGAAGGTTCGAAGCTGGGATTCTATGGTTTCACCCTCCTCTACTCGACAGATGCATCGTATGTCTTCGAAGCTCATAACATGACCGTCAGCACGAATGTAAAGAGAAATGTCTATACGAGCTATTCAGGCACCTCTTTGCAGGTAACGGGTAATAAGATATGGCTTTATGCCTATAGCTACTCCGGCTATCGTTTCAAGCACTGGCTGGCAAACGGTGGTATTGTTTCAACAGAACAGGAGTTCTACTACACTATGCCCGCTCATGATGTGGATATTGTTGCTGTCTTTGAGTTTAATCCCTCTAACCCTGGAGATCCTGCTTCAGCAGAGAATAGCTATAAGCTGACCTTGCAGAGTCAACCTGCTAATGCCGGCCATTTCAACTTGCCGAAGATTAGCAAGATTGGCGCAGGTACCACCACGACGGTTTATGCATACAGCAATCGTGATGGCTTTGTATTCCAAGAGTGGCAGATTGATGGCAACAGGATTTCTACACAGCCTGAGCTGGAATTCACCATGCCAGAGAAGAACATCACATTGACGGCAGTCTATAAGTTCAATCCCACCAACCCAGGTAACCCAGGTACTAACCGCTTTGATGCAGAGTCTGGTGAACTCGTCCTCGACGACTTCACTCCAGGCAATGCATATAATGCCGCATGGAATGCCGTTGGTGGCAACATGGACAAGGTCAAGAGTATCACCATCATCGGTGAGGTAAGCACATGGGATGCTGCCGACGTTGCCAACAACTGCGCTAATTGCACGGTACTCGACGTGAGTCGCACGACAGGCATGTACTACATCAATAGTTATGCATTCTCCAACAATACGAAACTGACGACCATCAGTTTGCCGGCAACAGTCATGTATATATACTACTATGCATTTGCTGGTTGTACTTCGTTGACTACACTGAACATTCATGCGGTTACTCCGCCAACGCTTGATTCGTATGTCTTTGGCTATGGCGAGCAGAACGTAGCAGGTAATGTCACCGTGTTTGTTCCGGCTTCGTCATTGTCACTCTATCAGCAGTCTGATGCATGGCAGGTTGTCCAAGCTATATTGCCATTCACCTCAGAAGTTTGCGATCTGGAGGTGAACTTCCCGCAAGGAACCGACATCGCTGCCTATAAGGATATGTATCTGGAGGCTTACAACACGATGAGTGGTCAGCGCCTACGCTATGTCATCACCAATCAGACGGTATATACCTTCAGTAACATCATCAAGAACACGAAGTGGACGGTATGTCTGAAGAACACCAATGGCGATGTGCTGGGAGAAATCCGCGACATCGAGGTGAAGGATAAGAATGTGAGTGTGACATTTGAGAGCCTGAAGGCCCTGTTAGACGTATCACTAGCTGTTACCACTCCTGGTGGTACCGACGTCACCCCAGAAGTGACCATTACATGGGCAGATAAGAATGGCAACTTCCTGACACAGGGAGCTACCATTAAGAATCTGTTGGAAGGCAATGTCGTGAAATACACTGTCGCACTTCCAGAGAATCTGGCTATGCAGTATAAGCTGCCGGAAGCCGGTGAACACACCGTTTCTGCTGCTACCTCAGGTAACCTGACAGTGGTACTGGAACCGCTTCCACAGCTGACCATTGCCGGTACTGTCACAGACTACAACAATGACAATGCTCCTCTGCAGGATGCTGTCATTGCAGTCTCACAGACCATCAACGGACAGTACTCCAAGACCTTCGTCACCAAGACAGACGCAGAGGGTAAGTGGTCACTGACGGTGTTCAACGCACCTACAGAGATTACCGCCTCTAAGGTGGGTTACATTGAGCAGACTCAGGAACTGGAGGTACTCAGTGAAACCATTGATCCATTTGCTTTGAAGGACATCAATGGTACCACCATCAACCTCTCATTGCGCTATAAGCCTATTGAGGGTGAGGAGACTGACTACGCTGATGAGGCTAACGTAGCCTATACCATCGTTAACGAGACCACGGGAGAGGCACTGACAGACATGAGTGTCCAATACCCGAAGATCGTTATGATGGAGAAGTACCCAGAGGGCACCAAGTTCGCCATCACGGCATCCAGCAAGAACCAGAAGTTCTTACCAGTGAAGGTTACTGCTGAGGTGAACGACAAGGATGCTGCCAATGCAACCTTCGTCATCAAGCAACTGGGTGGCATCAAGGCTTCCTACAATGAGAGCGACAACACTGCTTGCGTAGGAATCCTCTACGATGAAAACGGACAGCTGGTAAAGCGTTACGACTATGTAGACAGCCATCTGGTCATCAATGAGGTTCCTGATGGTACTTATACATTGGTAACCATGGGCAGCAGCCTGTTCTTCAACAGCGTAGGTTTGTTGTCACAGCTTGCTGAGAGCGGCCTGCGCAATGGTGTAGACTATGTACGCCAGACCGCCACCGTAACCAGTGGAGCTTACCAGACCATCTTCTTCGCACGCGTACCTTTCTTTGATGAGACGAAGCTGTACTACACTGCTAGCAGCACTTCATTCACAGCCAACAAGAGTCAGGTAACTGCAGGTCAATACCTCACATTGCGTGGACAGGTTGACTTCAAGGATGCCTATGCTGGACAGGTCAGCAATGTCAACCTGATTGTCGACATGACTCCTGACTGTGAGTTCGTTGCCAACTCTGTCATGCTCGGCAAGAACCTCACCGGTTATACGCTCAATGGCAACCAGCTCATCGTGCCCCTCGGCAATTCGACAGAGCAGGTGCGCTTCTGTGTCATCCCGACGAATGAAGGAATGTATGAGCCCAGTGCCAGCGTCAGCTTTACCTACAACGGTAAGAATGTGCTGCAGCCTATCGGTTCTGCACAGACCACCGTCAAGGGTGTCACTATTACTGTACCCGTCACCACTGCTAATCCACAGTTTACCGCCTCCGGTACTGCTACTGCCAAGTCTGATGTCTATGTCTATGCAGACAACATGCTGGTTGGTAAGACGGTTGCAAAGGCTAACGGTAAGTGGAGTGCCCAGTGTGAGTTGGGTGAAGTAGCTGATCAGAGCGAGCATCCTGTCTTTGCACGCATCGCTACTCCTCAGAATGCAGGAATACTCACTGATACCAAGATGGTGACATTCGACAAGAATGCCATTCTGGCTCAGAAGGTAGGCATGTCGTTCTTCAACGGATGGATGCATCAGACGCAGAATGTAGAGTGGAACATGATAGAGAAGAAGGTGAACCAGTCGTCATACATGTTCTATAACACGACAGACTTTACATTCACCATCTCCTTTACCTTCAACAATCCTGAGACTGTGAAGGACGTACAGCTGATTGTCTACAAGAATGACAACACGTACGACATTCTGAATGCCTCTTTCAACAGTAAGAAGAATATCTGGGTGGCCAGCCACAGTTACACGTCATGGGCACTGCCTACGACAGTAAAGGTGAAGTATGTCATCAATGGTGTTCAGATGACGATGAGCGAAGACAGCGATGATGAGGGCAATGAGCATACCAACCCCATCCTCGACCCGTCAGGATTCGTCTATGAGGCTGTCTCTTCAAACCGTCTACAGGGCGTTACCGTCAGCATCTACTATAAGGAAGAGGTAGAGGACGAGTATGGTGATACACACGAGAACGTGGTACTGTGGAATGCTGAGGATTATGCCCAGCAGAACCCGCTGTTCACGGATGAGAATGGTATGTACCAGTGGGATGTGCCCAACGGATTGTGGCAGGTGCGCCTTGAGAAGGAAGGCTACCTGAAGACCAATTCTGAGTGGCTGCCCGTTCCTCCTCCACAGCTGGATGTCAATCTGCCTATGACACAGATGAAGCAGCCTACCATCATCAATGCAAAGGCCTTTGCAACTGGTGTAGCATTTGAGTTCGATAAATATATGACTCCTGCCACCTTGACTGCTGAGAACATCATCGTTACCAAGAATGGTACGCCCATAGATGGTACGATTAAGTTGCAGAACGAGGAGGCCGCTTACGAGGGTGCTGCAGAGCGCTATGCTTCTAAGGTGCTCTTTGAGGTGGGCAAGGATGATGAGCTGACTCCTAGCGACGAGATACGTCTCACCGTCAACAAGGCTGTCGAGAGCTATGCAGGTGTCCAGATGCAGGACAACTACACACAGACCTTCGTCGTTGAGCCTATCGTACGCAGCATTCGCGTCGACGCCGACCTTGACCTCGTTAACATCGGCTACGGCGAGACTCGTACACTGACGATTGCCGCTCTGCCTACTGAAGCAGCAAAGGGTAAGACTATCAATGTGGAGTCGCTGTCAACACTCGTGGCAACAGTAAATGCTGAGCAGCTGCAACTCGACGAGAATGGACAGGCAGAGCTGGTTGTCAGCGGTGAACTGCCCGGTTCTACCGTCATCGGCTTCACCATGGCAGACTCTGACGTAGAAGGTCAGCTGGCCGTCAACGTCAAGGATGCTAAGGATCTGAAGACCATTGAGCCGAGAGCCTCTCGCGTATCTGGTTCTAAGTTGTATCGCGGTGCCAAGATCCTGTTGACCAGCGAGACGGAGAATGCCGTCATCAAGTACACGCTGGATGGTAGCAGCCCCGCAGGCGATGGTGACAACGTTCTGACCTACAATGCTAATGAGCCTATCGTTATCACTGAGGACAACGTAACCATCAAGGCTATCGCCCTAGGTAAGGATCTGGAGCCCAGCCAGGAGGTTTCATTCTCTTATGAGCTGAAGAAGTCGACTATCAATTACCAGATGGCTACAGGCTGGACATGGATTTCTCACAACATGGAGTCTGCTGTCGCTACTGCCGACCTGGCATCGAACGTGGTACGTGTTGTTAGCCAGACCAGTGAGGTCGTTAACGATCCGCAGTATGGACTGGTAGGTTCACTGACCGAATTGCAGCCTGCCGTAGGCTACAAGGTACAGGTTAGCCAGCCTACAGAGAAGACCATGCAGGGCTTCGAGATGAATGCCAACGAGAATACCGTAAGGGTAGAGTCTGGCTGGAACTGGATTGGTTATCCTCTCAATATTCAGATGACTATCGGTGAGGCACTGGCTTACTTCGATGCCACAGCAGGTGACATGATTGTCGGTCAGGATGGTACCGCCACCTACGACGGCACACAGTGGCAGGGTACGCTGGAAGGCATGAAGCCTGGCCAGGGATACCTGTTCAAGACTGCTACCACCACCGATATCCAGTTCAATACGAATACTGCATCGGATGCTGTCAACCAGATTGGTCAGCACAACTGGCTCATTGGCAGCCCATGGACATTCGACAAGCATGCTTACCCGAATGTCATGCCTGTTACCGCTGAGTTCTATGTAGACGGTACTAAGACTACTGACGACGAATACGTCATCGCAGCCTTTGTCGGTAGCGAGTGTCGTGGTGTCGGTCAGTGGAAGGAAGGCCGTGTACTCATGAACGTATTTGGCGACGGAAGCGAGGATGTGACCTTCATGGCATACGACAAGACCAGCGAGCAGTACTATACGGTTACTGAGCACGTGACCTTCGTGGCTGACAATAGCGGTAGCTGGTTCGCACCGATGAAGCTCACGCTGGGCAACGAAGCTACTGGTATGAAGCAGCTCAACAGCGACCTGTTACTGAAGGTGGCTGGCAACTACATCACAGTCAATGCTGGCGGTAAATATATCAACCGTCTGACAGTGACCAATATGGGTGGTGTTGCCGTGCTGACCGTCAATGACCTGGGCACTGGAGCTACGATTACTACCGGTTCTCTGGCCGAGGGTATGTATATTGTTACCATTCAGGCTGAGGGTAAGACCTACTACGAGAAAATACTGAAGGCTAACAAGTAAACTGTAGAAATACTATGAAAACAAAACATGTAAGATATTTGTTCAGCGTTGTGCTGGCACTGTGGGCTTCGGCCCTCAGTGCCCAGTCACACTGGACATGTGACATCAACGCATATCAATATGATATGACGGTGTATTATGATTTGCAGACGAACGGCACAGCTATTGCCGACTGGGGCAACTTCGAGGTTGCAGCATTTGTCGGTGATGAGTGTCGCGGCGTAGGCGAGACCATGGCGGCTATTGTCAACGAAGCAACCGTACATTATGGTTATCTGCGTGTGCGTAGCAATGCGTCAGCAGGCGGTGAAACGGTATCTTTCAAGGTCTATGTCAAGAACGCCAACAAAGAGGTTGCCATAGGGAGTGATGCCAACATCACGTTTACACCCAACGGAGCTGAGGGTCTTCCCTCCTCACCGAAGGTGTTCAACATCAGTGTGTATCAACTGTCATTCCCCGCTACTATCGTAGGCGGTACTGTCTATGGAGCTGGTTCGTATTATGTAGGGTCACAAGCTACGGCAAGAGCGGTAGCTGACAACTACTACACCTTTACGAAGTGGATTGACGATGCAGGAGTAGCCATAATGGACAATCCGTATACGGTTACCATGACGAAAGACCTGACACTGTCACCTGTCTTCACGCCAGTATCATTCACTATTAGCTACGACTTAAAGGGCGGTGCACTGGCTGACGGTATCACCAATCCCACAAACTACACCATCGAGAGTGAGGACTTTACGCTGAACAATCCCACGAAGTACGGATATGACTTCCTGGGATGGACAGGTACCGATCTCACAGCTCCCACCCTGCAAGTGACGGTGGTAAAGGGCAGCTATGACAACCGCAGTTACACAGCACAGTGGCAGCCTATAGCCTACCCCATCACCTATGACCTTGCCGGTGGTACGGTGGAACTGGACAATCCTGAGAATTACACCATCGAGAGTGAGACCTTCACGTTGACCAATCCGACACGTAAGGGATACACCTTCGCAGGATGGACAGGAACAGGTATTGACGGTAAGGCTATGACGGTGACGATTGCCAAGGGTAGCTCAGGCGCTCTCGCTTATACGGCAACATGGACGCCTATCACTTACACCATCACCTACGATCTGGATGGTGGTATGTGGAGAGAAGGTTATGCAACGAACCCCACAAGCTATACCATAGAGACCGAAGCCATCTACCTGGTTAACCCAAGGAAGAGCGGTTTCTCTTTCGCCGGTTGGACGGGTACGGGGCTCACCGAACCTACCTTCATGGTTTCTATTCCCAAGGGCAGCACGGGCGACTACTCCTTCAAGGCAACGTGGTCTGACCAGCTGTTGATGGGCGATGTCAATGGTGACGGTATCATCTCTGCCGTCGACGCGAACTTGTGTGTCGAGTATCTGCTGAATGGCAGTGCTCCCGACTTCAATGCTGATGCTGCTGATATGGACAAGAACGGTTCAGTTACAGAGGCTGATGTTACTGCAATTATTAACAAAATCTTAAATCCTTAATTCCATGAAGAAGAATTTGATACTATTCTTAACCTTATTCTTGGGGTTAAAGACAATGGCTGCTGTGGAACCGACAGTTTCACTTTCAGACCTGAAGATGAAGCCTGGCACAGAGGCCACAGTTTCTATGGAACTGCAGAATGCCGACTATGCCATCACCTCTTTGCAGGGCGACTTCGTCCTGCCAGAAGGTGTTACAGTATCGGATGTCACACTGGTTAGCAGCCGTTTTAAGACGAATAATTCTGTAGTGTCACATGTCGTCAATGCTAACGCACAACGTTTCGTAGTTACAGCCAACAAGGAATATGGTGCTATAGCATCGGTCGATGGTACATCAGGCGCTGTCATCTCTTTCAAGGTGAAGGTTGCTGAGAATGTAGCGTATGGCAAGTACTCCATAGGCATTGCCAATGTAGAACTGGGCGATGCACAGTTCAAGTCGCATTATGCAGGATGTACAGCCACACTGTCGGTATATGACGAGTTTACCGTGACTGCCAAGGCTGCCGATGCGCAAATGGGTACCGTCACTGGTTCAGGCACCTTCGAATATGGCGAGGAGGCGACCGTCACGGCTACTGCCAATGAGGGTTATCACTTCGTGAGTTGGTCTGCTAACGGCGTTATCGTATCAGTGTCTGACACCTATACGTTTACTGTTGGTGAAAACATCACGCTGACGGCTACGTTCGCTCCAAACATGTACACCCTGACTTTCGTACTGAACAACGGTGAAGAGAATGTGGTCAAGACGCAGAACTACGGTACTGAGCTAAAGGCTCCGGAGAATCTGAAGAAGACAGGTTACAGTTTCAGTGGATGGAGTCCTGAGGTTCCTGCGACAGTTCCTGCTGGAAACATGACGTACACTGCTCAGTGGACGATCAATCAGTACAGCATGACCTTCGTGCTGAACAATGGTGAAGAGAACATCGTCATCAAGCAGGACTACGCTACTGAGCTTGTCGCTCCTATTCCCACCAAGGAAGGCCATACGTTCGCAGGATGGGACAAAGCAGTTCCGGCCACCATTCCTGCTGAGGACATGACGTTCAATGCCACATGGTCTGTCAAGCAGTACACCATGACCTTCAAATTGAACAATGGTAAGCCTAACGTTGTAAAGACCCTGGACTTCGGTTCTGAGCTGAAGGCTCCTGAGAATGTGGAGAAGACAGGATATGTCCTCACCGGTTGGGATCCAGAGCTGCCAGCAACAGTTCCAAGTGGCGACATGATCTTTGAGGCTGTTTGGGCACCGGAAGTGTACGCCATCACCTATAACCTTGCTGGCGGTCAACTGGCAGAGGGTGACACCAACCCAGACACGTACACCATTGAGAGTGACGCTATCACGCTGAAGAACCCGACACGTGAGGGCTACACCTTCGCTGGTTGGACGGGTACAGGTATTGAGGGCTCCTCTATGGAGGTGACCATCGCCAAGGGTAGCATGGGAGCCCGTACGTACACTGCTACGTGGACACCTATCACCTACACTATCAGCTATGAATTAGCCGGTGGTCAGTTGGCACAGGGCGAGTCGAACCCTGGCACGTATACCATCGAGAGTGACGCTATCACGCTGAAGAACCCGACACGTGAGGGTCACGACTTCATAGGTTGGACGGGTACTGGCCTTACTGAGGCGACCATGACAGTGACTATCGCCAAGGGAAGCATCGGCAACCGCACGTACACGGCCACATGGAAAGAGGCCACAGGCATCCAGCACATCTTCAGCGACAGTAAGACCGTCAATGTCTATACCGTCTCTGGTGCATTAGTAGGTCGCGACATGACTGCTGACGAGGTGCTCCAGCTCAAGCGTGGCATCTATGTCATCAATGGCAGAAAGATTACTGTCAGATAAAACACTATCATTAACCTATTCCAAGCAGGTGCATTACAGATAAATGTAGTGTACCTGTTTTTTATGTAGTTTTTGTTAGCCATTGTTAACGATTTACTTTTTTTGTATTAAATATTGTTAACATGTGACTAATAATAGGTGTGTATTGTTCTATTATTAAGAAAAATTTTCTAATTTTGCACATATTGTCGAACAACCTTTACAATCAATCAGAAAACTGTAGATGTATAAAGCAGTAATACATATAATAAAAGTAGCATCCATTACCTTACTGTTGGTGTGCCACGTGTTAGCTGTCAGAGGCCAACAACCATTCCACATGACAATAGGTAACAACTTGCTATACGACGCTACGCTGACGCCCAATCTCCGTATCGGCATTAGGCTCGCAGAGCACTGGTCGGCAGGACTTACCGCAGGGTACCGGCCTTGGCCTACCGATGACGAGACCAATACCAAGTGGCGGCATCTGCTGCTTTCTCCCGACATCCGGTACTGGTTCAAGGGGGTGAACACGGGACATTTCATCGGGGGCAACCTCATATACGCCCACTACAACATAGCTAATGTAGATCCCATCATCTACAATGCAGCTAAAGATATTCGACGTCAGGGAGACCTTGGCGCCGTTGGTGCTTTTTATGGATACTCGTGGCCATTGGGGCGTTATTGGAACATCGAGGCACAGATAGGAGCCGCTGTGGCTTACACCAAATATTCGGCTTATGCCTGCGGACATTGCGGTAAGAAACTGAAGGACGACAGCAAGGTGCTGTTGATGCCTCAGGCCGCCCTGTCGGTGGTTTACAACATACCTGGTCGTCCACGCAAGACCAAAGAGGAGCCACAGATTATCATCGAGGAACCGATAGCAGAGCCACAGATAGAGCTGCCAGTAAGACCTGCTCCTGAACCTGTTTTCGAGGAGCCCGTTGTGGTTGAACAGAAGTCGGAGCCTGTCATTGCCAAAACAAAAGTCAGAGACACCCTGTATGTCCACTTCCCCTGGAGCAAGAGTGTGCTTAGCGAAGACTTCCGTGAGAACCGCGAGACCCTGCAGCGCATCATCGATGCCACCCGCGAGTCGGCAAGCAATGGCAACATGACCATCAAGAAGATACAGATTGTGGGTTTGGCATCTGTAGAGGGTAACACAGCATATAACGAGCGCTTGGCCCATAACCGTGCCCTGGCTCTGAAGAAATATGTGCAGCAGCACGTAGACCTACCTGACGAGAAGTTCGAGATTGTCGGTGGCGGCGAAGCATGGGAGTGGTTCCGCAAGCAACTGGTGGAGAATGTCGACCAGCGTCCCGACCTGAAGCGCGCTATCGAAATCATCGACACTGCCCCCAATGTCAACAACCGCAAGTGGCGCCTGCACGTCATGAACCACGGACAGACATGGGAGTACATCCGCCGTCACATCCTGAAGAATCAGCGTAACTCTGGCTACATCATCGTCTACTACGAAGACGACGAAAAGCAGTAACGTACTGATTTAGAAACAATAAAAATCAAATAATAATAACAAAAAACCAAACAACGATGAAAAAGTATTTCAGTTATGCTTTGTCGGGTGCGATAGCACTTGTAAGCATGTATGTCTTCACAGCTTGCTCGTCTTCTGACGACACTTTGGCTGAACAACCGAAGGAGACGAATCCCAACTACAATCCCGACACTGGCGAGGTGTTGACTAAGTTCGTCTTTAACGTTGCTACCGGCAACACCACTCGTCAGACATCAGCGGCTACGCAAGCTACCAGCTCTGATGTTTTCCGTGGTATCAATAGTGCAGTGCTTCTGTCGTTTAAGCAAGCTGATGACAGCAAGCACATTTCAGCGGCAACTACCGCAGACAAGCGTTACGACCTGGAAAGCATTATGTCTTCTGGAAGCATTGACCAAACTAATTCACACCGCGTCATTGAGACTTCGCTGCCTCTGAACACCAACTCGTTGATTTTATATGGAAAAGCCATCCAGCCCACTCCGGCAGACTACGAAGCGTATGGTCACCTGGAGGATTTCACCATTGCTGACCCTACAGCTACAGGCCTTGACATGAGCAAGACCAATATTGAGTTGGCTTCACGCATCAATGGCAATCTGGATAATTACCAGAAGATTGGAAACCTGCTGGGTGGTATCCTTACCTGTATCATGCACTCCAACCTTGATGGTGACCACAAAAGCGCTGTCACTTTCCAGGGAAATCCTGTTGTTTACCCTGATGGCATTTATTGGTCTTCCTATGCAAATCCGGGAGGCACAAGTCCTGTAACTCCTGCTCACGACCTCTATGCTTTGGAGAAAAAGCTGGCTGACGTCTACAAGGAGATGACAAACATTCGCGATACTGAAGGTGAACTTCGTGGCGGCTGTGCACATAGCCTTATTTACACTATTCAGGCAATCTGGTCTGTCATCAATGAGATACGTGCCGCCCAGCCATTCTGCAAAGAAGAGGCTGTTGCTCAAGCACTTGCTAATCATATCCATAACCGTATAGGAAATTATTTCAACGGTACTGTTCCTACCACTGGCGCAGAAGTAACAGGTGTCAGCATTAAGACTGCTACTGATCAAATCATATCTGCCTTTGCAGCAGACACGGCTTGGCCTACCGAAGCTGGTACAAAACCATCAAGTTTTTCGAGCATCAGTAGCTTAAATCTGAACCAATTCCCTGAAGAAATGTATCATTTGCCTGCAGGTGCAGCACATTATAAGTTTGATAGTACAAAACAACAGTTCATATATCAACAGGACTACAATACCAGTGCTGTGGGTGGCGGATCTTTCAACGTCACAAGCTACTATTATCCTGCAGAGCTTTGCTATTTCGGCAACAGTCCTATCCGTACTGCAAGCGCTCAGGTAAGACCTGCTGATTATCCTAATGGCGTGTCCACATGGAAGAATGATGCCAGCTGGAACTCTAACTGGAGCGGCACCCATGTGGTTTCCTCCACACAGGCTGTTGCCATGAAGAACAATATCAACTATGGCACCTCACTGCTGAAGACAACAGTACAATATGGTGCGGCAATCATTTATGACAACAACCACAATATCCAGCATTACAAGGATAATACTATCGCGCCCACAGACGAGCCCAACAAGGCTATCACTGTTGGTGCAACAAGTTTCCAGCTGAAAGGCATTCTCATTGGTGGACAGTCAAAGAAGGTGGGTTGGAACTACCTGCCAAAGGCTGTTACAGCTCCTGAAACGAACCCCGTAGGCTATGTCTACGACAATGTATTGGCCAGTACAAGCATTCCTAAAACCGAAAAATCAGATCCCAACTATACACTGGTGTTTGATAACTTCAATGCCACAGCAGCCAATGCTAGCCCTAGCCAACCCCAAGATAAGGTATATGTTGCTTTGGAATTGATTAACAATACTGGCGAGGACTTCTATGGTGAGCATGGTCTCATACGCAATGAAGGAACATTCTACCTGATTGGTGAGCTTGATCCTGCTTCCAAGGCACCCACATGGGCTGACTCAGATCACCCACTGCCTCCATACAATGCTGATGGCACAACCAACAAGGTATCTCGTGTATTCATTCAGGACTATATGACCTCTGTCAACTTCAAGATAGGCGAATACTCTCTGCAGCATGCCTACCTGACAGTGCCTGATTTGCGCTACAGCGCCCTGACACTCGGTCTCTCAGTAGATATGAACTGGGAAACAGGTATCGACTTCGGAGATATTGTTATTGGTGGTGGCGAGATTACTACACCATAATATAGCAACTATGCTTCTCTGCTCTTCTGCCGGAATCGTGCCTTATAAAGCACTTCCGGCGGAAGAGAAGGGAATTCCTAATGCTTGGGCGCGCTAATACATAATTATATAAGAATTATAATTAGATGATGAGAAAAAGATGTGATTTCGTAGAATGGGGCGTATGCATGTTGTTGATGATGACATGCTTCTCTGCATGTAGCTCTATTGACGACGATCTGTCGAACTGTAACGAGGAAGGGCAGTTTCAGACGGACTATCAGCTCAAGCTGGTCACCAATATGACCACCGAGCTGAAGACCCAGCTGACTACCATGACTGAGCTCAGTGTGGCAGGTTCCTTGGAAACACATCTGAAAAATATCTTCACCGACTTTGCCCACGATGTAGACCTCTCCTTCTATGATACGGACAGCGAACGGGAACGTCTGAAACACGACACCCCCATCATGAATGCCAACCAGAAGAGCTATACACTGACACTCCCCATGCGACAGTATCTGCACCTGGCAGTAGCCAACATCGCTGAGAACGCTGTGGTGGGTCTGACGGGTGACGAGTACAGCCACACCTCCATGTTAAAACAGAGCATTCCAACAGTGCCTGAAGGCTCTTCCGTCGGCGTCCTGCCCTCGCATACGACAGGTCTTTTCACCGCCCGTCAAGCTATGGAGGTGCTGGAGGGTGTTGACCAGACGTTCAATGTGCGACTGTATATGGCTAATTGTGCCGCAACGTTAGTGCTCGATCTCAAAGGACAGACCTACAAGGATATCAAGGTTTACGGTACAGGTTTTGCCAATGAGTTCCACATCAGTGACAGCACCTACGTCTATCCTACTACGTCACCGCTCATTCGGGCTGACAAAGTGGCTACTTCCAACGACCTGCTGTGTTACTGCACGGTGAACTTCCCTTCACGGGATGCTATCTTAGCATCAGCACAGCGACGGGCAGGAGAGAAGCCATCTCTCTGGCAACTAAAGGTCTATCTCACAAAAATGGACGATTCAGTCACTGAAACAGTGCTGGACATCACCGAACCGCTGAAAGCAGGTGACTTGAAGATTATCAAGGGCTCGCTCGACGACGAGGGTGCCGTCCGGCCATACGACAGCACAGTGGGTGTTAGCGTCACCCTGGACTGGAACAAAGGCGGGACATACGATCCCGAACTATAACCACTGTATTATATAAATAGGTACGCGCGTGAAGAAAACTATCAGACATATCCAATACTATCTGTTGTTGAGCATGATGATGATATCGTGTTCAACTTCTGACGATATGGCTGAACAGATCAACGAGACGACAGCTTCGGAAGCCAAGCAGGTAGACCTGCTGGTTAGCATGGGCAGTAAAGCTTCCAAACAGGCATCTACCCCAACCCATCGAGCCCCTACATTCACTGGGATGGATATGCTGGTGGCTATTCCTTATCGCACCAACGGGGCAAATGTGACAGCAAACGACGCTCCGCTGATAGACCTCGTAGGTGCAGATGAAGACAACTTAGCGAAAGAATACGAGACAGCGAAATACAACACCTACTATGTGAATACCTGTCACCTGATGACAGGTACAGACCGTATGCTGGTGTATGGAAAGGCAACAAAGCCATCAAACGCTGACCTTGCTGTATATGGTGAACTGAGCGCACTGCCTACCGTTCGTAAAAAGACGGAAGACATTCAGTTCAGTCTGACCTCTATCCGTAATACAACACAGGTACACGCTGATGCCCAGGCATTGGCAGACTATATGACCGCCATTGCCAACACTACCGGTTGGAGCACGACAGACGATCCTACGCTGAAGAGCTATTATCTGGACTTTATCCGTATGGGTTCTGAAGGTGTCGGACTTATAAGCGGAGCAGCAGCCAATATCAGGGCATTCGTTGCAGCCCTCAAGTCTCTGCTGACAGGCAGAACAGATGACCTCAGCACCACCATCGTCGCCAATATTGGTGACGGTACTGCTATTGCCGGCAATACCTACCCCCGCTCTCTCGGACTGCCTGATGGAGCCGCTGTTATCCGATGGACAGGCAATAAGTTTGAGGTACGCACAACGACGACTACGCTCGACAATATCAACGGTATCAACCGTTATACCTATCCCGCAGAACTGATGTTCTTTGTAGATAGCCCCATACGCACCTCTGCGACAGAGGTATCGAAAAGCATCTATCAGAATACCAGCATATTGTGGAGTACATTCTTGGATGCATACTACACCGGCTCCACGACCGTCAATACGAATACCAAGGCGGTAGCTGTAGAGAATCCCATGCAGTACGGCGTTGCCAAGCTGGATCTCACACTGACCGGCATGAGCGCCACGCTGAAGGATGCTAAAGACAATGTGGTAACCAATGCCGATATGTCAACGATGCCGCTTACAGGTGTTATCATTGGCGGACAGCATACCGTTGGTTTCAATATGAAGCCACAAGGCGAACAGACAGATGTCGACGGTCGTTTCATCTATGAGACAACTATAGATGCTTCGAACTTAGCGACCCAAGGCTACAAGACCAGCACACTGGTGCTCCAGTCTTACGACAACGAGAAAGTACCCGTCATCCTGGAGTTCGAGAACAAGACCGGACATGCGTTCACAGGTAAGGATGGCATCGTCTATCCAGATGCCCGTTTCTACCTCATCGCAATGATAGACCCTGCCGGACAGGGCTCAGGAGCATATGCAGACCGCGTGTTCACACAAGACTATACCACCACCATGTCGATGAGCGTGACATCGCTCGCCAAGGCATATACCTGTATGCCCGACCTGCTGGCTCCACGTCTGGAGATTGGCGTTCAGGTGGTGACCAAATGGATTCAGGCAACCACCACGAATGTGGAACTATAATATAAGAAATGACGAAGAATAGACATATATACCTCCTCCAATGGCTCTTGTGCAGCATTCTGACAGTGCTGTGCGCTGCCTGCTCTTCTGGTGATGAAGGAGAGGAAGTTTCACACAAGCAGGTGAAACTGGCTATCTATGTCTATGCTCCTGAGCAAGCGGCAGCTAAAAAGAATGCCGCACCAACTCGTGCTAACGTGGGTGAGGTGGATGACATCACCACTGAAGGTACCATCAAGAGCCTGCAGATATGGATTTACGAGTCAGAGTCGGGCAATTACGTCGGTTATTTCAATACCGAAGATGTGGTAGCACTGAATAATGGGCAAGGTACTACCTACCAGTTACCAGTATCTGACGAATTTGCTGCCGCCAAGCCCAATGTTAACGTCTATGTCTTGGCAAATGTGACCACCGCCAACTGCGGTGTAGGGACATTGGACAAGGAGACGACGCGTACAGACCTGCTGGACGGTGCCAAGATAGCGAATGGATACTTTGGTTTGGAGCAAAATACAAGAAGCATACCGCCCGCTGGTCTGCCGTTTGCAGGTAAGTTGACCGCACAGCCCGTTGTTGGCGATGCCCCCACACTGCGTATAGGTACGCTCAGTGCGGTTTCCACCGTTCAACTGACCCGTGCGGTGTCGAAGATGCGCTTCGTCTTTGCCAAGACGACAGGACAGCCAACGGTGAACATTACCAGCATCAAGATGAATGCCGCTATGATACCCGATGAGGAGTATCTTTTCAAAACTCCTGTTTCTATGTCCTATAATACTGAGGAGAAAGAGCTGCTGTCAACAGCTATTATTGATATCGCTGAGACTGCTGACCCCACCCAATATCTCTATCTGGGTCAAGAGGCACAGGAATATGAAGACCTGATTAATGAAGCAGCAAGTAAAACGACACCTGAGGTCACCGTAGAAGGCCCTGTCTATCTACGAGAGAGCGACAAGAAACTGGCAGGTACCATCACATACACCATTGATGGTGGAGCGGAACAAACTGTTGACTTCGCCATGCAGCAGGCTGGCGACTTCAGCCGCAACCACACCTGGATTGTCTATGCATACTATGCCGGTGCTGGCAAGCTACAGGTGGAGTCACTATATGTTAAAGACTGGTCAACGAAAGAAGTCAATCACAACTTCTATAATTGGTGATATTCAGTAAAAGAGTAAAGAATGAGCATAAAGAATAAATATATTGGCATCCTATTGACAGCCACCATGATGCTGCTAAGCGCCTGTTCTTCAGACGATCCTGAAGCACAGACGGTTACTACGGGCAACGAACCCGTAGGCAAGGTGGTGCAACTGGTGTCGTATGCTTCTCCCTTTACGGATAAAGAGCTGTCTCATCGTGCCGCGCCTGCAGGGTTCTCTGCATATACCCCTGACAAGACAACCAGCATGGGTATCTATACGCTATTGTCAGAGGATATACCAGCAGATTGGGCTAATCCAAAAGAAGAAAAAATCATATACAACAACAATAAGTGGCATGCGTTCTTTGAGGTAACAGCAGACAAGACCTATACCGTCTATGGCTATATGCCCAAAACGGGAGAGATGAGCAGTACGTTGGTAAAAAGCCATGCCGATGCTGCCACACTGACCATTACGGGTATCAAGCC
The DNA here is from genome assembly GCA_902799355.1 of uncultured Bacteroidales bacterium. GTDB lineage: Bacteria > Bacteroidota > Bacteroidia > Bacteroidales > Bacteroidaceae > Prevotella. Next base: position 64,437 of record CADCAG010000005.1, read on the forward strand.
CGTAACCTATGACGACATTTGCATCATCACTGGTGCCAAGGATACCGACGAAGGATTGAAGGAAGGACAGTTCAGCTGGTACTGGCCCATTTCTGCAGGAGACGAGAATTACAAAATTCACCTGCTGATGGACCACCTCTATGCTGCAGCCCTGTTCAGCTTGAAAACAGATACAGAGTATGCACTGCTACGTACCATCAAACTGAAGACGATGACGCTAAGCGCTGATAAGGGAAGCGTGAATGCCACTATTTCGCTGACGCACAACGAGACAGGCGCAAGTCCCATCTCTAACGTAACTTACACAGCATCAGGCACTAGCGATGCCGTCGTGATATTCAACAGCGATGAGGGAACGGCCCTTGACAAGTCGGTCCCCTTGCCTGTCAACGCTTGCTTTGCCCCCACCCTTTCAGCCAACCTGACACTGGTCAGCACCTATGACGTGTACGACAGCAAAGGCAACCTGATACGTCAGAACTGCACGGCAACCAACAAATTGCCGAATCTGGAAGCCAATAGAGGACAACGGGTACAGGTGAATCTGACTGTCACCCCAACATACCTCTATGTCTTGTCTGACCCAGACTTGGACAACCCAACGATTAAAATTGACAATTGAGAAGTGACAATTGAGAAATAAAGATATGCGCAAGATAACGACCATCCTACTACTTTGTTTGTCTGCAACACTGATGCAGGCACAGATTGTCATAGGCGGACACGTCTATGGAGGTGGTAATGCTGGAGAAACTGGTGGTAATTCGACTGTGACAATCAGAGAAGGTGACTTGAACAGAGTCTTCGGTGGCGCGCGTATGGCAGATGTCAAGGGCAGAGCCTTCGTGAATATTGACGGTGCCCATGCCTCTGACTATATTGTCATTAACCGTCTCTATGGTGGTAACGATATCGCTGGAACCATTGGCAAGTCGACAGAAGAATTGCCTGATGAGATAAAGAATCATGCAAGCAACAATAATGTTGACACAAGCTGGAATGCCCTCTTGCTCATTTCTACAAAGACAAATACAGATGGAACAGAGGCCACCGATGCCCAGAAGATATATATCGGTCAGTTGTTTGGCGGAGGTGATGGTGAGTATGAATATGGTTCAAGGACCGAAGGCTCTAATACTGTCTATTATGCCAAAGAGAACAATATAGAGGTAGCTACTAGTACTACCCCACTCATAGTCCCTGATCTTGGCAAGACCTTCGTTGATATTCATGGCGGTTCCATTGTCTATGCCTATGGTGGTGGTAACAATGCTACAGTAACAGAGAGAACTGTTATCAGTTTGGATAACCCCAGTGAAGTGGTGAACAGCATCATAGATGCTACCAATCCTAATGCTGATAATACTGGTGAATTGCTGACCAACGCCCGCTTCGAGGACAAGATGGGCATCAACACCGCCTTCTCATATCCCAGCAGTAAAGCCTACCAGATAGGTCGTCTCTTTGGTGGTAACAACAAAGCAGATATGGCCATCCGTCCTCGATGGAACCTGCAACAAGGTAAGGTGCGAATGCTGTATGGCGGTGGTAATGAGGGCCGTATGACCAGTCCTGAGGGTCTGCTCATGCAGATAGAAGGTGCAGGAATGGAGGTCGACAACGTCTATGGCGGTTGTCGTAAGGCTGACGTGAAACCGTTGTACAACAACAACGATGCGACACCTGTGCCATACAACGAAGTGGCATTGGACCCTGCGGACAACCCGAACAACATTCCTGCCGGCTACGCTGCTCGTGTCAGAGTGTTGGCTGGTCATATCAACAACGTCTATGGCGGTAACGACATTTCAGGAAATGTCTATGCCGGCAATACCGTTGGTATCATGACCCATATCTACGGCGATGTCTATGGTGGCGGTAACGGCTCTTATGCTTATACGGACAATGATAAACTGAAGGATGATCCACATTGGAGTGACTTCTACTACAATCCTGATGACATCCTTGAAGCTGCAGGCATCACAGGCGTAGAGGAGAAGCTCAAATCTGCTACAGCCCTCAACCTCATCCGTCCTAACGCAGAGAAGGTGTCTATCCTCGTCAGAGGTACGGAAGCCAATCCAACCATCGTGGATGGTGGTCTCTATGTGGGTGGTAACAGTGCCTCTCTGCGAGAGAATGTTTCCGGCTCAAGTTCTGGCAAGCAAACGCACATCAAGATTGGTTCATATGCCATCATCGACAATGTGTACCTCGGCAACAACGGCGCAAACATGATTAGAACCGACGAGGCTGATCCATCTGGTCATAACGAAGGCGTGTTGCGCACATTTGCACGCACCGGTATCGCTCCTGACAATACCAAATTTAGTACTATGGACTTGAAAGACAAGGATGTCTTTGCCAAGTACATGGAAGGCTGCGCCATGAAGGTGAAGTCAACCGTTGTCTTCGAGAGCAAAGCCAATGGCGACGCTGTTGACTACATACCTTATTCCACCAAGTTCGGTTCTATCGTCTGCGGTGGTAACGTGGGTAGTATGATTACCGAGGGTAAGACGACAATCGACTTCACGGATAAAGTGGTTGTTTACAACAGGGTTGTAGGTGGCTGTAACAATGCCTTTGTGACTCCTACCGATTATAATGCCATTTATGAAGGCGGACTGCTGGGAGCCCCCGACCCAGCACCGACAGGTTCACCGGCCGGAACTATCGGCGACAAGCTGGAGCTGAACTTCGCCGGTTTGAAGATACAACCAAAGCGTTGGAACGACACTCATACCGAACTGATTTGGAACACCATCAGCTCGTCAACAGGCCTCCCTGTTGACCCTGTGACATCAGGTGAACCAACTACCAGTACTGATGCTGACCTGGATCGTCGTTTCGACGGCGGTAACATCTATGGCGGTTGCTACACCAGCGGTATCGTCAACGGCAACGTCGTCATCAACATCAACAGTTCTATTGTTGACCGCGAGATACTCTTCGACAAGGTAGAAGAGGATGAGACGGGTGAGGACAAGCTCTATGGCAACGACCAATATCACATCCAGGAGCGACACAGCGGCGTCATCCTTTCCGAGCAAGGTATGGATGTATTAGGCAAGGCGCTCAACGTGTTTGGTGGTGGTAAGGGTGTGAACACCGAGATATGGGGTTCTACCACCATCAACTTGAATCGCGGCTATATGTTCCAGATATTCGGCGGCAGCGAGGAAGGCGGTATCGGTAAAGGAGCATATAATGAGGGAACAGGAAAGATAGAGTACACCCACGATGCGAGATACAGCACCTACATCAACCTGAACGGTCCTATTGCCGGTGTCTCCAGGAAAGACAACATGAGCGAGGACATCGCTGAGTGCGAGTTTATGTACGGCGGCGGTTTCTTAGGAACGGTGGCCGGTAACTGTATCATCAATCTGAATAACGGACGTATCTTCGACTCCTTTGCAGGAGCTTGTAATGCCGATATCCTCGGACATACAGAGACTTATGTCGGAACCAACGGTTTCCCTTACGTTCGTGACTTCGTCTATGGCGGTAACGACCTGGGCGGTCAAATCCTGGGTAAAGCCAACTTCGACAGCCGTCTGCGCAACGATGCCGTTCGCAGCAAGGTAACTAATACCGACATGCTCAACGCCACAGCCTATATGGAATATGTACAGGGGCGTGTAGAGAAGATTTTCGGTGGTGCCTACGGTGTGTATGACTATAAGGATCCCCACTTCCGGGCATACTTCGATGCCGACGGCCACGCCAAGACAGGCTATCACAAGCCTTTCCTGGACAATGCCTTCATCAACTTCCGTCCTAACGACACCAACAACCCGCTGAATACCGTAGAACAGATATACGGAGCCGGTCAGGGCTACCTCGGTGAAGAGGAAGAGGACCTGATGCAGAACCGCAGCTACATCCTCATCGATGTGCCACAGACCATGCAAACCTACCAGAATACCGAGATATTCGGTGCTGGAGAGAGTGGTGGCGTAGGTATGGGTGTAGAAAAAGCTACGGCAGACGATCCAGGGACAGCTCACAAGGCCTCAGCTATCATCGACCTGCTCAGTGGACACTTCAAGGCAGTGTATGGCGGCAGTTATCAGGAGGGCGTCACCCGTCGCACGGTGGTTAATGTGCCTACAGGTTCTACCTTCCGTGCAGAAGCTATCTTCGGCGGCGCTTACGGTCTGTATCAGGAGTATCCTTGCGACGTGTATGAAGCCAACGTCAACTGGAACAGCAGCGATGCTCTCGTGGGTGGCTATCGTACGGGTATCTACGGTGGTAACAATAACTGCCGCCGCACCTTCTACAGTCACGTCAACATCAATGCTCCGGTCTATTACGACAAGGCTAACGAATACTTCGCTACCGTCTATGGTGCCGGTTACGGTAAGGACACCTGGGCACAATATACAGAGGTGAACCTGAACAACACCGCAAAAGTCTATGAAGTGTATGGTGGCGGTCAGTTAGGTCGCGTGATGAACAAGAAGTCTGTCGATGCATGGGCAGCAGAAGCAGATGCTGCTGCTGATGCAGAAGCCGCAGCATCCAGCACGACAGCCAAACACATTGACCTCTCTATCGGTACTGGCTATACCGACAACGGACTGAATGATGCTTTGGCAACAGCCAGAAACGGCAAGAAATACAACACCAATGTGATCATCAACGAAGGCGCAGACGTCTGCGGCTACATGTACAACGGCAGCCGCAGCGGCGCTTACGCCTACGGTGGTGGATTAGGTGATGCCAATACTCCGAATACCGGCGATGTGCATGGAACGACCTACATTGCCCTGCTTGGCGGTAAAGTAACAAAGGACCTCTATGCCGCTGGTACCGTAGGTTCGGTCAACAACAAATACGACATTGCCACCGACGACTTCGACCAGTCATTCATCGCTTCTGCTAATGCTTATGTCGAGGGCGGTACGGCACGTAACGTCTATGGTGGCGGATGGAGAGGTAGCGTAGGTTATCACGCTGGCGCTATTGACGCAAGCACCACTGGTGACATCCTCGGTGAGACCCATGTGGTCATCGGTAAGCTTGATGGCACCAGCTTCGTGGATGGTATTCCCGCCATCGAGCGTAACGCCTATGGTGGCGGTGAGGGTGGCGCCGTCTTCGGCACTGCCAACATCACGCTCAACAAGGGCTATATCGGCTACCGTCACTTCACTGCCCAGCCTACCGATGGTATCGATTATATACAGGAGGGCTCTGACTACTACCAGGAGAAACTGCATGACGAGACCTGGTCGGGCGACGGTACCAACCGCCTGTACGACAGTGGTTGCATCTTCGGTGGCGGATATATCGACAACAGTAGTGTGGATGTCGCCAATGTCAAGATGTATGGTGGCGTAGTTCGTAATGCCCTCTTCGGCGGTGGTGAGATTGCTGCCATCGGTCGCGGTGTTATCGAAGCCAGCGGCACAGACAACAGCGTTCGTACCTTGAAGGGTATCTATAAGGCTGGTAGATCCAGCGTAGAACTGTTCGAAGGTCAGGTACACCGCAACGTCTTCGGTGGTGGTCGTGGCTATAACAACCTCGGTGAGGGCGGTACGCTCTATTCCGACGGTTACGTCTTCGGACAGACAGAGGTGCATGTACATGGTGGTACAGTAGGTACGGCGAAGGAACTGGCTCGTGAGAACGGTAACGTCTTCGGTGGCGGTGATATCGGATATGTGTATAGTGCATACGAGCAGGATGGTAAGCTCTATGTTGGCATCAAGGATGGCGAACGCTACGACAACGTATGGGAGGGCTACTATTATGCTTATAAGAAAGGTGATGAGGCTTATATTCCTGGCACCAAGCCTGCAGACAGTGACCCGAATTGGGTCAAGGATGCAGACGAGTATGTGCTGACTGAGGACTGCAAGGTGCTGATTGAACCTTATTGTAAGGCACTGTCTGACATTACCGTCAACGGTCATAACTATGCGGCAGGTAGCTATGTAACGACTACTGATCTTCATACACTGGGCAACAAACAAGACGCAACTTGGAACAATTTGGATCTTACGGGTATTACCATCTTCAATGCCGTATTCGCCGGTGGTAACACCTCATCAGGTTCTTCTACTGTGTATGCGAACTCTACCACGGTGTTCGGTAACGCTACAGCCTCTATCCACGACGTCTATCACCGTGACTTGATTACCTTAGGTACAGGACGTACGGGTGGTCTGTACGGTGATGGTAACCTGACGTTCGTGGACGGCTATCGTGGACTGAACATCACCAACTACGGTACTGACTATTATAGCTTAGACCCAGAAATTACTTATACACAGTATGAAGCACTTTCTCCCCGTGAGGCCGACTACTATCAGCTGAAGTATAAGTGTATCAAGCAGTGTACGGATAAGGACGGAACAACCTACTATCCGGCAGGTGGTGAGCACACTAAGGCTTCTACACTGACTATCGATGACCTGCTGACTCTGTTTGAAGGTATCAAGGTCGGTGATGTCGATATTCTTCTTACGAACCCAACAACAGGTGAGAAATACCCGAATCCTACCTATTGGGAGCAAAACGGTGTTGTTCCCGTCTATGCCGGCCGACTGATGAACACCATCCAGCGTGCTGACTTCTGCGGCGTCTTCGGTAGCCGTATGGTGATGCAGGGCGCCCAGGACCGTGTGCCTGAGATTGTGGACCACACCAACTACACCATCAACCGTGTGCGTGAGGTATCACTCAACCAGAAACAATCGGTAAGAACAGTGGATGCGTCCGACGAAGGCAAGAAGGTTCATGGTAACTACTTCGGCATCTATAGCATTGTGAATTACTTAGGCGCGCTGACCAGTGACGTGTTCTTCCTGCCTAATAAGGATATCCGTGTTACTGATAACGCCTCTAATCCTGACTACAAGACAGCATCAAAGGCATACAACAACGGTGGTTCTGCTGTTGCTTCTAAGGACTACGGCACAGCAACCTACTACGATTGGAAGGCAGGATTTGTCAACGAGCGCAAGCGCAACAACGGTACCAGTAAGAATAAGGTGGCGCTGGCATCAGGTGTCTATCTGGAGCTGACCACAGAGAAGAGTACTGGCGACGATTTGTATCAGAAAGACTGGGGTTATATCACGGGTGTCATCGAGCTTGACCTCATCAACGTGCAGCCTGGTATGGGTGGTGGCTTCGTATATGCCAAGAACGTACACAAGACAGGTACATATACCAAACACAATCATAACACTTTGACGGCACTGAACAATGATGCCATTACCCGACGCGACTTCACATATACTGGTGCTGACGTGGAATGGGAGACATCAGGAAACTTCATCCACAGTACGCAGACGATTATTGACGACTGCTATAATGTCAGCGGCAGGTATAGCGGTACGGATGCCGTTCCCGCACACTACTGGTTCATCAAGGGTTCGGTATATGTCTACGACCAGTATATCTCTGCATATACCGGAGCACCTAACGCATATAGCGAGACGGTGGACATCCCATTGACCATCACGGCCGCTTCGCATGGTACGATGAAACTGCTCAACGTGATGCCTAACAAGTATGCCTATTGGTCTGCTCCTGGCGTGAAACTCGAGGAAGGCAAGAAGATGGTCATCAACGATGTGGAGTATCACCTGAACGATCCTATCAACTACTGGGATTGGTACTTGCTGACCAGCTCTGAGAAGAACCTGTTTGTCGATGAGACATACGTCACCATCGCTGACTGCAAGTATAGTAGCGAGGATGCGACTCTCATCCCTGCTGGTACGGTGATGCTGCCTGCTGATTACAATACCTTGAAGACTGCTCACCCGACGGTCTACCATGTGGAGAAGCAGCAGAATGTTCCGTTCGAGTTCGTTTACCGTCCGAGCAACAACATGAGCCACGACACGGGTTATATGCTGACCTATAAGGTAAACAACCCAACAGATTGGGATACTTGGTACACGAAGTATGACAGTAGCACACAGGAGAAGAATCAGATGGGCGGTGCTGGCTATGAGGACGGACCTACCTATCGTCTGAAGAACAGCAGCACAGGTGGTGTCCTCGGACAGCGTGAGTATAAGGTAAGCAACCTCATCGCTGAGGATGTTTACACCTCTTACCAGACGATGACGTCGAACCATTCTGAGGCTATACCTACTACTGGACAGGCAACCTTCGAAGAGGCCTATATCGTCACAAGCGAATATACCAGCGGTGACGTTCATCTGAATGTGGGTAGCTCGGTATCTGCCACACAGGCCGCTACAATGACTGGTTATGTGGCACCTGCTTATATCTGTACCAGCACCATCCAGCTCAGCAAGACAGAGTTTATCTATGTCGGCAACCGCATGACGGGGGCAGAGAAGACGGCATATTACAATACCTACAAGGATGCTAATCCTGCATTGGCAACGATGATTCTGGAGGATATTGTACCTGCCTACTATTGTACTGTAGAGGGTCTCTATGGTGGTAACTACTATGAGGCAAACAAGAACTATCGTGGACTGGAAGTATGGAGCTCTATGTCTAAGGAAGACCGTGAGAAGTTCACCTTTAACTATGATGCTTTAGACATACTCATCGATCCTCGTTACGGTTGGAATGCTGCCGGCACCAGTGTCATATATCCTGAGGGCCAGAAATACGAATATGACTCATCTGATGGAGATTTAACCGGAGCAGAGAGTAATCTTGCTCATTACTCATTGCAGAGACCTGTCAACTACACCGCAACCTATAACGGAAGTGCTACTTCTACTCACAACGGTGTAACGCTGGCTCACGGTCACGAGTACAGCCGTGAGCAATACGAGAAACTGCCTAACGAGAAGCGCCACTACACGACTATCGACGTGAAGGATGCAGGTAACGTATATGTTGTCAAAGCCCCATTCCAGGTAGGCAACACCCCATACGCTGTGGGCACCGTCATCTCTGCGAACACGTATAGCAGCTTGGGACAATCTGATCAGGCAAACGTCACCACACTGACCTTTACCGAGGCACAGAAGAACAAGACCTACTACTACTGCCGTGAGCAATATACCGTTGGCGAGAATACCGATGGTGTCGAGGTCGCAGGTGTCGAGGTCACGGGTGGCGTAACGGGAACCTATAGTACCGGACAGACCGTTCCTGTGGGACTCGTCATCACAGAGGGCAACTTCAACAGTTTGCCCAACTACCAGACGGACTTCAGCATCCACGGTATTGCTCCTACGGAGACCAGTACACTGTACGTCAGCCGCTTCTCTGACATCTTCGACCTCTCGAAGGAGAAGATTATCACCGTCATCTACGAGTATAACTATGAGGAGAGCGATGCTTCTGGTACACACGTCACTCCTGTCAGCGAGCGTCACGTAGTGAACATCCATGTGCAGTTCAAGAGCGGTATTCCTACCGTAGAGGATATCAAGGCTCCACAGGTGGTACTGCCAGGTACGTTCGTCGGTGTTCGTGAGCCGCATGTCACTCCTGGTGCCTACGAGGTAACGGGTGGTGGATGGAAGCTCTTTGAGAAGAAGTCTGACGCCGAGAGCCACATCAACGGTGTGGAATATACGCCTACCGCTGACCCACTCTACTGGTATCAGCATGGTTACTATCTGGCTTACTACGCTAAGACCTATCTCGGTGAGACCTACTCTAACACCGTCCAGGTGAGCGTGGCCAACTACCATGACCTGAAGAAGGTGCTTGACGATACCAGTCATCACTATTATGTGGACAATCCTACCGTTCAACGTAACTCAAAGATATACATCAACGATGCTACCAACGGTGCTACTCAGCTGAAGCAGTTCTTCGACCTCACCGTGCCCAGTGGTACGCCCGCTACTGCTGTTCTGGATTCGCACGTCGAAAACTGCCAGAACCTCGAGTTCATCCTGCATACCAACGTTACAGTGCCAAGCGGTTCCCCCGCTTGGACCCCCATCGGCACCGCAGAGCACTGCTTCGCTGGTAACTTCCATGGTGACGGCTACCACATCGACGGTCTCGACCACTCACTGTTCGGCCACCTCTGCGGTAATGTCTATAACCTCGGCGTGACAGGTTCGTTCACCTCGGCAGGTGTTGCCGATACAGGCGATGGTTTTGTAGAGAACTGCTGGATTAACACCACAGCGTCTAGCGGTTTCCCCGCTGGAGTCAAGGCTGTCTTCGGCAACCCGACAGGCAGTGGCTACAAGCGTGTCAACTGCTACTATCCAAATACATTGGCATACGACACCACAAATGACGATCACGGCATGGCTCGCCCGATGCCCGCCAATGCCTTCTATAATGGTACGGTGGCTTACGACCTGAACGGCTTCTACCTGTTCAAGCGTTATAACGACCACCTGGTGCCCAGCGGTTCACCCGCTGAGTACAAGTACTATGCCATCAACAAGGAAGACGGCACCCTGACCGAGCCTCAGACAAAGCATTACGCTGCCAATGCAGAATATTGCTCATCGGGTGTTAATGGTGTCTATCTGAATGGCGGTTATGTGGAAGACCGCTATGGCGATGGTGACTTCCGCTATGCTGACGGTACCATACCTGAGAATGAGGATCAGCGTACGTTGGTCGATGCTGACGGCAATAGCCACTTCTACCCCATCTGGCCAGATGACTACCTCTACTTCGGACAGATGCTGACCTACAGCTGGAACAACCAGCGCCCACACCAGAATGTTCCTTCACACATCGTGAAGAACAGCAGTCGTCTGCCGAACACTGATGAGAGCAACCGTGTATATCGTGCACCGGCTTACTATCAGTCGAAGGTAATGGATGTGGCTCACTTCAATCCGGCTGTCAACCTCGTGGCATACTCTAAGCCAAAGAACGCTAACGATACCGACCTGAATCCTGCCTATCCGAATATGACGGCTATCGACTTTGCCGGTCATAATGACAACAGTTGGACAATAGGTCGCGTGTCCAGCGGTTCACCCGCTGGAGTAGATAAGTTCTACCAGCCGCTGCTCGATGACGACGGTCTGCAGAGCATCACCAACCGCGACGAGACCAACAACCTGTTGGTATATGCTCCTTCTGCAGAGAACAATGCACAGACAAACGGTGTGCTGAACGCTTACTTCACCGACCCGTCATATGCAGACAGTTATCAGGAGAGCCCATATCGTTGCGTGGCTGTCTCAACAGGCGCGTCGTCTGTCAAGGGCCATCTGGTACAGAGCGACCTCACAGCTAATAGCGACCACCTGTTGATAGACAAGCAGGACTTCAACTGTCCTATCAGCTACACCTTCGCCACTGGCAAACGCATGTGGTATCAGCGCACACCTGACCTCTTCGTCGACCTCACCAAGGGTTGGGAGACTGTCAGTCTGCCGTTCACCGCAGAACTGGTATCTACACAGGACAAGGGTGAGATTACCCACTTCTACAGCAAGAGCCGCACCGCCGACGGTTCTGCCGACGGTGCCAAGATAGGCCACGAGTACTGGTTGCGCGAATATAAGGGCGCTACAGTGCCCAGCGGTTCACCCGCTGTGGTAACTGCTACCTTCAACTATCCAGATGCTGCAGGCGCCACCAAGACTGTTGGCAACACCTTCCTTTGGGATTACTACTACAGTGAGAACACCCAGCAGGATGCTAATGGTGACACCTACCAGACGTACTACGAGGAACCTCGCGAATTGCCGGATTATCCGTTGCTGGCTACCGCCCAGCCGTATATCGTCGGTTTCCCAGGCAAGACCTACTACGAGTTTGACCTCAGCGGTCAGTGGACACCAAAGAACACGGCTACCACTGCTCCTGCCCAGCTCGCCAAGCAGACCATCAGCTTCGTTTCCGACACTGGCATCACGATTGGTGTCAGCGACGACGAACTCGTCGCCGTTGAGGATGACGGCTACGCCTTTGTGCCCAACTACATGAGCAAGAAGGTCGACGGCTACCTGATGAATGCCGATGGCAACAGCTTCGACGTAACACCTGCTGGCGGTGCCATGACCGTACCGTTCCGTCCGTACTTCATCGCTGCCGCTTCGCCGGCACCCGCTCATCACCGCACGAAGGTTCAGTCTATCCTCTTCGACAACGACGACTCGTCGTTCGCCTTCGGTGACGACAAAGACCCGTCGGGTGACAACTTCGGCGAGGGTGATCTCCTATTCACCATCCGTCCGCACGCCATCAGCGTCACCTCGTCGCTGCGCCGTGAGGCTGACGTACGCATCGTCAACATGAGTGGCCTCACCATCGCCACCTTCACCATACAGCCAGGCGAAACCGTCAACACCAACATCGGTGTCGGTGGCGTCTACATGGTCCGTGCCGACAACGGCCGCATCCAGAAAAAGCTGGCAATAAGATAACGAGTGCCCAGCGGTTCACCCGCCGGCATAACAAAAAAACAGAGTGCCCAGCGGTTCTCCGCCGGCATAACAAAAAAAACAGAGTGCCCAGCGGTTCTCCCGCTGGTACAAAAAGTAAGAAATGGAAAAGCAGCACCCTACCCGCCACAACATGCAGCGCCGCATGGCTACACATAACTACGCGCTGCCTGGCACCTACCACATCACCCTGCATGTGGCAGACGGTATGGGTCTGCCCTTGGGCCAGATACAAGGCTCTCTGGAGCAACCAGACGAAAGCCCCAACGCGCCTCATGTGGCAATGACCCCAGTAGGGAATATGGTACGCGAAGAACTGCTCACCAGCATCACCATGCACTATGCCATGATTCGTGTTGATACTTTCGTGATTATGCCTGAGCATCTGCACGTCCTCCTGCAAGTAACAGCACCTATCGTCAGCAGCATAGGCCGCCCCACCCATCTTGGACAGGTGATCGCCGGCTTCAAGAAAGGCTGCAACCGCCGCTATTGGGCCATGACGGGGCAAGATGCCGCCGCGGGGGCTGCGCAGGCTGTAAATTCATCGGGTGAACCGCTGAACACTGTGTCTGGCAGCACTTCTCGGGTGTCTGGCAGCGCTTCTCGGGTGTCTGGCGGTTCACCCGCCAGAGAGGACAAGCGCACCCCCTCTTCCGGCACTACGGGCCGCAGGCCCCTCTTTGCCTACGGCTACTGCGACGTGCAGCCCATCACCCCCGAGCAGCTGGACACGCAGCGCGCCTACATCAAAGCCAATCCGCGCAGCCGTCTGCTCCGCAGCCGACAGCGCGCCACGCTGACCGCCTGCCGCAACGGCTTTACCACAGCCCTCACGCCATCAGCACTTCGCGGCTTCCTACTGCGTGAGTGCCTGCAGAAGCACGCCACCGCTGAAGCTCTTGACGCCATCAAGTGCCGTCTGCTTCTCGCAGACGGAAAGATTGCCCTCGACACCTACGGCAACCGCCAACTGCTGAATAGCAAGCTCTTGCCCGTAGTATGTCATCGCAAGGATAAACCCCTGTTCGCGCAACAGAAAGCCCGCTGTATGGAAGAGGCTGGTAATGGAGCCATCATGGTGTCAGCACGTATCTCTGCTGGCGAACAGGAAATCATGAACGAGATGGTGAATCACGGTTTCCCCGTGATAATCATCGCTGACAATGGTTTCCCCGAGCGCTACCACCCCTCAGCGGTGCGCCTCGACCTATGTGCCACAGACCGGCTGCTCCTGGTCACCCCGTGGCAATACCAATACCGTGGCAAGAACGAGCAGGTCACCATCCCCTTCTGCAAGGCGATGAACTGCGTTGCCCAAGCCCTCTGCCGCCAAAAAGACGACTGGTGGAAAAACAGCGAATAAAGTGTTCAGCGGTTCACCCGCTACAATCAAGGAAACAGTGTTCAGCGGTTCACCCGCTGCAATCAAGAAAACAGTGTTCAGCGGTTCACCCGCTACAAAAAAAGAAAACAGTGTTCAGCGGTTCACCCGCTGAAATAAAAATACAAAAGATATGAGTACAACATACGAACACACAAAGCAAGTAACAAGGTTGATGGCAGGCTCTATATCCCTGCTCCTCATGCTGGTATTGGGAAGTGGTAGCGTGTGGGGACAAGATTATTCGGGAATGTATTATTTAGGTAATGGCAACGGATATAATGCTGAAAATGTTGCTAACAATTTCTATCTGGTTCCCGCAACAAATGCTGACTATGCCACAGGCCAACCGCACCTAACGACTTCCAAGACTGGTCATGTAAACAACAGCTGTTGGTATATCATTAAAAATGGGGCATATTACAACATCATCCATGCCGCTGACGGAAAGTATCTGGCAGCGAACCCTGCTTATGACGGCACATCAGGAAATGACGTAGGTCGCTTAAGAGTTCACCTTGAAGCGATGGATACTCCAGATAACAGCACATTGTTTGAGATTAAACCAAATAATAATGGAGGCTATAACATCAGGCACAAGGATATGTCTGACAAAATAAACAATAAAACTATAACATATCTTGACCCGGCAGGTGGCAATATAGATAATACAAACCTCACCAATTACAGAACTATGGATACTTCATCCGGGAAAGTAAACGTTGGTGGCGGTATTGGCTATTGGACGGACGAGCCTGCTGCCAGATGGTATTTCGAAAATGCTCTGTCTATCGATTCTCCTACCATTACCAATAATTTTGATGGTACAATAACCATTACTGCAGATGGTGGAGCAGCTATATATTATACTACGGACGGCAGCACGCCAACAATGTCGTCATCTGTATATTCAACAGCTATCACACTGACAGATGACATCACAGTCATTAAGGCAATTGCCAAAGCAGCAAGTGACCCATTCCCTACATTGGTCACTACTTACGAGTTGCCGGTCTGTGAAAAGCCTGTCATCACGGTTAGCGGTGGTATTGTTACTATCACTTGTGCCACAGCTGGTGCAGTCATTCATTATACAACAGATGGCAGTCCTGCCACGGCTTCCTCAACGACTTATACAGGGCCATTTGTAAAGGGTAGCATCTCAACTATTAGAGCAGTCGCAACAAGTCCTGGTTATATCGTATCCAATGAGGCTGCCCTTATGCCTCCGACTGAAGTTTCTTCTTCGAGTCAGATAACAGACATGAGTGGTAATTATTCACTGGCATCAAATTTCAGTTCTGATGTTTCTATAGGTACTTCCGATAATCCTTTTAGTGGAACCATTGATGGTAATATGGTGACGTTGTCAGGACTAAGCCATCCTTTAGTAGCCTATGCCAATGGTGCTACCATCAAAAATGTCATGTTAAAAGACGTCCAAGTCAGCGGCAGTGGTAATGTTGGTGCTATTGCTGGTGTGGCTGAAGGCTATAGTCGCATATACAACTGTGGTATCCTGCCAAGTAATAATAAGTATGAAAATGAAACTTCATATGTATCAAGTTCAGATGGTTACTGTGGTGGTATAGTCGGTTGGCTGAAAGACGACTCACGTGTTATCAACTGCTTCAGTTATGCTAATATCACTGGTGGAACAACTGTGGGTGGTATAGTAGGATATAATAACTTTGCGTCAACCACAGAAGTTTCTGATGGAAAATATTCTAAGCTAAAAACGGCTGTGGTGAATTGCATGTTCTATGGTAATATTACAGGAGGAACAACCCGATATCCTGTCTATGGCGGTGAGAAAATCCTGAATAAAACTGCTACAGGTATCAACAACTATGACTTCTATCGCGCAGAGGCAAACTTAGGTTTGACAGATAATAATCATTACAACTGCTCTTTCCCTGCCAAAGAGGAATACCTCACCAAATACGAATACTATCGTTACCTGCTGAACAGTAACCGTGAGCTCTGTGGCTGGTGGGTAGGTGCTCCTTCTGCTCCGAGCGGCATGCTCATAGCTGATGTTCAAGATGTGGAAAAAGATGCCTCCTTGATGGCTAAATGGGTGCTTGACCCAAGTATCGCACCTTATCCTATATTGAAGCCTGCAGGAAAGTATTACTCAGCGATTAATCAGGACCCCGACAAACGTATTAATCCTGTTAGCAAGGCGTGGGAAAGTCGCCCGACTTCTGAAAATAAGATTATGACCAAAGCAGCACCCGACACTGAGGGACAGAAATTAGGCAGCGTCACCGTCACTATCAATAAAGGAGGAAGTCTTAGTGGTTCAAGCAGCAAAGACATCACTATCACTGCGATGGATATAGATAATAATGACTTCTGCTACGGTAAAATACAGTTGCCTTATTACAACAGTATCTTTGGTGACCCCAATAGTAATGACTGGACCACAAGATATGGTGGAAACTATGGAGATAAAGTCGTTGTTGGTTGGGAAATCACAAGCGTAACAGGTGGTACGGAAGGCGAATTAGTTAAAAATTGGGAAACTGGTTATAACTTCGCTGACCGTGATTGTACGAATAAGGATAAGGAGCGAATCTTTGCTCAGGGAGGCTATTATTATGTGCCAAACGGAGTGACGGCAATTACCATCACAGCTAAGTGGGCAGATGCTATTTACCTCGATAATAGTGCAAACAATAGTTATGACCGCGTGTACATGTCGGGAACTAATGAAGGCACAGACTTTGCCCCTGCGGGTCATCGCCCTACAACTCTTGGAAATGGAAAGACCGTACAAACAGGAACCATTTCAAGCAAAATACCTACTAACGATGACGTGTATAGTAAGGCCATTGTCTTAGTGGGTAATCACCAGTATCGTACAGGTGGGGTTCATTTAGGAGCTGCGACCAAAGGATGCACGATAATCAGTGCAGACTTCGATTTAGACGACGAACCAGATTATTGTCTTGTGTGGCAATTAGGTACTAGTACGAACCGACAGGATATTTGTCCTATCCGTTTCGATTTCCTGCCTGTTATTGAAATGGGTATGGCCATGAAGGAGGACGGTTCCACACAATATTATTCATTGGGCTGCTATCTTCCATTAGGACATTTTGAAGTAACGGAGACTTCACTAATACATTTCGGTCAATTTGAGTTTGGTAATAATAATCGTACTATAGATGCACCTCTTATTCTAAATGGTGGTATTTATGACCAATATTGTAAAGGAACCAAAGCAAAAACTACTGCTGAAGACCATATTGATTATGTCATTTTAGGTGGCAATGCTTACATGCCTTCATTCTCACCTGGAGCTCATGTAAACGCCAGTGCTAATTATCCTACCCGCCATTGTGCCGTTAATGTCATTGGAGGAAGAATCAATAACCTTTATCTGACAGGAAACTTTAATAATAATGTTACACCGAATGCCGACGACCCCCATTGCTATATCGATGGTGGCTACTTTAAACATGTAGCTGCAGCTGGCAAGGAGGGTATCAACGGTGATGTTTATTTTAAAATTAATCATTCCGTCATCAATGAGTTCTATGGTGGTAGCACATTGGCTGACAAACTTGTGACAGGCAACATCAATGTCACTATTGACAATAGCAAAGTAACGAAATATTGTGGCGGCCCCAAGTTTGGTGATATGACATCAGGCAAGACTGTCACTACCAATGCTACAGGAACAACCTTTGGCGTTTACTATGGCGGCGGTAATGGAGGAACGAGTTATGTACAGTATGATTCCAGTGACAAGATTTTTAATGATGCTACTGTAAACTATAACTGGGGTTCTACTGATTTTGGAAAGTTGAATAATTATACTCCTAACACCTACCGCAGTACAGGCAAGAATTATATGGCCGACTATGAAATGGAGATTGTAAACACCTCAACAGGTACAGATAGCAAGAAAGCTGTCTTCCGAACCTATTTCTACGCAGCACAATTCTCTGCTACCAATACTGGTCCGATTACCAATAACCTTACTGACTGTAAAGTACTCACAAGCTTTTATGGTGGAGGAAACCTGGGTGGTGTCATAGGCGATGTCACATCAACGCTTACCGACACAGAAGTTCTTGGTTCAGCCTTTGGCGCTGGTTACTCTGCGAGCGTCCCCGAGGTGACCATTTATAACAAAGACAAGACGGCTCCAACGGTTAATGTCTATACTGGTATTATTACTCCTACACCAGAGGATAGCGGTACCAGTACAACTTATACATGGACTAATGAGACATCCCTTGGCGGTCAAACGCTCTCCACAAGTAATCCTGCAGTACTCAATGTCGATGGTAAGAATTATTTCTATACAAAAGAACCTCTTGTAAACTTAGGTACCGTTAAAGGTAAGGTAACTTTGAAGATAGAAGGTACAACTACCGTTGGCGGCAGTGCCTATGGTGGTGGAGAGGAATCCGGTGTGGATGGTGACACGGAAGTGACCGTCACCGGTGGCACCATTGGTACTCCCGGACTTGGCGGAGCTACTTATGGCAACGTCTATGGCGGTGGTAAAGGTAAGGAAAAAAATGTTACAGCTGGACTGGTGAAGGGTAATACTACTGTTACGATTAGTGGTAATCCTACCATTCTGCACAATGTCTATGGCGGTGGTGCCTACGGCTCTGTGGGTGATTTTACTTACGATGGCACAACAGGAATGCCTACGGCTCTGGCAACAGCGAATACGGGTGCTTGTACAGTTACGATTAAGGGTGGTACGATAGGAACCAACGGTCATGAGAACGGCATGGTGTTCGGTTCGTCACGTGGTGATGTAGCCACTCCAGAAGGAGAGCCTGCCGTAGACCCCAACGACCGCATGGCGTGGGTTTACAGCACGCATGTCACCATTGGCGATGCCAGTGCTGAAACAAGTCCTATTGTTAAGGGCTCTGTCTATGGTAGTGGCGAGAATGGTCACACCTTCCAGAATACCGTTATAGATATTAAGAAGGGTACTGTCGGTATTACCGATACTAATATTGACGGAGGTGCTGCCTATGCTTATCGTGGCAACGTCTATGGCGGTGGTTGCGGTACGGATATGTACGACTCCAATAGCGACGGGATACAAGACAAGTATAACCCGCTGGCTGGTATCGTACAGGGTACTACCACTATCAACATCACCGGTGGACAGGTTGTGCACAATGTCTATGGTGCTGGCGCAATGGGTTCAGTAGGTGGAAACACTGCTGTTACTGACGCAGGTAAGACCACGATTAACATCACTGGTGGCCGTATCGGCTATGATGGTGTTGATAATGGACATGTATTCGGTGCTGCCCGTGGTGACTATGGCGTGAGCACTGCTGCTTCAGGTCTCGCTAACGTCAGGGAGACTGCAGTGAACATCAACTATACAACAACACCTGCGGCAGACAATGAAGATAAGAATGTTCAGCTTATCGCCGGTTCTGTATTCGGTGGCGGCGAGGCCGGTACTGTCAAGGAGAGCGTAGCCGTCAACATGACGGGAGGTCTGATTCTGAAGGATCTCTATGGCGGTGGCGCCTTGGCTGACACGCAGACCGACAACAGGGATGCTACTGCTAATGAAAATGCGGGCAGCTGGGCTGACGCAGAAAAGAAATCCGCACTCCACACCACTACCGTTCGTCTGACTGGCGGACGTGTCGGTGAAGAGGTCTTTGGCGGTGGATTGGGAGAAGAAGGTAAACCTGCTTATGTATGGGGTGACGTACTGATTGACCTGAACGGAACGACATCGTCGGGCACAACAGGCACGCCCATCGCTGATGATGCAAAGGGTTGTGTAGTTGGACAGGTCTTCGGTTGCAACAACATCAACGGAACGCCTAAGGGCGACGTGATGGTGCATGTCTATGCCACACAGTCTCCTAACAAAGCCGACATCAGTACCAAACCGGAGAAGAATACCGACACGTATGATGTCACGGCAGTCTATGGCGGCGGCAATCAGGCTGCCTATAATCCTGTGACGCCCTATGACCGCACTTCAGGTGCTAAGACGCAAGTCCTTATTGAGGGCTGTGCGCTCACCAGTATCGAGACCGTCTATGGAGGTGGTAATGCTGCTGCCGTTCCTGAGACCAACGTGGTTATCAAGGGCGCTTATGAGATAGGCTACCTGTTTGGCGGCGGTAATGGTAAGGACGACATTGCGCCGGGTGTAGAAAATCCGGGTGCCGACGTCGGTACACTTGACCATGGCACGACGACTTACGGTACGGGTAATGCCAACACACTGATGGAGGGCGGATTGATTCACGAGGCCGAAGTAGAGAAAATTGTCGGTGCCGGTAAGTATGCAGACATCGACGGCGATGTGAATATGGACTTGAGCTGTCAGCCGAGCAAAAAGGTTGACCTGCTGTTTGCGGGTGCCGACGAGGCCAACGTGAATGGTAATATCACCCTGAACATCACCAACGGCCACTTCGGCAAGGTGTTTGGTGGTAACAACCTGGGTGGTGCCATCAAGGGAAAAATCACGGTGAACGTCGAGGAGACAGGCTGTCAGCCCATCAAGATTGACGACCTCTACCTGGGTAGCAATGAGGCACCCTACTCTGTCTTCGGCTATTATGAAAGTGAAGATACTCATCCGGTAACCGGCAAGAAGATTCTGAAGCCGAGAGAGTCGGCAACAGATCCTCGTAAGCCCGTGAAGTATGATGGAACAGAATATGCTTCTATCAGCGACTTTACAAATTACGACCAGCCCGAACTGAACATCATCTCTTGCACCTATATCGGCAACGTATTCGGTGGCGGCTTTGGTGAGGGTGCTGTGATGTATGCCAACCCGACGGTGAACGTCAATATGGTTAAGGGCGATTTTGGCGATGATGAAGACAAAGGTGTTCCTAAAGTTATGACAGAACTGGGTCTTGATGTTACGAAGACTGCGCCGAATCCTGATAAACTGGGTATTATCAGAAATGTATTTGGTGGTGGTGATGCTGCCAATATCGCTGGCGACACCCATGTGAACATCGCCACAGAAGCAAATAAGAGTGCCTATATCATTGGCAGTGTCTTTGGTGGCGGTAATGCTGCCGACGTGCTGGGCAATACCAATGTCACGATGAGTGACGGTTATGTCTTTAACGGTATCTTTGGTGGCGGCTATGCCGGTTCGGTAGGTACATTCACCAGAAGTACGGCTGCCGCAGATGTCAACATCTATGGACACACAGCTCATACTGGTTGTATTGGTAAGCCCGTTTCTTGCGCAGAAGGCACCGGTAAGTGTACGGTGGTCGTTGACGGCGGTCAGATAGGTCCTATTTCAGTGGCAACAGAGGGTATGAACAGGTCGAAAGCAGACGGCGGTCCTGTACCGGAAGGCTGGGTATGGGGTGCAGGCCAGGGTCTCGTAGAGGATCCGGCGACACATCCTGATACGCACTTTACGTCATACGTTGGAGAAACTGATGTGACTATCAAAGGTACGGCCCTCGTCATGGAGTCTATCATCGGTGGTGGTGAGTTCGGACGTGTGCTTGGCAATACGCTCGTCAAGATAGAAGGCGGTCAGATTGGTATCGGTGAGGGAAAGGTTGATGGTAACAACAAGCCCATACGCTATGCTGACAACCAGTTCGTCAATCCTCTCACAACGACTATCACCGATGCCAATGCTTTGACTGAATGTTCGCACTACCCATACGGAAGGAATATCGGCACGACCGAGAACCCCAATTGGGTTTACCTGCCATACGACCCGTATTGCGAGAAGTATCCTGACTATTTTGCTGCTCATCCGGAATTTGCTCCTGCCAGCACTTCGAATCCTTCAGACGGTAAGACATGGATTGGCTGTGTATTCGCGGGCGGCTCCGGCTATATGCCCTACGAGAAGAAAGACGGTACAGGCTACGACTGGTGTCCTTCAGCAGGTTTGGTGGAAGGTGATACCGAAGTGCGTATCTCTGGCGGTCATATCCTGACAAACGTCTATGGCGGCAACGAGATTACCGACGTCAAGGGTACAAGTAAGGTGAAGATGACTGGAGGTACGATTGGTGTGCCGCGCACTCTGGAACAGATTGTCAAGCACCCATTGACCTGCTACCTCTTTGGCGCAGGTAAGGGTGACGAGCGCTCTCGCTTCTATAACTACACCAATACGGGTAGTGTAGAGGTAGAGATATCGGGTGGTATCATTTACGGTTCCGTCTTCGGCGGCTCGGAGGACGGTCACGTGACAGGCGATATTAAAATGGATATCAAGCCTGGTGCCATCATCGGTACTTGGGGCACCTCATACGTTGACGGTAACGTCTTCGGTGGTGGTCGCGGCTTCTCCGGCAACACCCTCACGGCTGGTAATGTCGGTGGAAATGTAACTATGAATATCTCAGGTGGTAACATACTGGGTTCGGTCTATGGCGGTGGACGTCTGGCTTCCGTGGGTACATATCTTGTAGAAACAACAGATGCCAATTACGGCGAGCAGATTCCAGACGTTGGAGATGACAAGCATGGACATATCACCATCAATATCAGCGGCGGTACCATTGGTAACGATAAAGAATACATCTATAATCCTACTGCTGAACAGAAGGCTGCGATACCTAACACCACCTTCGACTATCAGAACCATCTGCAATACGCCAAGGGTGGTAATGTGTTCACAGGCGGTATGGGACGACTCTACGCACTGGATGGTAAGACCGTACTGACGTCATGGCAGAAGCTGGGTCAGTGTAAGCAGACCACGCTGAACATGACTGGCGGTACAGTGAAGAGTAGTGTCTATGGCGGTGGCGAGATTGGTATTGTTGCTCAGAATGCAACCTTGAATATCGACGGCGGAACTGTAGGCACGAAGATTGTTAATCCGGGAGATGCTACCCAGTATTACAACTTCGGCAGTGTGTTCGGAGGTGGTAAGGGCAGCACGGATAACATTGATGGTATCAGTGCGGCAGGAACCACACAAGGTGATGTGGAAGTGCATCTGAATAAGACTCCTTCAACAAAGGGTGCTATCGTCAACCAGGTATTCGGTTGTAACGATATGAACGGTTCGCCAAAGGGCACCGTCACCGTACACGTCTATGCCACACAATCTCCTGACAAGGACAACATCAGCACCAAACCGGCTAAGGGTACTCAGACGTTTGACGTCGAGGCTGTCTATGGCGGTGGCAACCTGGCTGCTTATGAGCCTGAAGGCGGCAAGAACACCACGAAGTCTACCAAGGTCATCATCGATGGTTGCGGACTGACGAGCATCCGTCAGGTCTATGGTGGTGGCAACGCTGCTTCTACACCTGCTACCAATGTGGAGGTGAATGGCACCTACGAGGTCCTGGAGCTCTTCGGCGGCGGTAACGGCTTTGACAAGTTGCCTGATGGAAGACCTAACCCTGGTGCTAACGTGGGTTACAAGAACTATACCGTTTACGAGAAAGTGGCTGAGGAATGGGTTGCCAAGGACGACCCTGCTTATGACACGAAAGAGGAGCGTACCGCAGGAAACAGTGCCATCACCTATGGCACCGGCCAGGCGTCCCTCAATGTCTTTGGTGGTACCATTCACCGCGTCTTTGGCGGTTCTAACACCAAGGGTAATGTGCGACAGACGGCTGTCACCCTGCTGGACGAGAACAGCGGATGTGACTTCTGCGTAGACGAGGCCTACGGCGGTGGTAAGAGTGCACCGATGGATGCCGAAGCCAAGCTGCTGATGGCTTGTATACCGGGACTGAACGCTGTCTATGGCGGTGCCGAGGCTGCTGCCATCCAGGGCAATGTGACGCTGAACATCACCAACGGTACCTTCGACCGTGTGTTTGGCGGTAACAACCTCAGCGGTACCATCAATGGTTCCATCACAGTGAATATCGAGGAGATAGGCTGCCGACCTATCAAGATTGGCGAGCTCTATGGCGGTGGCAACCAAGCTGGCTACTCGGTATATGGCTATAATGCCGACGGCACACCGAAGGAGTCTGGCACGAAGATCTACGAAGACCCACAGGTCAACGTGAAGTCCTTCACCAGCATCGGCAAGGTCTTCGGCGGTGGCTATGGTGACGGTGCCACGATGGTGGGCAATCCGACGGTGAACGTCAACGAGGTCTATGGCAGATGGTACGACGACGATACGTCGGTTGTCGGTGATGATGCCAAGACTTCCGGCAACTACCCCATCCCATCACATGCCAAGGGCAAGATGGGTGCTATCAGCGAGATCTTCGGTGGCGGTAACGCTGCCAAGGTCATTGGTAGCACGACGGTCAACATCGCTACCCAAGAGGAGGTCTATTTGGTGAAGCAGGTAGCTGCTGGCACCACCCTGCCAGCTGGCTGTTACACCCGCAGCGGAGCAGGTACTACGGCCAGTCCGTATGTCTATACTGCAGCTTCAGGCACTGCTTCTGCAGACATCACCTACTACGAGAAGAGGGACGTCCTCGGTGCCGACATCCGCGGTAATGTCTATGGCGGTGGTAACAATGCCGAGGTGACGGGTAATGCGAATGTAACTGTTGGCAAGCGTAACGAATGATGCGGCCAGGACATATAGGCAGGAGATGGCTGTTGACAGTGCTTGTTAGCCTGTCAACACTGTCGCTGGCGGCCCAGGGCTATCCGGTGCCTCAGGTGCCCGACTCCATCACGGACGCTGCTGCACGCTGCGACTATGCCACCCAGCGCTACTGGGACCACTACGACTTCAACGACACTACCCTACTCAGAACAGACTATGCCGAGCAGGCACTCGTCGACTTCCTGTGGCTGGCGAAATATGCCTCGGAGAAGGGACGTGAACAGGCCGTCGACAAATGGGTGCGCCTGATGAAGTCCTCACCTGTCGCCTATCGCTATTTCGTCGGCAAGGCCCGCCAGTATCTGACCAATCCCGAATCTCCCGTCTATGCCCTAATCGCTATGGAACGCATCACGGGCAACCGCATCGGTGACGTGGCTACTGACTTCGCGTACTATACAGCCGATGGTCAGCGTCGCCTGCTCAGCGAGACGGCTACCGACCGCATGACGCTCCTGCTGTTCTACGACCCCGACTGCGACAACTGCCGCAACATGATAGCACGCCTGCGCACGGACGACGCCATCAACAAGGCTATCGCCAAGGGACTGTTGACAGTCCTTGCCGTCTATACCGAAGAGGACTACGACCGTTGGCACGCCACGCTCAAGGACATGCCCGCCAACTGGACCGTTGCCACCGACCATGCCGTGGTAACGACCAACGAGTTATACGACCTGACGGTCATGCCCGCCCTATACCTGCTAGACTCCCAAAAGCGGGTAGTCCAGAAAGACAGCATCACCGCCATCCGTCAGTGTCTCAGCGAATAATTTTAGAGAATCCATGTGATATCAGAAAAATTATTCGTACTTTTGCAGTGATGAAAGCTGCTAAGACCTTCCGCCAGTACATCTGGATTATTAACACGCTCAGAGCCTACAAGGGACTCACCTTCGAGGAGCTGAGCCAGAAGTGGGCGACCGACGCTATTGCCGACGGCAACCCCCTGCAACGCTCTTCGTTCAACCGCCACCGCGACGCCATCCTCTCCATGTTCGGCATCATCATTGAGTGCGACAAGAAGACCTACAAATACTACATCAGCAATAAAGACTCGCTGAGCGACGGCTCCATAGAGCGGTGGCTCTTCTCCACGCTCACCGTGCACGGCGTGCTCAGCGACAGCGCAGCCGTCAAGGAACGCGTGGTGCTGGAGGACGTGCCGGCAGGCCTGGAGTACCTGGACACCATCTTCACAGCCATCAAGACAAACCGCCGTGTCCACATCGGCTACCAGAAGTTTGGCACCGAGGGCTACGAGAAGACTGTATGCCCCTATGCGCTGAAGCTGTTTCACCAGCGCTGGTACCTGCTGGCCAGAACCGCCGACGACCAGATGCGCATCTACGCTTTCGACCGCCTGAAGAACGTGACGCTGACCGACAAGAGCTTCGCCATGCCTGCCGACTTCCTGCCACAGGAGTACTTCTCCGAGTATTTCGGCGTGCTGACGGACAAGACGCCCATGGCGCATGTCGTCGTGCGCACCTACGGCAATACGGCCAACTACCTGCGCACCCTGCCCTTGCACCACTCACAATGCGAGATAGCGACCACCGAACAGTATGCCGACTTTGCCTTCGACATACGCCCCACGGCCGACTTCCTGGGACAGCTGCTCTCCCACGGCGACGGCATAGAGGTGCTGGAACCGGCCCACGTCCGACAAAGGATGAGGGAGATGATAGCCAGAAATCTTAAAAGATATTAAATCCTCAAGGGGTGTCCCGTACTTTGGGACACCCCCTGTTGTATATTTGCAGCCGATAACAAGATTGTCAAACTAAAAAAAAATAAATGTTATGGCTGGAACCTTTTATTTCTTCGTGTTAATGGTAGCATGTGGCAGTCTGCTGGACTGTTATGTCAAGAGTGTAAACAACAAGAAAGAGATTGAATAAAAAAAAGAAATCCCTGGTCCTGTAGAGTTGTGTGTATACGGCTCTGCAGGGCCTTTTTTGTTAATCAATAATTTTTCAAAACAATGAAACAGACCAATTATGTGTCGCAGCTGCGGCTGTATGAAGTGTTACAGAAAAAAACGTAACAAACAGAGAATTAGCCCGTCGTATTAATCTGTCAGAGCAACAGGTTGGCAAGTTTGTAAACCATCGAGTGGAACCATCACTTCTGCGGCTTCATCAAATAGCCGACGCTCTTGATTTGCACGTTAAAGACCTTTTTGAGCCTATCGACTAAACGTATAGGTTTAGTAATACTTCCGCACTGCTAATTAGTGGTGCGGAAGTTTTCTTGCTTCCTCATTTCTTAGTATCTTTGCACTGGTTAACCGACAATAAACGAAAACGAAAACGAAAACGAAAAAACAATGACAAAAGAAGAACAAATGTACAGAGAGGAGCGGCAGCTGAAGGCAATAGTGAAATGCAATCTGCTGACGACGGACTGTGTGACGACGGGCACGATGGCACGACGCCTGAAGATGAAGGCCAGCGAGCTGTACCGCAAACTGAAGGAGCGCAAGATCCTATATCACAGCGACGGCATGTGGATGCTCATGCCAGAATACACGGGTCTTGGGCTGCTGCGCTACCGCTACACCTTATACTATACGCTGCTGGGAGAGAAGAAGCTCCGCGTATATCCTGTGTGGACGAAAGGTGGCGTGGAGTTCGTGACCACAACGATGGAAGAAGTAAGATGTAAGAGGTAAGATGTATGAAGGAGAAGGCATCGAGGGCGGATAGGAAGCCGAATTGGCAGGAGGTGTATGCCACGGTGGAGGACATCCAGCAGTACCTGGACGAGAGGGTGATGCTACGCTTCAATGTGGTGACGCACCAGACGGAGGTACACTGGCTGACGGACTGGGGCGACGACCTCAGCAAGCCGCCAGAGTGGGAACGCATCAACGACCGTATAGAGAACACGCTGTGGAAGGACCTGTCGAAGCAGAAGCCCGTGCGCATGCGCGACCTGCAGTATGTCATCGGATCTGATTATGTGGCGGAGTATAATCCCTTCGCCTTCTACCTGGAGCACCTGCCGCCCTGGAACGGTAAAGAGGACCATATCCTTGGACTGTCGCTGTCGGTGATGGTGAAGGGTGACACCGACGAGCAGTTCCTCTTTGCGGAGTACCTGAAGAAGTGGCTGGTGGCGATGGT
>CADCAG010000006.1 GCA_902799355.1 uncultured Bacteroidales bacterium
GACGTATATGGCGACCCGAAGGTGTTCGGCAAGGCTATCGGTGGCGACATCACTTCGAACAAGAAGACCTACATGCTCATCAATGCCTTCAACCGTGCCAACAACAAACAACGCGCTGAACTGACGCGCTGGATTAGTGCCAAGACCTTCAACCGCGAGGTAAAGGTAGCGGAGGTTACCCGTCTGTACGATGAGATTGGTATCCGTGAGCTCTGTGAGGAGAAAATCAACTACTATTTCCAGCTGGCCAGCCAGACACTCTCTGAAGTCAACGTACCAGAAGAGCGTAAGGCTCAGTTGCGTCAGTATATGGACGAGCTGCTGCATCGTAATAAATAGCCACTACTCCCAACGGTTCTCCGTTGGGTTCCAAATATGAAGTACATCGACACCCACTGCCACCTGGACGGCGAGGAGTTTGCCGCTGACCGCGACGCCGTGGTACAGCGAGCCCGCGAGGCTGGCTGTGCGAAGATATTCCTGCCAGCCATCGACGCCAAGTCGTGCCAGACGGTGCTCGACACCTGCAACCGCTATCCCGACTACTGCTACCCCATGCTGGGCCTGCATCCTGAGGAGGTGAAGGCTGATTGGCGCGAGCAACTGGCAACTATCAAGGATTTTCTGACATCAGCCATCATCGTCAGCGTATCACCCATCGCCATCGGCGAAGTCGGCCTCGACTACTATTGGAGTCGCGAGTTCGAACAAGAGCAGTTGGAAGCCTTCGAGGAACAGGTCAAGTGGGCTGTAGAATTGCAACAGCCCTTGATGATTCATTGCCGCAAGGCACAGAATGAGATGGTAGCTATATTAAAGAGGTACGCGAAAGACCTGCCTGGCGGCGTGTTCCACTGCTTCACAGGCAACGAACAGGAGGCCCGACAGCTGTTGGAGTTCGACCGCTTCGTATTGGGTATCGGCGGTGTGCTGACCTTCAAAAAGAGTCACCTGCCCGAGGTGCTGCCCGCCTGTGTTCCCCTCGACCGCATCGTCTTAGAAACCGACGCCCCCTACATGGCCCCCGTCCCCATGCGTGGACAGCGCAACGAGTCAGCCTTCATTCGCCACGTCGTCACGCGTCTGGCCGATGCTTATGGCGTCAGCGAAGAGGAGATTTGCCGCCAGACTACTGCCACCGCCGAACGCATCTTCCATCTTACTTAAAGTCGGCAAAAAACGAGTTTAAGACTGTCACACTGACAAAACGCCGATGTACAGGGCGTTTGCAGTCTGTTCAGAGACTGTCAAGACTGGCAAGAGACTGACAACATTTGCTCCAGAAATCAGCTGTACCACTGCACGTATTAGCTGTACCTTTGCGTGTATTAGCTGTACCACTGCGCATATTAGCTGTAGAAACAACAAATTCTCTAGAGAATTTCAGTCGTATACAGCTGATACCCAAAAATTCTTAGAGGTCTGCCTGTCAGTCTTTCATCACAAAACATTTATCATTCATTTATCTTGATTTTCTTTGTTTTGTATAGAATAATCTGTATCTTTGCACTCGTAAGGATATAATAGTGAACCAAGATGAGCGACATCGTACATAATGATATAGCAAGTGAACCTGCAGCAGCTACTTATGGAATGAGTGCAGAGTTGCGTAATAGCAGTTTGTTGACTGAGGTCCAAAATCTTAGTCGAGAAGACAAACACTGTCTGGTCAGATATTTATATAATACAGATGAAGCCGGGCTTAATTCTTTTGAAGAACTGAATGACGATCACCAACCTTACACGCTGGATGAGCTCAATGCCCGAATTGACGAGGCTGAAGAAGAAATCGAACGTGGCGAAGGAAAGTCCTTTGACGAAATGATGGCAGGTTTCAGAAAAGAACTATTATGGCTCAAGTAAAGTGGCAGAAGAGGGCAGAAAACGAACTCTACAGATATCTTGTTAAAGGGGTTATTGAATTTGGTGAAACAACGGCAAATAATTTTGCTGCAAAGGTATCATCGCTCAATAAAGATTTAGAAAAATTTCCAGAAATAGGATATCACGAACCGTTATTAAAAAAATGATTTTCTGGGGCTCCCGTGAGTACCCCAACAAAACAGGTGTCACACCTAAAACCTTGTACTACTGAGCGTTACGTGTGACTGTGACAGCATTTTCCTTAATTATTTCTCTCTTATGGGTGCACTTCACCGAGTCGGTTAAATGAACGATAATAGATGGGACATCATTTAACATGCCTCAAACCCCGATATACAAAGGGTTTGAGGCATGTTATGTTAATAGGTTAATAGATTTTGCAAATTTCCTTTTTCTGACAGAACAGATCAGGTGTCTGTCCCTTGATTCATTCGGATGACAAAAGAAACTCTAGAAACAGTAGCCTACAACGAGTGTTGCTGTATGAATCTTAACCTTTTGAGCAATTTCCGAGAAATCAGTACCATAAGAAGCGCCAATCAAGAACTGATTATTGATACAGGCTTTTAGTCCGACATGCCAACCGACCTGAAAGCGATTCCATGTTGCTGCATCGCTACCCATATCATTCTTATCAAAAAGGTCTAATTCCTTGTCTCCAAATTGTTCGTTTATCTGCTTCTGAGTTAATCCACTTTGTGCCAGCCTGGATAGCCCATTAGAAGTCCAGTTGTATTTTGCTTTAGCCTTACCAATGATGTTCAAGCGCATGTCGACTCCAATATACGGAATAAGGGCTAGTTTTGTATCAGGAATGTGGAAAGTATATGCCAAACTAATGGGGATTTTTGCAGAAAACATCTTTACCTTCTCTTCTGGTCTTAAAAGCGTAGCTATTGATGTTTTCGTTACGCCCAATTCGTTGGCAACATCCTCGGTAATATCCTTAGAGTAAAAAGAATATTGTACACCTAATCCAGTCTCAATGTAGAGAGGTAAACTATGAGATAGACTAAAGGCCTTATTATAGCCAATACTTAATCCTGTAAAACTCTCTGATTCTCCTTTGTCTGGCACAAAAGAACTAGGATTCCACTGGAAATAGATTGTATTCCATCCGTCGCTATTAGTATCGTTAGAAGATTGTGCAAACGACCCGATGCTTGTCATAAGCAACAATGCGATAATAGTTAGTTTTGTTATCATCAGTTCATTATTAATAGTTATATTATTTAATCGCTATTAGCCTTAGAATAGACTTCTTTTTGCAAGAGCTATGTAAATCTAAGGCACAAAGATAGTAAAAAAATGAATGAAGTGCAAAACAATTGACAATTTTTATATATAAATCTGGTATCTGTTTCACTCATCGCCCATACGATATTTGATGTCGTAGTTCTTCGACGAGCGAAGCGGCAGACCGAGCGAATGATGAAGTCGAGTTCTTCTTCCGTCAGGCTTCAGATGTCACTCACCGTGTCATCTAATTGTTTTTTTCCATATTTGTTTGTTTATTCGGAGTTTTTTCTTAATTTTGCAGCGGAAGTAACAAAACAAAGATGAATCATGACATTTCTCAACCAGTTCCACAAGGAAGTGACGGAGCGCAAGATGCGGAAAATAGCCGCATCGCAGCAATCGCCGATCAGCTCGAGCGACTTTGCGCACAGCAAAATGTAAGTTGTTTCGAGACGGAACAGCGTGCCGCTGAGCAAATGGCAAAAAGCCAAGGTTTCTGGATCCCTATGATGGATATCTTTAACCTTGGCGTTCCTGGTCCAAGCGGCAACGAAAACGACACCTACGTTGGAGAGAAAGTAATTTATAAAGTGAACAACCTGCTTAATAGTGGGAGTATTATTGGCTTGTTGCATAAGATTTTGATGCACAATACTCTTTTCCCAGACACCGCTTATTCCTTTTATGGCTTTGCTGGGTTTGATGGACGCACCATCCAACCCGTTATTACCCAACCCAGAATAGCCAACGCTCATCCAGCCACAAAGATTCAGATTGATACCTATATGGCTGCCCTCGGTTTCGAGAAAACAACTCAGGATGGCCGTTTCAGAAACAGCCAATACGAGGTTTGGGATATTGTACCTCGTAATGTTCTTGTTGATGCCGAAGGTGACATTTTTGTAGTCGATGCAGAAATCAAACATATTGGATAATACTATTCGTTTGATTCGTATTCTTCCCTTGTTATTGGCGTCTTTGGATCTACAATGAGCACTTCATCGTAGGTTAGGCCGTAAAGGTGAAGATACTATTTTTTTAGCAAATCACAACCAGTAGGCTGTGGTGCAGCTCCTGAAGTGAACCCAGAAAGTTGGACACAACTGAAAGGTTCAAATGAAAAAAGATTTTAGTTTAGAAGAAAAGTTGTCCACAATTGGTTTAGTATTCCAAGGCGAATCAGCTCAAAGTTAAACCACGATGTAAAGGGGTTGAGGCATGTTATGTTAATAGGTTAATAGATTGTTTGGTGCGAACTCGTTTAATCAAAAACCTATCCTGCTTGATTGACGCAGTACTTTCTGGATTTCCCCATCTGCTGTCCTTACTATATCTATGGTGCCAAAGCGATAGAGAACAGTAGGCTGAGGGCCGAGGGCCGAGGGCTGAGCGCTGAGTCCCGTAGTATTTACGGTGAAGTCGAACGAGGCCAAGCCGCCAGTGACGGCCATATTCGTGATGGGTTTGGACATCAGCCTGGTGCCATCGAGATTGTCATTATTCAGCGTAGCAGCAGGTGACGAAGTATTGGTCAGCGAGTTGTTCTCCAGATCGGGATAAGCCCAATTAGAACGAGTATACATGCTTTTCATGTTGTTGGCATGGAAGAGGTCATAGCGCTTACGGCTGGAAGAGTTGGGAGTTTGCTTCGTACTCGTCCAGATAGAGGGGTCGAACTCAATATGGAAAACGAGGATGCCACTGCCAGGAAGACTGGCGTCCCACCCCGTCGGCTGGCGGTTCTCAACGATGTAATACTCATTCTCGCATCCGTCGTTGCGAATAAGATATGCCCTACCCTGTTCTGCTAATGCTGGCATAGCAGTTATCGTCGTTGTCTCTTCCAATTCTATAGGTTCGAGCCATCCCATCAACCAGCGTTCGTGGGCAGAATAGCCGGCAGGCTGGTAACCGTCACCATTGTAGTTACCATAGTCCATGAGATCCCAGTCGTTCACGGTTTTGCTGCCACTATAGTAAAAGTCGGGGAATCCAAAACAATGAGAATACTCATGGCAGATGGTGCCAAAGGATGTCGATGTAGTCTGCGAGTTGACCACTTCCTGCACACAGCAGTAACAGTCGACAAGATAGTCCTTATCACCAGCAGAAACGGGAATGGGGTCGCAATAGACTCCCTCTTGGCAATCTTTCAGGTGTTCAGTCATCCACCATTGGTGTGGCCAAATGGTATTGCTGGAAGTACTTGCGTTCATACCCTCGCCAGCGTAGACGATGAGCAGTTGGTTGATGTAGCCGTCGCCATTCCAGTCGTATCGGCCCCAGTCGATATTCTGTGTCTTCAGGACATCCACGATATCCTCAACCAGATACTGCGAGTTCTCATCATCCGAATAAGTGCTGGCATATTTCTCGGCATCGCCACTGACCTGTACATAGACCAAGTCGAAGACGATGCTGAAGTCACCATAACTCTGGTCGTAGAAGTAGTCGTGGATGGAGCCCTTGAAAGGGTCTTCCAGCAAGTTCTTGGCATTGAAAACCTTGTTCCATTGTTCCAGGGCAGCGGTCTCGCCGTCTTGGAATGGGCGATCGTTGAATGCTACCAAAACAGTCAGCTGGTGACGCTCGCCATGATAGAAGTCGCCACCGGGTAATCTGCCCTCACTACATCCACGGCGGAGAAGCATACTCTGAGGACGTGGTGTACCACGACGACAGCCCTGAAGTGTAATAACATCCTGTGCTGCCGCCGTCATGGTGAACAGCAGCAGCAACAGGAATAGTGATATCTTCTTTCTTACATCCAACATCTTACTTTCCCTTCGGGCACCATGGCTTCAACTGCTTGAAGAAGTCGTTGCCCTTGTCATCCACCAGGATGAATGCAGGGAAGTCTTCAACGTCAATCTTCCACACAGCCTCCATACCCAATTCAGGATATTCTACGCACTCGATGCTCTTGATAGAACTCTGAGAGAGGACGGCAGCAACACCACCGATGGTACCCAGATAGAAACCACCGTGCTTCTTACAAGCCTCGGTAACGACGTCTGAACGGTTACCCTTAGCAATCATGACGAGACTTGCGCCATTAGCCTGGAACTCATCCACATAGGGATCCATGCGGTTAGCGGTGGTCGGACCCATAGAGCCACAAGGATAGCCCTCTGGCGTCTTGGCAGGTCCTGCATAGAGCACAGGATACTTCTTGAAGTAGTCGGGCATACCCTCGCCAGCATCCAGACGAGCCTTCAGCTTAGCGTGAGCGATGTCGCGAGCCACGATGATAGTACCCTTCAGGTTCACGCGAGTAGAAACAGGATACTTAGAGAGCTCCTTGCGAACAGCATCGATACCCTCGTTCAGGTCAATCTCGATACCCTTGCCACCCTCACCGGGCTTGCGCAGTTCCTCAGGAATCAGCTCTGTGGGGTTGGCATCCATCTTCTCCAACCAGATACCGTCGGCATTGATCTTGGCCTTGATATTACGGTCAGCAGAGCAGCTGACACCCATACCAATAGGACAGCTGGCACCATGACGAGGCAGACGGATGACGCGGATGTCGTGAGCCAGATACTTACCACCAAACTGTGCACCCAAGCCAATCTTCTGAGCCTCAACAATCAGCTTCTGCTCCAGGTCTACATCGCGGAAAGCACGACCAGTCTCATCGCCCGTGGTGGGCAGACCGTCGTAGAACTTGATAGAAGCGAGCTTCACCGTCAGCAGGTTCTTCTCAGCAGAAGTACCACCGATGACGAAGGCAATATGATAAGGAGGACAAGCAGCAGTACCCAGCGACTTCATCTTCTCTACCAAGAATGGGATGAGTGTACCCTCGTTCTGGATGGTAGCCTTGGTCATAGGATAGAAGTAGGTCTTGTTGGCAGAACCACCACCCTTAGCAACCATCACAAACTTATACTCTGCACCCTCAGTAGCCTCGATGTCAATCTGTGCAGGCAGGTTGCAACGGGTGTTCACCTCGTCATACATATTCAGAGGAGCATTCTGAGAATAGCGCAGGTTGTCCTGTGTAAAGGTGTTGAACACACCCAGGCTCAGTGCCTCTTCATCCTCAAAGCCAGTCCAGATCTGCTGACCCTTCTCACCATGGATGATAGCGGTACCCGTATCCTGACAGAAAGGCAGGATGCCCTTAGCGGCAGTCTCAGCATTGCGCAGGAACTGCAGAGCCACATACTTATCATTCTCTGAAGCCTCGGGGTCGGTGAGAATCTTTGCCACCTGTTCGTTATGCTCACGACGCAGCATGAACTCCACATCGTGGAAGGCCTGCTGAGCCAGCAGTGTCAATGCCTCCTTCGACACCTTAACGATAGTCTTTCCCTCGAACTCTGACGTTGTCACGCCTTCTTTACTCAACAAGCGGTACTCCGTCTTGTCTTCGCCCACCTGAAACATTGGGGCATACTTAAATTCAACTGCTTTTGCCATAAATATATGTATTTGTTAGTTTATCAATATCCGAAAATCTCTTCCGTAGTCAGACGGCGGATGGGGGCAATCTTCTCCAACTCCTTGATGTTGAGGTCATGCTCATTACCCAGGATGACATAGCGCCATGTCTTGTGGGCCATGCGAGCCTGTTCAAACTTGACGATATCCTCGAGAGAAGTACCAGGCAATGCCTTGTAGATACGCTCGTTCTCATCGTAGTCGATGCCACGCTGCTTAGCCCAGAGCCACTTGGTAATCAGGCCGTACTTGGTGGTACGCTGACTGGCAATACGCTTGGCAACAGCCTCCTTGGCAATCTTAAACGAGGCCTCGCTCTGTGGAATGGTGTCGAGGATATTCAGGAACTGATGCACACAGTCCATCATCTTGTCATTCTGTGTGATGATATGCGCCATGGCATACTCGCGATCATCCTGATAGGAAGGATCAGCATAGTAAGCATAGGCATTATAGGCCAGTCCACGGCTCTCACGCATCTCCTGGAAGACGATGCTGGCCATGGAGGCACCATAATACTCGTTGAAGAGCTCCTTGACAGCAGCCTCATCAGGATTGAACAGATGGTCATCGATATAGAACATGCGCATGTAGATATTCTTGGCATCATAGGGTGCCAGAAGCACCTCGCTCTGTGGAGTCAGCAGCTTGGCATAGTGCTGACCCTCTGGGACAGGCTTCAATGCAGCGGGCAGCACATGCTGTGCCTTGACAGCCTCACAGAGCTGCTGCTCGTCCATCGGTCCGTAGTAGAGCACGGTATGCTCATACTGGCTCAACTGCTTCAGCAAGTCCAACAATTCCTGTGGATCGATGTTCTGCAACTGCTTTGCCGTCAATGCATTGCGATAAGTATTATAGGGGCCATATAGTCCATACTGTGCCAGATAGGCGAAGTTATACTGCTGGTTGAGTTTGTTGTCGGCACGCTGCTTTTCGCGCACAACAATATACTGCTGCCAAGCATCAGCATCAACCTTTGCATGTTGCAATACATCCTCAAGGAGTGCCAGCGCCTCAGTCATATTCTCACTCAGTCCATCCAACGTGACACTAATGGTACGGGCATTGACAGAAATGCTGTAGTTGCAAGCCAGCTTATAGAACTGCTGCTTCACCTGCTGGGGTGTGAGTTTATCGGTGCCCAGATAGTCAAGATATTCAGCAGCATAAGCATACTTCAGTTCTGACTCCTCGCCAAAGTCATAGCGGAACGAGAGGGTGAAACGGCCATTCTCTACATTCTTCACATAGATGTAAGGCAATGAAACGGCATCCTTTTCGCCAACCTTCATCTCGCCAAAGGTGAGGTCTTTCTTGAAATCAACGAACTTAGGCTCGATAGGTTTCACCTTCGTTTCCTGGATATCCTTAACGAACTGGCTTACCGTATCACGATTGGTGGGGATAGGAGTAATTGCAGGTTTATCAATCTTCTTC
This sequence comes from uncultured Bacteroidales bacterium, assembly GCA_902799355.1. Classification (GTDB taxonomy): domain Bacteria; phylum Bacteroidota; class Bacteroidia; order Bacteroidales; family Bacteroidaceae; genus Prevotella. The sequence continues at coordinate 9,010 of CADCAG010000006.1, forward strand.
TGGTTGGGGTCTACACCCTGACGCTTATAGACGGTGACATAGCTGTCTTGGAAATGACGCTGAGCAAAGTCCATAATCTGCTGTTTGGTGATGCCTGCCATACGGTCCTGTGCCTTGACGACCTGTGCCCATGGAGTGCCATTGATGAACGCATCGACAAACTCGCCGACACGATCCTCATTGCTCTCAAGAGAATTGTAGTAGCGCAGCTTCATATTGTTGATCACAGAAGGCAACAGGTCATCGCTGAACTCACCCTTCTTCAGCTTCTCTATCTCAGCAAGCAACAGGCCACGAACCTCGTCAAGGGTCTGTCCCTCACGAGGAGTACCCATGAGCACAAACATAGAGTGGTCAAGCAGCTGATAGTTCCATGTGCTTGCCTCCAACAATTTCATCTGCTGGTTGATATTGAGGTCGAAAAGTCCTGCAGTACCATTGTTAAGCATCATGTCAATCACACGCAAGGTATCGCTCTGCAGGGACGAGGCCTTTTCGAAGCGCCATCCCAGCCACAGGTTCTCAGCCTCAGGACCTACCACAGTCGTATCAATAGGAGCTGTTATCTCCGGCAGTGCGGGGAACTCCGGCTGACTGACATCGTCGCCAGGCTTCCACTGTCCAAAGTACTTGTCGATAATGGCAATAACCTCGTCAGGGTCAAAGTCGCCAGCCATACAGATAGCGACATTGTTAGGCACATACCACTTCTTAAAGTAGTTCTTGATATTGATAATAGAAGGATTCTTCAGATGTTCCTGAGAGCCCAGCGTCGTCTGGAGACCATAGGGGTGGTTGGGGAACAGCTTACCCATCATGGCAGCCATCTCCTTGCGGAAGTCACGTGTCAGACTGATGTTGTACTCCTCGTAGACAGCCTCCAGCTCGGTATGGAAGCCACGGATAACCATGTTCTGAAAACGGTCTGCCTGGATCTTTGCCCAGTTCTCTATCTCATTGGACGGAATGTCCTCCACATAGCATGTAACATCGTTAGAGGTGTAAGCATTGGTTCCCTCAGCACCGATGGTCGACATCAGCTTGTCGTACTCGTTGGGGATGAAGTACTTGGCAGCCAGCTGACTGACGCTGTCAATCTCATGGTAAGCCTGGCGACGCTCTTCCGGATCCGTCAGTGTGCGATACTTCTCATAACGAGCCTCGATATCGGCCAGCAACGGTGCCTCCGCTTTTGCATCGGTGACACCAAACTTATCAGTACCCTTGAACATTAGGTGCTCCAGATAGTGCGCCAGACCTGTCGTCTCGGCAGGGTCGTTCTTAGAGCCTGTGCGTACAGCAATATAGGCATTCAGACGCGGCTTTTCTTCGTTTACACTGAGGTACACCTTCAGACCATTGTCGAGCGTATAGATACGTGTCTTCGACAAATCGTCCTTAACCTCTTCATACTTGTACTTGCTGCAAGCAGTCAATAACAGCCCGCAGCCAATGGCTAATAGCCAGAATGTTTTAGTCTTCATAGTCTATCTCATGATCCAGTTTAGAAATAAAGTCATCAAACACATCTTGGTCGACATCACCCATGGCAAACTCCTTCTCTGCATCCTTACGGATTTCGGCAATCCATGCACGACGGGCCTTGACATAGTCCTCACGGATGCGCTGAATAGCACTGTCGGTAAGCTCCTCGAGACCATAGTAGTCGAGAATCATCTGGTAGGTCCATGTCCACTGGTACTCACGGTAATGGTCATTGATGTCGTTGAAACGTGCTATCACCTCACGGATACTCTCAATGGTACCGTTCTTGATGTCGTCGAGCAGGCGCTGCTCCTCGCTGGCAGGCAGCAAGAGACCAGAGAGGTCGTTCCACTGTCCCAGGCCAATATCGCTGGAAGGTTTACCCAACCATTGTTCCTTGACGGCACGCTTCAGCACGGCACCCATATAGATGCGCAGGGCGATATCGTAGTATTTTATACCCTTCTTCAGCGAAGAGGCATTGATGATATACTCTTGGAAATTGTAGGATGACACGTTGTTGCCACCAGCCTGGCGCAGGTTCTCCAGAATCTTCTTACCTTCTACAATCTCGCCGACGGTGAAGGGCGAGAGCCAGTCGAAGTTGATAATACTCTTCCGACTGGAGGCAGCACGTTTGTCACGCTTTGGCCACTTCTTGATGTCACGATAGAGACCCACCGTCGTAATGTTACGACCAGGCACGATATACATCGTCTCTCCGTATGCCAACAGATAGGCAAAGGGCAGACAGCGCATGTCGGGATGGTTCATCAGCTTACCAAAGCAGACGCTGAAAGCACCAATCTTAGCTGGCATCAGCACGTAGGCACCCGAAGCCGTCTTCGTACCACGCTCCAAGACACCATAGTGCATGGGGCCCATCTTATAGGCATGGTTCGAGAAGTTGGTATTCGAGCCGGCATTATAGAACGAGAACTCACCGCCAATGAGCAGCGAACTCTTATGGTGCGATGCAGAGAACGGACCGCAGAAGGCAGCACACGCCTCACCATTGGCCATATAGCTGTTGGCGAAGAATACGCTGGCCTCGGCAGTGAAACCATTGGTAATCTGACAGGCCTCGCCCACGAAGCAGTCCTGCATCTTCACAGAATTAGTGATGGAGCAGCCGTTGGAGATGATAGAATTCTCACAGATAACACCTGTACCGATATATACCGAGTCGTCTTTCGACGAGAGGATGGTACAGTCACTCAGACGGGCAGCACCATTGATCTCACAGTCTTCCTTGATGACGGTATTGGTAATCTCCTTAGAGTTGATAATCTTCACACCATTACCGATGGTGCCACGCTCTGGCTGCGTAAAACGTATCTCCTCATTAATCAAGCGTGTCAGACTGTCTTTCAGCTGCTTATCCTTGAAGTACTTCACCATAAAGGCAGCCAGCTGTGAGTTCAAATCGTGGAAGAGCACCACGTTGCCGTCACCCATCTCGTTGAGCACACTGATAAGATGACCTTCACCAAAAGAAGCGCCCTCGGTAGTCTCCATGGTAGAGATATTCGAGATATAACAATCGTTACCGATAGTATAGTTATTGATGAAGTTACCGACCTTCTCAATCAGGCAGTTATCGCCTACGATAACGTTACGCAGCGTGGCATCATTGATACCAGAGTGCTTCACGAAACCCTTCGATACTTCTACCTGTTTCTCGAAGACGCCCAGTCGGATGTCGCCGTAGAAAATGACGCGGTGGAAGTTATACGGAGAAAATTCCTCAGCAACCTGTACACGCTGCCAGTCTTCAGCCCAGCAGCTATTATTTTCCAGTACACGAATCTCATCATCAGTCAAAAATCTGTAGTCTCTCATAAATGTATTGTGTTTGGTTCAATTATCTTCATCTACCTTCTTCAACCTCCTCGATGTTATATAGGAAGTCGTTATACGGATATTTCTGGACATGGAGTTCACGAACACGCTTGTAGAGTGTTTCACGCAGCATGTCGATATTTTCCTTCTGCTTGGCAGAGATGAACAGGCACTCCAAGTAGTGCTGGTTCTCGCCCGTCCGAGCCATCCATGTCTTCTTCAGGTCATCGAGTGTCAGGTTCTCCTTGGTAATCGGAGTCAGGTCGTCTGCCTCTTTCTCAACCCATGAGTAGGCGTCAATCTTGTTAAAGACGAGCATGGCAGGTTTCTCGGCACAGCCCAGCTCCTTGAGGGTTTCCTCTACCACATGGATTTGTTCCTCGAAGTCTGGATGCGAGATGTCAACGACATGTACCAGCATGTCTGCCTCGCGAACCTCGTCAAGGGTCGACTTGAACGATTCCACCAGGTCAGAGGGCAACTTACGGATAAAACCTACGGTATCTGCCAACAGGAAAGGCAGGTTGTCGATTGTCATCTTGCGCACCGTGGTATCCAGGGTGGCAAAGAGCTTATTCTCTGCAAAGACATCACTCTTCGAGAGCAGGTTCATCATCGTACTCTTGCCCACATTGGTGTAACCTACCAAAGCTACACGAATCAGGCGGCCACGATTCTTACGCTGGGTGGTCTTCTGCTTGTCGATTTCCACCAGGCGTTCTTTCAATAGTGAGATGCGTTGGCGGATGATACGCTGGTCCATCTCCAGCTGGGTTTCACCAGGGCCACGCAGACCTACACTACCTTTACCGCCACCAGAACCAGAGCCACCACCCTGGCGTTCCAGGTGCGTCCAAAGGCGTTGCAGACGGGGCAGCATATAGCGGTATTGCGCCAGTTCCACCTGTGTCTTGGCCTCAGCAGTCTGGGCACGCATAGCAAAGATATCGAGAATCAGTGAGGTACGATCAAGTATCTTCACCTTCAACTCTGCTTCGATATTACGTATCTGTTTGGCGCTGAGTTCATCATCAAAGATGACCATACCAACAGGCTGAGGAGCCTCCTGCCCCTCCTCCGGTTCTGGCGAGCCAGCATCGAGCCAATCGTAGTAAGCATCTTCCTTCTGCTTGATATATTCCTTGATTTCTTCAAGTTTTCCCTTACCGACATAGGTTACCTGACTGGGGCCTTGCACCTTCTGCGTAAAACGCTTCACAGTGACTGCTCCAGCGGTATCTGCCAGGAATTCCAGCTCATCGAGATATTCCTTTGTCTTTGCCTCATTCTGCTGTTGCGTAATAAGACCCACAAGGACAGCAGTTTCAGCTTTAGCTTCAGATATAACAAATTCCTTCATAATCGGTGCAAAGATAAAAAAAAATTATGAATTATGCATTACTAATTATGAATTATTTATTACCTTTGCATCCGATAAGATGAAAAACTTTATATTTTTAGACTTATGAGAGTAATTATTGAACCTGACTATCAGAAGATGTCACAATGGGCTGCAGAACACGTCATTGAGCGCATCAATGCCTTCCAGCCCACCAAGGAGAAACCGTTTGTACTGGGTCTGCCTACTGGTTCATCACCCGAAGGCATGTATGCTTGCTTGGTAAAAGCCAACAAGGAAGGCCGTGTATCGTTTAAGAATGTGCTGACATTCAACATGGATGAGTATGTTGGTTTGCCAGAGGAGCATCCTGAGAGCTACCACTCTTTTATGGCTCGCAACCTGTTCAATCACATCGACTGCCCCAAAGAGAACATCCACATTCTCAACGGCAATGCCAAAGACCTGGCTGCTGAGTGTGCACACTATGAAGAGATGATCCAGGAGGCTGGCGGTATCGACCTGTTCATTGGCGGTATTGGTCCTGATGGTCACATTGCCTTCAACGAACCTTACAGCTCACTGACCAGCCGTACTCGCGTGAAGACGCTGACCACCGACACCATCATTGCCAACAGCCGTTTCTTCGACAACGATGTCAACAAGGTTCCCAAGCTGGCACTGACTGTCGGCGTAGGTACTGTCATGGACGCTAAAGAGGTGATGATTCTTGTCAACGGTCACCACAAAGCCCGTGCTTTGAAGGCTGCTGTAGAGGGTGCTGTCACTCATGAGTGGACTATCTCTGCCCTGCAGATGCACCAGCATGGCATCATCGTTGCTGACGAGCCTGCCACTGACGAACTGAAGGTTGCTACCTATAAGTACTTCAAGGATATCGAGAAGAACAATCTGTAAGATGTCTGATGTAAGATGTCTGATGTAAGATAACAAAAAACTTCCAGCCGGATGGGTTGGAAGTTTTTTATTTCTTTAGCTTGAATGAGTTCTCGATGCTGGAAAGTTCTGCAGAGAACGACTTGTCGACTTTCAGGCGCTGCTCTACCGTCGAACAGCTATGGATTACTGTCGAGTGATCACGACCGCCAATCAACTGTCCAATGCGCGATGCAGGCATCTTGGTATACTTCTGGGCCAGATACATGGAGATTTGGCGCACCATGACATAGTCACGCTTACGGCTCTTGCTGAACACATTCTGCTGCGACACATTATAGTGGTTGCAGACCTTCTCCAGGATATCGTCAACGGTCAGCGGCTTATTGTCAATCTTGACAGCCCGCTTCACCACACGCTCAGCCAATCGCATATCCACATTGGTGTTGTAGACAATAGAATAGGTCAGCAATGAGTTGATGACACCTTCCAGGTCACGCACGCTACCATTAGCCGTCTCAGCAACAAACTGAATGACATCAGCAGGTATCGTCAGACCGTCACGACGGCATTTAGCATTCAGAATATCTATACACAACTGAGGATTCGGCTTCTCCAACTCAGCAATCAAGCCACAGGAGAATCGGGTTAGCATACGCTCATGCAGCCATCCCAAATCCACCGGTGGACGGTCACTCGCCAAGATAATCTGCTTACCCAGACGGAACAGGTGATCGAAGATATAGAAGAACGTTGCCACTGTCTTCTCAGCTGTAGCCCACTCCTGTACGTCGTCAACAATCAGCACATCAATGCTCTGATAGAAGTTGATGAAGTCATTGACCGTATTCTTACGACTGGCATCGGTAAACTGCACCTGGAAGAGACGTGCCGAGACATACAGCACACGCTTCTGAGGATACATCTCCTTACAATGTACGCCAACGGCATTGATCAGGTGCGTCTTACCGCAACCCGACGGTCCATAGACGAAGAACGGATTGAATGTTGACTTTCCCGGATGCTCAGCAATAGACAAGCCCACCGTACGCGGAAGCTTGTTGCTGTCACCTTCTATATAATTATGGAACGTCTTGTGGATATCCAGTTGAGGATTCAGCTGACTGACGGCATCCAACATCGTGGGTGACTTATTACCACGGTTCGTGGGAGGTGCCGGTTCTATCGTCGACGGCTCTTCACTGGCAATCTGTTGGCTAAGACCATGCTGCTTATCCGTAACGACACGATAGGTCAGCTGTACATTCTGTCCGAAACAGCGCGTCAGTACCTTGCTCAGCAAGTTCACATAGTATTGCTCCAAATATTCGTACACGTACATACTAGGTACCTGTACGAGCAAAGTCCGACTGTCCTCATCGTATTTCTCGAATACGATGGGCGCGAACCATGTTTTGTATTGCTGCTCTGTGACGTTATCCTTAATCAGGCTAAGGCAGTTGTCCCAAAGCGCCTTTGGATTATTTACCATGCGGCGTTACTGTTATTTTCAATTCTCAAAAAGACGATTTTGTGTCTCGGTTATTGTTTTCGAATGCAAAGGTCGTAATTTTTTTTCAAACAAACAAATCCCCATTTTTCACGTCATCCAAGGACAACCCACGTAATCCACTCATATTACGGAGGTTAAGTAGTATTTAAGACTCTTTAATTGTTTTAGCCACTTGCAAAATTGCAACCAACTGTTTTTCAGTGCCTTAACAAAAGCACGCACACCATCTTACGGGTGTGCATGCCTTTTATACTGACAACTCCAAATGCTTGAAATATCAAGCACTTCTGACGTTAGCGAGAGAAGAACTTCTACAGTCCTCGTTATTTAGACAAAATAAAAATTGGCAACATTTTACTTATCCTTTTTCCCGAAGATGGAGAAATGTACATAGCGCTTGGGGTGTGCCTTCAAATCTGTCAGAAGTGAGTCGGCACTGGCAGCCGTTGCTGTCAGGTTGTTGTAGAGTGACTGGTCACGCATCAGCAGTCCCAAGGTACCCTCATTACTATTCAGGCGCTGTGTCATCTGTTCTACGTTAGCCAGCGTCTGGTTCACCTTAGCATTCATGGCCTCCACATCGATTTGTGACAGGTTATGTGTCAGCTGCTGGGTATTGTCCAACACCCCATTAGCCTTGCTCATTATGGTAGGCACTTCACGGTTCAGTGAGGCTGACAGTGCTTTCAGTTCCTGACTGGTCGCATTCAGGTTTCCTGTCATCCCCTCTACATTATGCAGCGTATTGCGCAGGGCAGGATCAGCCAGCAGCAGGTTCAGACTGGTCATGATGCTATCGAGCTTGGGGGCGATATCCATAATGACAGGCATCATCTCACCGACCTTACTCATAATACCAGCCTCCATGCCTCCACTGATGGTGTCACCGACGGAAATCATGTTCAGCGGATCGTCGCCCAACACCAGATTGATCTTGATATTTCCCAACAGGTCGCTGGCCAGCTCAGCACGTGAACCGACAGGCACACGCATCTCTTTGTTCAGACCAACTTCAGCAACAATCTTTCCGTGAGGGTCATAGTCGTAGTCAAGTGCCTTCACCACGCCCACACGATAGCCGTTGGCATAAACAGGCGACGACACTGACAATCCAGTAGCATCCGTAAAGGCCACATACATGGTGTTGTCGCTTGAGAATACACTCAGTCCCTTCAGAAACTGCAGTCCAAAGAACAACACAACGATACCGAGTATCGACACCAGTGCAATCTTGATTTCCTTTGTAAATCTCATATCTATCTTTACTTTATTTTTTTACCTTTCTATTTTTAAACTCCTCTATCGCCTTGCGGACATCAGTCTTCTGTCCGTCTTTGAAGGCAATGATGAAAGCCTGCGGGAACTTGTCGAGCAGCGACTTACGCAACTGGTATATCTCGTTATAGTCCGTCGACGCACCCACGGTGAACTTATACAGTCCGCCTTCCTCATAGCTATCGATGTCCTCCTGTCCTTTGAACTGAGGCGAAGAGAGTGGCAGCTTAGAGCTACTGGCCAGAATCTGCACCTTAAAGACGGGAGCCGAAGAGGCAACAACTGTGGTCTTCACTGGTGCTGCGGGCTTTTCCTCAGGAACGGGAGCGGGAGCAGGCTGCGCAACAGTGTCCTTCTTCTCGACGGGAGCGACAGTTTTATCTACAGGTTTCTCTACGGGAGCTGCGGGCTTCTCAGCAGGTGCTGCAGGTTTCTCAGCGACAGCAGTATCTACCTTCTCCTCAGCCTCCTTCTTCTTACGCTTTTTCTCCTTCTTGCTCTCCTTCTTCGTCTCCTGCTTCACCTCTTGTTTGGGTGTTTCAGGTGCCACGGCAGGTGTCTTCACCTCCTGCTGTTGTGGTTCTTCTTTATAAGTCACGCTGACATTCGTGTCGTATTTGCGCTTATAATCCACAAATGCCTGGTAGATGCCGCGTCCCAACTGGTTGACGCCGGCAGTAGAATTCAGGAAGCTCTCCTCGTCAGGCGTAGAGATAAAGCCAAGCTCTATCAGACAGCTAGGCATCGATGTCTCTCGCAGCACAAGGAATCCTGCCTGTTTGACACCCTTATCCAGACGTCCAGCAGACGCACAAGTACGACGCTGCACGAACTTCGCCAACTCCACGCTTTGCGCCATATTATGGTCTTGCATGAACTCAAACATGATATAGCTCTCTGAAGAGTTGGGGTCAAAGCCCTGGTAACGCTGCTTATAGTCTTTCTCATAGAGGATTACCTCATTCTCTCGCTTAGCGACGGCAAGGTTGTCGGCAGCACGGTGCATACCCAGCGTATAGGTTTCCAAGCCTCGTGAGATACGTCCCTTGGGCAGTGCATTGGTATGGATGGAGATAAACAGGTCTGCCTTGTTCTTGTTGGCAATGTCAGCACGGGTATGCAGGGGAATGAAGACATCGGTCTTGCGGGTATAGATTACCTTCACGTCCGGGCAGTTCTGCTCCACCAGCTTACCAAAAGCCAGCGCCACATTCAAGTTGATGGTTTTCTCCTTGGTAATCTTACCTACGGCACCAGCATCATTGCCACCATGTCCGGCATCAATGACCAGCGTAAAATGTTTATTGGCAGCAACAACAGTTGCCGTCACACACATACATAATATAAATAGGTATATTCGTCTCATCTCTTCATTTTAATTTCCACGCTCGCCCCCTTGCTGTCGGCACCCATCGGCGGGTTACATTTTGTGATGCGGATGTTCAGGGCCTCCACCAATGGGAATGCTTCCAACACACACGAACCGATTCTACCTGCCACATGCTCCAAGAGCTGTGAGGGCTGAGCCATCTCACGGGCTACCACCTCATAGAGTGCTGCGTAGTTGACAGTATCGTCGACCGAATCGCTAATCACTGCGCGGCTGAGGTCTGCCTCCACACTGAGTGACACAAGGTATTCGCCGCCCACCCGTCGCTCCTGCTCCATCACGCCATGATAGGCATAGAAGCGCATATCATGCAGGAGAATACTACTCTGCGTTATCGTCATTGTCGGTCGTCTCTGCACCGTCACCCAGATACTTCTTCAGGGCACGCTCCACACCGTTCTTCCAGGTATTGATACTCTCCGACTGCAGCTGCAGCGAAGACACGAGCTTGATGACATGCTCGATGGGCATGCGATAGCGCAACACGCCACTAATCAGCTTGGCATAGTTCCAGTATTCCGGATTGAACTTCTCGCTCAGTCCCTCTACGGTAATCTTGTAGCCACGGGTATTCTCAAACTGGAAGTCATAGCGCTTGCTACCGTCGGCATTGACCTGCTTGATAATCTTACCCTTGGTGACAGACTTCGGCAGGAGGATACCCTCCTCGTCGTCTTGCAGACCGGTGAATATCTCGTAGGGATAGCCGTTGAGCAGACCCACCAGGGCCACCCACTTGTCTTTGTTGTTCTGGAAACGTACCACGTCACACTCCAACTCCTTGGGGCGGATTTCCGTTACCTCAGGGCGCTGGTTCTGCTGCACTTCCTTGACCGTAGCCTCAGCCACGGTAGTCACCAACTGTCGTTCGTCAGCAGTCAGCGCACCCAGCATCTTGTCCAACAACTGCTGAGCCTGCTGTTCTGTCAGCGGACTCTCTGTGTGCTGGCTGGCGGCTGTCATACGACGAGCCAGGCGCTCCACCAGCGTCACTTTCATTTCTGTCATAATAATCAATAAACGTTTATCGCTTGCAAAGGTACAAAGAAGTTTCCACTTTCAGACAACTTTCACCATTAAATTTACCAAAATGTTTCCCATTTCAGTAATTTTTTGTACTTTTGCAGCATGAAAAATCTGTTGACAAGGCGTAGCATACGCCAATATAGTGAGCGTGAGGTTAGCGAAGCGCTCCTCAACCGTCTCCTTACTGAGGCCAGTCGCACACAGACCATGGGCAACCTGCAGCTGTACAGTGTCATCGTCACCCGCAATGACGAGATGAAGCAACGCTTGGCACCTGCCCACTTCAATCAGTCCATGGTGACACAGGCTCCTGTGGTGCTGACCATCTGTGCCGACTTCCATCGCACCACCCGCTGGTGTGAGGAGCGCAAGGCCCTGCCAGGCTACGACAATTTCCTGTCTTTCCAGAATGCAGCCATCGATGCCCTACTCTATACTCAGACGCTCTGCAACCTCATGGACGAAGAAGGTCTCGGCTACTGCTATCTGGGCACCACCGTCTACCAGCCTCAACAGATTATCGACATCCTGCAGCTGCCCCGTCTCGTCATGCCCGTCGCCACACTCACCGTTGGCTGGCCCGCCGAAGAGCCTCCCCTCTCCGACCGCCTGCCTGCAGAGAGTTTCGTACACTGTGAGACCTACAAGGACTACAGCCGTGCCGACATCGACACCTATTATAATAATAAGGAGAACTTGGAAGAAAACCGCCACTTCTGCGAGATTAACCACAAAGAGACGCTGGCCCAGATCTTCACCGACATCCGCTATACAAAGAAAGACAACGAGGCCATATCGGCAGGTTTGATGGAAGCCCTGCGCCACCAAGGCTTCATGGACTAAGGAACACTCCGGCGCAGCCAAGGTTTCCTTGGCTGATTCCTACCCTTTGTTTTTCACCTTCCGATAGAGATCTCTCACTTGGAGAGCTCCATCATTATTGGGCTCATAGAGTAATATCTTGTCGGCATATTGTGCTGCCAGAGCATAGTCTTCTTTTTCTATGAAGTAGTAGCTCATCAGGTAGCGGTAGCCCGTTACCAGACGTTCCTTATGGCGCTCATCGAGGTCAGCCTTTTTCTTGAATACCTCTTCCATCTGCAGGATGGCAGGCAGTGCCGTACCCTTGCTGGCCTCTGGGTCTAACTGGAACTGTACCATCTGCACCCGCATATAAGCAAAGAGGTCGTCGTTCATCGTCGTCTCAGGAATGCGCTGTGCTAATATGGCGTCAGCCTTGAGCAGCATCTGTTCCTTCTCAGCACCCTCCAGTTTCTTGGCCCATTCAATATAGATATTTGCCAGCTGCATGGTGACATCGTCAGTCATCTGTCCATGCTGGCGACGCTGCTGGGCAAAAGGTTCCATCCACTGGGCAGCCTCCTCGAATTTACCCTGTTGGTATAGATAGCGCACCCATCCAGTCAGTGCCACACTATAATGTACACTGTCACTATGTTCCAAGACAGCAGGCTGTGCATGTGTCAGGTTCTCATAGGCCGTCAAGCTCTCGCGGTAGCGTCCTTGCGACACCAGCGAGCGGAAGAAGAACCTGTTGAGTGGCAGGCTCTGTGGATAGTAAGTCAGCGCCTCTCGGGCCTTTGCCACACAAGCATCGTTACGGCCACTATAGAACAGGCTTAGAATATACAGCTCCATATCACCACGTGACATCAACGACATCGACATCTGGTCATAGGCATGAGCCACCTCGGCACGATACTCCGTACCCTTTCTGTCGGCAGCATCATACAGCTGAGCAATATACAGCTCGGCAGGAAAACCGAAGTACTGCTGCTTAAATGTCAGCAGCTTAGCCTCAGCCGTCTTGATATCCGTCTGTGCCAGTGGGCGACAGATATTTAACAGCGAATCCACCTGCCGTTGCGTCTGGGCCTCCACACCCACCACTAATGCCATCAGCAGGCATCCTATCAACAATAGTCTTTGTATCATGTTCATAATTTCCACCAATCATCTTTCTGTCTACATAAAGCCTGTGCAACACAGTTCATCGTCTTACATTCAAGGACGGTAATATCCTCTTCTTTGGGACGGTATCGATACTTCCACGGTGTCACTATCAGCAACTTCTTCTCAGCGCATAGTGCCATCCGTCGTTCCGACGGATGATAAAGCTCCCCCATCCCATTATCATCAATACTCACCACCGGCAGCCCTTCATCCATAACAGCGTTCATGATTTCCTGCTCACCTTTAGCAATATGGGCAGAAACGAGTACCGCTCCGTTTCTGGCTGCCAATAGGCACGCCTCCTTCTGTTGAGAGAAATAGCGCAAATCCTTACGATGGCACACCACGGGCAACAAACGCCCCGTCAGCAATTGTCGGTCGCCAAAGCTGTCGCAGTCGATATGGGTACCATTCGTCAACAGCCGCTGACTAACCATCATCCATGCTTCATCACTAAAAGCAGATCCACACTCGCGCTGTAGATAGCCTCGTAAGGCCGACAATGACAGTGCGGTATCTATACCGCCTCGCTGTACATGCAGCGACGAGCTGTTTTGACTGCGCAACAGGCGGTTGCGCGGGTTATTGCGGATATAGGCCCGCTGCGTCTCCAGCTGTCCATCTTCCAAAGGTATCACGTCGACATAGCCGTCGCTGAACAATGGCTGCCGCCCCGTAGTAGTGCGGGAGGGCACCTTTACATAAGGCTGCGGGCACCCCGCAGACCGCTGGTCATCAGCATTTCCGGCGGCAGTGGGGCTACCTGGTTGTTCTCCGGCGGCAGTGGGGGGCTCTGGTTGTTCTCCAGCGGCAGTGGGGTTTCCCCACTGCATGTTCTGCCCCGTCATTTCCCAATAGCGGTGGCAGCAGCCCTTTTTGAAGCCAGAAATCAGCTGGCCCAGGTGCGTCTGTCGCCCATTGCGGCTGACGATAGCCGCTTTCACCACCATGATGCAGTGCACATGGTCAGGCATGATGACATAATCCTGAACCTCTACCATCGGATAGCGGGCGGTGATGCTATGCAGCAATTCGTATTCCACCATTCTCCCTATCTCTGACAGCACTACTCGTGGCGCATTAGGATCTCCATCAGGCTTACTGGCATCCCCCACAATGTGCCCCAACGGCTGCTGCCGTCTGTCATTCACTGTCATGGTAATATGGTATATGCCAGACCACCGATAGTCCTTATGCAGACTACGGCGACCCATGCGATGACTGTCAGTATGGTAAGGGTTAGAGTTCATATCATCCACTTTCACTATATTCGCGAAAACAACGAGACAGTGACACTCTGTCCGTTATTCTTGGTGCAAAAGTACATAAAAAGAATGAACTCGCAAAATAATACCCTCAAAGCATTATTTTTTCCACTTACTTACAATCTCGTATATCTTCAAGGCTTGTGAATTCATTGGATCTATATCAAGAATCTTCTCAGCAAAACTTAGCGCAAGTTTTTTACTCCTTTTCTTGACATTGGCCGCATAGAAATAGCACTGAACCCAATAGGCGGTTACCAGTCGTGAGCGTTGTCCATCAGTAATATTACTTCCTTTTGCCAGAATAATCTTTTCAAGATTCTCGGCAAAAGGAATTGCTATTCCCTGCTCGAATTCAGGATCCAAAGTTGTACGTATTTGCAGACGGTTTACCCATGCGATGTCATCGAATTTGGGGAACAACTCTGCCATCTCCTGGTAAATCTTATCCGCTTTCATATATGTGGCTTCTTTTTCAGGTCCTGACAGTTTCTTTGCCCACGACGAGAATATACCTGCATACATACTTAGCATAGAAGCATCTACCTTATTAATTGCTCGACGAGAATTAAGGAATTCTTCATAAAGTGCGACAGCTGTCTGATAGTCACCATCCTTAATATAGTCATTGACCTTTGCCTCCATAGAAGACGCTATATGATTATAAGCTGTCGCGATATTATTATCAGACACGCCCTCCATCTTAATAACGTAGTCGTACTGAGCAATGGCTTCATCATAACGCTTTGAACCATTCAAAGCTTCTCCATATCTCAGATAATGAATCGGTTGCAATTTTGACGGGTCTGTATTCTTTATGAAGCGTTCACCAGCAATTACTGCCTCAGCAAATTTCTTTAATCCCAGCAAACCATAGAACTCATTCATAGAGAGCATAAAACTCTCAGGATATTTTTTCGCGCCATATGAAGACACATCATACATTTTATCAATCTGATTAGTAGCATATAGAGCGAAAGAATATGCCTCAAGGTCACCTTGTATCATGTCTTCCTTATTCACTTTATCATATGATGCCGCCATTTCTGCGTATGGTTCCAAGCCATGCTTGTCCCATAACTGATAATACAAGCGGCCCAACTGAAGGTCAACAGGGAAGTTGGGATCTTTTTCTTTCAATTCCTTCAATTTGTTGACAGCAGCATCTGCATCAGTTATAGCCAGCAATTCCGCTGAAGCGATATATAGTGACGAGTCAGTAGGATTGGCAGCAATGCCTCGATTCAGCCACGACATCGCCTCTTCCCTTCCACCTTCCGCAGCTTTTTCATAGCTCAGGATATCACTGGCAAGTATATATGCTTCTGCATATTTAGGGTCAATTGCTATAGAGCGATTAATATACTTGAATGCATTAACGGTATCTCTTCTGTGAAAGTCTCTGAAAACAGGCGGGTCTACCTTATTATAATTATAGTACGACTTAGCGATACGCGTAGCCAAGTATGCACTCTTATTAAACTTATTGAAGATATCCTCCACGAACTTGTCACGAATCTCGGCCTCATTATAAGTACGTACTATCGTATCAATGGCGGCAGCCATGGCACGTTCATTAGCCTGGGCACTAGCAAAGATTGCAATCGTCAGGAAAAGGAAGGAAAGAATTATTCTTCTCATACTATTGATAATTAAACATACAACTGACCCATTTCAGAAACTATACTGTGCACCGATATTGAAGGTCTCCATCAACTTCAGGTTAGTAAATTCCACACCTGGCATCTTGGCGCTTCCCAACGTATAGACAGTTGGTACGAAGAAGGCCGTAAGATGAGTATTAATATGGTATTCAAATTTCAGACCGAGATGGGCACCAATACCAAAACCAACCTTTTCTGCATCAAGCGGCTCTGCTTTGTGATTGTGCATCAAACGCTCATTAGGTGACAGCGAACGCTGGTATTTCGTCACATAGACAGCCGTCGGACCACCAAAGGCATAGAGTCTGAACTGCTGCGACTGATAATGCATCGTCAGGTAGTTCAGGTCTACCTGTCCGCTGGCAGAAATCAGGAGAATATTATACTTATGGTCCCACAAGCCTTCACGCAGTACTGGTGCATAGTCCACTTCTGGGTAGTCCATATTATAGTCCATAAATTGAGTAAGGTTCGAGCGTTTCATGGTAACATACTCTATACCTAGGCGAACACTCTTCAAACGATCGAAATGATACTCACCAAACAGTAAGCCGTTCAGTCCGATACTCGAACCACCCGAATAAGTACGTTCCGTCTGCAACAGGTGGAAACCGCCACCCAGTCCAACCTTAATCTTTCGCAGTCGGTCGTCTACAAATTCCTGATAATAGCTATGCTCATAGTAGCGTGCATCATCACGGAATTCCACTGCCACGCCCATATTCAGCGAGAAGTAATTGTCCGAATAGCGCTTTACCCATTCCACGTTGGTATAGGGAACCTTATAGTCGTTATGCATCAGGCGTGGTTCTATAAACACTTTCAGACCCGGACTGAGCTGATACCAGAGGTTGATACCGCCACCCCATCCTGTCGTACTACAGCTCAGTCTCTCGCTTTGCGTCTTCAACAACCATCCCATTTCAGCACCACCAAACAGATAGAATCCGAATGGTGCATCCCAGTAGAAGTTTTTCAAGAATCCCATCGGGTTGAAGATAGCTTCCAGACGGCCTCCCACCATTACGTTATGCAAGTCTACCAGATAGTCTGTTGTATTACTCCCTGTTGCCTGCGTCGATAACGGTGTTGTCTGTCTCCATACATTTGTCCTTGAATACAAACCGCCTCGCAGGCCAATGACGGGTGACAGCCACTTACCTCCTGCGATGGCTATCTCACTGCCCATTGTCTTACCAACGCTCAAATTGGGCTGTTCCTGCATCAGAGCGGGTCCCGTTGACAACTGGATGAACCATGGCTGCTGCCATTTCTCCATCAGCGAGTCTGTCGACATGCGGTTATGCTCATGCTGGTCAGCCAACAGGCGGCGGTGCGACTCTGGCGAGAGGTTGTTATTGATGTAGTATACAAAGTTGATGTTGGCTCCATAGAACACATCCTTCTTGCGCCAGTTGCGGTCGCCACTGACATCCATACCGTCACCGCCGACACCCACATAGGGCTCTACGGTGATATAGGCTTTAGGTCCTGTAAAGAAGCGGAACTGGAATCCGAAGTGTCCCTCTGCTGACATCGCATTGCCAGCCATTTCCATCTTCGACGATTGCAAGCCCAAACCCAGAATCGTTGACAAGCCAACCAGTCGCGACGGATTATATCCCGACATATAGGACGACAGGTCATAGAGGTGCTCCACCTTCACGCCCATCTTAGAAAGCATCAGGTTCTTATAACGTTCCTCACCCCATGCCCCATGAAACATGACGCGAGCCGTATGTAGCTTGTTAAAGTTCTTAGCAACACCCAGCTGGACATAACGCATGGGGGCTATTTTATAGTCCTCGGTAGGAGGTGTAATCATTTCCATACCCACACCGCCCTGCACATAGAGGTTTCGCAGCCATTTGGGCTTGTTGATGAAAGTCTCACCAACAGGAACATAGCGTCCCTCCATCACATCATTGATGGCATTGTATCCATCCACCACGAGATCACGTGGTGGACGCTTGGGCTCTTTGCTGGCTGTTCCTGCCTCGTCCTCCTCGTCGTCCTCACCATAACGGGTCGTATCCGACGGTACCGTCAGTGATGGCATAGGAATCATACGGGCCGACGCCGTCGTGCAGCTAATCGCCACTATCACTATGAGAATCAGTACTTTTCTCATGCGGCAGGTTCCTCCTTCTTTTCTTCATCACTGTCCTCAGACTTATCGTCCGCATCTTTCTTATCGTCAGCATCGTCTAAAGCGCTAAAGGACTCATCGCGTTTCTTCAACAGAGTAAACATCTCACGATACAATTCACGGTTCTTCAACCTATACTTATATTGCTTTCGGAGATTCTCTGTCACATTACTCTCTGCATGATAATAGCGGAAGTAGGTCTTGGTACCATCCAAGTCAAAGGCATGCTGGAAGTAAGCCAAATACTGAGGAATACCCTTGAACTTGTCAACATTGACCGGTGTTGCTGCCTTACTTGAGTTCTCTGCTGCCGCAGGAGCCAATGGCGGTTCCTCGTCATTATGATCTTTCTTATATTGCAACAGTTTAGCGTTGTACTCCTCCAAAGCTTTGGCCTTCTTCGGGTCGTCCCATTGGTCTGCCTGATACTGAGCCAGTTTCTCAGGACTCCAACGATAGAACTGTCCATCGCCACCACCGTCATCAGCATCGTCGTCGTCACCACCCGTCACGATAAGCGGTTCTTCCGTCTTGTCTTTCTCCAGTTTCACAGCAGCAAGAATACCTTTCAGATACCATTTACGCGGATTACCGTCATCCATCTTATTGATCCACTGCATGGCATTGTCTCGCTGGTTCCACTCTTCTATTTCGGTATAGAGTATGGCCTTATTCTCATCGCTCATATCCAGCACGGCACTCTTGGCACGCTGATAGTCAGCTTCTTCCTTGGCCGTACGTACCCCTTTGAAGTGCAGTTTCTTCAGATTAATCAGGTTCTCCAACTGCTCTGTTCCCTCGTCTTCCATCTTACAGTCTTTCAGCCATTCTATCAAGAACAGCGCAGTATCCACCTTTTGTTCCATGTAGTAGCACGCCGCCTGGTTAGCAACTATCTGCTGACGATTGAACTTGATATTACCACGGCCTGCCACATATTGGTCAACATTGATACCATATCCGGCACCAATCTTACCACGGCGCTTGAAATCGATAAATGGTTTGAGGATTTCCACGTTAGGAGTACCACGCTTCATCTGCTGGATAGCCATCAGGTTGCAGACATATGGAGACATTACATTCTCTTTCTCATAGTCAGGCATACTTATTATCTCCCTGTATGCAATGGTCGTCAGCGTGTCTATCTCCAGACTGTCCTCCAACATATCGTACAAGTTGTAGAAGTCACCTGTTGAGAAATGCTTCTCATTTTCCCAATATGCCTTGCGATGGATACGGAACGCCTGTACACACTCTTCCGGCTCCATAGGTCGGTTGTTCTGGTACATGTACTTACAGAGCATCGCACGCTGATTCTCAAGTATGGGAACGATGTCATAGTCATAGAAAGTCAGCTGCTTGATCTTCTGATACTGCGATATATCGTCTCCCCCAGACTGGACAATCTCCATCACCTTCTCAGCTTGTATTGTCTTACTCTGGTCATTCAGCGCATTAGCTACATCGGTCCAAGTATATACCTGAGTGGTAATACGAGGGGTGATAGGAATTCTACCCAGCATACCTTTGGCCACATTGGCACGTTGGCGAGCCAGTTCCTCATTATGTTTCATGCTACCATCGGGCGACGCACCTCCTACAATAGTCAGTTCTACGAGAGAGTTTCCATACGAGCTAATCTCTTTCACGAACTTATTCCTCTCCACGCCATTCAGCGAGTCCTCTATAAGCTTACTGGTACCCACCTCAAAGCGCAGGTTAATCTTGGTATTCTTCTTCTGGAACTGCGACTCAGCCTTCTCATAGAATTCCGGCGTCAAGTCTATCTCGTGCAAGGCAGCGGCAAAGTCCAGCATCTTAAACGGACGACGCTTCAGGCATGTTCCCTCCAGGTCCTTTCGGAAATAAGGATGGTGGAAGTCTTCAAACACATAAGTACACGGGCCGCGGAAGTTGCGGTCTTTCATCGTTGACGGCTTTGGCCATACCAGCGTCGTGTCCAGCACAAAATATTCATTCTCCTTCAGCACGGCATTGCGACGATAATACTTGCCTAACTTGTCGTTCTTATCGTAGTCGAAGGCCATACGCTTATTCTGCATGTGGTGATACATCTCACCCTCGAACACCAGCGATGCCAAATAGTCGAGCGTGTCATCTGTCTGGCAGTCCACGGCAAATGTCTGGATAATCAGGCGCGAGTCCGTACGAGCCGTACCAGGTGCCAGTTCTATATGGAGGTTAAAACGCTCGTTGCCGTCATCCGCATCGTCAGTAGTAGCCACGTTAATGTCCTGAAAGCGAGCTTTTTCCGTAACCACAACGGTCTTGGTCTGTTTCAGTTTCATGACGACATCTTTATATTGCGTCTTTCCTTTCTCTATGTCAATCTTGAGCACCTCACCATTCTCTTCGTCAACGAAGACCAGCGACATGGAGGCCATGACGTTCTTTTTAAATACGCCTCGTTTGCAGCGTCCATCAATATTGTATTGCTCTCTCAGTTCCGTAAACTTCAGTTCACGGTCGGCATCGTCTAGATTCTTAAACTGTCTGAACTTTTGATAGGCCTCGTTGGCAACCTTCTTGTCCATAGCGCCATACCACAGCACATCAGGACCGTCAATCTTCTCACCAGCATCGTTAACGAACTTAATGTTTCCTCGCACCTGCATGGTCTCTGACTCTTCCTCTTGAGCCATCAACGCCAGTGGCAACAGTATTGCTATCAGTATCAGTAGTTTTCTCATTTACACGCTGTCTTTTCTGTTTCACAATATGTTATTTCAGGATATACGACACCGAGACGCCTATACGTGTCGGCAGCAGGTAATAGCCTGTGGCGTTAGCTCGCTGTACACCGTTTTCCGTATAGTCCACATCGTAGTTGTCTTGTTCGAAATACTCTTTTCTAGTATAGAAGAATGCACCGAAACCACTATGAAAGTCGATGCTCAGTCGTTCCGTCACGTTCCACACATATCCATAGGTAATGCCAGCACCGAAACCGTAGCCGTCATACACCTTTCCTTTGTGCTTCACGTCAAATATGGCACCAATAGCTCCAGCTCCAACAAACCACTTGTTGATAGGACGTCCAGAGAACCAATAGCGATACTCTGGCTGGATGGCCGTCAGTTTAAAATCCTTACCTAATAAACCATTGGTGATGAGCGCATTGACACTTACCGACGACCTGTTTCCTGTCACTATCTCCAATCCCAAGCTGGGAGCCAGCAACAAGTCACTTGTCACCTCAGAACTAACCACAAACAATTGGGCCTTAGCACTCGTACAAAAAGTGAAAAGCATCAACGCAACAAGTAATCGCCTCAATTGTTTAATATATGTTCTAGTTCGTAGAAATGTCATTTTAGCTATTTCTTCCTATTCAAGATGCAAATATACGAACTTTCCCCGAAACCACCAAATCTTTAACAAAAAAATAGTTATTGCTATGCAAGGGCACAGCAATAACTATAGAATGTACAACGAAGGCGTTATTGTTTTTAGTTTTGTTACTTTAGTCGTTCTTGACGCGGAACGTCAACGTCAGGTTCTTGCCTGGCATGTATGCATCGACGTAGTCGCTCAGCACCACTGGCGCCGACACCTTGTCTGGATACGATGTTGAGTTCAGCAGATTATCCCCGTTGTCATACTGTCGTATAGCGTAAGAGACGGTAGCTACCGCCGTCTGGTAGTTGTTCCCCATATGTATAGGGATATAGAAGATGCCATGATTGTCGTTGGTAAAGTCCGTAACAGTCTCACCACCATTATAGCTGTACAGCACGTAGTCATGAGCATCGGTCGTATAGCTGACGGTGCGTGTCACGAGACCATTTTCGCTATTGATAGTCTGCCAATGCGGATTTCCGTCGTTGCTCCACAATACGAGGCGTCCTTTCTCCGTCAGTGTATAGGTGACAGAGAAGTCCAGCAGCACCAAGTCTACCCTACTGATTTGTCCAAGATCATCTCCTTCACGCATACCTTGCAGATATGTCTTCATCGCATCACTGGCGGTCACCGTCACGCTGCTACCAGCGCATGCCAGTGCATGCTGGAATTCAAACGGCAACGTAGCGTCCTCCTTCGTCTGGTTCAACAGTGGTTTGGCAAATAGCAGGTCTACCTGTTTAGCAGGATCGGTATGCAGACGATAGGTTATCCACGGATTACCAGCCTCACGCTGAAGACTCATTGATGGTATGCAGTAGCCAGCATCGCCTGTGCTCATATCACTATAGGGAGCATAGGCCATGAAGCTCAGATAATGGGGAGAAGTTCCCATACTGCCACTCACCTCGCCTTCACCACTAGGCCAGTATTTCAGCGGACTGTACGTCCATTCGCTGCTGTTCCAAGTCACTTGTTGGTTATACATAAAGTCGGGCTGTACAACCACGTCGCCATACTTGTATAGTCCCGTATAGCAGGCAAAGACGCCAAAGCCCTCGCCTGAAGATTGTAGTTCCGTAACGTCCATCACATTCGGTGCGGCACGGGTTTCTGCCTCCTGACTGTCAGCCATTGCGGCCGAGAAGGCCACGGGCTGGCGGTCGTCAGCAGGATTATTAGACAGCCCGCTATTGTCATCGGTGCTACATGCCGATAACAATAGGGCTACAACTGCAAAAGCAGTCAGTAGACTGATATGATATATCTGTCTGGGAATCATTCGTTAAACTATTATGGTGAATCAGTAGCATCTATATCTACTGCAGGATCCCAATCTTCGATAGTAGCCTCAGCATTGACACTACTCATTCCAAGGCGCAAGCCGATAGTGTACTTCTTGCCAGCCTCATAACCCGCATAGTCGCTCAAGGTCAGCACCGCCGATGGACTGGCCGTGCGGTATATCACGTAGGTTGACGGTCCGGTATAGCGCCATATTTCGTAGGTCAGCTCCACTGTAGCCGTCTGATAGTTGTTGCCCACATGGATGGGGATGTAGAACACGCCATGGTTATCGTCTGTATAGTTCATACCATCTCCTGCAGAGCTATATAGCAGATAATTGCTGGGCGCATAGTCCACCACTCTTGTCGCCATACTGCTCTCACCGTCGATACTCTGCCAGTTTGCCGAGCCATTGTTCCACAGCACCAGGCGTCCTTTTTCTGTCAGTTGGTAGGTGATTGTCATAGCGGTCAGTCGCAGTTCCATCTTGGTGGCTCCCCCTCCAGAAAGGGACTGAAGGTACGTCTGCATCGCATCATTGGGGGTCACCGTCACACTGCTACCAGCGCATGCCAGTGCATGCTGGAATTCAAATGGCAACGTTGCGTCCTCCTTCGTCTTGTTCAACAACGGCTTGGCATATAGCAGATCCACCTGGTCGGCAGGATCGGTATGCAGACGATAGATTATCCACGGATTACCCACCTCACGCTGAGGACTCATTGAGGGTATGCAGTAGCCAGCATCGCCTGTGCTCATATCACTATAGGGAGCATAGGCCATGAAGCTCAAATAGTGGGGATAAGTTCCCATACTGCCACTCACCTCGCCTTCACCAATGGGCCAGTATTTCACCGGACTGTACGTCCATGTGCTGCTGTTCCAAGTCACTTGTTGATTATACATAAAGTCGGGCTGTACGTCCACGTCGCCATACTTGTGTAGTCCCGTATAGCAGGCAAAGACGCCAAAACCTGATGATTCTAATCTATCCAGGTCCATTTCCTTCGGTGCGGCACGGGTTTCTGCCTCCTGACTGTCAGCCATCGCAGCCGAGAAGGCCACGGGCTGGCGGTCGTCAGCAGGATTATTAGACAGCCCACTATTGTCATCGGCGCTACATGCCGATGACAATAGGGCTGCAACTGCGAAAGCAGTCAGCAGACTGATATGATATATCTGTCTGGGAATCATTCGTTAAATTATTGAGGTAAATTAGCTTCACCAGGAGTTGCCTCAGTGACCCAAGCTGCGATAGTAGCATCAGCCTTGACACTTCTCATTCCGAGGTGCAAGCCGATAGTATATTTCTTGCCTGCCTCCAGTGTCAGATCATTACCACCCAAAGTCACTTTCTTTGTGATTACATTCTCAATAGTGCTGCCATGGGCTTGGCCGTCGCTCAGAAAACCAGACAGAAGGTTTTCGTCGTAAGTCTCCACGTCGTAAGCGATAGTCACTCTCAGAGGCATGTCAGTAGGAATGACATAGATATCGGCTGTCTGTGCACCAGCAAAGAGATTGGCTGGGGTGTCGGTAACACCAGGTGTAGTGGAAGCGAATGCTGGCGTTGTGTACTTCTCACTCTGAATAATTGCAGGGTTGAAACCTACAGGCTTCTCGTTAGGCATGTCAGCCACGCCCTCACGACCATCACGACGTCCGTCGAAAATGGTTACAGCCTCACCAATCAATGAACTATTGATGTACGGCTCATACCACAGAGGCTTGGCAGTAGTAGCAGGTGCCAAGATTTCCGTAGACTTGTTCAGATCGAGGTCACCCTTCAGTGCAAAGCCCTCGAAAGTCACTGAGCGGACATAGATGCGTGTATTGGCATCCAGAGCAGCGCCATCGTCAGAAGCATCAATCTGCACATTGATAGAGGCCAATGCGTGGCAGAAGTTGAAAGCTACCTTACCATCAGAAGCGTAATCCGTCTTGATTTTGTTCATGATAGGATTTGCCCAGCAGAGATCAACCTTAGTGGCGGGATCAAGGCTAGCAACGTAGCGTACCTTCGGATCGCCATTCTCCGTAGCGCGTGTCAACGCGATAATTCCCGTCTGATCATTGGAGGCAGTCACCATTCCAGATGTAAGGTCTACTTGCGTGTAAGGAGCATAGGCAAAGAACGACAGCATGTCAACGCCTGTACTTGCTGCACCAGCACCATACTCGTTGGGCCAGTACTTCAAGGGGGAATAGGTCCAAGCACTACCAGCATAAGTCACCTGCTGGTTGTACATAAAGTTAGGCAATGCATCAGGAGCGTAAGGCTTGTTGTCAGTATAATAAGCCAACACGCCAAAGCCAGCACCCTGCAGTGCAGCTGCGTTTGTCAGTTCACCTGTTGCGCCACCACGCGTCGTGCTACGGTTTATATAGGCACCAAAGTTGATGGCAGTATCGCCAGTTGATGGAGCAGTACTCTGCGTCACTGCATCCTCTGCATTGGAGCAAGCTGTGAGCATCAAAGATGCTACAGCCACTCCAAATATGGAATTAATAATATTCTTTTTCATAATTATCTGTTTTTAAATGATTAGCATATTAGCTATTAGGTTTGCGGTCACCAGGCTGTACAGCACCAGGCAGCGTTGCGTTGTAAGCGTCTGCCTCTTCCTGAGTGTAGTAATCAGAAGGATCACCTGTAATCGTTCTGGGAGTAGTTGCATCCCAAATGTCGAGTGTATCATTGTGATCCTCAATCTCTGTTACAGAATAACGGCTGAGTGATGCTACGTTCTTAACAGAAAGACCAGTAGCATCTCCGTTCAGCTCAAAGAGTGCAAACGTATTGCCATCAGTCAAATCTACAGCATTGACAACATACTGATGTCCTACAAAGCCTGCAACATCATTGGTTACCACCTCTACAGTGGTAGTAGTTGCTGTCTGAGCAATCACCTTAACAGTACCGTGATATAATGTTGTAGGATCAGCATCCATATATGCATCGAACGAATAGACCTCAAAGACGTCAACGGAAATACCAGTAGCGACATTCTCTGTAGAATAAAGTTCAAATGAAGCTCCACCTGTCAGATTCGCAGCATTGACAACATACTGCTGCCCTACTTGCTCTGGGTAGTTAGAATTGGTCAGGACTTCTACAGTTGTCTTTCCATCTGCCTGACCTACCACTCTTACAGTACCAGTACCCCAAGTACTTGCGGGATTGCCTGTTACATAAGAATTGAAGGCAAATACAGCATCCTGTCTAATGGTTGTTTCGTCCCAAATATCCAAGGTTGCATTATGAGCGTTAATCTCTGTTTCAGAATAGTGAGGTTTCTCATCGCCAACCTCAACAGCATCTGGCAGTTGTGAATTGTATTCTGCTGCCTCTTCTTCAGTATAGAAGTGGCTGGGATCATTGGGATCATAATTATATGGCAGGTCGATATCAGTACCCATTGTTTCTGGCCAGTCTGTTACAGAAGCGTCGAACTTCACGCTAGTCAGGCCTAAGTGCAGATTAATGGTATATACCTTGCCAGCCTCAAGTTTACTAATAGTCCCATTTTCAAAAGTAATCTTCTTCTCAATGGTGTTCTGTACGCTGCTACCACGTACGGCACCGTCTGACAGGAAGGTTGCCAAGTTGGGATCGTAGGTCTCCACATCGTAAACGATGGTCACATTCAACTCCTCGTCAGTTGGAATCACATAGATAGGATCTGTAAGATTTTGTGCTTCAAAGAGGTTGACAAGATCCTTGGTAACGCCAGTAGGAGCCTGAGTACCTGGATCTGTCGATACAACGACCAGAGCAGCATCCAGTGCATCCTTATCGTATGGATTGTTCTGAACAATTTTGCAATTCAGCGTAGCAGGAGTCTCCTTCTTAGCAATAGCATTCTCACGACCTTCCTTACCATCTGTACGACCGTCGTAGATAGTTACACAGCCACTGGCAACAGGAGAGTCATTGGTCAGGTCAAACCACTGTGGTCCTTCACCCGCAGTAGCTCTGGAGTTCAGATTCAAGCGTCCTTTATCAGTGAAGCCCTCGAAGGTAATTGAGCGTACCCAGATACGAGTAAAAGCATCCACATTAGCAGCATTTGCAGGATCGTCCTGTCCATTTACTCTTTCGAAGTCGATGTCTGTATCAATCTGAACGTTCACAGCAGCCAAAGCATGCTTAAAGTCGAAATTAATCAGAGAGCCAGTAGTTGGCTTAACCACGTCAATATAAGGCTCACCAGCAGCCACCTCATTGATAGCCTCTTCGTCAACAGTAGCTGTAAAGTCTTCCTTGGCAACACCCCAGCAGAGGTCAACTCGTTTGTCAGGATTCATATCAGCATAGTACTTGATATAAGGATCACCAGAAGCTGTATTGCTGGTCATGCCTACAATGCCAGAAGTAGGATTATCTTCCTTACCGACACGTCCTGTAGAAGGATTCACATTCACATAAGGAGCATAGGCAAAGAATGTCAGACGGTCCTGGCCCTCACTGGTAGCGTTTTTACCGTACTCATTCGGCCAGTACTTCAAAGGAGAATAAGTCCACTGTGTACCATTGTAAGCCACATTTTGGTTGTACATGAAGTTAGGCTTAGAGGTCTCACTATACGACTCACTGTCAGAATAGTAAGCAAACACACCGAAACCAACTTGCGCATTCTGCAAAACTTCGTTCGTCAACGTACCAGCAGTACCGGCACGTGTCACGCCACGATTCACATAAGCGCTGAAGTTCACTGCCGAGTCATCCAGCTGCGGAGCGGTTGTTGGGCTCTCTGACAGGTCATTGCTGGAGCAGGCAGTAAACAAGGCTGCAGCAGCTACGAGCATGAAATAAAACTTCTGTTTCATAGATTCTTGTTTTAATTGTTAGTAATAAATTTTTATCTCGTTATTTTTTTTGCGTTATTAGAACGTCGTATCAGAGTGTCCACCCTCTTCCCAGTCCGACACGTCAGCATCGAAACCAGTCTTACCGTCACCCTCTACCTCCGGCAGGTCCGGACAGTCAGGATGGGTACTGGGTATACGTACCACAATGAGGCGCTGTTCTTCGTAAACAGTGATATCTTCATCGTCTAAATCGTAGTGGTAGTCCACCACGGTCTTGTTATCACGCAACAGGAAGCTGAGGTTCAGTCTCAGCAGTTTGTCATAGGCCGGAGCCTCACTTGCAGGCTGCATAGAACCTCCACGGGCATAGATGGGTGATGCAGGCATCTCCAGGTCGGGCAGTCCGATACAGGACTGTTCGCTGGTGATATAGCCTTCCACATCGGGAGTATTCACCTTCCAGCTATCCAGGATTTGCAGACAGCGGCTGGAGGTAGGACGGTTCTCTGCCAGCCAGTAGCCGTCAGCCAGACCTGCCACACTGCCACGCACGGTGTAAAGGCGGTCAATGCCCTTCACATGGACGATGGCGCGTATCTTCCACATCCTCGGCGACGGCTGGGCATAGATGGTCTGTATCTCTGCCTCATCGGGTTGCTTGTCGCGGTCTTCATAAGGGATATAGTCGTCGTCATTGCCTGACAGCACTTCAACATTCTCCAATGTAGCGATATTGATGTTCTCCGGGCTGGCAGAGACCATGAAGGCCTCACTGCCTGCTGACAGGAGAGGAATATCCGTCATACCCTCAGGAACAGCGTCACGGCCCACCACGGGCAGGTCCGTTCTGGGCTGGTCGGCAGCGGGGTTCAGCAACAGCAGGGCCGTCTCTGGCATGTTCATATCAACAAAACTCATGTGGCCGTACTCTGCTGGTGAATAGTCGAAGATGATGCCGGTATAGTTGCCACGGGCCACACCTATCCAGCTGTGGGTCACCGCTGCCGTCGTCTCATGGCGGTTGTAGCCGCTATGGTCGTTGCGGATGAACCACCACGTCATACCGCCAGGCTTCTGGGTTGCCAGCGACCAGTCGGTAATCAGCTCAATCTGCTTCGGGGGCTCGCTAACGACATACAGGTCGCGGCGGCATCCCGTGAGGAACACCTGCACCAGTGCCATGAGCGAGAGTACGCACAGACTGGCTATGCTGCTATGTCGTTGTCTATTTTCCATTCAGTTTCATGGGTTTAATATGGAAGGGCCATGCATTAAACATATACGATAGGGTCACACCAGCGTGGCAGATGCCCGGCCACAGCAGGGTGCCGTTCTCTTTCCACACCAGGTGGTCGTCATGCTCTTCAAGGTGGTTGTCGGGATATATCGAGCTGCCATAATACTGGCGGTACTTGCTGGACAGAATACCCACGCCGACGCTGGCATCCAGTGCCCAGTGCTCGTTCCAGCGATACTGGTAGCCGATATTGAAATACAGGTTGATATACTCGCCCTGATAGCCCTTGCTTTTCTGTAGTTCCAGGTCATATTTACCTGTTGCCAGTCCCGCACCGATATGGAAGCCGTGCAGCATGGGGTGCATGGTTCTGTCACCCAGCCAGTAGCGAATCTCTGCGCCGAGGTTGAACAGCTGCTGAGCACGGGTATTGTTGGCCCAGACGAACCACGGGAAGATCATCTCCACCTCCAGGCTCCACTGGTTGCCGTGCCACAACGGGATTTCGCACTCAATGTTCGGGGCACCGAAAGCCCAGAACAGCAGGTTGGACTTGACAGCCCATGCCGGATACTGCACCATGATGGCCGTCACGCTGTCGCGGCGGTTCACCTTGACCTTATGGCTATAGGGTTTCGTACTATATAAAGTATCGCGCGCGTAGGCGGAGACTACAGGCTGCTTGCTTACCATCACCACGGTGTCGCGCTGGACAACGGTATCTGTCCTACCCTCGTAGCTGAGCACGGCATTGGCTCCGGTACGCAGCTGTGCCAAGTAAGGTTCCAGCTGTTTCCATACCCTACCGTTCTGCAATTTGCGAAGTTTGTTCTCACGTGGGTCGCGCTGGTTCTCGTTGGCAGAGGCAGGTTCAGCGATGATGCGTAGCACGTCATTCTTCCACGACTCGTTGCTGGCCATCACCAGGTCGTAGAGTCCGTCCCAGCGTGCTCCCTCGTTGTGTATCACAATGTTATGGATACCCTGCCCTAGCCGTTGACGAATCAGGTGGCGCACAGCACGGCCACGGTTCTCCGCCAGCCATTTGTTACGTGAAGGAATGCCTTCAGGCGAAGCACCAGAGTAGATATCCAGTCGTAGATTGGGTATGATTCTGTCACCAAAATTCGCACGGAACGCCTGCTCAAACGAGTTCCAGCGTTCCGCATTACCCATGTAGCTCATATCCACCGTCACACTGCCTGCCGGAAACAGGATATTCAGCTCGGCAGACTTGGGTTCATTGGTTTGTGCGGTAAGGGTGATTGAAGGAAACAACAAAAGGAGCACAAACACCGGCAACACGTCTATATGGGCCAATGTTTGATATAGTGTATATATTGCACCTTTCTTCTTTTTGGTTAATTCTTCCTTCAAATTGTTAGCTTTAGGGATTAGTTCATGCAAATATAGACAATAATACGTCAAAAATCAAAACTTTTCATAATTATTTAGATTTCTTTAACACTTAGCACGCTATTGGGAATATATGGTTCTCGCAGATTTTTATAAAAAAAAACAGGAAAAACTCTTTTTGATGTTTGTAGCTCCTTCCAGAGCTCTTGTGCTACGTGCTATGCCTTTGTCTTTAAGAGTAAACTCTTACGCCAAAGCATAGCCCTTATCACATAACTATCGTTATTACAAACATCCAAAAGCAAAAACATCGGTTCTGCGAACCTAAAAAACCGTTGCACAGCAATAATCTTCAAAGTCTTTGATTTATACATTAATTACCACAAATTATCCGTTAATTCTCATTAATTATTAATGATAATTCGCAACGCCACACTCTCAATAAAGAGAGAATTATATGATCGATTAATGGCAATTATATGTTTAACAAAACAGTATCTTCCCAAATAGTGATTTCTATGGTTATATTTGTTTTTTAGATTTCGAAGAAATCGGTGTTTTTGCTCACGAAGTATGTGATGGCTCTGTAAGAGTCAAAGATGAGAGGTAGATATTTTTATCTGGGTGCTTGCACACAAGGGAAAATAGATACCTTTCATCTTGTAAGGACTGAAAGTCCGACACATACTGAAGTGAGAGTTTTTATTGTTTTTGTAAAAGGTCATTCACTTAACACTTCCCCCGAGCCGTCTGGAATGCCGATGCTGAAAGGGACAGAAAGAGGGGAAGTGTTTGTCAAACACTTCCCCAACACTTAGTAAACACTTACCCACTTCGGAGGGTCTTTGGCTGAGTCTTTTTCAAGACTACATACAAGGGTAAGTGTTGGGGAGGTGTAGGGTAAGTGTTGGAGCAACACTTACCCTAGCCCACCCCCTTTCTACACTAGCATTTCAAGCGATTGCGGGGAAGTGTTACATTTTTCTTGTTTCGCTCTATTTTGGCAACTTTTCGGCAAAAATAGGCTGTACCCAGACGCTACTTAGCTGTAGCCACGTGCGAGACAGCTGTATTTGCATACTAAATACAGCTAAGCCAGCGCTGGCTCAGTTGTTCCTGTCGCTGGCTTAGTTGTATACTGTCAATCACTAACTTCTATTTCAGGCTCCTCTGTATAGCCATCGAGATGACCAGTCATCTGACCACGGGTCTGATCCATGAAGAAGATGTTGCCACCGATAGAGACCTTGATGGTATATGATTTTCCACTCTTCCATCCACCTACATCATTGGGATCACTGGGGTCTGCGTCTGGAGCAGGCACTTCTATCGGCTGCACTGTCGTGTATTTATTTCCATAATCATCAGCCAGATATACTTCCAGCTTAATAGTAGACTTTGAGTGAGACTTATAAACTGGTGCTATCATAATGCAGTCACCCACGTCAGTATAGCCATTGGTATCTACAATATATTTGTACTGCCCATTCACTTTCGCGCCAATGCTGGAATCATCAGCTTCGCGTAGCCAGTAATGCCCGTTAACCACACATGCCTCCGTTGGCGTACCGTTAACATTAATTGTTTTTTTCGGCAAATCATCCTTCAGAGAAGCTGGCATGTAATCACTATAATTCGTAACGAAATCATAGCTGTACCAATTGTTGATAAGATTACCGTTATCATACTTGGCTAACGCCACTTTCATGATATTGGGGAAATCTGAGAAACAAATGTTGTCTACGTGCAATGGACGCTCACAGTCACTGCTCAGTTTCACTTTGAATTTCAAGCGACTGGTCAAATGTCTGAAGTTATAATACGGCTTATGTTCAGGAAGGATATTATCTACACCGATGGTTTCAAAATACTGCTGGCTATAGGCCTTCGCAGCTGTTTCGGCATCAATACTTACTCGCGGACCGTCTGCAAAAGCAGCAAACACATCATCGTTACCATCTATAGGGATATATGTCGCTATGGCTGCTGATGTCTTGGCGATATATTCCGTTCTGGGATGATAAGCAGCAAACTTATACGCATACCAATCCTTTCTAGGATAGTAGTGTTTCTCATTGGGATTATCCCATACTATATAGCCCTCATTATTCGCAGTCGGCTCAATATGGGCACTCACGTTTTCCAGCCAAAGACTAAGGATTTTGCCCAAAGCGGTACTCGAACCCGACATTTGAGGATCATCTGCTGCATTATTGATTTTTCTTGCAGCAATACAATAGATTCCCATCGTACCTGAGCTGAATGAACCGTTAATATTAGCAGAGCCACGGGTCAGTTCGACAGTAGCACTACCAGTGATATCTGCAAACTCAATGGGGATATTACCCATCAGGTCTTCACGGGTTACGTTCTCCTCGTCAACAGCCTCTTCGCCTGCCACTTTCTGCGTCAGCAACTCGTCGTTGCTTGAGCAAGCAGCGAACATCACGGCCGTCATTCCTATGATAAACAGATACTTTTTCATATCATTCACAATTAGCAATAATACTCTCGGGGGCAAAGATACGAAATAAAAATGAAACTTCCAAATATTTTGGAAGAAAAATAAACTATTATACTACTTTAGTAGTATGGGTGCGGAAACAGAGGTTTTATGTCTAAGGAGGAAAGGATTGCAACGCCACACTTCTACCTTTAGGTGGAAGAATAAAAGGAGGGCTGCGCCTCAGGCCCTGGAAACTTATTCGGATTCCTTGACATCCATATCGAATGCAATAGCAAACATACTCGATACTATAAAGCGACAAAGAAACGGCTCTGGCCGAAAAAGATTCGTCCAAGTTTATCTTTAATTGAAATCACAACGCCCATAAAAGGGTTATGTTCAACATCAATAACCTCTCCATCAATCCAGTCTGACTGAGCTGTCAGCTGTGGACTTACTTTCATCTTATCACCTACTTTGGGTTCCATAATCGATCCTTTCTTTGTTTCTACGCTGCAAAGATAAGTATTATTTTCTTAACTTCCAAATTTCAAGCGAAGAAAGTAGAAAAGACTGAGGGTGCAAAGTTCAGTACTTGCACCCTCAGTTCTTTTAGGGATTTATACTCTTAACACATGGGGATGTCCCAGTGTTTCAAGCAATCAGAGAATTACTCCTCGTCGTTAGCATTCAGGTCATCACCAGCCACCCAAGGCTCTGAAGTAGCGTCACCACTCAGCGTCTCACCGTCAGAGTAGAGGGTAATAGTTACGTTGTAGTTCTTACCTGCCTCGAAGGGGCCCTTCACCTTGGCACCACCATTAATCGTGTAGTTATTAACTACAAACGGATCGGTGGTCTTGGTGGTCAGAACGACCTGTGAAGCAGTCTGCTTCTTCCAGTACTTATAAGTAACTGTTACAAGATAACCACTGTTGGCAGCGTCGTTAGAAGGAGCAACCAGCATAGGAGCGCCAACGGTAGAAACTTGTGCAGTACCATCAGTACCAGGAACAGCGGCTGCTGCCTCTTCAATCTTGTAAGCCTTGTTGTCATCAGTGTTGAAGAAGTACTTGCCCTCATTTGCAGCAATAGTAGCTGCGGTAAGAGCAGCTGCGTCACCCTTACCTGCCTTATCTGCAGGGGCAAGAGCATCATATGCAGTTTCGTCAGCTACAGTAGCTGTAGCGTCAGTAGCCTGATAGGTAGCAGGAGTTCCAGGAGAATAGCCTTCCCAGTCGAGAACAACTTTGTTTGCTGCAACATCGCAGTTATCAGCAAAAGGAACCAAGTCGGTTGTTACAGCAGCTTCAGCAGCCTGATAGTCACAATCGTCGTAACTCTGAGAGGTCTGATAAGGAGAACGATTACCTATTTTGTGAGTCCTAATGTAACCTGTGACAGGGCCTGCGCCACCATTAAGTATGGCATTCAGAGTTGTCTTGTTGCCTGTAGGCAAACCTGTAGCATCATCTTTAGCATCGCTATCATACACCTCCATCGTCAGCAGATTAGCATCAGGTGTGTAAGAAGTGTGGCTTTCCGCATCTTCATAACCTGAATCATAATTAATGGTCATAGAAGCATTAGAAGAAACAGCCACCATCTTGATGTCGGCTTTATCAGCAACTAATCTATTGCGACACATCAGATTGAAAGCAGTCAGGGTTGTGGGGTCAGCCCAATCCTGAGCAGCAGTCCATTCAATGCGCTCGGGCTCGTCAGTAGCAGTATAAGCA
Source organism: uncultured Bacteroidales bacterium (assembly GCA_902799355.1). Lineage (GTDB taxonomy): Bacteria > Bacteroidota > Bacteroidia > Bacteroidales > Bacteroidaceae > Prevotella. The sequence goes on from CADCAG010000006.1 coordinate 43,069, forward strand.
GCAACGAGTTCACCAGTTGACATAGACTTCAGAGTGATGTTTGTAATCTGATAGCCAGGAACGAACGAGGCAGCGTTACCGCCAGTAATCGGGCAGTCAGCCTGGTCAGAGATATCTCTTGACTTTGGCTTAACCTTGAAAGTAAGACTGGTCAGCAGGTGCTTGAAGCTCAGATTGGGCTTCACACCATTGCGAGCAGACTTGGCAGAGTAAATCAAATCGGGATGGTTTGATGCATAAGTGGCGTCAGAAGGAGTCGTGGCTGCCACCATAATGTCCTGAGTACCATTGATAGCGAACGGAATGGTAATCTTAGTGCCATTCGCATCATCATAACCATTGAAAGTTGGAACACCAGGTGTGGCTGCAGGTGTTGCTGCGCCGTCAGTTTCACTATTGTCCAGACGATAGGCCCAGAAATCATACACCTTGGGGTTACCCTGCAGATCAGCTGTGGGATAGTACACTGCATCGTCAGCAAGAGAAACAACGGTCACACCATCAGCTGTCATGTCCTGACCCTTCAACAGCTCTTCACCAGGATTACGATCGTTAGTAGCATAAGCACCCAACATGGTGCCCTTCTCGAGCATCAGCACGGTGAACTTCTGACCAGCCCACTGGGCATTAGAAGCACCAGCAACATCACCGACTCTACCAGTACCACGAGTAATCTCGTAACCAGGTGTCAGGCCGATCTCAATCTTTGCAGGAGCACCATCATCAATAAGCTGCTTAGAAGCACTCTCACCGGCGAGGTCCTCAGACGAACAACTTGCGAACAGCCCAGCTGTCAGTGCAAGTCCAAAATAAAACTTTTTGTTCATAAGCTTTAAGTTTTAAAAGTTAATAAAAAAGTGAATTAATAAAATTTGTTGTCTCGTATATGTAATGTTTCTTGTTATGTTATTCGTCTTCAGTTTCTGTCGGATCACCAGGGACATCAATGTCTCCACCTTCACTCCAGCCTTCCAAATCTACCTGCAGCTCAGGTATTCGTCCACCAAAGACACCCAGTTTTACGACGTAGCTCTTACTGGGTAGGAAGCAGAATTCGCCAGTGACAGGGTCCATCGACTCTTCCAGCTCCGGAGCTTTCAACTGATAGTTTGCCTCAATTTCTCTGTATACATCTGGAGAGGTGTGGGTTTTCTGCTTATAGACTACCCTCAGAGCGAAAGAGGCATCAGGCGGAAGCATCATGTCGTCGCCAATATGCACAGGTGGATTCTTCGTCCAGTCGTCAGAAGTCATGGTGTCGTCCCACTGTATCTTATATCTTGACGGCGTCAATGGCTGATAAGGCTGGCACTTGTCGACATCGTCTTCTTGTCGTTCCATCAAAGTGATGTACTTGCGTTCGTCGTTAAAGGTGAAATTCAGATTGTCCACATCCATACTGACGACATACAGTCTGCCTTGATAGCGAGCTTCCACCTGGATTTCAGTAAACTCGATATCCATCGCCGAGCGGTCTGCTGGATAGGCGTAGAACTTCAACTGTGTCAACAGGTGGCGCATATAAATGATGGGGTTGACATCGTAGTTGGCTGAATAGGCGCTGTAATTACCAATATTCAAGATGTGGTTCTGAGTCTCCGCTGGCAAATCACTATATCCTGGGTAGTTCTCACGGAGCATCTCATCGGTAAACCGGATAGAGTGGCCTGTCATCACGTCCTGAGTGCCATTCAGCTCTAAATCGTAGTAAATGCCCGATTCGTCGCGATGAGCATTGGTGGCATCAATGTTCACATCATCAATGTGATACATATAGAAATTATAGGCAATGTCCTGATGGCGAGAGCCATAATAGAGGATGCTGTCCACGCGCAGATTCTTGCGAAGCATATGGACGGCTCCCGACTCTATGACTACGCGGGCAGGCATACCCAGCCAATCATTGTCGCTATCATCAACCAAACAGTCGGTATTATCATCCTTTGAGTGCTGCTTAAACGAGGGGTTATAATCCCAAGCTCCCTGCTCGTCAGGATAGTCGCGGAAAGCAAAGACATAGAAGCGTGTATTCTTGAAACGTGCTGTATTGCCTACATCGTCAAGCGGGCCAAGGCCACGCGAGATATTGGCTATTTGGAAAGATGGGCCAGTGACAGACAACGAGACAGGTAGGCCGTTACCAGTAGAACGGCCACTCTCGTCGTTGCGCAGAGCATCCGGAATGGCAGGTTCATATTCAATGCCTGGATATGACTCTGACGAACATCCGAGCAAGACTGCTAATGTCATCATCATTGGTGCCATATATTTCCAAATATATCTCATTCTTATCTCTTCGTCATTAATAGAGTTCGGGCTGTTCGCCTTCGTCTGTTACTACAGGATGGTCAGGATCGTTTATTTGATCCCAACTGCTAAAGCCGCCGCCAACACTGCCCGATGTCTTGCCTTCTGGATTAAGCAACAGAACACCAGGGATGTCGAGTACAGCATGATCACACGACTTGGTCGCATATTGCATATTTGATGAGTATTCTATCAAATTAGCTTCCTTCAATACATTATACAAGTTAACCTTACCAAACACCTTGCGAACAACTTCCGAAGTTGTACCATCGTCATTTGCACGCTGGAACTTATAGGAAAGTGAAAGCTGCAGGATGCCAGGCCCCGTCAGGTCGGTAGGCTTAGCGCTATGCAGAATGCTTAACACGTTGATATTGGCATGAACCCTGACCTTGGTGTTGTTGACGTCGTCAACGATAGGCGTACCGCTCTCGTTGGTCAGCGTGGTGGTAAACTGCATCTTATTGGTCTTCTTCAGATAGAGATGACCATCGAACAGGCTACACTTGCTGGGAATACCGGAAATCTCGCCAACGACGCTCTCGACAACAAAAGGAATTTTGGATACATCCTTCTCAATGTCGAAATTGATATCAATGTTCTGCGAAAGAAGACGTGGCTTGAAGGTGACAGCCATCTCTGCATGGTCTTCCACATCTGTAAGATCCACTTGACCGACAAAAATGGGCGGGTAGTCAGTCATAATGATATCGAAACCTTGATTGTAGTCCTGTCCCAACAGGCTTACTAAGTCTACATTGCCATTTTCGTCAGGATGGTAACGATGGGTGTTATAGACAAACTCTACCTCGTCGTACTGCATTCCCGTGCCGTCATTCTCCAAGTATTGCGGCACATTGGTATAGACGTGGTCATAGAGATTCTTGTCCATACTCATCGCATAGAACTTATACGAACCCTTAGGTAGCTGGAAATGATCGACCTCAATCTCTTCAGAAGGAGTTTCAGGCTCTTCCTCTTCATCTTCCGGATCAACGGGATCAGGTGATTCACCGCCATTATATGGTTCAGTAGGATCAATCGTAAAGTTATTGTCGATTCGGGGGCCCGGTGGCTCAGGAGGAACGATAGACGGATCTATCCAACCCTCGACATTGTCAGGAGCATTGTAGAAATAGTGGCCTCGAAGGTTTTCGGTAGAGATCATCATGCCACACTTGTAATGATTGATGACACGTACCGCCATCACTGCCATACTGTCTGGCAGCTGGGCTCCATCAGCGACTGTCCAATCATAATCAAAGCGGATGTTTCCATCATGACCCAGATGGCTGTCACACAGCACTGCTTCCGTACATGCAGATGTCATGCAGAGCACGGCGAAGAGGGGCAATATGATCCACCAGCGTCTACTCATTGCTCTCATCCTCCTTTCTCTCCTTAGGAGTATCGGCAGACTTGTTGTCCTGAGGCTCCTGAGCCTCCTTGTCTGCTTTCTTCGACTTCTTAGCCTTCTTGGACTTCTTGTCCTCAGCAGCAACGGCCTGCTCCTTGGCACGCTCTTCCCTGAACTGCTGGAGTCGCAGCCTGTCGGCACTGCGGTCTGCACCAGCAATAGAGTCATAGACAGACCAGAACTTGCGCAGGATAGACTCGTAGGTCTCCTTATAGCGCGTAGCACTGTCGCGATAGTGGACATGAGCATTCAGCACACTGTCCTTCAGCATGTCGTAATAGACGTCGACATCGCGACGGTAGCGGTACTTGGCCAGCACAGGGACGTGGCCGAAACGATAGACAAGACCCACACGTAACTCGTTGAGCATGGGGAGAATAGCTCCTGGTTTTTCAGCGACAAGAGGATAGCAGTCGGTCTCGGCATCGTGGCGATAGACCTTGTCCTTGTAGTAGACAACACCAGCACTGCCACCAAACTCCAGGTCGATGGAGTTGCCATTCTCGAAAGCGAACATCGGGCGCACAAAACCATAGCAGACACCACCGGAAATGGCAGTGCCCTGATGTCCATCGCCACCGAAGAGCAGCGAGTATTTGCCATAGGAGGCATAGACACCACGATACCAGGTGAAAGACTTGTGCTTAACCCTGCTGCGGCGAATGGAGATAGCCTTGTCCCAGATGTGCGTGTGCTTAGGCAAGCGATTACTAATCTGGCGGGCTCGCCAGTACTGACGGCCCTCAAGGCGCACCTCGAAAATATTGTACACCATGCCAGGGTTATAGGTATGGCTGGTCTGCCAGTTGTATTTGACATTCAGGCCCACAGCCCAACGGTTCCAGTTGGTGTTGCGGATGTCAAATTCTGCACCAATATTAGGCAAGAGCAAAGCCCAATCGACCATATTGGTGCGTATAGACAGACGATCAAGGATGCTAAGGGTATCGACACCGGTTACGGTAATCGGTACCATCTGGTTGACAGGAGCGAAACCACGTTTTTTCTTTACCTTTTTCCTCTCCCCGTCCTGCGTAGTATTAGCTGGTGACACAATGAATGCCGACCCCTTTTCTGCAGTAGCAGATCGGGTGTCGACCTTAAATCCTGTGTCCATGACCTTAGCTCTTACCATAGTCATCGGTATTAATAGTAATACACACAGCCAAATATATTGGAAGGTACGGGATTTCACCATCAATACGTTAGCTTTTACTTCTAAGTTTTTAATCCTTTTTAAGGAAATGCGGTGGCAAAGTTAAGCAAAATAAAACTAATTACAAAGGCTTTCTACCCTAAATTTTGTTAATAGTTGTAAATACTAAGGATTTTTGTCGTTGTGTGCGCACACCAACCAAATGTGTTAAAATAACATTTTTTTAATCAAGAAAAAGGCCCAACGGGGGAACCGTTGGGCACTTATAAAGAGCATTTCAGTGGTTATTCTTCAGTGATGACGGGCTTGTATTTGGGCACGAGCGCTTTCATGATGCACCAGCCGACAAGATAGGCGACGGCACAGTAGCAGAAGACAATCATATAGCCAGCGGGCTTGCCCGACTCACCAAAGAAGGTGAAGGCCTCGCCCTGAGCCTCGGCATAGTCGAAGAGGACTCCCGACACCTTATTAATAGCAAAGCTACAGAGTCCGCCAAACATGGTACCGATACCCGTAATGGTAGCTACAGCCGACTTGGGGAACATATCGCCAATGGTGGAATAGAGGTTGGCCGACCACGACTGGTGGCCAGCACCTGCCAGACCGATAATGATAGCTGGAATCCAAGGGGATATGCCGGAAAGGGGCTGGGCAAACATCGCGAAGATGGGGAAGAAGGCAAAGATAAGCATGGCACGCATACGGCCAGCATAGGGATTCATGCCCCACTTCTCGACAAAGAGCTTGGGGAGGTAGCCACCATAGATGGACACAATGGTAACGATGAGGTAGAGCACGAAGATGAGCATCTTACCAGTCATCGTGGTAACAGGATAGCCCAGTGAGTTGAAGTAGTCGGGAGCCCAGAACAGGAAGAACCACCAGACACCATCGGTCATGAACTTACCAACGATGAACGACCACGTCTGACGGTACTTGAAACAGTCGATGAGCGACAGCTTGTTCTTCTCTTCCTCAGGCTCTTCCGCAGCGACGGTCTCAGCAGCATTGGCATTGTCAGACTCGATATAGAGCAGCTCAGCGGCATTGACGAACTTGCTTCTGGAGGGGGGCATATAGATGAACAGCCACAAGCCAGCCCAGACGAAGCCCAGAGCACCGATAATGATGAATGCCATCTCCCAACCAAAGGCATCGGCCAAGGCTGGGATGCTGAGCGGAGCTACCAAGGCACCAATAGAAGCACCGGCATTGAAGATAGATGTGGCGAGGGCACGGTCTTTCTTAGGGAAATACTCCGCGGTAACCTTGATGGCTGCAGGGAAGTTGCCCGACTCACCCATGGCCAGGATCATACGACAGCCGATAAACAGCCAGACACTGACGGTCAAGCCGAAGAGGCCTATCTGCGAGGCTTTGTCCATCGTCTTCAGCACAGTCATGCTGTCGACATCATTGATCCAGCAGGTGGCAATGCCGCAACCGGCATGCATGCAGGCACCGATGCTCCACAGAATGATGGCTGAGATATAGCCTTTCTTGGTACCCATCCAGTCGATGAACTTGCCGGCAAAGAGGGAGATGACGGCATAGAACAGGGAGAAGACGGCGGTGATGGTACCATAGTCGTCGTTATCCCAATGGAAATCTATCGAGATGTAGTTGGTGTTTAACAACGACAGGACCTGGCGGTCCATATAGTTAATGGTAGTAGCCAGGAAGAGCAGGCTACAAATCACCCAACGGAAGTTGGACATCTTAGAGGTTTGAATAGCGTTCATAGTTTTATCGAAAATGATTATTAGTCTTGGAAATATACCTTCTTGACACGGTTGCTGACACCCGTAAGTACCTCATAGGGAATGGTGTCGAGGATGTCGCTGAGCACAGAGGCTGGCAGGTGTTCGCCGAAGATTTCCACGCTGTCACCCTCGTGGACATTGGGGATATCGGTGACGTCGATCATGGCGACATCCATGCAGATGTTACCGACATAAGGGGCTTTCTGACCGTTAACCAAGCAGTACCCAGCGCCGCGACCGAGGTGGCGGTTCAATCCGTCAGCATAGCCAATAGGAATGGCGGCAATCAGGCTGTCGCGCGACAGGACGCCACGGCGGCTGTAGCCCACCGTCTCGTCCTTGGGGACGCGGCGGAGCTGGAGAATGGTAGTCTTGAGGGTGGAAACAGGGCGAAGGGGAGCCGCAGCAGAGTCGACGGGAATTCGCGAAGCCACACTTTGACCTTGGTCAAAGAACCCGCCGACCGCGGGAGCAGCGGGAGCGGCGGCACGGGGATCGTAGCCATAGAGGCCGAGGCCAAGACGGCACATATCCATCTGGCGCTCAGGGAAGTGCTGGATAGCGGCACTATTGTCCATATGGCGGATAATCTTGTGGGGGAAGGCAGCCTGCAAACGGCGGCTGGCCTTGTCGAACTTCTCGAACTGCATGGTAGAGAAGTTATCGAAGTCGTCGCTGTCGGAGCCTACAAAGTGGCTGAAGACAGAGCGCGGAATGATGGCGTTCTGGTTCTTCAGACGACGGATGACCTCGTCGATATCCTTCTCTGGGTCGAAGCCGAGGCGGTGCATACCCGTGTCGAGCTTGATATGTACGGGCCAACCCGTAATACCCTGCTGTTCAGCAGCACGGATGAGGGCATCCATCAGACGGAACGAGTAGACCTCTGGCTCGAGATCGTAGTCGAACATCGTCTTGAAGGCCGTCATCTCAGGGTTCATAATCATAATATTCTGCGTGATGCCATGACGACGCAACGTGACGCCCTCGTCAGCCACAGCCACGGCGAGGTAGTCGACACGGTGGTCTTGCAGGGTCTTGGCAACCTCCACAGCACCAGCACCATAGGCGTCGGCCTTGACCATACATACCAGCTTGGTTTCTGGCTTCAGGAAGGAGCGGTAGTAGTTGAGGTTGTCGACCAGTGCGTTGAGGTTAACCTCCAGAATGGTCTCGTGGACCTTCTGCTCCAGCTGTTCCGTGATACGGTCGAAGCCGAAAGCACGAGCGCCCTTGATGAGGATGACCTCGTCGTGCAGCTGGCGGAAGGCCTCGCTGGCAAGGAAGGCATCGGTGGTGGGGAAGAAGAACACACCAGCGGCAAAACCACCAGCCACAGGCACAACGGCAGCTGAGAGGGCGGCAGTGATGCGGGGGCCAATGGCGATGAGCTTGGTGATGCCGCGCTTCAGGCAGAGTGCAAGCACCTCTGCATAGAGGTCGGCATCGTCACGGCCGGTCTGGTAGATATCGCTGAGGATAAGGGTGCGAGGACCCGCCAGTGTATCAGCGGAAGACCCGCTGACCGCTGGAGAAGCGGCGGCGGTAGCCGTGCGGCGCGCCATGAAGTCGAGGGCGATATCGAGGGAGTTGATGTCGCTATTGTACGAGTCGTTGATGAGCAGACAGCCGTGCTGGCCCTCCTTAACTTCCAGGCGCATAGCCACTGGTTCGAGATGTGACATGCGCTCTGCCAGCTGTTCAGGAGTAATGCCGAGATGCAGGGCTACTGCCACACAGGCGAAGGAGCACTGGAGAGAGGCCTCGTCGAAGAAAGGCAACAGATAGTTCGCGCGCGTTCCTTTATATATATAGGAGACGGTAGTACCCGCTGGAGTAGAGGACACGGCCTCGATGAAGAGCGGCGCCGACTGGTTGTCACGGCTCCAGCCAATCTTCTCGCCCTTGAAACCGGAACGGCGGATGCAACGGCTGATGACGTCGTCATCGCTATTGTAGGCGAGGACCTTGGCATGGCTGAAGAGTTGCATCTTCTCCGTACACTTCTCCTCCATGGTACGGAAGTTCTCCTGATGGGCAGCACCCAACGAGGTCAGCACACCGATGGTGGGCTGGATGATGTCGCAGAGCGACGCCATCTCGTCGGGCTGGCTGATGCCTGCCTCGAAGAGGCCGACCTGCGTCTGTTCGCTGAGGAGCCATACAGAGAGGGGAACACCAATCTGTGAGTTGTAGCTCTTGGGCGAGCGTGTCACGGTCATGGATGGCGACAGCAGCTGATAGAGCCACTCTTTGACCATCGTCTTACCGTTAGAACCCGTGATGCCCACGATGGGGATGTTGAACTCGTCGCGGTGGCGCTCAGCCAAGCGCTGAAGAGCCTCCAGGGGGGAAGGAACGACGAGGAAGTTAGCATCGGGGTAAGAGCCCGCAGCTGACGCTGCGGGAGTGGTGGCAGCGGAGCTGGCGGGAAAAACGTCAGCCACAGGCACGGTGGTAACCACGAAGTTGCGGACACCACGGCGGTAGAGGTCAGCGATATAGCGGTGGCCGTCGTTGCGGGCTGTCTTCAGGGCGAAGAAGAGCGTTTCTTCCGGGAAACAAAGGGAGCGGCTGTCAGTAAGCAGCCAGCCTATGGTGGCATCGGCAATGCCGATGCGTCGCGCTCCGAGGAGCGTAGTAATCTTTTCTATGGTGTAATTCATAATGCTAAATGAGGATATTTTTTTTGTAGTTCGGCGACCTTCGCCAGGGTCTGTTCATGGAAGGTGCGGTAGTCGGGGGAATCGGGGTTGAAGGGTTTGTGCGCCAGCGCCTGTTTGAGGGGTCGCCATTCGGCGAGATAGTCCTTGGCAGCTGGCGAGAAGTAGCTATCGACGAGGCGCTCCCAGATGTAGTCCACGGCCTGTGCAGAGGGGTGCAGCATGTCGGGAGCGTAGAAGCGGTAGTCGCGGAGCTCGTCGAGGACGAGTTCGTAGACGGGGAAGTAGGAAACGGAGCCCGCCGGAAAAGCGGCGGGAGTAGTGGAGATGTCAGCGGGCAACCCGCTGACCGCTGGAAAGGCGGCGGGAAACCCGCCAACCGCTGAAGCCAACAGCTTATCGATAGCGAGGAGGAGGGTGGCTTTAGAGAGCTGGCTCTCGTGGTAGCCGTATTTGCGGTAGCGGATGGGGCTGACCGTCAGGACGATATGGATGTCAGGATTGAGGCTGCGCAGGAGGTCTATCGACTGACGGAGATAGTCGGCACACTGGTCGACGGAGAGCTCCTCTTCCTGAAAGAGGGAGGCAGGACGCTTCTCGCAGTTGTCGACAATCTCGCCGGTAGCCTTGAGGCGATAGACATGGTTGGTGCCGAGGGTGAGGAAAGCGACACGAGGACCCACCGGAGAAACGGCGGGAGTAGTGGAGATGTCAGCGGGCAACCCGCTGACCGCTGGAGAGGCGGCAACAACGGAACCCGCAGGAGTGGCGGCCAGGCGCTGGAGGGTGTGGAGGATGCTGGCGGGGTTATACATGACACCGTAGGGGTTGACGGTGGCGGGGAAGGCCTCGTCGCGGAAGCGCTGGCCTATGGCATCGGCAAAACAAGAGCCCACGAAGAGGATCTCTTCGCAGGGCTCTATATGGAATGGGGGCTCGTGGATGTCTACCTGTGTGCGGAACTCCATCACTTCACCTGATAAAAGCGGCGGTTGAGTCCCAGACGCATGGTGCTCTTTCCACCTGTCTTGATATGATCCATCACGATGCTGAAATCTACCGGTTCACGAACAGCCATCAGCAGGAGCGTCTCTTCCGATGGTTCGTCACCGAAGATGAACGGTTCCTTCTTAAAGGATACGGTACTCATGGCCGGCACCAGCAGGTGGGCACATGTTGCCGCAGCATCCATAGGCAGCACGAGGTACTTGTTGCCCTGGCGGTCGATGTCCAGCAGATTCATATACAGCAGTTCTGTGGTCTGGTTGGTGACACGCAGATAGCAGCTGGTATTCGGTGCGATTTGCTCGCCGAGGGGCAGACCTGTGGCGCAGTCGATGAGCTCGAACTCTACATCATAGTCGGTATCGGGATCAGCATCGGGGTCAACGAGGGTACTTTCTACCGACTTATCGATAGGGCCATCGATTGCGAAGTGGCGGCCCAGCTGGTTGAGGAGCAGGGAGTCGTTAGATGACGAGCGGTAAGCCGTAGCGGTAGCCTGCATATAGGTGTTGGGGTGCGACATCTTCTCGCTATCATCGGAGAACAGCTGTTTGATGACGTAGCTGAGGTACTGCTTGGAGAGACTCTTGGTGTTGCCCTTGAGACCCTTGATGAGGTCGGCCACGGTATTGGTACCGGCAGAGGTGAAGGAGTACATCTTGGCATTCTTCTCGTCGATAACCGTCACAGCACTCTCCTCGCCTATCTGCAGCTTGGTATTATCTGACAGCACCTTGCGGGCTTTCAGGGGTACCATGGTCTTGCCATTATGCCAGCGGGCAGTGCCCACGACAGAGTATACCGTATAAGACTGTGCTACCAGCGTCAATGGCATGAGTGCCAGCAGCAGAAGGATGATTCTATTTCTCATAGGTGAAGATATTAAAGTGTTCGATACCACTGGGATTCATAAATACCGGAGTCTGCTTGAACTCGGTAGTGCGACGTACGGCATCATAGAGGTATGTGTCGAGAGTACGAGTGGAGAGGCCTTCGTCACCTTCCTTGCGGGCAGCACCGTTGAAAGCTTCTACCAGTGCCTTGGTGAAGGCGCCATTACCCCATGTGGGATCTTCCTTCGACTTGGTGTCACCGGCACTGGAAGCATAGAACAGCATACCATTCTTGGAGCGGCGCAGCTGCTCTACGAAGTGCTCAGCAGCCGCCGAGCGGTTACCCTCCAGCAGACCGGCAGAGTAGCAGGCGTCGGCGAAGACGACGAACTTAGAGTTGATCTTCTCAGCAGCATCCTTGAAGTCGGTAGCGCTGAAGCACTCGTAGGTGCGCTTGGTGCTTCCGCCATAGGGCATGAAGAAGAAACGGTCGCGCTCGTCACGGTAGCCATGACCGGCGAAGAAGAACATGCACAGGTCGTTAGGACGTGCCTCCTGACCCATCCATTCCATGGCCTCGAAGATGTCACCACGGGTAGCCTCCTGGTCGCAGAGCAGCTTCACCTCTACATCGGTGAAGGGGTGGCCCTTCTTGGAGCGCAGCACATTGGCGAAGTCGTTGGCATCCTTGACGGTCATCTTCAAGGGGAGCAGCTTCTCGTCCTTATAGTCTCCTACTCCAACAACCACGGCAAAGAGGCGTGGCAGGTCGACCTCCTGGACATTCTCACGGATAAGACGGATGGCAGCGGGAATACTATTACCCTTCTCGTTCTGTGCAAAGAGCATGACGGTACAGTCGCGGTTGGGTACGTCGACCTCTATCATGTCAGCCTGCTTGACGGCACGGCTGTCGGGCTGGCGGACACCGTCAACCATAACGGTAATCTTGGTAGAGCTCTCCAGACCCTGTGCCAACAGCTGATATTTCACCTTGATGACATCGGTATGGAACAGCGACTGGTCCTCTGGATAGAGGATGCGCACCACTGGGGCACCATTGGCCATATTCATCTCTTCCTCAATCTGATCCTGGGTATTGTTGAGGGATGCGAGGGAGGCTCCTGCTGCCAGCTTATCAAAAGCGGTGGGAGCAGGGATATCAGCACCGACGGGGAGGATGTCGGCGGCAGTGCCCGCTGCTGATGCGGCGGGAGTAGTGGAAGCTACAGCAGAGCCAGCGGAAGTGCCAGCGGGCAACCCGCTGGCCGCTGGAGCAGCAGCGGGAGCGCCAGCAGGAGCGGACGGTGTGGGCACCTCGGTGCCGTCCTGCTTGAGGGTCAGCGCCTCGAGGGGTACATCCCAGTGGGTAGTGGCTGTAGGCGGCAGGTTGCGCTGGATTTCGGACTCCTTAGGGAGCACTACCAGTGACTTCTTGCGCTGAGCCTGCTGAGCCACCTGTAACTTCAGCTGGCGGAGCTTCTCCAGACGGACAACCTCCAGGCTGTCGGCAATCATCATGGAGTCGATGGTGGCTATCATGGTTTTGCTGAGGATGCCTGTCGTGGTCAGGCTATCCATCAGTGCCTGATTGAGGGAGTCGAGCTGCTCGGTACGCGAAAGCTTGACAAGATCCATGAGCTTCACCAAGCTGTCAGGGCGTTCTGCGGGAGGCAGGATGGTAGCGGAGTAGCCGATAGGCGGGTCCGCGACAGCGGCAACAGTACCCGCTGCTGACGCGGCGGGAGTAGTGGCGGCGGAGCCCACCGGAGAAACGGCGGGAGTGGTGGAAGCCGCAACAGAGGCGGCAGAGCCAGCGGATAACCCGCTAGCCGCTAGAGCAGCGGAGGGAGCAGCAGGGGCACCGGCGGGCAACCCACTGGCCGCTGGAGCAGCGGCGACGGGAGCCTTAGCGATAATCTTGGTGGGGCGCTCGATTTCGGGCACGAGGGCGACATCTTTGCCGTCGGACATGTCGAGCCAGCGCTTGGCCTCTACACTGTCGGCCTCTACGAGGACGCCCTTCGAATAAAGCTCTGCGAGCTTACGCTGAGCAGGTACATAGCCACGCAGTGCCGATGCCCTCATATACATCAGTGCCTGATCGTAATTGACAGGCAGACCGTCACCATTCATATAGCAGGTGGCCAGTCCGTATTCTGCCTTGGGATGGCGCTGACGGGCAGCACGTTTGAACCACATGGACGCAGAGCTATAGTCTTTCGACCCACTCTCGCCCAGATAATACATCTTACCCAGTTGGAACTGTGCTTCGGCAAGTCCTTTGTCGGCTGCCTGCGTATACAGTTCAAGCGCATCCGCCATCTGACCTGCCTCATACTTGGCGTTAGCTTCGCTGAGCAGTTCCTGAGCGGTCTGTGCCACTGCCATGACCGTCATCATGGTCATCAGCAGCATTACGTATACTCTTTTCTTCATAGTCATCATCTCCTTCACTTTTAAGTTATTCTTCCTCATTTTCACCTTCCAGATATATGGAGTGTTTGAAAATCTTCCAATGGAACTTGTTACACATTATTCGGGCACTATCCTCATAGATGGGTCGCGCCGTCTCGATGAGAGCAATACCTGCCAATGGGTAGAGCAGGTTGATATTACATTGCAGATACATAAAACTCAAGAATGCCACCCACACCAGCAGTGCTGCCATCAGGAAGTAGTAGCAGCTGATGATGTAGCTGTCGACCTTCGGCCACAGGCGTGGCACCCAGTAGTTGATCCAGGACGAGAAATAGCATATGATGAATGCCAGCAAGATGCTGAACCATACCGGCAGATCCTGGATATTGCGGTTCTGGATATACGACAACATAGAGTATGCCTGCAACTTCATTCCCGGCATCTTGCCCATCGGCGTGAAGTGAGCATCCTCCTCATTGGAGAAGGTTCCCAGCAGGACAATCTTGTCTTTCAGCAGGTCGGCATACTCCTTGACGTCCTTGAAATTGATGACAGGGAAGTCTGTATCGCCATAGACGATGAGACGTTCGTTGATGTCCTGCTCATGGGGTTTCTCGCCAGTATACATACAGGCTGTCTGGTAGGCCAGTGAATACATCGTCTTGTCATTGTACTTCTGTGTCAGCGTATATTCGCGGATAATGCCACCCTCATGGTCTTGCAGCACATTGCCATAGGCAAAGCAATAGTCGCCCATGGGTTCAAAGAACGAGGTAATCAGTGAACCGAAGCTTTTCTTCTCCTCATCATAGTCAACCAGTTTGCTGGAGAAGACGATAGGCACCTGAGCCTCGTCGATGGCCGCTATCAGCATGGCGTTGGCCAGCACGTCGTCGCCCTCCTTGTAGAAGATGAGGTCAATAGACAGCACGCGTGGCTTGCAAGAGGCTATTTGCTGGATGACCTGTCCGATTTCCCCACGGTCGCGCAGTTCCACCATGTCGACCATGACGATATCGTTGTTTAGCTCAATATCCTCGCTACGGCTCATCTCGTAATAGACGTCCGTCATGCGGAAATTCTCGAAGGCCTGTTCTACGGGGTTGAACATGGAGAGGTTAACAGACACCAATCCGATGATTGCTGCCAGCAATGCTGTCGTAAGACAGACCCCTACATGATCCCAATGCCAGAATTTCCAGTCTTTTTTCATTCTGTAGGCTATCTATTACGCTGCAAAGATACATAATTTATATCAACTATGCAAAAAAGAAGGCCACAGATTACAAAAAAAAGTGAAATTATTTGCCAAGCGAACAGGCTAAAGCCTGTTTCCGCCTTATTCCTGAGGTGTCTGTTGACGACGACGATGCTGATAAGCAGTCCATGCCAGTGCCAACACGATGAGTAACAACAGGACATAGGCTGCATAGGCGATGGTCTCCGTACGGTCGATGCTCTTGGGGAAGAAGCTCAGCACCACTTCGTGCTTGCCAGGCGTCACCTGCAGGGCACGCAGCACATAGTCGACACGTCCCAACGGCTGTTCTACGCCATCGACGGTAGCGACCCATCCAGGGTAGTAGACTTCCGAGAACACCACTACTCCACCCTTTCCGGAGTTGACCTCATAGGTCAGCTTATTGGGTTCGTAAGCCGTAATGGTCACCAGACTCAGCGTATCCTGCTCAACAGCCTGCCCCAGCTGTTCCTCGAACTTCTTGTCGGCAACAGCCTCGTGGCGTAGCGGCAGACGTCCCACCATGTCGAGTTCCTCGTTGGCATTCTCGACATAGTGTACACGGTCGACGAACCACGCATTACCATAGGTATAGGGATTGGCCAATGGCACCGTTTGTCCACCCTGCAACGGCAGAATGAAGTATTTGGTATTGAGCATGTTAAGTACAGGATAGATGCTGTCGCCATTGACCTGCGTCATATCACCGCCTGCCTCGCTGACAGCCTTGAAAACGCGGTTCATCTCCGGTGAGATATGAGCGTCGATGAGTTCCTGATAGCGACGCAGCTTAGCGGCATGGTAGCCACCGATGCTCTTCAGGTAGTAGCTGGTCTCATTCTCGTTAAACGTCGATGATGCCAGATTCAGCACACGGTAGTCGAGTGACTTGTCCTGCAGGATATGGTCGACAGCTGCCGACTTCGGCATGGGCTCCTCGCGGACTGTCTTCGACACAAACATGCCGTCGTTGAGGTAGCGCTTGTTGATCTGCCACATATCGATGAGACAGAGCACGGTAAGACCTACAGTGAGCCACTGAGCCTTTATCTTACGGTAACGGTAGAGCAGCAGACAGGCCGTACCGATAACGATAATCCAGAACGAGCGCCAACAGTCGGCAGTAAATACCGCAACACGCATCTCCGTCAGGTTGTTCAACAGTGGCGTCACCTGATCAGCAGGTAGCTGACGCATCGCCTGCATCTCATTATAGCTGATAAAGTCGGGGAAGAACGTCTGTGGCATCAAGGCAAAGAGCAGACAGATGCCACCCGTCAAAGCGAAAGAAATCCACAGAGCACGAGTGGGGAAACCACTCGCCACAGGCGAAGCAGAACAGCTATCAATCACCTTCTTCAGAGCCAGCATCGCCAACAAAGGAATGGTGAATTCCGCAATGACCAGGATGGAAGCTACCGTTCGGAACTTCGCATACATCGGTATATAGTCGAGGAAGAAGTCCGTGAACGGCATGAAGTTACGACCCCACGAGAGGAGTATCGACAGGATGGTTACTGCCAGCAGTGCCCACTTCAGTGGCCCCTTGACGATGAACAGTCCCAGCACGAAGAGCATGAGAACAAAGGCACCGACATATACCGGTCCTGCCGTCATGGGCTGGTTGCCCCAATACTGGCCCAGCTGCTGGTAGATGCCCATATAGTATTCGTCGGCATGTTTCATGGCCGTCTTGCTCTGCGACAGCGGCACACTGGCACCACCCTTGGCATTCGGTACCAGCAGCGTCCATGTCTCGTCAATGCCATAGCTCCACTGTGTGATGTAGTCGCGATCCAGGCCACTGCTGGTCTGGTTAGCGCTGTTTTTCTTGACCAGCTCACTCTTACCACGCATAGACTCCTTGCCATACTCCCATGTATGGTAGAGATTCGATATGTTGATACAGATACCGATGGCACCACCTGCCAGGCATGCAGCCGTGGCCTTGAGAAGATGCTTGTATTGTTTCTTCAGCAGTCCATCGATGCAGAAAGCGATGAGCATTGCCAGCACGATGAACAGGTAGTAGTAGGTCATCTGTACGTGGTTCGCCAGCACCTCCAGGGCTGCGAAGAACGCCGTGACGAGCATGCCCCACAGGTATTTCCCTCGGTATGCCAGCACCACTCCGGCAATCATTGGCGGCAGATAGGCCAGCGCCATCACCTTCCAGATATGACCGGCAGCGATGATGATGAAGAAATAGCTGCTGAATGCCCATATCACGGCACCTAAAGCCGCCAGATAGACGCGGAAGTCGAAGGCACGCAACAGGATATAGAAGCCCAGCAGGTATACGAAGACATACCACACATTCTCAGGAAGTCCGAGGTGATAGACGGTCTCCACCTTCGACAGCAGCGTCGTGCTTGGGTATGACGGTGACATCTGGTAGGTCGGCATACCTCCGAACAAGGCGTTCGTCCAGCGTGTGCGCTCTCCTGTGCGCTGCTGGTATTCCACAGCCTCCTGTCCTGCTCCACGTCCTGCCGATGAGTCATGGCGATAGAGCACTCGTCCCTCGATATCGGCAGGGAAGAAATAGGCAAAAGATATCACAACGAATAACAAGACGACCACCACGTCGGGTAGCCACAGCTTCCAATTTTTCATGTTTTCTCTCATTTTGCTTGCAAAGTTACGAACTTTTTTCGTAACTTTGCACACAAAACATATAAAACATATGAAAATCGGTATTATCGTTGCTATGGATAAGGAGCTGCGCCAGTTGCAGCAGGTGTTTAAGAACAGTGATGTGTTGGTGCAGAAGTGTGGCATCGGCAAAGTCAATGCAGCCCTTGGTGCCCAACGGATGATCAACGAGTTCCACCCCGACTGCATCATCAGTAGTGGCTGTGCCGGTGGCAATGGCGACGACATCAACGTCCAGGATGTCGTAGTCAGCGCAGAACTCTGCTACCATGATGTCTACTGTGGCAAAGCCATTGACGACACGACTGTTTATGGACAGGTGCAGGGTCTACCAGCCCGCTACCAGGCTGATGCATACCTCTTACAGAAGAGTAAGGAGATTGCCCTTCCCACTGACATCAAGATTCATCCAGGCCTCATCGTCACTGGCGACTGGTTTGTGGATTCCAAAGACAAGATGCGCGAAATTATCGGTCACTTCCCCGATGCAAAGGCCGTTGACATGGAGTCGTGTGCCATTGCCCAGACCTGTTATATCAACAAGGTGCCGTTCATCTCGTTCCGCGTCATCAGCGACATCCCACTGAGAGACACCAATGCCTCGCAGTATCACAACTTCTGGGATACCATTGCTGAGCACTCGTTCCAAGTCACGAAGACATTTGTAGAGTCGTTATAACAACAATAAAGCCTCACCGGAATCGGCGAGGCTTTATTGTTTATTGGTTATTGCTTATTAGCCTTTTTGCGCTGGTCGTGGTCAAGGATGATCTTGCGCATACGCATGGACTTGGGAGTAACCTCCACGAGCTCGTCTTCCTTGATATACTCCAGGCACTCCTCCAGTGACATCACCACCTTAGGAATGATGCGTGCCTTGTCGTCAGTACCAGAAGCTCGGACGTTAGTCAGCTGCTTGGCCTTGCAGACATTGATGACGAGGTCGTTGTCGTGAACATGCTCGCCGACCACCTGTCCCAGATAGACATCCTCACCTGGATCGATGAAGAACTTACCACGGTCCTGCAGCTTGTCGATAGCATAGGCAAAGGCATTACCCGTCTCCAGGGCAATCATCGAACCGTTGACGCGGCGCTCTATCTCGCCCTTATACGGCTGGTACTCCTTGAAGCGGTGTGCCATAATGGCCTCACCCTGAGAAGCGGTAAGCACATTGGTACGCAGACCGATGATACCGCGTGAGGGGATGTTAAACTCGATATTGGTACGCTCCCCCTGCGACTCCATGCTGGTCATCTCGCCCTTACGACGTGTCACCATATCAATCATCTTTGAGGCAAACTCCTCGGGGACGTTGATAGTGAGTTCCTCGATAGGCTCACACTTCACACCGTCAATCTCCTTATAGATAACCTGTGGCTGACCTACCTGTAACTCATAGCCCTCACGACGCATGGTCTCGATGAGTACGGAGAGGTGCAACACGCCACGACCAGATACTATCCAGCGGTCGGTAGAGTCCTCGAAAGGCTCTACGCGCAGTGCCAAGTTCTTCTCCAGTTCCTTCTCCAGACGGTCATTGATATGACGAGAGGTCACAAACTTACCCTCCTTACCGAAGAATGGCGAGTCGTTGATCATGAAGAGCATCGACATGGTAGGCTCGTCAATAGCAATAGGTGGCAGAGCCTCTGGATTCTCGATATCACAGATGGTGTCACCAATCTCAAACTTCTCCAGACCAATGACAGCACAGATGTCGCCACACTCTACCTCGTCAGTACGCTGGTGACCCATGCCGTCGAAGGTGTGCAGTTCCTTAATCTTGGTCTTCTCCATCGAACCGTCACGGTGGGCGATGGTCACCTGCTGACCGTCTTTCAGTGTGCCACGGTGTACGCGACCCACAGCGATACGGCCTGTATACGAGCTATAGTCGAGCGAGGTGATAAGCATCTGCGGGGTACCCTCCAGCTGCGCAGGAGCAGGGATAACCTCAATAATCTTGTCCAACAGATAGGTGATGTCCGTGGTGGGCTTGTTATAGTCCTCACCCATCCAACCGTTCTTGGCAGAGCCATAGACTACGGGGAAGTCCAGCTGGTCCTCGGTAGCTCCCAGCGAGAACATCAGGTCGAACACCATCTCATAGACCTCTTCAGGACGACAGTTGGGTTTGTCGACCTTGTTGACAACCACGATGGGCTTCAAGCCAATCTGAAGGGCCTTCTGCAACACAAAGCGTGTCTGAGGCATCGGACCCTCAAAGGCGTCAACAAGCAACAGACAGCCGTCAGCCATATTGAGCACACGCTCTACCTCACCACCGAAGTCAGAGTGTCCCGGGGTGTCAATAATATTAATCTTTGTTCCTTTCCAGTTGATGCTGACATTCTTTGAGAGAATGGTAATGCCGCGCTCACGCTCCAAGTCGTTAGCGTCCAACACCTGATTGCTGAGATTCTGTCCCTCACGGAACAGGTTGCCAGCCAGCATCATCTTGTCCACGAGCGTTGTCTTGCCGTGGTCTACGTGTGCGATAATCGCAATGTTTCTGATATCCTGCATATATAAATTACGTAATTTCGGGTGCAAAGGTACACATTTTCTTCGAAAAACTTTGGTATTTCCCAAAATATTTGTACCTTTGCACCCGCATTTCGGAAAATCCGGAGCATTTGATGACGTAAACCGCCCTGTGATTAGGCAGGCTGATGCGTCTGAAAGATGTTATTGCAAACATTTAATCACAAACAAAACAATGTATTTAGATCAAGCTAAGAAGGCTGAGATTTTCGGCCAGTATGGCAAGGACGCTAAGGACACTGGTTCTGTAGAGAGCCAGGTAGCACTGTTCACCTATCGTATTCAGCACCTCACCGAGCACCTGAAGAAGAACCACAAGGACTTCGGCACCGCTCGTTCACTGACCAAGATGGTAGGTCGTCGTCGTAAGCTCCTTAAGTACCTTTACAACAAGGACATCAATCGTTATCGTGAACTTATCAAGGCTCTCGGTCTGCGTAAGTAATACGACAACAACGAGAAATAATAAAGCCCTGCGATTGCAGGGCTTTATTATTTTATCACCTCTTCCAGTGGACGCATCACGAAGTCGCGCTGGTACATCAGTGGATGAGGTATCTTCAGATCAGGTTCGTCAACAGTCAGGTCATCATAGAGGAGAATGTCGATGTCGATTATCCTGTCGGCATAACCGACAGACACACTCTTGTGTGTACGTCCCATGTCACGCTCTATCTGTTGTGTCAGCAGCAGCACCTCGCGGGGCGTCTTCTCTGTCTCACAGCAGATGACGGCATTAACGAATGTGTTGACCGACTCAAAGCCCCACGGCTCTGTCTCTATGAATGACGACTGGCGTACCACCGTCCCCACCCTTTCAGCTATGAGGCGGATGGCTTCTTGGAGGTTCCTGGCCTTGTCGCCAAGGTTGGAACCCAACCCCAGAAATACCTGATGATTAATCATCGACAATCAGCATGGCGTCACCATAGCAGCCGAACTTATAGCCGTTCTGTACCGCCATGTCGTAAGCCTTCATCACGAGGTCGTAGCCACCGAAGGCAGCAGTAGCCATCACCATGGTTGACTCAGAATGATAGAAGTTGGTAATCATGGCGTCAGCCAGTCCAAAGTCATACGGTGGGAAGATGAACTTGTTAGTCCATCCGTTGAATTCCTTCAACATGCCGTCAGTACCTACAGCCGTCTCAGTGGCACGCATGGTGCTGATGCCTACTGCACAGACGTGGTGTCCCTCGGTCTTAGCCTTGTTCACGGTCTCACAGGCTTCTGGTGTCACCACCATCTGCTCAGAGCTCATCTTATGCTTGGTGAGATCTTCTACCTCGATAGGATCAAAGCATCCCAGTCCACAGTGTACTGTGACGAACGAGAAGTTAATGCCACGGATCTCCATGCGCTTCATCAGCTCACGGCTGAAGTGCAGTCCTGAGGCAGGAGCGGTGACGGCACCCTCATGCTTGGCATAGATGGTCTGGAAGTTCTCCATGTCATCGGGTGTAGCCTCGCGCTTATCGATGATATAACGAGGCAGTGGTGCAGAACCCAAGGCATACAACTCCTCCTTGAACTCGTCGTGCGGACAGTCATAAAGGAAGCGCAGCGTACGGCCACGGCTGGTGGTATTGTCGATAACCTCAGCAACCATAGGGCCTTCTTCGTCGAAGAACAGTTTGTTACCAATACGGATCTTACGAGCGGGCTCTACCAGCACATCCCACAGGCGCAGCTCCTCGTTGAGCTCACGCAGCAGGAACACCTCAATCTTCGCGTCGGTCTTCTCCTTGGTACCAAAGAGACGGGCAGGAAACACCTTGGTGTCGTTGAACACAAAGACGTCACCCTCATCGAAGTAGTCGATGATATTCTTGAAGGTCAGGAAGTTAGTGGTATCATTGCCGTCGGCATCCTTCTCGAACATGTCAACGGTCTGACTCTTACGGTGTACCACCATCAGGCGGCACTCGTCACGATGATACACCTTCTCCACGCTACCATCCTCGTTCTCAAAGACGCGATGGGGAGGCTCCAGGGCTATCTGGTCCTCAGGCAACTTGAATTTGAATTGTGATAACTTCATGAATGTATTTCGTTTTTCGTTATTACGGGATTACGTTATATCGTTATTACGAGCGTTCTATTTCTTGTTCTTCCAGCCACTGGGGGAAGTCATCGATGGTGATACAGTCCTCCATGCGGATGCCGCCCAGACGGGTACGGCACAGCGCGGTCAGATAGGCACCGCTCTGCAGTGCCCTGCCGATGTCGCGGGCCAGCGAACGGATATAGGTGCCTTTGCCACATACCACTCGGATGCTCATCTGCATGGTCTCGGCATTGAAGTCGGTGAGTTCTATCTCATCGATATGCACCGTCTTGGCAGCCAGCGCCACCTCCTTGCCCTTACGCATCAGTTCATAGGCACGGTCACCGCCAATCTTACAGGCGGAGTATTCGGGTGGCACCTGCTGGATGTCGCCGACAAAATTGGCGAGCACACTATCTATCAGCTCACGGGTGATATGCGCCGTAGGATAGGTGGCATCCACCTCGTGCTCCATATCGTAGCTGGGCGTCGTGGCTCCCAGCTGCAGGGTGGCGGTATATTCCTTATCATGCAGCTGCAGGCTCTCTATCTCCTTGGTTTTCTTGCCTGTACACAGTATCAGCACCCCTGTAGCCAGCGGATCGAGGGTACCGGCATGGCCCATCTTCACACGCTTGACACCCACCTTTCTTGACACACGTGTGCGCACGTAGGCTAGCGCACCGAATGATGTCATGCGGTAGGGCTTGTTGATATAGATGTATTCGCCTGCTGTGAAGTTCATTTAGTCCACCATTACAAGTGAGTGACCTGTCAGCAGCAGTATGATAATGATGCTACCAACAATAATGCGGTAAATTCCGAATGCCTTGAAGCCGTATTTCGCAAGGAACGCTACAAACCACTTCATAGCCAGTAGGGAAACAATAAAAGCCACCACACAGCCCAAAAACAGGGTAGTCATGTTTTGAGTGGTCAGCCATGTTGTGCCAAAATCCTTAAACAGACCATATACATCAAGAACCGTAGCCCCTGCCATGGTAGGTACTGCCAGAAAAAAAGAAAACTCGGCAGCTCGCTTACGGGTCAGTCCTTGCGTCATACCACCAACAATAGTGGCCATAGAGCGCGATACACCAGGAATCACCGAGATACACTGATACAAGCCAATACGGAATGCCCGTTTCTCGTTCATCTTATTGACATCGCTGCCTTTATTAAACAACTTGTCGCAGAATAACATGAAAAGACCACCAACAACCAGCATAACTGCTACTACCCATACGCTGTTCAGCATCCAGTCTAATAGTCCAGACTTCTTAGCTGCCAAGCCGATAATCATAGCAGGTACAAGACCTATTAACAGTAGCCAGTAGAAATAGTACTTATGCTTCAGCCGTTGTAACTTAGTGCTGCCTTCCGGTGCTTGGGTGTTGTCTAACTGAAAAAAACGCTTCCAGTATAGTACGACTACGGAAAGAATAGCTCCAAATTGGATTATGAATGTAAACGCATTTAAGAAGGCGGCTTCCGGACTTTCTCGGTCTTCAGGTACCACACCCAACAGATTTTGGGTGATAATCATGTGCCCCGTAGAGGACACCGGCAGGAACTCAGTTAGTCCCTCAACAATAGCAATGATAATTGTTTCAAGCAGCGTCATTCAACGAGTCCTCCTTATCTTTACTTCTGTAAATTACCGCACAAATCATTGATACAAAACCTGCCAAGCATACCAGCGGAGCCAGCTTAATGCGGCGAGCACTGAAAATATCTGGGTTGTAAGCAGTCTCTGTCGAGCCGCTGCCACTCATCAGCAGGAATCCCAACACCACTACCGCCATGCCTACTGCCAGCAGGATGTAGTTCACTTTACTGAATGCGAAATCTCTCTTCTCCATATATTCTTTTATCTCCTTTAACTCCCTTAAATCTTATACAACTCCTGTGCCTTCATCTTCAGGAACTTATTGACAGCCAGGAAGGCGCATAGAGCCGTGATGATGATGCCAAACAAGAGGACGGCAGCAGCCGTCAGCGCCAGCACCTCCCAGGTCACGATCTCCACAATACCCGGCTGTGTCAGGTAGAGACCGTAGACACCTGCGCCCAGCACAGCAATGGCCAGGACGGCAGCAATGACGCCCACCATCACTGCTTGTTTGAGGAACGGTCTGCGGATGAATCCCCACGAGGCTCCCACCAGTTTCATGGTGTGTATGACAAAGCGGTTGGCATAAACGCTCAGACGCACCGTATTGCTAATCAGCGAGAACGACACGAAAGTCAGCAGCAGGGCCAACACCAGCAAGACGATGCTCACCCTGCTGAGGTTTACGTTCACCCTGTCCATCAAGTCTTCCATATATGCCAGGTCACTGACACGCTTGTCTTTCTTCAGTTCCTTGACAATCCACTTCAGCGAGTCGCGACAGGCGTAGTCAGCCTTCAGGCGAACCTCCAACGTGGCGGGGAAGGGGTTGAAGCCCAGAAACTCCGAGGGGTCACTGCCCAGTTCTTTCACCTGCTCACGTTGTGCCTGTTCCTTACTGATATAGTCGATATCGTGTGAATAGGGACGATGATACAGTTCACGACAGAACAGATGGGCATCGTTCACCGACACCGAATCTTTCAGCATCACAGTCATGGTAAGGTTCTCCTTCATGTGTGCCGACAGGTTACGTGCCGACAGCACAAAGAATACTACCATGCCCAACAAGACGAGCACCATAGCAGTACTTATACACAGAGTAACAACCTGCAAACCTCTGCGGCTGCGGGCCTTCTTACGTTTCATACCCATATCTTTTTAGACGTAATACACCTAATTTCGTGCAAAGGTACGACTTTTTAAGGAGTTAAAGTAGTTAAAGTAGTTAAAGGGAGTTAAAAGACGATAGATTTTTTATGTAGAAGACAAAAACGCAGTAATTTTGCGCTCATTATGAGCACAGTTATCTATCCTTCGCCCATTTTCGGGCCCATCCATAGCCGCCGTCTCGGTATCTCGCTGGGTATCAACCTGCAGCCTGCCGACGGCAAGGTATGCACCTTCGACTGCATCTACTGCGAGTGTGGTTTCAACAAAGACCGCCGCCCTACCCTTCCCAGACCTTCGCGCCAACTGGTAGCCCAGAAGTTGGAGGAGCAGCTACAGAAAATGGTGGCGGAAGGACAGCTGCCTGACGTGCTGACCTTTGCCGGCAATGGCGAGCCCACCGCTCATCCCCATTTTGCTGAGATTATCGACGATACCATCCGTCTGCGCGACCAGTATTGTCCTCATGCGAAGGTCTGCGTGCTCAGCAACTCCACCATGATTCACCGTCCAGAGGTGCATGACGCCCTGTTGCGTGTCGACGACAACATCCTAAAGCTCGACACGGTAGACCCCACCTATATTAATAAGGTAGACCGCCCCACTGGTTCCTACGACGTCCATCAGATTATTGAGCGCATGAAGGCCTTCAACGGCCACATCATCATCCAGACCATGTTTATGAGGGGAGCACTCTCCCCTTCATCGCTCAACGTAGATAACACGGGAGAGGAGTATGTCGGCCCGTGGCTGGAAGTCGTCAAGCAGATCAAGCCCCAGCAGGTGATGGTATACACCATCGACCGTGAGACGCCTGCCCAAGGATTAGAAAAGGCCAGTCGCGAACAGCTTGACGCCATCCGCGACCGTGTTATTGCAGCAGGCATACCTTGTACTGCCAGCTACTGATTGATTTCGACCTGCTATCAGTACGAAACGCTTTATTCTTGCTGATTTCTCTGCTCAATGATTGCCTTGAGCATCTCCCACGTCATGTCCTTGCTTGCCATTTCATCGAATTGGTTATACATCCACTGGGTGGGGAAATACTTATTGGCGTCCATCCACAGAGCCCAGCCAGTACGGCGATTGAAAGCCGAAGGGAAATAGCTCTCTGCCACCGTAAATGTACCCTTTGTGGGGTAATGAAGGAGATCATGATACGGAAGCATCACTGATAGATAGAACTCCTTCAGCTTCGATGAAGGTCTGGCACCATCCCATCGCTGAATGACGGATTCATCCATATAGCTTATGGCTGTGTTGGCATAGTCCGACAGTTCCGAATCATTGATGGCTGCTGCTACAGTCTTTATGTACTGCTTCAAGTCTATCAGATATGTATAGCCGTCATAGTTATATGAATAGGCGCAAGCCGTCATAGCCTGTTTCTTTTGCTCCTCAGAGAGTTTCGGATAAATCTCTAACAGGCGGTCTACAAAGAGGGTGATATAGTTGTTCACATCTATCAGATCGTCAGAACGGATGATTTTGAAATCCAGGTTGTTCGCATCCATATCGGGCCAGGCCTCTTGGGGGATGCCTTTCCTTTCGTCATAGAGGCGTTTCAGATCCACAAACATATCCTTGGCCGTGTTTTCAAAGTCGTAGTCAGTCGACTTTTTCAGTTTGTCAACCAAGGAAACCACAGGGTCACCGAAAGACAGCAAGACATGCGAGGAGACAAAGAAGTAGTCGGCATACTGCTGCACCTCGGTGAGTGTCTCGATATTACCCATCAGACAATTGTGGAACATCAGGCACTGGAAATGCATGTTGCTGGAAGTCGCCAAAGCGTCAGCAAACTGATACATGTTCATGCCCTTGCCCTCCAAGGTCTCATCGTAGAGAACACCTCTGGTAATCATATTGTCAGGACGGTCGTTGACAATGTCATAGCCTGCCCCATGCCCCCACAATACAAGGATATAGTTGTCTGCAGGAGCATCGTTCTTGAGATTCCTAAGGATATCCGACAGACACAGGGAATCATAGAGGGGATACTCAGGGGCTTGGATAGCGGAAGTCTCGTGAAGCTGGGTAAGATCAGTCTTGTTGGTCAGTTCAAACAGTACCAGATCGTTGGGCTTACCATACCTGCCGCTGAATTTCTCGCTCTCTTTTCCGTACTTATACATCACCAACACGCGAACATTGGTCGTATCGTCCAGCATCGGCTTAAGATTATCCCAAGTGTTCTCGATAACAAGATCCATACGTCCACCCGCATTACCGTAGATAAGAACGGTATAGCGTGCACGGTCGCGCTTCACATCAGTACCAGGTGTCTGTTCCTTAGGTGACTTGTCGTCATCGTCCGACGAACACGAGGTACACACACATGCGCCACAGAAGACAATAGGTAGTACCAATTGTCGCATGGCGGTCATCAACCAGCTCATCATTTCCTTCTTCATAGCCATAACGTATATATCGATTAATAAACTTTCTTAGAGATAATACCTGCCTGTGTGGTCTTAAGGAAGTCGACGATATGGTCAATCTGTGGACCTGAGGGCACCTGTTCCTCAATCTGCAGGATGGTATCAAAGAGAGAGCTACTGCCATTGAATACCAGACGATAGGCGTTGGCAATGTGCTTGAGCACCTTCTCGTCAACACCGTGCTGGCGACCAACAGCGAAGTTCACACCACCATATTGTCCTTTCTTGGTAGCAATAATATAAGGTGGGATATCCTCAGAGAAGGTAGTACCAGCCTGAATCATAGAACCCTCTCCCACTCGTGTCTTGGCATTCTCGATGACGCTGGAAGAGAAGATAGCGTAGTCTTCGATGATGCAGTCGCCGGCAATCTTTGTACCGTAGCCAAAGACACAGCAGTTGCCCACCTTGGTATCATGCGAGATGTGAGCACCCTCCATCAGCACGTTCTCATTACCAATCACTGTCTGTCCACCAGTATGGGTGGCACGGTTGATGACGACATTCTCACGGATGACATTGCCGTCGCCGATGATACATTCCGACTTCTCGCCACGGAACTCGAAGTCCTGTGGCAGGGCACCGATGACGGCACCCTGGTGTACCTTGTTTTTCTTACCCATGCGGGTGCCAGAGCAGATGCTGACAAAGGGGAAGATGATACAGCCATCGCCTATCTCTACATCGTCTTCGATATAAGCGAAGGGGAAGATCTTTACGTTGTCGCCGATTTTGGCCTTTGGACTTACCTCGGCTTTTGGACTTATTTCGCTTGCCATAATTCTTACTTCTTACATTTTACTTCTTATTTTCCGCCTCCTCCAAGAGCCGTATACAGTGATACCACTGCCTGCATCTTGTTGAAGTCATCAGTAATCTTAGTGAGCTGAGCGCTGAGTAGCTGACTCTGGGCAGTCAACACCTCCAAGTAGCTGGCACCACTGCTCTGATAGAGTGCACGGGTGTCCTCGACATTCTTGGTGAGGATTTCTATGCGTTCCTCCTCCAGCTTTGAGTTTTCATCATAGCCATTGTAGTTGACCAATGCGTTAGACACCTCATTGCCAGCCTGCAGAATGCTGTTCTGCCAGGTATTGAAGGCCTGCTCATACTTCATCTTCGACACCTTCAGATTGGCCGTCAGAGCGCCACGCATGAAGATGGGCTGTGTCAGCGAGCCAAACAATGTGGTGAGCCACTTGCCTGGTGTCAGCGCACCATTGCTGTTGGTAAATGATGCCGAAGCACCGATGGTGATAGAGGGATAGAACTGCGAACGGGCAGTCTGGACATCGTGGAAACAAGAAGCCAGCTGCATCTCTGCACGGTGTACGTCGGGACGGTTCTGCAGCAGTGCCACACCAACTCCCGTAGAGAACTCGGTAGGCAGCGACTGGGCCTCCAGCGTAGAGCGGGACACCTGCTGACCTGCACGGCCGATGAGCAGACAGAGGGCATTCTCCGTAGCACGTATCTGGCGACGGAAGTCGTTGGCCTGTGTCTGGGTAGACAGATAGGCAGCCTGTGCACTCTGCACACTGGTAGAGCGCATGCGGCCCAACTGGTACTGCAGCTGCATCATCTCCCAGGTTTCCTTGGCCATATTACCCATCTCAGTGACAATGCCCAGCTGCTTGTCAAGCATCAACAGGGTATAGTAGGCATTGGCAATGCCGCTGACCACCTGTGCACGGACAGCCATCTGGTAGTCTTTCATGGCTAACAGCTGCATCTGGGTAGAACGCTTCTGCGACAGGATGTTGCCGAAGAGGTCAAGTGTCCAACTGGCAGTGACAGGCAAAGAATAAGACTTGGTGGTCACTGACGGGTCGGTATAGAGTGTAGAGATGGTACCCATCGGATTGTTACCGCCAATGGTAACAGCAGGCAGGAATGCCAGCTTAGCGGCTTTCAGCATGGTCTCATACATCTCAACGTTGAGGGCAGCATTCTGCAGGTTGGCATTGTGCGACAGACCCTCCTCGATGAGCGCCTGCAGCTGCGGGTCAGTGAAGACGCTACGCCACGGCAGGTTGCCAAAGGAGGCAGTATCCTGTACAGCCAGCGTGTCGCGGTCTGACAGCACGTCGCGGATGAGTCCCTGTGTCTCCACATTGTCAGGACGCTCATACTTATTATATAGTCCGCAACTGCTGAGGAGCAAGCACAATAGCAGACCCACCCCCAGGCCCCTCCCTGTATGGAGGGGAGTAGTTACTTTGTTCCTTAATATTTTATTCATATTTCTTTTCATTAATGATTCATTTCATTCCCCTCCCTCGCAGGGAGGGGTTAGGGGTGAGTCTTTTTATTTCTCTAATTCGTAATCCACAGGATGGTGTGCATACTGCGAAATCTCACTGGCCACGTCGGCACCCTCCTCATCTTCGAACTTCATCGGAGAGAACTTCTCCTGCAAGCTCTGGAAGATAACGAAGAGACCGGGCACTACCAGTACCTGCAACAAGGTACCTATCAACATACCACCAACGGCAGCAGCACCCAGCGTCTGGTTACCATTCTTGCCGACGCCAGAGGCGAACATCATAGGCAACAGACCGACAACCATAGCCAGAGAGGTCATCAAGATAGGACGCAGACGGGCAGCGGCACCCAGCACGGCAGCCCATGAGATGGCCATACCCAGACGACGGCGCTCCAAGGCGAACTGTACGATAAGGATGGCGTTCTTAGCCAACAGACCAATCAGCATAATCAGTGAGATCTGCATATAGATATCGTTGGCGTGGCCAAAGAGTATCGTGAAGAGGAAACAGCCTGCCAGACCGAAAGGTACAGAGAGCACTACTGACAACGGCAGGATATACGATTCATACTGTGCTGACAAGATCAGGTAGATGAAGATGAAGCACAGCAAGAAGATGAGCGCCGTAGAGTTGGTAGCCTTAGCCTCCTCACGTGTCAGACCCTGATAGTCATAGGTGTAGCCCTGCGGCAGCATCTCGGCAGCTACATCCTGAGCGGCCTTGATAGCCTCACCAGTAGAATAGCCATCGGCCACTGTTGCCGTCACGTTGATAGACGTAAACAGATTGAAACGGTTGATGTTGCTGGGGCCGTAGACACGCTCCAGACGACAGAACTCCTGAACAGGCGACATACCTCCTGGGGTGCGTACATAGATACTGTTCAACGACTCTGGTGTCATGCGGGTCTCTGGCAGGCCCTGTATCATGACACGGTACAGTTTACCGTAGGCGTTGAAGTTTGAAGCATACATACCACCATAGTATCCCTGCAAGGTTGAGAGAACGGTAGAGGGTGACACACCTGCCTGCTTACACTTGGCTACATCCATGTACAGCATATACTGCGGATAGTTCGGGTTGTAAGAGGTCTGGGCAGTCTGGAATTCAGGACGCTTGTTCAACTCGGCCAGATAGTCCTTGACGATGCCAAAGAACTTGTCCAGCGAACCACCTGTACGGTCCTGCATCACCAGCGATACACCACTGTTGGCAGAGAATCCAGGAATCATAGGCGGTGCGAAGGCCAGAATCTGTGCATCCTTGATATGGGCTGTCTTGATAAATATCTGAGCAACAACACCCGTTGCGCTCTGCGGGTCGAGGAAGAAGCGGTAGATACCATCGCCCTGCCACAGTCCGCTGAGCTTCCAGAAGAATCCATGCTGGCGCTCAGAGAAAGGCTTCAGCTTAATGATGAACGTAGCCTGGTCTGAACCAGAACCGGCAATGAAGTTATAACCCTGAATCTGCTCACGGTTCTGGATGGCCGGGTCAGCAGCCAGGATACTATCCACCTGACTGACCACCTGCTTGGTACGTTCTACAGAGGTAGCTGGTGGCATAGAGATGGTACAGAACAGTGTACCCGTATCCTCGTCAGGTACCAGACCTGTCTTGGTGGTAAACATCAGTACGACCATTGCCACAATACCGAGAATAACGGTAGAAAGCACAGCAAGCGGCTTACGCACCAGTTTCTCCACCCTACCCTTATAGCTTCCTAAAAGTTTCTCGTAGGAAGTATTGAAGGACGTATGGAAGCGGTCAACGAGCGACATCTTCTTGGCATGTCCCTCGGCATCGTGCGGCTTCAGGAAGATAGCACACAGAGCAGGTGACAGTGTCAAGGCGTTCAGTGCCGAGATGAAGATGCTGACAGCCATCGTCACACCAAACTCACGATAGAACGAACCCGTCGTACCACCGATGAACGATACGGGAACGAACACGGAAGCCATCACCAACGTAATAGAGATGATAGCACCGGAAATCTCGTTCATGGCGTCGATAGATGCTGTCAATGCCGACTTATAGCCCTGATCCAACTTAGCATGGACAGCCTCAACGACTACGACGGCATCGTCCACCACAATGGCAATAGCCAGCAGCAGAGCGGACAGCGTCAGCAGGTTGATAGAGAAGCCCATCACGCTGAGGAAGAAGAAGGTACCAATCAGCGACACAGGCACAGCAATCAGCGGTATAAGCGTAGAGCGCCAGTCCTGCAGGAACACATAGATAACGATGAACACCAGGATAAGGGTGAACACCAACGTGAAGACAACCTCCTCGATAGAGGCATACAGGAACTCTGTCACGTCATAGTTAATCTTATAAATCATACCCGGCGGGAAGAGTTTAGACTGCTCTTCCAGTTCGGCCTTCACCTGCTTGGCAATTTCATTAGCGTTAGAACCAGCAATCTGCTGTACCATACCCAGTACAGACGGCAGGTTGTTGTTCTTCATCGATACCGAGTACTGCTGACCACCGAGTTCAATCTTGGCCACATCCTTCAGCTTCAGCGTCTGTCCGCTGGCATCGCTGGAGATGATGATATTGCCAAACTCTTCGGCAGTCTTCAGTCGACCGGTATAGCGCATAGAATATTCGTAAGCCACATTAGACTGTTCGCCGAAAGAACCAGGAGCGGCCTCGATGTTCTGCTCAGCCAGCACGGCACTGATGTCACTTGGCATCAGCTTATACTGCTTCATCACATCCGGCTTCAGCCAGATACGCATAGAGTAGGTCTTCAGACCTGGCGACTGCACGTCACCGACACCCTGGATACGCTTGATGGCTGGGATGATGTTAATGTTGTTATAGTTCGTCAGGAACTCGTCATCGTAGCGTCCGTCAGAGGTCAGCGTGAACATGATGACCTGAGAAGTCTGACGCTTCTGCACCGTCACACCAATACGCGTTACCTCGGCAGGCAACAGAGCCTGAGCCTGCTGTACGCGGTTCTGTACGTTAACGGCACACATATCGGGGTTCATACCCTGGCGGAACAGCACACTGATCTGTGCAGAACCGGCACCAGCGGTAGACGAGATATAATCCATACCTTCCACACCATTGATACTCTCCTCCAACGGTGTGATGACCGAGTTCTTTACGGTCTCTGCATCGGCACCAGGATAGCTGGTCCACACCGCTACCGTAGGTGGTGCGATGTTAGGGTACTGCTCAATAGGCAGCGATACCAGGCCGATGAAACCCAGCAGGACGATGAGGATAGAAATCACCGTTGACAATACCGGGCGTTTGATAAAATTCGTAAAAGTCATATTCTTTTAACTTCTTTTACTTCTTTAACTCCTTTTACTTCTTTAACTCCCGAGTTTACTTCTTCATTGCACCTACGATGTCACCGGCACTCATAGCCTTTGCCTGCTCGGAGATCTTCTGCTGATAGCGCTCAGGGGTGATGGGTACAATCTCCATGCCGTCGTTCAACTTGGTGATACCATTGGTCACATACTTGTCACCAGCCTTCAGACCACCAGTAACGACATAGTTGTTGCCGTCGTTGTGCGGGTCAACCTGGATTTCGGTGTACTTCACCTTGTTATCTTTAGTGAGTGTGTAGACGAACTTCTTGTTCTGCACCTCAGAGACACAGCTCAGCGGAACAATGATGACATTAGAGCTGACACGCGGGATGATAATGGTTCCTGTAGCACCGCTCTTGAGTATCTTCTCAGGATTAGCGAAAGAGGCAATCAGTTGTACAGAACCCGTAGCGGCATCGATAACACCGCTCATTTTACTGATGGTACCCTCGCTGCCATAGATGCTACCATCGGCCAGCTGCAACTTGACAGAAGGCAGCGAAGCCAGACCCTTCTGAGAGATGACCATAGCCTCTTTCTCCGTTACAGAGAAATAAGCCTCCATAGACGAGATGTTTGAAACGGTCGTCAAGACGTTAGAAGCGCTAACCAGTGCACCTTTCTTGAAAGGCAGCGTACCTACGACACCTGCGGCGGGCGACTTCACGTAGCAGTAGCTCAGCGCCTCCTTGGCAGAAGCCAGTGCAGCCTGGGCCTGAGCCAACTGGGCCTGGGCAGACTCGAAGGTATTCTGAGAAGTCTGCAACTCGTAGTCACCAATAACCTTCTTGGCATGCAACTGCTGAGCATTATCATACGTCAGCTTAGCGGTGTTGACCTGCTGCTGAGCAGCATTCACAGAAGCCTGAGCCTGACGCACCTGAGCCTGATAGGTTTCGTTATCAATAACAAAAAGTACCTGACCGGCACTAACGGTCTGTCCTTCTTTCACATTAATCTGGGTCAGGAATCCCTGAGCCTTCGGACGAATCTCCACGTCCTGAACACCCTTAATAGAGGCAGGATAGGTGCTCTGCATGTCTGCATTCGACTCACCAGCAGTAGTCACAGGAAATTCATTGTCGCCAAATGTAGGACGGCCACCGCCGCCACCACACGAGACAAGCGTTGCAGCAATGGCTGCAATCGTTACAATTTTCTTCATTTTCATACTATTTTTTTATTATTCGAATAATGCTTTCTGCAGAAAACTCAAACACGGTATTCAAGTTTTCAGAGTGCAAAATTAGGAAAAAAAATCCTATTCTATATCGATGATATAGGATATTACAGCAATTTTAACAAAGTTTAGTTTGTTTTCAGTCCCATCTGTGCAGCCTTTTCCAACAACAGCTGCATCAATGGCTCACGCTCGTTCTCCACCTTATTGTCTAAGACGGCATCCTTGAGATACTGTTTCAGCACACCCACCTCACGAGAGGGCTGCAGATGGAACATTTCCATAATCTCGTTACCATCGATGACGGGTTGAAGCAGGCGTTTGTAGTCTTTCACCTTCAGATCGGCCAGCTTCTCACGAACCATGCGGAAGTTCTCCAGGAACATCTTTTTCTTGACCTCGTTCTTCGAGGTGATGTCAGCCTCACAGAGCGTCATCAGGTCGTCGATGTCGTCGCCGGCATCGTTGAGCAGACGGCGCACGGCAGAGTCGGTGACCTCGCTGTCAGCAATGACCTGTGGTCGCATGTGCAGGTCGACCAGCTTCTGTACGTACTTCATCTCAGCGCCCATCGGCAATTTCAGGCGACGGAAGATGTTGGGCACCTGCTTGGCACCTATCAAATTGTGGTTATGGAACGTCCAACCAATACCCGGCTCCCATCGCTTCGACTTGGTCTTACCAATGTCGTGCAACAAAGAAGCCCAGCGGAGCCATAACCTAAAGCCCCCTAAGTTAGGGGGTTGGGGGTCTGAAGAGGCCTTGTTCAGACCCCTGTCGTCCCCTAACTTAGGGGACATAGATACGTTTTCCAACACCTCCAACGTATGGTAGAAGTTGTTCTTATGCGCCCTACCCTCACGCTTCTCCACGATGTCAAGAGCAGCAACTTCAGGCAGTATAATCTGCAGCAAGCCAGAGCGTTGCAAGTATTCAAAGCCAATGCTAGGATGTGGCGACATCATGATTTTGTTGAGCTCTACCTCGATGCGCTCGCCACTGACAATCTTGATGCGGTCGGCCATGCGACTGAGAGCATCAAACGTCTCCTCTTCTATCTGGAAATTCAGCTGGGTGGCAAAACGAATACAACGCATCATGCGCAGCGGGTCGTCAGAGAACGTCACCTCCGGATCCAACGGGGTGGCAATGATGCCGTCCTCCAAGTCAGCAATGCCGTTGAAGGGGTCCACCAATTCTCCGAAGCGTTTGTTATTCAGACAGATAGCCATTGCATTGATGGTAAAGTCGCGACGATTCTGATCGTCTTCCAACGTACCATCCTCCACGATGGGCTTACGTGAGTCGTGGCTGTAGCTCTCCTTGCGAGCACCCACGAATTCCACTTCGAGACTCTCCCCCAGCCCCTCCCTGCAATGGAGGGGAGTTTTTACCTGTGCCGTACCAAAGTTCTTGAATACGCTAAGGTGCGCTTTCTTTCCTAAACGGTTCTTCAGGGCTTTAGCAACGCTAATGCCCACACTTACCGTACATTCCCCCTCGCCGACCGGAGAGGGGGTTAGGGGGTGAGTCTTACCCACCACAACGACATCGATGTCGTTAGAGGGCCGCTCCAGGAAGATGTCGCGAACATAGCCGCCCACGACATAGCACTCCACACCCATCTCGTCGGCCACATCACCGATGAGATGGAATATTTCTTGATCAAGTATCTTTGCTAATGCCTGGTCTGAATACAGTTTCATGGGTGCAAAGGTACGAATATTTATGCAAACAAACAAATTATGAAAATTAAATTTTGTAATTTGCATACTTATTAGTACCTTTGCAGCCGCAAATGAAGAAATATGTAGTCATATTGGTAGTAGCGGCAGGACTCATGGCCTGTGGTCATGGTCGCCAGAAAGAGGTGGAACGGTTCAGGATGAAGGTGCGTTCGCAGTTTCTGGAGGAGAAGCTGGCGGAAGCCCAGCAGGAGCTGGCACGCACGGACAGCATCATGCAGCAGCGAGGCAGTGATGTGGACGCTACGCCAGGCTACCAAGACTCGCTAGAAATGGCTGCCGACGTACAGGGTGCCCAGATACGCTACATCCACAAGAAGCAGAAAGAGATACAATAATTTGGTGGTTTCAACGGAAATTTGTAATTTTGCACCGAATTATGGCTAATAACGAAGCAAAGACAAACGAAGAGTTCGAACAGACGCTGACGGAATGCCGCACGCTGTTCGAGAAGAAGCTCCATGACTATGGTGCTTCATGGCGCATCCTGCGTCCACAGTCACTGACCGACCAGTTGTTCATCAAGGCTAAGCGCATCCGCTCGTTGGAAATCAAGAAGGAGTCGCTGGTAGGCGAAGGCATCCGTCCGGAGTTCATCGCCCTGATAAACTATGGTATCGTAGGACTGATACAGCTCTCCCACGGTTTCAGCGACACTGTCGACATGGACAACGACGCAGCGATGGTGCTCTACGACAAATATGCCAAGGAAGCGCTGGAGCTGATGAAGCGCAAGAACCACGACTATGACGAGGCGTGGCGCGGCATGCGGGTCAGCTCGTACACCGACTTCATCCTGACCAAGATAGAACGCATCAAGGAGATAGAGAACCTGGGTGGCGAGACGCTGGTCAGCGAAGGCATCGACGCCAACTACATGGACATCATCAACTACGCCGTGTTTGGAGCGATAAAGCTTAGGAGTTAAGGGAGTTAAAGGAGTTAAGGGAGTTAAAGAAGAAGATGAGGACGGTTGTGGTCAACATAGCGCGATTGGTGCTGGCGGTAGTCCTGGTATTCTCAGGATTCGTCAAGGCCGTCGACCCGATGGGCACGCAATACAAGCTGACCGACTACCTCACAGCACTGCATCTGCAGATGCTGACACCCGACTTCCTGACACTGGGAGCTGCCGTCATACTGTCAGCCGTAGAGTTCGGCATAGGTATTTGCCTGCTCTTTGGCATCCGCAAGACGCTGTCGACCAATCTGGCCATGCTGATGATGGTAGTCATGACGCCGCTGACGCTGTGGATAGCGTTGACGGATCCTGTCAGCGACTGCGGCTGCTTTGGCGACGCCATCGTGCTCACCAACTGGCAGTCCTTCGGCAAGAACGTCGTGCTGTTGCTCTTGGCAGGCATCCTCTGGAAATGGCCTCACGACATCGTACGCTTCATCTCGACGTCGAGCCAGTGGATAGCCACCAACTATTCGGCGGTATTCATCATTGCCGTATCAGGATGGTCGCTCTACGACCTACCCTATCTGGACTTCCGACCCTACCACATCGGTACCGACCTGAGAGCGGGCTGGCAAGAGATGATGGACGGCAAGGAGTCGCCATACGCGGAATTCTTCATCCAGCGCGTAGAAGACGGCGAGGACATCACCGACTCGCTGCTCAACAGCAAGGGCTACCTCTTCCTGCTCGTAGCGCCACACATGGAGAAGGCCGACGACAGCCAGCTGGACCTCATCAACCAGATGTATGAATATGCAGAAGACAATGAATATCCATTCTATGCATTGACAGCCAGCGGGGTGAGAGGCATCGAGCGCTGGCGTGACATGACGGGAGCGGAATATCCCTTCTGTCAGACGGACGAGACGACGCTGAAAACCGTTATCCGCAGCAATCCAGGACTGCTGTTGCTGAAAGACGGTGTCATCATCCGCAAGTGGAGCCACAACAACCTGCCAGACGAATACGACCTGACAGACCGTCTGGACAAGCTGGAGATTGGCAAGCTGCCCAAGGACACGATAGCTGAAAAGATACTGATCATCGTCCTGTGGTACATTCTGCCGCTGCTGCTGCTCACCATTGCCGACCGCCTGTGGGCATGGACCAAGTGGCTCAAGAGAAAAGAACAGTCTAACAAGATATATCAACTTTTTAAACAGAAAACAGAACATGAGAAAGAAAATCGTAGCAGGCAACTGGAAGATGAACCTGAACCTGCAAGAGGGAGTGGCTTTGGCCAAGGAACTGAATGAGGCTCTCGCAGCCGACAAACCCAACTGTGACGTTGTCATCTGCACACCGTTCATCCACCTGGCATCTGTTGCCAAGGAGCTGAACCAGGACATCATCGGTCTGGGTGCTGAGAACTGCGCAGACAAGGAGAAGGGTGCTTTCACTGGTGAGGTAAGCGCTGAGATGGTAAAGAGCACTGGTGCTCAGTACGTTATTCTGGGTCACTCAGAGCGTCGTGAGTACTACAAGGAGACTCCTGAGATCCTGAAGGAGAAGGTGCTGCTGGCTCTGAAGAACGGTCTGAAAGTGATCTTCTGCATCGGTGAGTCACTGGCTGAGCGTGAGGCTAACAAGCAGAACGAGGTCGTAAAGGCTGAGCTCGAGGGTTCTGTCTTCAACCTCTCTGAGGAGGACTTCCGCAAGATCATCATCGCCTACGAGCCCATCTGGGCCATCGGTACGGCAAGACCGCTACCGCTGAGCAGGCTGAGGAGATTCACGCCTACATCCGTTCTATCGTTGCTGAGAAGTATGGTCAGGCTGTTGCTGAGGACACCAGCATTCTGTATGGTGGTTCTTGCAAGGCTTCTAACGCTCCTGAGTTGTTCGCCAAGGTTGACATCGACGGTGGCCTCATCGGCGGTGCTTCACTGAAGTGCGCAGACTTCAAGGGTATCATCGACGCTTGGAAGAAGTAAATGAAACAATTCATCCAGATATTAGTACTGTGTATCGGCATCCCCATGGGTGCCGGTGCACAGACTTTTACCCAGCGCCTGCAGAAACCAGTAGCAGGACAGGGTTCGGTAACCATTCACCAGAGTGACTCTATCGACATGCTGGTCAACACCACCGTGCTGACACCTAAGAGCACCACGACAACCACCAAGACCACTAGTACCTCTAGTTCATCTAGTCATTCTAGTGCATCTAGTGTTTCTAGTGCTTCAAGTAAGTCTACCACCACCCCACTCGTAGCAGAGACGCCAGACACCACAGCCACCTCTACCCAGAAGATACTGCGTGGCCAGAAGGTGATGGGCTATCGCGTGCAGGCCTTTGCGGGTGGCAACTCACGTAAGGACCGTCAGCAGGCTGAGCAGGTGCGCAACAACATCAAGAGCCACTACCCCAACGTACCCGTGTACGTACATTTCTATTCTCCACGTTGGATATGCCGCGTCGGCAACTACCGCACCTATGAGGAAGCTCACCAGATGCTGGTCAGCCTGCGCGCCCTAGGCTTCGAACAAGCCACCATCGTGAAGGGAAAAATCACGGTAGCATACTAATGTATCCAGAAAACGAAATATTCAGAGAGGGACTCGACACACTGGCCGAGCACTACAAGGAAATCCTGACACTGTTGGGTGAAGACCCCGAGCGTGAGGGCTTACAGAAGACCCCCATGCGCGTGGCCAAAGCCATGCAGGTGCTGACACGCGGCTACGAGATGGACGCCCATCAGGTGTTGCGCGACGCCCTCTTCAAGGAAGACTACTCGCAGATGGTCATCGTCAAGGACATCGACTTCTTCTCCCTCTGCGAACACCACATGCTGCCCTTCTATGGCAAGGTGCATGTGGCCTATATCCCCAACGGCTACATCACCGGACTGTCCAAGATAGCCCGCGTAGTCGACATCTTCAGTCACCGCCTGCAAGTACAGGAGCGCATGACGCTGCAAATCAAGGAGTGCATCGAGCAGACCCTCCACCCGCTGGGTGTGATGGTCGTCGTCGAGGCTCGCCACATGTGCATGCAGATGCGTGGTGTGGAGAAGCAGAACAGCATCACCACCACTAGCGACTTCAGCGGTGCCTTCAACCAAGCAAAGACCCGTCAGGAGTTTATGAACCTCATCAATAACCGATAAAACAAACCTATAAATAATACTATTATGGACCAATTTCACAGTGACTCGTACAAGAAGAAAAGCCTGTTGCAAGAGTTCTTTGGCAGCTGCTTAGGCAGATTAGTCATACTCTTATTCGTACTCTTGTTCCTTTACATCTTCGCATTGATAACCATACCCTCCAAGAAGATGATGCTGGAGGAGACGGTTGACAACATCCACGAATGTCTGCAGGAGAACGACAGCATCAAGGCTGACGAGATAGACGAAATCATCAACAACATCTCGCGTACCATCAACGTGGCAGATACCACGCTGACCAATCCCGAGCTGTTCAAGGCCTTCCTGAAATACAACCGTCTGGCAGTGTACAAGCACTCTGGCTTCCAGACCGTCCACGTCTTCAACGGACTCTATCCACAGGGCCGCCGCATCAGCATCGGCGTCTTCCAGACCGTCATCTCCACCCTCAGCTACGAGGACCTGGTGCTGTCTACCGGAGCAATACGCGGCGACTACAACAAGAAGCTCACCGCACCCGTGATGGAGGAAGTTCCCGACAGCGAGTATATGGGGTCTACCCTGAACGTCGAGCCCTACCACTTCGAGGGTGACGAAAACAACTAATCGCTAATACAGCTAATACAGACACGAGAACAGCTAAGCCAGCTCTGGCTTAGCTGTTCCTGCGTATGGCTACAGCTATCTCGCACACAGGTACAGCTATCTCATGACTGGGTACAGCTATTTCGTGAGTTGCGGAATTTATTTTTGCGTTAATTGGTCTAAAAAATCAGGAAAATGCATAATTTCGGAGATTCCCCACAAATCTCTCGGAATGCCGATGTACAAAGGGATTGAGAGGT